>NZ_JBITHE010000036.1:0-11309 GCF_044457665.1 Streptomyces sp. NPDC050535
CCCCGCGGAGCGGGTAAGAGGGTGCTGCGCACCCTCCCAGCGAACAGCCGCGCTTCGCGCGGCTGTTGACGATCCGCGTTGCGGATCGAAGCCCGGCTTCGCCGGGCAGCGTCCTTCCGCTTCGCTGCAGGACGCAAAGTCCTCAAAGAGCCTGCTGCGCAGGCTCTTTGAGGACGGGCAGGTCGCTTCGCTCTCCTGCCCGTCAGCTTCCGGCTCCGCCTCCAGCTGTAGACCCGCGTTGCGGGTCAGCTGGCTACAAGTAGGGGTTCCGTCTTGGGTGCGAGGTGCTTCCTTGGTGGAGAACTTCGCACGAATCCGGATCTCCGCATCATGCCTTCTGAGAGGATCTGGGCGATGTCAATGAGTTCAGTTGCAAAGAAGTTGGGGTGGCGTCGCCTTCGATGTGTGTACTGGGGACGCGGACGAGCTTCGTAAAGATCTTGTATGAGGTGGTACCCGAACCCACTGCCGGCTGGCTGACACGCGCGCCCGATAAGGCGGCTGCCCTCGGCATCAGCAACGCCATCTCGATGACTGCACGAGGAGGTTGATCTCCAGCCAGTTTGCTGATGCTTGTGAGGACAATGTCGGTTTCTGCATATTCTCCTCGGCAGGGTGACGCGGTAAGACGCTGGTGGTTCAAAGCAGTTGGGGGGAACGCGTGAGCGATGGAGTGGCCGGTTCGGTGGCACTTTTATTCGGTGAGGCTGAGGGGCGTATTCGTGTCTCCGTGGCCGGGACTCCGGAGGGCATGCATGCACTGTCGGTCCCTGTACGGCGTCAGGGCAGCAACCGCGCGCCACGCAATCGCCAGGGACTCTTACGCATCACTGAAGTTGACCTGGTCACTGCGACCACGCGGCTCGCCTACCAGCCGCCGGAGCATATGGGAAGCCGGGACCTGATCTGGGCTCTGTCGGCGAAGCGGCGGAACTGGGCAACGGTGGAGTCCAGATTCGGGAGCGGGGCGTGGGATGCAGCGATGTCGCTGGTGCGTTCCGGGGGTGTCGTTCTGCGCTGCGCGGTCGATGAGGATCTGGAGGTTGTGGGTCCGCTGGAGTGGCGGCTGTCGCATTCCTGGGCGCTGCAGGCGGATGAGCTGCTGCAGGAGCTGCGCGGTTGGCGGGATCCCGATGATGTGCGCAAGGAATTGCTCGCTCTGGTGGAGCCGGTGGCAGAACTGGAGCAGGAGCGGGCGCTGCTGGATTCCTGTCCGGCGGGTTCTGCGTTGCGTGTGCCCGAGGGCAGTGCCGTGGGAACTGAGGCTTGGACTGCCTACGAGGCGGCGCTGCGGGCGGCCGCTGAGTGGTGGCCCAGTCAGCGGGATGGAGAGCGTATGACCGCGAAGGAGTTGGCGGGTCTCGCTCTGAGCGGGTCGAAGATGTGGACTCCTGCACGGCAGGCGGCCTTCGAGAATCTGATCGGCATGAGTTTCGACGTTGCCCTCGACGAGGCCGACGTGGACATCCGTGTCCGAGGGCCTCTGCGGTGGCGGGTGGGGACGGTGGCCGCCGATGCCTCAGTGGCCAATCCGTGGATCGCCTTGCCTGCTGGCGCTCTGCGGCTGGTTGGAGAGGTCGAGTACGGGGCGCGCGGGGTTTTTTTGGTCGAGAACTCCGACACGTTCGAGCGCGTGTGTGCGATTCCGGAGATCACCTCGCAGTGGCTGTGTATCTGGGGGCATGGTTACGTCGCGAACAAGCTGGTCGCCCTGCTGGAGTGGTTGCGGCCTGCGCGTCTGGCCATCTGGGGTGATCTGGATGCGGCTGGGATCGCCATTGTCGATGACCTGTCCCGGCGGCTCGGCCGGAGGGTGCACGCGGTGGGGATGGAGGCGGAGTTGTGGCGTGCGGGCCCTTACCGGTATCAGAAGCCTGAGGCGTATCCGAAGGCCCGGGTGCTGGCGGCGAAGATGGCGGCCGAGGGGCCGGTGGAGTTGCGGGCACTCGCGGCGGAGATCGCGGGCACGGGTGAGTCATGCGAACAGGAGCCGCTGCACAAGAAGGTTCTGCCGCGGCTGACGGGGCTCTTGAGCACGGTGCCGGCCGATGGGTGAGCAGCAGGCGTTCGGGGACGGTGAGCGGGAGGATCTTGCGGCGTCTGTCCGGCTGGCCAACTGGCGGGCGTTCATGGCTCCTGTGGCCGAGGATGCCGGCGCGGTGGCCCAGCACCCGGAGGTGGCCCGGGTTGCGATCGCAATCCTCAATGTGTTCGCGGAGTATGCCGGGCCGCATGGCCTGACCAGGGCTCAGGTCCTGGAAGCGCTGACGGGCAATGCGCAGGGCTGGTCTCTGGAGTTGATCGATCGGCGGCTGGCCGTGTTGACGCGGCTGGGGTTTCTTGAGCCCTACCTCCTCAAGGCTCACCAGGACCGGTATGTGGTGCGGCCGGCCGGGCTGGCGGGAGCGCTGGCGGCCGAGCGGCTGGCGGAGCATGGTGGGGTCGACGAGTTGATCCTGTTGCTGGACCGGGCGAGGGCCGTGTTCGACCGCAGCACTCCCGATCCTGGCGCTGCTTTGGACTACTTGGTGTCGTGCCGCAACGCCCTGCGTGTGTTCGCCTTGGACCTGCAGCGGCAGGTAGCCACCGGAACACCGGGCGAGCTTATGGAGTCCCAACGCCAGCACGATCACCAGGGATTTACGCGGCAGGTCGCCGATCTGAACAAGCTGGTCACCAACCGGTTCAGCGGCGATTGGGCGCTCGAGGAGGCCGCTACGGCGCTGATTGAGGCAGAGCAGTTCTACCGTCAGCAGGTCATGGCCGCGGCAGACAAGGTGTTGGAGCAGGGCGGTGGCAGCCTGAACTTCGATGTCCTGACCGTCGCTGAGTACACCGACGCGGCCGTCAAGGGCGCCATCGCTCTGCTGTCGCAAGTCGGTGCGGCACTCGTCGCCGACATGCCTGCCGTGTGGATCGAGCCCTCCGTGCTTGTGGAGACAGTGGAGGGCTTCGCTCCCCGCTCGCGTGTTCGTGTGCGGCCGCTGGTGCCCGACCGCGACGTGGACGACAGCGACGACGATGCGCTGCAGCGGGCCGAGGAGGCGCATGAGCGCCAGCAGGAGCGCCGTCGGCTGCTGGCTGATGAGTTCCTGGGTGACGCCGATGAGGTCGACCTCACCCAGGCTCTGTATGAGGCGGGCTGGCCTGCGGCAGCGGCGATCGTCACCGATGTGCTGGCGCTCGGTGACGATCCTGGCGAGCCGTATGCGGTCGTGGTCGAGGATGCCTTGCTGGCCGACGCGGATGCCTCGGTCACGTACCTGCATCCCTTGCGTCTGCGCCGCGACGTTGCCGACGGTTTTACGGAACGGAGCGTGGATGAGCACTGAGAACGCCTCCGACTCATCCGGTGGAGAGACCGCTTTCCAGGCCGCGCTGTTTCTGGGCCGGTTGCGGGCCTGCCGTGTGACGTCGGCTGCGGTGCCGGAGCCCGTGCTGGCTGCAGCGGCGGCCGCGGCCGCCCGGACAGGGCGCCGTGTGCTCCGTGTCGTTGGCGCGGCGGAGAGCGCGGACGTGGTGGTGCTCGGCTGGGATGGCGAGACAGCTCCGGCCACCGGTCTGGCGGTTCCGTCGTGGCGGCTTGGGCTGCCACCGGTACCCACTCTTGTGTGGGCAGCGTGCCTGCGCGCAGCCTGGTCCGAGCCTGGGCAAGCACCGTTCCCGGGGCGTCGTTTCAGGCGGGCTGGCATCCTGTCGCTCTGCTCGGGGCTGGGTGCAGACCCCGACTCCGTCGAGCGGGCACTGGACCGGGCGCTGCCTGATGCCCATTTGATTGCCGCCGACGGGCCCGAGCTGCTTCTTGGGCCGGCCGTGGCGGCGCTGCCCCAGGCGGTGGTGGAGGGCCTTCGTCGTGGGCATCATCTGCTGCCTGTCCTCGATGAGGGCGCATCAGATCATGGGCAGCCTCCGGTGAAGCGGCGGGAGTCTGTTCACGCGGTGTCGGGCGACTTCAGTCAGGCGCCCGAGGTATCCGGCCATTACGTGATCCGGTCGGCGATGGCTGCCTTGGAGACGTCCCGTCGGCCGCTGCCGCGGGGCAGCCTGCCGGTGCTGACGGATCCGGCCATGCGCTCACTGGCCGAACGTTTTCTGCTGCCGTGCGGTCGGCACCTGTTGCAGAACCCGGACGGCAACTGGATCACTGGGTTCACCGATCCCGTCGCCGATGCCTTGGTGCAGGAAAGGACCGGCACGCTCAGCGATGCGGAACGGGCGGTGCTGGCTCTGGTTCTCCTGCACACGGTGGCGATCCCCCGGGCTCAGGGCCGCCATCGGCACAGCCGTTGGACGGGCGAGCCTCATGCGGTCACCCTCGCCACGTTGGCGTCCAACCGAAAGATCTCCAAGGTTGTCATGAGCGCCGCGCTGCGCGGGCTGCGGGCCGCGGGCATGGTCGCGGAGAGCACCACGGGCCGCTACATTCCCGGCCCGGCGCTCGACCGCCTCACCGAGCACCGCAGCAGCATGCTCTGGGAAGACCTGATCCTCGTCGGCCGCCCGGATGGGCACCTGGCCGCCGCCATTCGGCGTCGCCGCGGACTTACTGGTCCTCTCCCCCACCCTGACAGCCTCGTTGACAACCCGGCAGGGACGGACCGCCCGTGACGGAGCAGGCCAGTGGGTTGGCGCGCGGCAAGCGTGGAGTGATCGGCATCCGGCAGCTCATCGCCGTGCAGACCTTCGACATTGCCCGGCTGACCGCCCATCCCGTGGCAATCATCCCCGGTGCTTTTGTCGCGGTGACGGGACGCGGGCCAAAGGACTCCAACGAGTCCGGCAAGACCAGCTTCCTCGCCGCCCTCGCTCTCCTCCTCGGGGATCCCGAGTGGCGCATGGTGGGGGGCGGGTCAGTGCACGCGCCGAAGCTGCTGTTCGAACCCGTGACTGCCGGTGTGGCCCCGGAACGGCACGGGCCGGCTCACGTCGGCTACGTGGTGGGGGTCTTCGCCGAGCCGGACGATCCGCAGGGCACAGCCCACACCGTGTGGCTGCAGATATCGGCCAAACCGCAGCACATTGAGGTGCGCCACAAAGCAGGTGTCCACCTGCTCCTGGACGGCGATGACCGCGAACGGCACCAGCAGGCGCCGGACTTCTTCCGTGGGCTCGGCGGCAGACCACTGGGCGCTACGGAATACGCCGAGGCCCTCTACGGCCGCGCTCCGCGCTTGCTTGCCTACATCGCAACCCGTGGAGGCATTAGGTCGCGTCCGTCGCTGCTCAAGCTCGACGCCGGCACGTTCACCCCCGTGCAGATCGGCGACGCACTCCTCTCCCTCACCGGCAAGGCCGGCATGCTCTCCAATGACGTTCAGGCCCGCAAGGACCTGGCCAGGACGCAGGCGGACCTGGCCGACATGATTAGCCGGGGGGATGTCTCGTACCGCGCTGAGGAAGCAATCCTCGCTTCTGTCGGGACCCGGGCCCGGGCCCGGTTGGAAACCGCCCGGGCGTATGGCTTCTGGCACGCTTCACGCGCGCGGGCTGCGCTCGATGCGCTCGTCCGGGATCGGCGGATCACCGCTCATCTTGCCGTTGCAGAGGCCGAGATGGATGTGCTGGCGCGGGAACGCGAGGAGGCGCAGAGGGCGCTCGGTGAGGCGCGGAACACCAGTCACCTGCGGCGGATTGCCGGTGAGGCAGTGCAGCTCAAGACAGTGGCCGAGGAGGACTTGGCCGACGCGAACCGGGAGGAAGGAAGGCTCCGAGGCGATCTGGAGCGCACCCAAGGCGAGTACCGGCGCGCGGTGGATTGCGCGGAGGACTATGTCGGGCCATCGCCTGAAGAACTCGCTGGGCTTGTACGAAGCCAGGAGTCTGAGCAGATAGTCGTGGGTGCGGAGCTGCTTCTGGCCGGGGACGGTGTCAAAAGGCTCGGTCAGGAGCTCGCCGATGCTCGCGAGGGCCGAACCGGTGCGGCAGCAGCCGTCTTGCAGCTGCTGCATGCCATGGAAATGCAGGCTGTGGGGCTGATGGCAGCCACCCGTGTCCGTGCGGACGCCCGGCATCTGTGGGAAGCCCGTCTGGCTCCCTGGCAGGACGCCGTCTGCATCGCGCCCGGCGTCCTGGCGGAGGCGATGGCGGCGGTGAGCACTTTGCCCGGGGCGATCCTCGTCACCGGCCCTGCTTCCCCACCGGCGGCGGTTCCCGCCCTGCTGCCCCCCGGCACGCAGGTACTGCCTGAGGGCATCCTCGATACCGATTCCCTCGCGGTGCCCTTTCTGCAGGCTCTGGCCAGCACAACCGAGGTGGACAATCCGCCCCACGCGTCCATGCCCGGCCTGGGCGTACACATCGTCGGCGGCTTTGAACAGCCGATCGCGGGCGAGGAGGACATCTGTGCCCATCTGCAGCGCCGACTGCGCGACGCGGAATCCCAGTGCATGAGACTCACGGGCGTCTCTGACCTTCAGCGTCGTCGGATCGCTGAGCTGCGGCTCGACATCGAGCGAGCGCAGGCGCACGAGCTCGCGGAGCGCCTCGGCCCCAGGGTCGGCGAGCTGGAAGCGGCCCTCGCCGGGCACCTGGCCGCCCTCCCTGAACTGCGCACAGTTGCCGAGAGTGCCGTGCTCACCGCCCATCGCGCGCGGGACGCGTTCGCCACCGCCAAGGAGCGCGCCGACACACTCGCCGACACCGTGCAAAGGCTCAAGAAGCGCGCCGCGGAGGCCCTGCGGAGGAAGGACAGACTGCACGAGTTGCAGGCTGGCTGGGCCGCCGACCGGGCACGCATCGCCTGGGCAGGCTCCGTTGAGGAAGCCCTCGAGGAGCTCAACTGGAGCACACTGCCCGACGACGATCCAGACGCCGGGCCGTCGGACGAAACCACCACGCGGTCCGTCACACCGCGCGATGCCGCCCGCCAGGCTGAGTGCAGAAGCAGCACGGTCCTGGAAGGCGAAGGCCGGGCGCGGCTCGCGGCCGCACTCACCGGACTCGCCTCGGACACCAAGACCACCGGAGTGGCCACACCGGAGCTGGCCAACGCCCTGCACCACCACGAAGCGAACACCACCGACTCCCACGGGCAGGTTTTCCGCGCCTCTCTGGCCGCGCTGAAGACCTGGCTGGATGACAACGCCGAGCGGGACAACGGCGCTCGGGAGCAAGTGGACATCACCCGCCGCAAGCGGGAGGACGAGCGTACTTATCTCGAAGGCATCGTCGAAGAGTCCCGCCATGCCCTCGCCGAGACCCAGGAATCCATCCAGGAGCGGGTGCAAAGCACTCTGGGCCTCATCAGCAAAACCCTCAACCGCCTCGATGAAAAAGACCGCGGGTACGGTGCCGACTTGACCTACGACATCACCCCGCCGGATACCGCCGAAGGCCAGTGGATCTGCCAGGTCGTCCCTCGGTGGAGACGCAACCCCAGCGGTCCTCTGCTGCCCTATGACGCACCCACCAACACCGCCCAGGAGAAGCTCTTCTCCATCCACCTCGTACTCGCCGCTCTGCTGGCGGCGCCCGATGCCCGCGGCCGCGTCCTCATCCTCGACGAGTTGGGCGACTCACTCGGTGCGGAGCACCGCCGTGAAGTCATTGCCGCCCTGCGGGACGCCGCTCAGGAACACGGCATCACGGTTCTGGCCACCTGCCAGGACGGGCTGATGTCAGATGTCCGGCCGATGTGCGGACAGATCCTGCAGTTCCGCTATTACTCCAAGTCCGATCCTCTCAACCGGCCCACCGTCATGTTCGGCTTCGACCCCAACCGCCGACGCGTCAAGTTGACCTTGGACGATCTCGTCACCAGCCGATCCTGAAAGCTGGGCCTCCTCCTGCATGGCCATGGCCGTCCTCATGTGGGACTGCGTGCGTCCCCCGGCGGTGTATGCGCCTCGCCGAGCTGCACCAACGTCTACGTCACAGGCAGCAGCGGAGCCTCGCCGCTGCTGTTCAGGCCGCTGCGCGACACGGGGGTGCGTGGCAAGCCACCGCCGCACCTACCCCGCTCCAAATAAGAGTTGAAGTCGTCGATAGTCACGCCGTGGGCTCACGCCGCACCGCCGCTACTGTGCGTATCCGTAGTTGGAGACTTCTTGTGGGTCGGCGAATGTCATCGAACTTCCCAGGCTTTCAAGCCCTTGGGTGGCGTGGCCTGGCCATGCGGTTGCTGACTGGGCGGCTGATCGTTGAAGACTGGGCTGGTGAGTTGTCCCAATGCGCTTTCGAAGGAATCCAGTGAGCCGTCGAGCTGACGATGTTCCGCTCCGCAGGCAACGAGGTGTTGCGTGGCGTCCAGGTACTGCTTGAGTTGGGCGCGCGAGGTGGACAGCAGCGCTGTTCCTTCTGGGGAGCGCAAGCGGATGAAGGTGCGTTGATCGTGTGGGTTTTGCTCTGGGCTGGGCCACACAATGACATCGCCCTCCCCTGCACTGTGGTCGAGTCCTTCGAGGAGCAGCTCGCGCGCGAACGTCCACGCTGTTTCTTCGGGCTGGTTCTCGTAGAAGACTGCCTCGACTGCGTAGGGGTCAGAGGTGCGGTAGGTGAAGCGGGCGGGAAGGGCATATCCGTGATCCGCCTCAGTGTGGTGTACGCGCATGCTCAGGTAGGCGTGCTGGATCGTGCACCCCGGCGTCGTCTCGGTCCACATGCGTGAAGCGTGATGGTGCGTTGCGCTGCTGGTGTCCTGTGCCTGCTGCGCCGTCGTCCTCCTGATGCCGCCTGTTGAGGCAGGCGAGCGGGGCCTTCCGAAGGTGCGCTGCGCTCCTGTGGTGAACAGGTGCCACGACGGCAGGAAGTTGTGCGGCTCGTGGAGCACACGGTTGCGTCCGGTCTGCACCGCGTTGCTGTGCCCCGTGTCGCAGCAGTGGGTGAATAGCGCTGCCAGTCCGGTGAGCGTATGGAATGGTCCGGTGTCGTGCGCTCGGGGATCAGGCCAGTTGCCGTGTGTGTAGTGCATCCTCACCCCGTCGACCGAGCTGAGGAGCCAACTTGTGCCCGGCTCCGGTGTGCCCTGGCCAAGCGGCGCGGGCATCACCAGGAGTGGGGAGCGGGTTGCTTGAAGGCGGCAGGTGAAGGTCAGTTGGGTATCTGGGGCGAAGAGCGCAGGAGTGAAAGCTGTGGCCGTGCGGGAGCGCGGGGGCATGGCGGATTGCCTGATGCGTTCCCCTGTGCCGGTCAGAGCGAGCAGGTCGGCAGCCCTCGCTGCGGCGCTGCGTCGAAGAGCCGTCCTGAGTTGCCACCACCCGGCAGCCGGGGTGGGGGGTGGCGGGGTGAGGAGTTCCGTCAGGCGCGCTGTCCGCAGGAGCGACGTGTGTGGGTACGTATCCGGAGTACTTCGCGAGGCGCTCTCAGGGCCGGATCGCAGCTGCTCGCTCCTGGGCGGCGCAGGGAGCCGGGACGCAGTCGGCTGGATCTGGTGCGTCATCCGTTCCCGGTCTTGCACTGCGGTGTGAAGCGCCTGCGCTGCCTCGTGGATGGCGCCATAAGGGAGTTCGTGGCACACGGTGAGTGCAATAGCGAGGTACCGGTCGCCGAGGATCACGTCCGTGCACCAGTCACTTGCTGGGCGGGGCGTCGTCTCGTTGATCTCGTACAGGAGGCGCAGTGCGCTGGTGCTCCTGCCTGTCCCGGGAGCTCCTGCGAGGGTGACGATCCGGCGGCTGCGCAGTGCACGCTCCGACTGGCTTTCTGGGCTGGGCTCTTGGCCGGCCCCGCTGTCGGCGCGGTCTTCGTCGTCCGGTGTTGCGGAGGGCTCGTCGGCGGGCGGCTGTGCCGGGCGGGCGGCCGCCTGTGCCAGGCGACGGTGTACGTGGGCGGGGATGGGCGCGGTTTCGGCGAGGACGTGCGGGGCGCCCAGGCTGGAGGCGTGGAGCAGGGCGTCGAAGTCGACGTCGTCGTCCTCGGTCGCGGCGACGTTGTCCATGGTGGAGTCGTTCCAGAAGTTCATCGTGCTCCCCCTTCCCCGAGTTCGGGCTGCCGCGTGTAGGTGTCGAGGATCCTGGTGCGGGTCCGGCTGATGCGGCGTTCTAGGGCCTTTTCCGTCAGGCCGATCCGTTGGGCGGCTTCGGCCTGGGTGTAGCCCAGGGCCCGCCAGCCGAGGCCCTCGCGGACCTGGGGGTCGGTGATGTGCGGGAGGATCCGCTTGAGTTCGTCGTGGGTGGCTGCGGCGTAGTAGGGGTCGGTGGCCCGCTGGTCGGGAATCTCCCGCTGGGGCTCGCCGTTCGTCTCGCGGCCGGGGTTGTTGTCCAGCTCAGCTTGCCCCATCTGCCGGCCGCGGAACCACGTCTTATAGGCGGGGCGGAAGGCGCGGAGGGTGGCGCCGACGAAGTAGGTGGTGAGGTTGGCGCCGCCGTCAGGGTTCCACTTGCCCTGGATGAGGCCGTGGTCGCGGAACAGGTTCATGCCCCCGATGACGGAGTCGGTGGCTACCTGGTGGCGGTCGTCCTGGTTCCAGGTGGTGGTGATCATGTCGGCGGGGACGGGCCGGCCGGCCAGACGGGAGCGGTCGAAGATCTCGCCGGTGCCTGCCCACTTGACCATGGTGCGCCAGCCGTAGCTCATCCAGGCGGAGGCGGCCTTGTTGTAGCGGGGGCCCGTGAAGCCGTCGCGGCGCAAGACCTCCACGAGGAGCCGGTCGGCTTCCAGGCGGGTCCTGCGGGCTGAGGTGTCTTCCCCCACGGAAGTGCCTGCCGTCAGCTCGGCCTCGATGCTCAGCAGTTCGACGGAGGCAAGCTCTGCGTGATCCGTGTCGTCGCCGTGCACCCCGTCGTCGGGAGCGAACCCCTCCCTGATCCCATCCGGCACATCCGCTCCCTCGCATCGCCAAAGCCTCATCGGTCCAACGAACCCGTACGCATGCGGTCTTAGGCCCGCCCTGGGGATCTCCCCCCGGTCTGGGGCGAAGATTTTTCGGCACCCGTGGGTGATTCACGTCACGCGGGGGGAGATGGTTGCGCGGCTGCTACAGCATCAACGACCCGTTCTCCGCTCCGGCGGACGGGATTCCCTTTTCCGACCACGGGAGTTGATGGTGAACAGCCAGAACCCGCAGCAGCCGCTGCTCGGCCTGCGGACCGCGATCATCCTGCTGCTGGGCGTGCTCAGCGCCCTGGGCGCAGGTGTCCTGACCGTGCTGGCCGGCGGTGCTCCGGCCAGCGGCATCCTGGCCGGCGGTGCCGCGTTCGCGGCCGCGGTCCTCTTCTTCCACACGATCATCGCGTGAACCTGACGGGGTGCCTTGGCGGGTCCGGCCGCTGGCGGCGGCCGGACCCGCCAAGGCCCCCCCCCCCCCCGCCCGGCCTACCGGGGGGCGGGGGCGCGGTCCCGGGGGGCCCCCCTCAGCTCCGGGGTGACGGGCC
>NZ_JBITHE010000036.1:11316-50250 GCF_044457665.1 Streptomyces sp. NPDC050535
CGGGCGGGCGGGGGGGGGGCGCGGCGGGGCGGGGGGGGGGGGGGGGGGGGGCGGGGGGGGGGGGCGGGGCGGGCCCCCCCCCCCCCCCCCCCCCCCCCCCCCCCCCCCCCCCCCGCTCAGCGGCCGGACTTCCAGGGGTGCTGGGCAGCTGTCCGTGGTGGCCCCTGTCTGATCCTGGTTCAGGGGCAGCCGAGGGCGCGGTAGGTCCATCCGGCACGGCGCCAGCGGCCGGCATCAAGACCGCCGCGGCCGTCGATGACCTTCGTTCTGGTGACGTGAGCGGCGACCCGGTGCGGATCGATGTGGCTGAACTGGGGCCACTCGGTCAGGTGCAGCAGCAGGTCGGCGTTGTCGCAGGCGGCGATCGGGTCGTCGGCGTAGTCGAGTTCGGGGTGGAGCTTGCGCGCGTTGTCGAGGGCTTGAGGGTCGGTGACGGTGACCGCAGCACCGAGTTCGTGCAGACGCCCGGCTACGGCCAGGGCGGGCGAGTCGCGGATGTCGTCGGTCCCGGGCTTGAAGGCGGCGCCCCAGACGGTGATCCGCTTGCCGCCGACGTTGCCGTCCAGTTGTTCGCGGGCGAGGTCGACCATGCGCTCGCGGCGCCGGTTGTTGATCGCGTCGACTTCGCGGAGGATCGTCAGGGCCTGGTCGACGCCGAGTTCGCCGGCGCAGGCCATGAAGCCGCGGATGTCCTTGGGCAGGCAGCCGCCGCCGAAGCCGAGACCGGGCCGCATACCGCTCCGGCCGATGCGGACGTCGTGGCCGAGGATGTCGGCGAGCTGACCGACATCGGCGCCGGAGGCCTCGCAGACCTCGGCCATCGCGTTGATGAACGAAATTTTCGTGGCGAGGAAGGCGTTCGCGGAGGCCTTCGCGAGTTCGGCGGTCGGCCAGTCCGTAATGATCGTCGGTGTCCCGGACTCGATGATCTTCTCGAAGCACTGACGCAGCATCGCCTCGGCCCAGGAGTCCTCGGTGCCGAAGCCGAGGACCAGGCGGTCGGGGCGGAGGGTGTCCTCGACGGCGAACGACTCGCGCAGGAACTCCGGGTTCCACGCGACCTCGACGGCGTCTCCGACGGGCGCGTACTCGTGCAGGAGGTCGCGGACACGGAGGGCGGTGCCGACCGGGACGGTGGACTTGACCGCGACCACAGCCGGGCTCGTCAGGCGGGGAGCGAGCTGACGGACGGCGGTGAAGAGGTGGGTGAGGTCGTAGGCCATCTCGCCGGGCTGCTGCGGGGTGCCGACCCCGATGAAGTGCAGGTCGCCGAAGGCGGCGGCCTCGGCGTAGGAGGCGGTGAACCGCAGGCGGCCGGTCGTGGTGTGCCGGGTCAGCATCTCGTCGAGTTCGCGTTCGAAGAACGGTGCCTTGCCGGCGTTGAGGACGGCGACCTTGTCCCTGTCGCAGTCCATGCCGAGGACCTCGTGGCCGAGTTCGGCCATGCAGGCTGCGTGGGTGGCGCCGAGGTAGCCGCAGCCGATGACGGTGAGTTTCATGAACGGGTGTCCCTTCGGGTGGGGCCGGCGCCGGGCGGCCCCACCCGTCCCCTTCCGCGGGGCGGGGTGCTCAGGCGGGCCGGGTGGCGAGATGGCGGTGGATCCCGTCGCGGATGAACGGCGGGATCGTGAGGATGCCGAGGTGTTCGGGGGCGAAGAACTGGAGTTTGACGCCCTCGGCGAGCGGCAGGGCGGTCTCGTCGCCGTCCCAGGAGGCGGCGAAGAAGGTGATGAGCTGTCCGGAGCCGTGTTGGTCGCGGATGTCGAAGAGCTCAGTGAGGCCGTCGACGGTCAGGCCGGCTTCTTCGTCGAGTTCGCGGACGATCGCCTCGCGCGGGTCTTCGCCGGGGTCGCAGCCGCCGCCCAGGACCGACCAGTGGTTGGGCCAGGCGATGACGCCCGGCAGGTCGTCGCGCAGGTGGAGGAGGAGTTCCCCGCGGCGGTTGGCGATGATCGCGACCGCTCCGCGGGCGGTGGCCGGGAGAGCGGCGGTGGTGTTCTGGTGCATCCGGACACCGTAGTAAGCCGGTTGAGGATCACGCGGCAGCCCTCACCGTCTGGTCGCGAAACCATGCGGCAGCCATGAGGGCCTGCATCCGCGTGCGGTCGAACCGGTTTCCGGGCTTCAGCCCGCCCTCCAGCAGCGGCTGCAGCGAATCGGGCGCCTTTGCGAGCGCGGTGTGGATCTGGGCGTCCGCCCAGGCGGACAGGGGACCGTTCAGCCAGGCGGGGACGGGGCTGGAGAAGCCGAGTTTGTCCCTGCTCCCCCAGACCTCGCGGGGCAGGCCGAGCGCTTTCGCGGCGTCCCGCAGAATCCGCTTGCCCGTGGCCGGGCCACTGATCTTGTACTCGGAGGGAAGGCGGTAGGACAGCTCGACCAACTCCCTGGCCAGATAGGGAGACCGGCGCTCCAGCGCATGGGCGGAGGCGAGCTTGTCGCTGGTCATCACCAGCGGCCGCCAGGCCGTGGACAGGTCGGCGAGGGTGAGACCGCGGGCCGTGTCCCCGCCGGCCCTCGTCATCGCGGCGGCGACGAGGCTGCCGATCCGCCCGTCGGGATCGGGCCCGCGCAGGACAAGCCGGGTGACCGCCTCCGCCGGATCGAGGGTCTCGCCGGCGGTGTGCATGAGTTTCGCGGCCAGCGGCCGGTAGGCGTCCATGCCGGCGCCCAGGACGGCGTCGGCGCCGAAGAGGACCAGGGCGTGGCGGACGTAGCCCATGAGGAACTCGTCCGGGCCGAGCCCGCCGGCCACGACTCTCAGGCCCAGATCCGCGATCTTCTGGTAGGCCATGTACTCGGAGAACGTGGACGCGTTGCCCATCGGGTAGTCCAGGGCGCCCGTCAGGTGCGGCAACACGGTGGTGAAGTCGTGGTGGTCCGGCTCGACCACCACGAGCTCGGCGCCGATGTCCGCAGCGATCACCGCCGCGGTCTGGGACTCGTCGAGGCGGTCCTGGCCGGGATAGCGGACGGTGACGCAGACCGGCGGCCTCAGCAAGTAGGCCAGCACCGAAGAGTCCAGTCCTGCGGACAGTAAGAGTGCAAAGTCGCAGGCCGGGGCCCTGAGCGGGATCTGCTCGGCGAGCACGACGGAGAAGTCGGCCAGGGCCTCGGCGTAGGTGCCCTCGAAGGGCTGGCGGTGTTCCAGGGTCCACCAGGTGCGCTGGTGGAGGGAGCCGGTGGCGATGTCGAAGGACAGCAGGGTCGCGGGGGCCAGTAGCTGGATGCCCTGGAAGGGGGTGTCGGCGCCGATGGGTGTCTCGACCGAGAGCATCTCCGGACGCAGGACGAGCGGGGCGGTGCCGTAGCCGGTCAGGGTGGTGACCTCGGAGGCGAAGGCGAGACGGCCGCCGTCCAGGCGCCAGTAGAGGGGCTTCTCCCCCAGCCGGTCCCGCGCCAGGAACAGCTTCCCGGCGCGCGGGTCATAGACGGCGAGGGCGAACATGCCGTCCAGTCCGTCCAGGCACGAGGGCCCGATCCTGGCCCAGGCCCGCAGCAGGAGGTGCGCGTCCGTCTCGCGTGCGGCGAGGGGGATGCCCCAAGCGGCGGCCTGCTGGCGGTAGTTGTAGATCTCTCCGTTGAAGGCCAGCAGCACTCCGGTCTCGCAGTCGAGGTAGGGGCCGGGCATCGCCTGCCGGTCGACGATCAGCAGGGTGTTCATGGACAGCACCGCCCAGCCGTCGTTCGATGTGGCGTGCAGGGTGCCGTCCGGGCCGCGGTGGGCCTGCGAGGCGCCCATGGCGCCGACCGTGTGCTCGTGCCGGGCGGCGTCAGCTCCGGCCAGGCCTGCGATTCCGCACATGTCTGGTTCACCCCGAATGTGTGGTGGTGCCTTGGCGGCGGCCGCCGCCGAAAGGAGATCGGTCCAGCTCCGGCGGCGGCCCGGGTCTTCATCACAGCCGCCCGGGGCAAGCACGGGGAGGGCTCGCAGGGGGGCTCACAACTCACCAACGCGGTTCACCAGACGTGGAGAGGCAATACCCTCGGTGACCCAACACGCGGAATGCGTACGGCTCTTCGTTCCCAGTCGAGTGCGGCTCTTCGTACTCAGCCCTCTGTTCGAGCCGGCCCGTATTCCGGTCACCGGCAAGGGAGAAGGTCGTGGAATCGACCGTCCGCCGGACCCGTCCGCCGAATGCGGACCTGGCCCGGCTCATCGAAGCCAGCGGTGCGAGCCACAAGTCCCTGGCTCTGCGCGTCAACCAGCTCGCCCACCTGGCCGGGATAGAGACGGACTACTCGCATACGTCCGTGGCGAACTGGTGCCGCCGCGGGATGACGCCGAAATGGCCCGTGCCCCGGCTGCTGGCGCAGGCCGTCGGCGAGAGGCTGGGGCGGCCCGTCAGTGTGGGCGAGATCGGTATGGGCGCGGCCGAGACAACCGACGCGGATGTGGGGTTGGATTTCCCGCGAGACCCCGCCGACGCTGTCCGCGTCGCCACCACGTTCTGGAGTTACGTGAATCGCCGCGACTTCCTGGCAGGATCAGGCTTCGCCGCCTCCGCCTTCACCACCCCCGTCACCCGATGGCTTGTCACCCCCGCCGACGACACCGCCCAGCGCCGCAGCGGCCGGCAGGTCGGCCGGGGCGACCTCGATGAACTGCGCGAGGCTGCCGAGGACGCCCGCCGATGGGACTCGAAGTACGGCGGCGGGAACTGGAAGGCCAACTCGGTCACCGGCTGTCTCGACCGCCGGGCTGCCCCGCTGCTGCGGGGCAGCTTCTCCGACGAGATCGGCCGCGAGCTGTTCTCCGTGACGGCCGAGCTGTCCCGGCTCGCCGGGTGGACCGCATTCGATGTCGGCCGGCACGACGCCGCCCAGCGGCACTTCATCCAGGCCCTCCGCCTCGCCTGCGCCGGAGGCGACGTCCAGCTCGGGTGCTACGTGCTGACCACCATGGCCATGCAGACACTGATGCGCGGCTTCGCCTCCGAGGCCATCGACATGGCTCAGGGCGCTTTCAACCGGGCCAAGGGCCGGGCCGCTCCGCGGGTGCTGGCGTTCACCAAGCTGATCGAAGCCCGCGCTCACGCCCGCGAGAACGACCCCCGGGCGGCCTCGAGGGCCTTGGCAGGCTCGGAGAACCTCCTGGACCAGGCGAGGAAAGATAGTGGCGATGAGCCGGCCTGGATCGACTTCTACGTGCACTCCCGCCTGTCCGCCGACGCCGCCGAAGTCTTCAGGGACCTGAAGAACCCCACAGCAGCCCTCGCCTGGAACAAGCAGGCCGCTGCCATGCCGCCCGGCGCCTTCACACGCTCCGTCGGCATGCGCCTCGCCATCGTCGCCACCGCACACCTCCAGGCCCGCGACCTCGACCATGGCCTCCAACTCGGCCACCGCAGCGTCGACATCCTCACCCGTGTCCAGTCCACCCGCGCCAAGGACTACGTTGCCGAGTTCAATGCGGCCCTAGCCCCCTGGCGGCGCGAGCCGGCCGTTCGCGACTTCGTCCACCGAACACGCAAAGAACTCGGCGTCGCCGCCTGAGAGTGAAGAGCGGCGAGGGAGCGGATCGAGCACCCCGTGCGCGAGGCGTGAGAAGATCGCGGCCGTGGCCATCAAGCTTCATGACTTCAACGGCGAACACTCGCTGACGTGGGATGCCGGTGGCCTGGCTGCTGATGCCGCAGTAGCCGGCGCAGGGCACGAGCCGAACGGGTACTTCTGGGAAGGTCTCGTACGGTTCACCTGGCCGGACATTGCCGAACGCCTCGGCTTCGACAGCGAGGCTGGCATGTTCTGCGCGGTCGGGAGTCCGGGTGACCTCGAGCGACTCAAGACGGCCGTTGAATCAGTCATCACGAGCCCCGAGGCAGTGCGCGACCTCATCGCCCGGGCGAAGACTTCGGGCTTCGAGTTCGACGACTAGAGCTCCAACCGGACAGGAACACAGGTTCGGTCAGACTGCTGTGATGGGTGGGCGTCCGCCCCAATCGGCGCGTTTCTGTTCTGGGTTCACGGAGCGTCACCCTGCGAGAGGGGCGGGGCGGCCGGATTCGAACCGACGTCCTCCGAGATGATGTCGCGGCGCACTACCTCTGTGCTACGGCCCCGCCTTGCTGGTGATCATATGCCCTCACTCTCCTGGCGGAGAGGGGGTTGATCACCATGGCCGAGGGTTCGGCCAGCGACCGGAAACGTCGAGTCCGGTGCTTGCTTCCCAGTCATTGCACCCAAATCCCCGGTGCGTGCCCATGGTGGCCCCACCGCAACGACGTGAGGGCTAGCGTGCTCCGGCTCAGCAAGCCGCCCCAGCGGGATCCCGGCTTCCTCAGGAGCAAGCAGCTAGGGGAAGTCTGCGGGTGGTGTGGATTCGCCGGTCCAGTCACCGTCGAACAGGGACGCGACCAGGGCTGCTTGCTGTGGAGGAAGCTGGCCGGCGCGGTGCTTGGTGCGGGTCTTGGCGAGCCACGGCCCGATCTTGACAGGCTCGCCGTCAACGGTGATCTCCTCGCGGGCTGTGGGAGCACGGCGCTCGCGGTGCAGGAAGAGCTCGAGAATCTGAACGGTCTGGGCGAAGGTGCGGCGTGGGCGGCGGGCTGACGTGAGGGGATGAGTGTCGGGGGTCAGCCCGATCCTGGCGAGAAGATCCTGCTGGCCGGGCGTGAGGACGCGCCAGCGGGTGAGTTGGCGGTTGAGCCAGCTGCCGATCTTGACACTGTTGAGGACGGTGTCGGGGTGAAGGGCAGCGGGGTCGTTCCCGGCCGACAAATGGGCGCGCAGCAGATGGTATTTGCGGTGCCAGTCCGCTCCGTGCGGCAGTTGCCAGTGCGGGTCGATGGCCGTGAGGTCGGCCAGGCGGGCTGCGTTGAGCTGGTTGCGGGCGGCCAGGGAGCGCTGCTCGGCGAGCCAGGCGCCGGTGGGGGTGGTGGCGGGGATGGCGAGGTGGCCGTGAGCTTGGTGGTGGTCGGTGGCAGCGGTGAGCTGGGCACGCCAGGCGGCGTCGTGTCTGTCCCAGATCATGTCCAGGGCGTCGAGTTCGGCGGTCCAGTCGGTATCCAGACGTCCGGCGGTACGGGCGTCGCGCATGCTGGTGATGAAGGTGCCCAGGCCGTAGCCGTATAGGTCGGTGTAGTCGGCGGGGACGTTGAGGTGCTGGTGTTCGTCGTGGAAGGCCTGGGCTGCGGCCAGGCCTGCGCGTCGGGACCGTGAGGCGGCCGCTTCGTGGGGGCTGAAGGAAGTGAGGTCGAGGGCGCGGGCGATGCGTTCGGGGTGGGCGGCGAAGTCGAAGTGCCAGCGGTTTTGGATGAGCTGGCTGATCTCTTTGGGCAGGCGATTGGCTTTGGCGGGGAGGCGTTCGAGGATGCGGTGGTCGTGGCTGGCCAGGGCGGTGCTGATGGCCCAGACGGGTTCGTAGGCGGTGCCGAGAATGTCGGTGGGGTCGGCACCCGGGGGGATGTAGACGGGAATGACGAGGCTGGCGATCTTGCCGCTGACGGACAGGCGGAGACTGCGTCCGAGGGCCTGGACGCAGCGGATGACGCTGCGGGTGGGGTCGGCGAAGACGATGGCGTCGACGCTGGGGATGTCGACGCCTTCAGCGATGACTTTCGCGTTGGTCAGGATGGCGCGGTCGGCGGCGGCGAACTGGGCGAAGGTCTCGGCGCGCTGGTCGGCCGGCATCTCGCCGTGGACGTAGAAGAGCTGGGGATCGATGCCGGGGCACACATCGGGGGCGCTGGCCCGGAGGCTGCGCAGGGTGTGGGGCAGTTCGCGGGCGAAGCGTCTGGCGTCCTCGACCAGGTTGAAGTAGACGAGGACGCGGCGCTGTTGGTGCTCGGCCATCGCTTTGAGGACGGACAGGTGCAGGGCGGTGGAGCGGAGCGCTTCGTCCGTGTCGGGCAAGGTCTCGTTGCCGGGGGTGCCGCCAGGGGCAGGCACGTTGAGGCGTGCGCGCAGATCGTCGTCGGTGAGGGTGGGGACGATGATGCGGTAGTCCGCCACCCGGCCGTCTTCGATGGCGCGGGCGAGCGGGTATTCGAAGACCTTCTTGCCGTAGACCGCCGTGTTGTCCATGGAGTTGGCCCGGGCGTCGGCCTCCTCCCCCGCAGTGGCGCGTCGCCGGCCGCGGGGGCGGGTGAGGTTGGCTGACTCGGCCAGGTCAGGGCCGGCGAAGATCCTGGGGGTGGCGGTCATGTAGAGGCGGCGGTCGGCGCGGATGCGTGTGGCGTCGTGGACTGCGGCCCATTTTTTGTCTGCCCGGCCCGCGATCCGGTGGGCTTCGTCCATGACCGCCAGATCGAAGGGCGGGACCTGGTGTGCGGTGTGCTGAGTGTTCTCGATCTTGTCGAGGGAGTCGTAGGTGCACACCACCGCCAGACCGGGGAGGGAGTCCGGGCCCGTACCGACGGCGGCGAGCAGAGAGGCAAGGAGGCGGTAGTCGGTGACGGAGACGATGCGTGCTGCGGCCAGCGCTCCGTGGGCGGCCGCGTCCATGGAGGAGACGATGACGAGAGGGCCGCGGTGGCCGTCGCGGCGCAGGGCCAGGGCGGTCTGTGCCGCGAGGTCGAGTGTGGGGACGACGAACAGCAGTCGGCGCGCCAGCTGAGCGGCGGCTCGGCTGGCCACGAGGGTCTTGCCCGTACCGGTCGCCGCCACGTACAGGCCGCGGGTGCCGGGCTTGTGTAGGTGTTTGAGGATCCTGCTGAGGGCTTCTTGCTGGTCCTCGTACAGAGACAGGGGTTTGGGTTTGCGCCCGCGCCGTCGTGGCAGGTCCAGTTCCAGGCTGCGCAGATCCCGGTTGGTGAACGGCTGCGGATCGGCTGCCTGGGGCTGGGGGGGGTCCAAGGGGGTCTCCGGGCAGTGTGGGACAGGACGGGCGGCGGGACGGGTGGTGTCCGATTCTGGCAGCTCTCCCCCGCCGTCACGTCCTCCTGTGCCGCCTTGCCGGTGCGTCATCCGGGCGTCGGCTGTGGTCAGGGGGTCTGCGGTGCGGGCGCCGGGGGCTGGGAGGGCACGGTGGGTGCAGCCGCGGGTGCGGTCTGCGCGGCCAATTTGCGGTAGCCGGTGGCGGTGATGGTGTGCCAGGACAGGTAGAAGCCCGCTGAGGCCAGGACCCCTAGCGCGGTCGTCGTGGCGAGGAGCAGGGATCGGTGTTCTACAGGGAACCGCCACAGGGCCAGGTCGGTGGCCAGGGTGAGCAGGATGCTGTTGAGGACCCATCCTCGGCAGACCCTCAGGCGGGAGCGGGCGTAGTCGACGCGGGCGGTCAGGGAGGGGAAGTCGGCGAGTTTGAGCTGTGCCTGGGCGTAGTCGGCGGGTGCCGGGAAGGAGCGGGCGCGCAGCCGACGGCGGACAGTGGTGAGGGCGGTGTCGGCTGCGCGGTCGACGAGGATGCCTAGTGCGTAAGCGGCTGCAAGGGCTGCGCTGGCCGCGAGGGATGTGTCGGCCACAGGCGCGAGTCGGCGGGTGTTGTCAGGGCCTGCTACCGCTACGGCGAGGACGCCCAGGCCGGTGAGGAAGCCGATGCCGACGACGAGGACCTCGACGAACATGGCGGTGGCGGCCACGACAGCGGATGGCTCGGGCTGTTGTGGTCGGGTCACAGGTCTATCCCCCAGGCTTCTGCCATGTCGTAGAGCATCGATTCGTCGAATGGGCCTTCGTTCCAGCGATCCACCAGAGTGAAGCTGTCGTGGTCGAGGCGTTCGAAGATGATCAGGCTTTCGGGCTGCGAGGCCAGTATGTAGCGGCCGTCTTCGAGGAAGTGGTCGCTGGTTGGACCGAACTGCCGGTAGGTACGCTCCAGACGCTCCCGCCATCGTTCGGTAAAAGTCACGAGTTGATAGCCGTAGTCGGTTATGTCACCGGGCACCGTCTTCAGGAGTATCTCGATGACCTCGTGGGACAGTTCTCTGTCGAAGGAGTGGTGGGCGAACGTGCGGTAGATGCGTTCTGTCTCGGCGAGGAGCTTGTTGCCGCGGGTGAAGCCAGGGTGCTGTTCCAGCGCGTCCATCACCCGACCGATCTCTGCGTCATACAGCTCTACCAGGGCAAATGCACGGTACAGCGCACGACTGACATCGGAGGGGACCTGCAGGTTACCGGGGGGTTTGTAGGCGAGGCGGTGGTAGTCGTTGGCCCAGACGTCGACGACGGGGGTGCGGATCTGGATCTCGCACTCGTACGGCTGGCCGTCAGGGTCCTTGTATCCGCCGATGACGGGGACCTGGACGTGCAGCCGGGGGTATTCGAACCGCTCCTCTTGGCCGGGCAGCATGGTGCGGTAGTCCTGGACGACGCTGTCATCCACGGTGAAGGTGTCTTTGACCAGAGACAGAGCGTCGTCGAACAGGCCGGGGTGGCGGACTGTCATCCGCACGCCGACCTTGTCGGTGATGTCCTTCCACGGGTCCTCGTAGCGCTTGCGGTGGATCTTGGCGACGTAGCGCCCTACGTCTTTGGTGCGATGCGTGACCTGGCAGTCGAGCCGGGCCCGGACGGTCCGCAGGCGCAAGTGGTCTGCGGTCTGCCGGGCCGCTTCCTTGATCCGGGGTTCTTCGGCGACGTAGCGGTGGAAGGCCTCATTGATCGTCAGTGTCACGGCTGTCGTCCAGGCGGTCGGTTTCGGCGCTCCGTGCGTCGGGAGCCGCTTTCTTGGGGCGGCCTCCCGGGGGTGAGAAGCCGCGGGCTGCGGTGACTTCGCCGATCACAGTGGCCTTGGTTCCGCCCCCTTCCAGAGCCTCGAACGTCACCGTCTCATCGACGGTGTCCAGCGGTGCGACGAGGAAGGCGCCGCTGGCGAAATTGACCTGCATCTTCTGCAGGCGTGCGTCGATGAGCGTGATGTCCTTGACGAAGGTTCGGTCGGGAATCCCGTTCTCGGCGAGGTGCGTGAGGAACTCGTGGCGGTGGTCACCCTTGAGGTGCCGTCCGGCGAAGTCCCGCGGGTTGAGGTTCTCGGGAGCGCTCTTGAGCTCAGCGAGGACGGCCATGGTGTACTCGACGCGGGTGTGGGCGTCGGCCGGTTCACTCAGGCGGGTGTTCACCCATTTAAGAGCGACCTCGTGGAAGCGGCCGGTCATCTCGGCGGGGTCTTCCGTGAACCTGCATCCGAGGTAGTCGTGCAGGAAGAAGCCGGCCATGCGCCGGTTGGAGCGCTGCCGGTCGGCGGCCCACCCCTGCAGCAGATCTGTCCCGGCTCCATCGACGGTGAAGAGCGCGAGTTTGAAGACGTTGGCCTTCTCCGTGAACAGGAGGTCGGCGAAGAACTGGACGTCGAAGGTCCGCTTGCCTTCCTCGCCGACGCGCCGGGCCTGCATGCCCGTCTCCTGCTCCAACTTGACCATCAGCAGGGCAGGTTGGCGGGCCAGACTGGCCGAGGCGACCACCAGGAGTCCTCGGGAGTTGACGCCGGTCTGGCAGTCTTGGAGGTGCCGGGCCAGATGGCCGGACACCTCGAGGAGATCTTGCTCTTCCGCCATGAAGTCCCTCACCCAGTCCGGGAGCGGGGACTTAGGCTCGGGATCTTCTGTCACTGAGCAGGCGTGAGAGTTCAGGATCTTGACCAGTCGGCGTTCCAGCGCGCTTTGGACTTTGTCCGTCAGAGGGCTGGCCTCGTCGCTGAGTTCGACCGTGTAGTTCCTGGGGTCGTTCCTCGGCCGGGTGGGCACCGAATGCACGATGACCTGCCCGATGACGAGTTCACCAAAATCCGTACGCATCTCTACCTCAGTGTGTGACGGGCGCCCCCGGTCGACGGCGCTGAGAGAACACAAACGCGGTACCCAAGCGGAGCCGCTGCGGAGACGGGCGCGCGTCTGGGACTCCAGGAGCGCGTGGCACGGCAGGTTGTTCCTGAGCGTGACGTTCACCGTCTGTCATGAGCGAGCGTAGAGGAAGATAACCGCACGTGTCTCACAAGTCGTATTCGTGTGACGGGTTTTGCACGAGTCACTTGAGTAGAAGCCCATCCCTGCGCACAGAAATCGCCACGCCAGGTTGCGGTATCGCACGAAGGATGGCCTTTCGTAACGAGCCGAGGGCACCCCCAACATGCCCCATCCCGCGCGTCCTTGGGTGGACGATTTTCGGCTTACCATCAGCCACGAGCACCCACTACGCCTCATGACGCGAACCGCACACCCGGAGCCACTCACTGACCACCCGTCAGGAGATCAGCGCCGTCATCGTAACGTTCCGTGCATGACCGGGAGGGACGTTTGCCAGACAGGTATGCCAAAGGCCATCAGGATGGCTGAAAACAGGTCGACCTTGCGTCAAATCCGCCCGCCGTCCGACTTCAGGCGCCACGACTGCTGCACCGCCGCAGCACGGCGGAGCGCCCCTCCTCCGTCTCCTTCCAGGGCGCCGTGCCCGAGCGGTGCGCAGCGGCTTGCCCGCAGGACGGTGACTGTCGCCGGCCATTACGCCGCGCTGGTGCCCCGCAGGCTGCCACCTGACCCGCCCCGTGCGGCGGAAGGAGGCGACACCGCGGCTGCCTAGAGGTCGTAACGCGATCATGATCCGGTCTTCTTGAGGCGTCTCCAGCAGATGAGGCTGCAGGCCAACGAGACGAAGGCGTTGTGGAGTTCGGGTCGGCGTTCCCAGCGGACGGCGAGTCGTTTGAACTGGTGGAGCAGGGCGAAGGTCTGCTCCACGACGTAGCGGAGCTTGCCCAGGCCCTTGATGTTCGGGGTGCCCTTGCGGGAGATCACCGGCTGGATCCGCCGGTTGCGCAGTTCGCGGCGTACGGCCCGGGAGTCGTACGCCTTGTCGCCGAGCACGGCCTCGGGGCGTCGGCGTGGACGGCCGGGACGTCCGGCCACGGGCGGGATGCCGTCGACCAGGGCGAGGGTCTGGGTGATGTCATTGACGTTTGCGGCAGTGGTGATCACCTTGAGCGGAGTGCCTTTGCCGTCGCAGATCAGGTGGTGTTTACTTCCCGTCTTCCGCCGGTCGACCGGCGACGGACCGGTCGCGGCACCCCCTTATTCGCGCGGATGTGGGAGCCGTCCACACACGCGCGAGACCAGTCGAGTTCGCCGGCCGCGTTCAGCTCGGCGAGCAGGAGACGGTGCAACTGGTCGAAGACCCCGGCCTGCTGCCAGCGGTCAAGGCGCCGCCAACAGGTCTGCCCGGAGCCGAACCCCAACTCCAGCGGCAGGAGTTGCCAGGCGATGTCGTTGACCAGCACGTACAGGATGCCCTGCAAACACAGCCGGTCCGCCACCGGCCGCAGCCCCGGCGACCGCTCGGGCCAGGGCGGCAGCAACGGCTCGATCAGCCCCCACAAGTCGTCGTCCACGATCCACGGCCGAGTCGTCACACATCACAAACGGCCGAATCATCACACCGGTCACGCCCAACCAGGGAACCTCAGCAAGATCCTGTTACGAGCTCCTAGCAGCGACTCACCACGCTCATTCCCTGGGCATGTTTCCGTGGCGTGGGCATTCGATGATCAACAATGGGGGGCAACTGCCGATCGTGGGTCCTAGGGGCAGCGACCATGCCTTACGGATGCTGTCGATCAGCGGTCGGGCGCTGTGGGGCGAGATGCCGAGTTCTTGGCGGGCCTCTGCGAGCCGTTCCGGGGCGCCGTCTGGGCCGGCTGCTGCTGCCAGTTGGGTACGGCGTTCGAACCTTTCTGTGCTGAAAATGTTGAGCAGAGTGAGCGAGAAGTAGGCGTACGCAGAAGCCTCATCGATGAGCTGGCGTGCATCGCTGCTGATTTCCTGGTCCGCTGCGGAATCCGGCTGGTCGTTAGTGGTTCCTGCTCGTGGTCGGGTGCCGTGGGTGTAGAAGGCGAACTCTTCCAGGGCGTGCAGCACTTCCGCTTCTGTGCACAGGCAGGGGTCGCGCAGGTAGCTGGCGAGGATGCGGAATGAGGCGAGAACTTCGCTGGTGTTGTGGGTCCACTGCTGTTTGCTCAGCAGGGTCCTAAAGCCCGCGAAGGACTCGGCCAGTTCTTCAAGGATGAGATGCCGGGCGAGATCGGTGAGTTCATGTAGTTGTGTCTCGTCCTGGATTTCACTGATCTGCAGGCCGTAGCGGAGCAGGTCGCGCAGGATGCCGCCGGACAGTGCGTGGGCGAGGATGACGTAGGGGTCTTTGAGTGACTGGGAACGCTCGGCAAGGATGGCGCGTGACTCTGTGAGGGTGCTGGGCTGGACGTGGATGATGTCGTCCAGGGAACTGTCGGTCACGTCCCGGTGTGGGAGGCCCCGCCGGACGAATGCGGCTCCGACGTCTTCCGCGACCGAGATCAGGTAGTAGACGTGGGGAACACCCAGGATGGCCTTGATCTCGCTGAGGAAGGCCAGTGCCTGAGTGTCCGTTCCGAGGCGGTCCACTTCGTCGATGGCGATCACTACGGACTTGCTCTGGCCTCTCTTTTCGAAGGCGATGCGCTGGAGCAGGTTGCGGAAGTCTTCGACCAGTTCGGGGTAGTTCGGCAGGACTGTGGAGACGGAGGTGGTGTGCGTACTGCCCAGGCTCAAGATCTGGGCAGCGCCGGTGGTCAGTCCGTTCGTGGACTGCTGGATCGTCTGGAGTCGGTAGAGGTGGTTGCGGCACTTGGTTACCAGTGCCGGTTCTTCAGGCCGGGGCCGCCAACCTCCCGCCTTTGCCACCACAACTCCTGTGACTATGCCCACGAGACGCAGAGGGTTCTCGCGGTCTGCCAGAAGGCTGTGTGTTTGCGGGTTCTTGATCAGGTACAGCAGCAGGCACCCCCCGGCCGCCGCGGCCAGGGGGCGAAACACCTTCTCAAGAGGGATCTCTCGGCTGCTCAGGGGAAGCACGGCATCTGAATCACGGGCCCGGCGCAGAACCCACCACGTGACCATCAGCCCCGCAATGTAGATCAAGGTTCTGGTCAGCTCGTCCGGCCGCGTGCGCTGCAGATGCAGGATCTGCTGGCGGATTTGTTCGTCCAAGAACACTGAGAGGGCAGAGAAGCAGGCCAGGAGTAGCCCGAGAGGCCTGCTGCCGTTCGTCCACAGTCCTCCCAGCAGCCGTGGCAGCCAGGCCGCATGGCGTGCCTTCCACCAGGCGATCCCGACGACGGTGACGCACACGCTTGCAACGACTGCGTGGCCCTGCCAGATTTCCATCACGTCATCGCGGGTTCGCTCGGCGTGCATGCGCGCAAAGTCAGCAATGGATGCGGCGTACTGCGCGTATAGGGAGCGCACCGACGCTGACAATCCCAGCACCAGCAGAGCGGCAGCTGGCACCGCGAAGGAACCCCACCGCCCCAGCCGCTTGACCTGAACTTTCCCCCGCCGCAACAGCTTGCGCGCCGGGGACAGGCGCGTGAACTCGGGAACCCCATAGTTCTCGTCACGCAGGTACTTCTCGCAGAGCTGCACCGACAACGACAGCAGGAAATCATGCGGGGTATATGTGGCCGGCGCTTGAATGATCAAGCCGAATCCGGCTTTCTCGACGGACTGGTTCAGCAGGGTCGTCTTGCCTACGCCCCGCGGTCCGCAGACTGCGATGGTGCCGTCCGTGATGTGTGAGAGTTTCCGCTCCAGTTGTCGCCGGGCCCCGTTCTCGACGAAGAAGAGGGATTCCCGTGGGGCACGCAGGCCCCACTCGAAGTGGTCCGGGATGAACAAGGAATCAGGGTCGTCGCCC
Source organism: Streptomyces sp. NPDC050535 (assembly GCF_044457665.1). Classification (NCBI taxonomy): domain Bacteria; kingdom Bacillati; phylum Actinomycetota; class Actinomycetes; order Kitasatosporales; family Streptomycetaceae; genus Streptomyces; species Streptomyces sp. NPDC050535. Next base: position 26,908 of record NZ_JBITHE010000036.1, read on the forward strand.
AGCATGTGACGGACAAGTTGGGCCACCACCGGCCCCGTTCCCTCGTTCTGCAGAGCATCACCCCATTGAGCGGCTCGTACACCTACCTCGATTCGCTGTACCAGCCAGGAGATGCGAAGCCCTCCTGCAATGAGGCAGAGCACCAGGTTGGGCCCAGCCTGCAGACCGCGCCAGAACAGGATGAACACCACCACCGCGGCAACGAGACCGGCCGCAAGCAGGACCAGTAGTCCGCCGAAGCCGAGAATCAACAGGGCAGCAAACGCTGTCAGGAAACAGATGCCGCGCCAGTTCCAGTCTGTCTCTCTGGCCCTCCTTTCATGCCTGCGCTGGATCTCGCGCTCCTTCGCCGCGGCCTCGTCCAGTGCAGTTGACGGGCACGGAAGGGTGGCATAGCGGTGGTACGTCGGTGTCCTCATCCGCTCAATGACGGCATCCGCGCTCACGCCGTCCCGCTTGCCGAGCAGTCGTGCAGTCTCCGGATCAGCAAGCGCAGCCTGTACGCAGCGGTGGTAGATCTCAGACTTCTTGCTCCCGCTCGAGAAGTCCTCTGCCTTTGCCCCCCAGATAGCCAGCCAGGCCTCCAGCATCCGCTCCCTCCTCCCCCGAGTGCAGAACCTGCGGATGGTAGCGCTGCGGGCCAGCACGGCGAGGAGGGTTCTTCCGAAGGTGGCGCGGTTTGTACGCACAGGGGCCGCTCCCTACCGGGGCGTCAGAATGTGCTCGGCGGTCGCGTCGCGACCAAGACGATCGACGCTTCTCCCAGAGGCCCGTTCTCGATCCAGAGTTCCTGGCAGCGTCCTCCCGCCGAAGGAGTGGTTGCTACCGGAAGCCGACGGGAGCGGCGGTAGAGCGTCCCGGCCGACGGCGGGGGGCGGCGCGCGAGAAGTTGCTCGCTGCCGCAGCCCGGCGCTTCTACGCGGACGGCGTGGCAGCGACGGGGATCGACACGATCACCGCCGAGGCCGGTGTGGCGAAGATGAGCCTGTACAACAACTTCTCCGCCAAGGCCGATCTGGTGATGGCCTACCTCGACGCGCGGCACGAGGAATGGCTGAGCCTGTACTGGCGGCGGCTGGAGGAGGCCGAGGGCGGCCGCGGCGGTGTGCTGGCCGTCTTCGACGCGTACGCCGATCACGCCGCCTTCGCCTACGAGCACGGTTTCCGCGGGTGGGGGCTGTTGAACGCGGCCGCCGAACTGCCGGCCGGGGACGAGGGCCGGGCCTCAGTGCGCCGCCACAAAGAGGAGGTCGAGGACCTGCTTGCCGGGCACTTGGAGGGCCTGCTGCCCGGGCGGCCGGAAGAAGCACGCGCGGCGGCGGAGCACCAGTCGTTCCTGCTGGAAGGAGCGATGGCACGCGCCGGCCTGGAAGGTGCGGGTACACGTCTGGAGCACGCCCGCGCGATGGCGGCCGACCTGCTGGACCGGCTGTGACGCGAGCCGCCGGACACACGGCGGGCACGGCAGGTGTGGGAGCGGTCTGTGTGCTACTGGCCTCGGTCCTGTGGGGCACCACCGGCACCCCCGCGACCTTCGCTCCTTCGGTTGGGCCGCTGGCGATCGGTGCTGTCGCCATGGGCCTGGGCGGACTGCTCCAGGCAGTCATCGCCGCCCCCCATATCCGCCGGGAGGCCCCTCGGCTGCTCGCGGACAGGACAAACCAAACCTCATGGCAGCCACCACAGTCACTGGACCTGCATAAACGCCAGCTTGGTGCCGAACACCTCCTGCTCACGTGATCACTTGGTAGCGTCGCCGAAGGGGTTCAACACCTCGTGCGCGGTAGCGAGCAGATCTCCCATCGTCACCGACGGCAGTGGCTCCTGCGTTTTGGTCCTCCGAATCTTGATTGTTTCCGAGACCCGTCGAGCGCGGAGTTCGGCCGCCTTGCTGCTGTCCGCGCGGACAATCACCGCACACTCCCAGGAATCATCAACGATCCAACGCTCTCGACCGAGTGGCCCCAGTAAGACCACGTAGACCCCACGCACCTCGCCGCGCGCGTCAGTAGCCCGAACCTCATCGACGGCGGCGGGCCAATGCGATCAGCTTGCCGGTCAGGCTCGAAGGTATGCTGCCAGGCCCTCCAATAGTTGGCCCTCCGCGCGTTTGACCGACTCAGTGGTGCGTGCGGCGTAGCGCTGTACGACCTCGACGCCGGGAATGTGGGGTGTACTCGCGGAGAGCGCGTGGGCTGCGCACAAGTCCATGACCAGGCGTCCTGTTCGCCCCGACTGCCAGGCCTGCAGGGATGACTCGGCCAGGGGGAGACCGAGCGTCGTGATGATGACAAGAGCGTTCGGGGAAACCGTCTTTAGGTCGGCTTCCGTCACGACCTCCCGGTACGCGGGTGAGTGGAAGGACAGGATATCGACAGTGCTGAGGAGTTCCGGAAGCGGAAGCCACTGGGCCACCCCGTCCGACACAGTGCGGGGGGTAGGAGTGTGAAAGACAACATCCATGCCCACCACGCTGGCGACCGCTGCAACGCGCTGGCCCACAGCGCCGTATCCGAAGAGCCCCAGGCGCCTCCCCGCCAACTCACCAGGTGTGGTTCGCCCTTCGCCGTGTCGCACGTGCTTGAACATCTGTTCCACGACGAACTCAACGGTACCGACGTCCCCGTAGCCATAGATCGGGGAGACAGTGATGCTGTTCCGACGTGTGTAGTCAAGGTCCACCCGATCGGTCGAGGTCGCGCGGAGCCCGATGTAGCGGAGTGACGGGAGCCAGTTAAGATACGGGCCGTCGAGGTCGTCCTTCCAGCCGGCCAGCAGCGCATCGGTTTCCGCGCCGAGTTCGGCCCCCACCTCCGACGGCCACTCGGTGAGCCTCACCGGTGTCTTCTCACTCAAAGGGTGAAGAGATTCCAAGAGTTCGGGGGAAGGCCAAACTCCTGGCAGCAGGGTGATTTGGCGAAATCTGGAGCGGAGTGCGACAGACATGTACGAGTCCCATACATCGAGGAGCGGTTTTCTCAGCCCGAGAAGGACATGAGGGGGGGAACAATGGCATCGATGAGATGGGGTCCGGGTTCGTCGATGGCCTTGCGTAGCTGATCGGCGAACTCTTCGGCAGTGTGGGCGCGGGTGGCGGGAACGCCCATGCCATTCGCGAGAGCGACGAAATCCAGGCCGGTCAGATCGAAGAGCGGGTGAGCTGTGCCCTTCCTGGCATCGTTGCCTGAGGAAGTCATGCGACGCATTTCTATGCCGAGAATCGCGTAGGAAGCGTTGTTGAAGATGACAGTGGTAACGTCGAGTCCTTCGCGGGACTGGGTCCACAATGCCTGCAGAGTGTACAACGCACTACCATCGGCCTCCAGGTTGATCACTGGCCGATCCGGGCAGGCGATCGCAGCACCGGTTGCGACGGGCATACCCATGCCAATGGCACCTCCGGTAATGTTAAGCCAATCGTGTGGAGCGCTACCAACGGTGAATTCAGGAAGCCACCGATCGCAGGTGTTGGCTTCTTCAGCGATGATGGCACCCTCCGGTATCAACGCGCCGATAATAGCCGCCGCCTTCTGAGCTGTCAGACTTCCGCTTGGCATTCCAAAGGACGCCGCGTGCGTGCGCTTCGGCACAGTTCCCGATGCGACCAGGTCGGCCAGAAGTTCCAGCTCGGCGGTTGAACCGCCGAGTTCGTGAACAGTGCAGCCTTCCGGAACCAGGCTGCCTGGTTTTCCAGGGTAAGCAAAAAATGCCACGGGTGACCGCGCTCCGGCAAGAATGAGGTGGCGCGTACCTGCCAGCTGCGACATCGCGGAATCCACTGCATAGGCCAGACGGTCTACGTGAGGGATACCCGCTCCGCGTTCATGTCGTGCCGGTGACTTCTCGGCCAGGAGCCTGGCTCCGGTCACCGCGGCCACTCGGCTCGCTGCCTCGAGGCCCGGAATCCGCAGCGCGTTCCCGCCTAGGAACAGGACGCAGCACTCTTCATCACGGAGTAGCTTGGCAGCCCTCTCCACCGCGACAGTGTCGACGACGGCGGGCTGCAAATCAGGTACCAACGCCGCTTCGCCTTCTTCGGACCATGAGACGTCGGCAGGAAGAATAAGGGTGGCGATACCACCGGGCTCCTGTAGCGCAGCGGAAATTGCCTCAGCCGTATCTACACCGACATCGGATGCTCTTATGGAACGGCGGACCCATTTCGAAACTGTTCTGGCCATGGCCTCGATATCGGTTTCCAAAGGTGCGTCGAAGCGCTTATGGTAGGTCGCATGATCGCCCACAACGTTGACAACTGGGGTGCCCGCGCGGCGGGCATTGTGCAGGTTGGCAATTCCGTTGCTCAACCCTGGGCCGAGATGAAGGAGAGTAGAAGCGGGTTTTTCGGCCATGCGCCCGTACCCATCGGCTGCTCCGGTTGCCACCCCCTCGAACAAACAGAGCACAGTCCGCATCTGCGGTACTTTTTCCATGGCTGCGACGAGATGGATTTCTGACGTTCCTGGATTAGCGAAGCAGACGTTCACGCCGCCGTCTACAAGGGTTTTCAGGATCGCTTGCGCACTAGTCATGCGGAGTATCGTGGCATACCGCTGGGCATCCAGTCAGGGGGTGTCCGATGGTTTGTCGAATTCGGTTGAATCTTGGCCAATTCCAGATGGCTAAAAGTTCCCATTTGAGTCTTCCGCTACAGGTTGTTCAGAGTCGTTACAGTCTGGTCGAGGGAAAGCACTCGGTTCGTCTCTGTGTACTCGCAACGGCTAATATTCCAGTGAGATTTCGTTTCCTGAGCTGGTTCATAGTGGGGATGGATGATTAGAGGGATTCGCTGCGGAGCTGAAGTCGGTGTTCGCACAGGTGACGGGCCAGTTCAGGCGGACGGATCTACGGTGGAAGATGCGGGACTGTGTGCCTGGGTTGCTGGCACCGATGGAACGGGGGACGCCGACGGAGTTCACCGGTCACCGTGATCCCACGGCGTACGCTGGGACGCTGACGCGATCCACGACGACGCGCGCGTACGTCGTCGAACGTCTCGGCCCGGGTGGAGCGCTGCTTCGAACTCCTCGAGTGAGAGGCAGTCCAAGGTGAGCTGCAGTCGCTTGGGGTTGTACCAGCCGACCCACTGGAAGGCTCCCAGCGTTGACCCACAGCTCATTGAGCCGTCCAGCCGCCGTCAACAGTGAGCACCTGACCGGTGCAGTAGGACGCGGCGTCCGAGGCAAGGAATAGCAGCGCTCCATCCAGCTCCCCCTCATCTCCAGCACGGTTGAGCATCGTCTTCTCTGTGACCCAGGCACTCGCTTCGGCGTTCGCGAACACCGAAGCGGTCATCTCCGTACGGAACCACCCCGGCGCCAGCGCGTTCACCCGGACACTCATCGAACCCCACTGGCCCGCGAGCTCCCGCGTCAGGGCGATCAGGGCTCCTTTCGAGGCGCCGTAGCCCGCGCCCCCGAACGGCGCGCCCGATACCGTTCCGAGAATGGACGCGACGTTCACGATGTTGCCAACTCTGGCGGCACACATGTGCTTTCCCACCAGCTTCGAGAGGTGAAAAGCCGCAAGGACATTGACATCGAGCGCCGCAGCGAAGTCCTCGATCTCCTCGTTCTCCGCGAGCGGAGGCCCGGCTACACCTGCGTTGTTGACGAGTATGTCCACTCGCCCCGTCTCCGACACAGCACACTCGACCAGTCGGCGGCGATCAGTCTCGTCAGCCACATCGCAACGAACCGCGCGGATCCGGTGGTCCGCGGCTGATAGTTCCTCCAGTCTGTCTACGCGCCGCGCGGCCGCGTAGACGTCGGCGCCCGCGTCCGCCAGAACACGTGCGAAGCGACGCCCCAGCCCTGACGAGGCACCCGTCACGATCGCCGTACGTTGATCAAGTCGGAACCGACGCAGCACGTCGACAGGGCCAGCCGCCTCGCTCCCCCTGTGCACGACCTCGATCCCGTTCCCCCCTCGGGAATCCAGACTCATGATCACGTCCGCCTCTCATCGCACGCCAACCTGCAGTTCGCGCCCCACGCCGACGCCGCGCACATCCCCAGCGTCGGCGTGCAGGACCTTTCCGATCGAACGTCAGGAGAGCCTAGAGACCAGGTCCCCCACCCTGCGTGCGATGGCGGAGGCTGTCAGGCCGATGTCAGCCAGCACCTCCTCACGCGAAGCGTGACCGAGGAACGCCTTCGGTATACCGAAGTCCCGCAAGGGCACATCTACGCCGGCGTCGCGCAGCGCCTGCGCCACAGCCGAGCCGACGCCGCCCACCCGCACGTTGTCCTCGACGGTGACGACAACCCGGTGCTGGGCGGCAAGTCCCGGCAGTGCCTCGTCCACCGGCTGGACCCAGCGGGGGTCCACAACCGTGCTGTGGATTCCCTCGCCCTTAAGCAACTCGGCAATTTCCAGGCACATCGGGGCGAACCCTCCGATGGACACAATGAGCACGTCCGGGCGGCTGGCATCGGCGCGGCTCAGCACGTCCATGCCACCAACCTGGGCGAGGGCAGGGATACCGGGTCCGTCCGTGCCATTGGGGAAACGGACCACCGTGGGCGCGTCCGCAACGTCGATGGCCTCGCGCAGCTGACGACGCACCTGGTCCGCGTCACGGGGCGCGGCGAGCCGGAGACCCGGCACGATCTGGAAGATCGACATGTCCCACATGCCATTGAACGAGGCGCCGTCGGAGCCCGTGATACCTGCTCGGTCGAGCACGAAAGTAACTCCGCACTTCTGCAGACCCACGTCCATGAGCACCTGGTCGAAGGCACGGTTCAGGAAGGTTGAGTAGGCGGCGACCACAGGGTGCATGCCCCCGGCCGCGAGTCCGGCCGCGGAAACAGCCGCGTGCTGCTCGGCGATGCCGACGTCAAACGTGCGCTCCGGATACGCCTCGGCGAATCCGTCCAGTCCCACCGCTTCCAGCATCGCCGCGGTGACGGCCACCACGTCCTTGCGGTCCGCCCCGATCTTCATCATCTCGTCGCGGAAGACCGAACTCCAGTCCCCGCCAACCGGACCAACAGGTGCTCCAGTGTCGGTATGGATCGGCGAAACAAAGTGAAAACGGTCGACTTCGTGCTGCTCGGCCCACTTGTAGCCACGCCCCTTCTGGGTGACGCAGTGCACGACTACCGGGCTGCCGAGCCGCTTGGCACGTCGCAGCGCGGACTCCAGGGTCATGATGTCGTGACCGTCGACGGGACCGATGTAGGCAAGCCCCAGGTTCTCGAACCAGGTCGGACCGGCGGATGGCTGGCCAGGGCGACGGTGAGGCGTCTCATGGCCGGGTTGGGCTGTGCGCAGGCTCGCGAGGTGGTTAGCGAGGCCTCCGACGGTGGGCGCGTAGGACCTCCCGTTGTCGTTCAGAACGATCACGGCAGGACGGTCCTGGGCTGCGGCTATATTGTTAAGCGCCTCCCACGCCATGCCACCAGTGAGGGCGCCGTCACCAATGACCGTGACGACGTGCCGGTCGTTCTCACCGAGCAGCTGGTGAGACTTAGCCAGGCCGTCGGCCCAACCGAGCGAGACCGACATGTGGGTGTTCTCGAAGACATCGTGCTCCGACTCCGCAGGCGACTGGTAGCCGGAAAGGCCGCTCTTGCTGAACATCTTCGAGAATTCCTGCCGACCGGTCAGCAGCTTGTGCACGTACGACTGGTGACCGCCGTCGAACAGAATCCTGTCGCGCGGCGATTCGAAAACCCGGTGTAGGGCGATCGTTAGTTCCACCGCGCCAAGGTTGGGGCCGAGGTGCCCACCGGTCTGCGACACGGACTTGATCAGGAACGAACGTATCTCACTCGCCAGTTCCTCAAGTTGCTCTGCGGTGAGGCGGTCGAGGTCACGCGGCGACTGAACGCGGGACAGCAACGTCACAGATGACTCCTTCGTCGTTGAGCTTTTCGGGTGGTTCGGATGCGAACGGGTCCAGTGCCTCGTCCACAGCCTTGAGCAAATCGCCCCTCGTCACCGGGGCTGCCGTGCCAGAGAGCTGGTGCGGGTGCATAACAGCGCCGCCGAGGACAGGGGCAGCCACACCAGCCGTGCACGGTCCGGCCCATGCCGACCGGCGAGAAAGGCACGCCGACATAAAAGGTGAGCACTGCCTGAGGCATACATCCTGAATCCGACTCTGGCGACGAAGTTCATCGCGACAAGCCTCGGCACAGTGCCGGACACAAGAATCAGGGCACGGGAGATTCGCGGCATGGATCCATCTCATTGATGCGGCAACGGCTCAAACGGAAACGGCAGCTGCTTCGCCGACCTTGTGCAGGAGATGACCGATCCGGCTTTCGCAGTGCGCCACTTCACCACCGCGCAGTTCATCGGGCCGTCTTTCGCCTTCGTGTCCCCGCGGGTAGAGCCCGTGGGTCGCGAGGTCCAGTGCCACCGCGCGCAGCCGGCGCAGGAGTTGGGGGATCAGGTCACTGTCCGCCACCGGGGCGCGCAGGGTCATGAAGAAGTTGTCGTAGAGAGCAGCCGTGCGTCGGGAGGGGCGGGCGACAGTCTCCGCCATCGCTTCCTGGAGTAGGGACTTCCCCTCGGGCACAAGCCGTGCCGCGATGCCGTCGTGAATGGTCTTGTTCAGTTCTATAGCGCGGGCTAGTCCCGCACCCTCGGGTGATGTTCCACCTGCCGGACAGCGTCCGCGGAACAGAGTGCGCACCGGCGCGAAGTCGGGTGCCCAGGTTCCGCTGAAGCTGCGATGTTGAAGGAACATGCGTGGCCGTATCAGGCTCTGGTAGAGGTCGTGCGGGCACGACCCCGTGTACAGCAGCATGGCGCAATAGCTGTACACGTACGTCTCCAGTCGGGCGGCCGTTGCACGGTCCGGTTCTCCGCGCCCAGCACCGTTCTCCAGCAGCTTCGCCATCAGCCGCCATACGAGGAAAGTGATCTGATGCCCGGTGATCCACCGGAACCAGAACAGCTGGTCGTCGGACGGCTCGTCCGCAGGGGCGAGCACCTCCCCGGCCGATGTGCCGTACGCCAGAAGTGCCAGCTGATGAAGGAACATCGCCTGGTCGCATGAGGCCACCACGCGCGGGGCCGGGGACACGGCGGTGGTGTGACCGACGGACGGCATGATCAGTGGTTCCAGGCCATAGGGGAAGTCACCGAAGTCCCATGGGGCGATCCCTGGGTGGACGGTCAGAGTGGTGCTGTCGCTCGGGCCTCTCATCGGGGACCGCCCGGTATGTAGCTGAACTCGTATTCGAGCCCGTTGACGTCGAAGAGGTACAGGCTCTGCACCCCGTCGTCGTCAATGACGATCTCGGTCGGCTGGTCGGGACGGGCGAACGTAAACCGTCCGGACTCACAGAGCTCGACCCAGCGGCGGCGGGTGGTCTGGAGGTCGCCCGCTGAGTCCACCTGGATACACACATGCTGGAAGAGGAAACCGTCCTCGTCGGTCTGCCGTTCGTTGTGCTGGGCGCGGTCGAACAGGTGAAAGCGGGCGTCGCCGACCGAAATCTCGACCAGGCGCCTGATTCCCGGCAATCTGCTGAGCGTGAGTGCGGAGAACTTGTCCAGTTCCCACTTCTGTTCGGCGCCGAAGAACTCCAGGTACCAGGCCAGGCAGTTGTCCAGATTCGCGGTCTGCACGCCGATGTGGTGAATTCTGGGCTTAACCGTTGAGGTCACTTCCACCCCTAACCTTCCAAGGAACGATCGCTCGAAGATGACGCTTATGTGTTCTCTGCCAGTTGGAGTGACGGGCCCGCTGAACCGGTCACCGTGCACGAGACGGGTGCCTGTCAGACCTTGCTGTAGAGCACCCCGTCAGCCCAGACGTGATCGGTCCTGCCCCACCGCATGGCGGATTCGGCGTCCGGGAAGAACCCGCTGCCGTTCAGGTTGGCGCTGGTGTTGCACAGAACTGGGATGCCGCTGAGCGTGTGGTAGGCGCGCAGAACCTCGGCCAGGACCGGGTCGTCCTGCCCACTGACCGTCTGGAGACGGGCGGTGCCGTCGAGGTGGGTGATCGCCGGCACGCGATCCAGCCACTCCGGCCGGACCTCGTGATCGAAGAGCATGTAGGGGTCCGGCGTGCCGGGCTCGAATACGTCAGGGGCGTGCTCGACCATGCAGATGGGGGCGACAGGACGGTAGTACTCACGGTCCTTGATTTGGTTGAGCAGATCCTTCATCGCGGGATCGTGGGGCGGTGCGAGGATGCTGCGGGCACCGAGTGCCCGGGGGCCGAGTTCCGCCCGGCCGCGGAGAAAGACCAGAGGCTTGCCGCTCTCGTGCAGGATGCGGGCGACCTCGACAGGGCCGCACTCGCGGGCGGTCCAGCCCTCCGGTATACGGGGCGTGGTGACCAGATCCGGGCCCAGGCGCACATGCCAGTCCACTGCGGACACGCCGCGGGTGCGCGCGTATTCGGCGCACGCGGTGCCGATGGCTGAGCCGGAATCGTCTGGATACGGCGGTACCCAGACGTCGCTGAAGAGCGGGTGCGCTCGCAGGGCGCTGTTCCACTTGATGTTGAGAGCACAGCCGCCGGCGAAGCTGAGATTCCAGGGGCCGTCGCCCTTCCACCGCCGGATCTTCTCGACGAGCCGAGCAACCAGCATCTCCTCCAGGAACTGGTGCATGCTGGCGAGGACATCCTCATCCGAGACGCCGAGCGTGGCGATGCGGTCGGCGGCATCGCTCAAGTAGACATGCGTGTAGCGATGCGAGGGCTCGCCGCTGCTGCCGCATCCGATGACGTTGCGCCGGTATTCGGCGACCGCCTCAGTCGGAGCTTCAAAGTGCTTGTGGAAGACGTCCCGGAGGGCTTCCTGAACGGCATCCTGCGGCTTACCCAGGGCGATATACGCCATCAGCTTCCCCGCTACGGAGAGGTCGTCGACGACCTGTGACCGTTCGGTCCTCTTCCGGGACCAGGGACCGAAGTACTGAGCAGCCATGGCGTACGAGTGGCCGATGAGCGGGAAGACTTCTCCGCCATTCTCCACGGTGCCGCGTGTGCCGTCCACGAAGTACAGGCGTGGGAAGCAGCCGCCGTCCCAGACGAGGACGAAGGAGTCCTCTCCACGGGCCGCGAAGGGACTGGAACAGTAGGCGGCGGCGAAGTGACTCGACATGTGGACATAGCTGTTGTAGCTCACCGTGTTGCCCCCGATGGGGAGTTCTCCGGTGACCCCGGGGCGGACCAGGCTGTTGATGTTGTCGTTCTCGCGGTAGGGAGCGACCTTGAGTTCCAGCGGTGATCCGTTGTTGTGCAGGGGCAGGTGTCCGTACTGGGCACCGTCCCAGCCGTCCACGGCCCAGTGGTCCACATCCGAGACCTTGTACCCCTGTGCCGCGAGAATTTCGGAGATCAACCGTAAGTCGGCCACTGAGCTGTACCGCGCGTTGTTGTGGAGCTTTTGCACTTCGATGTGGAAGAGCAGCTTGTTGTCTTCTAGCAGGGCAAGACCGCCGCTGTGCGTGAGCTTGAGCCCGGCAGTTATCATTGAAGGTTGTCTCCTCTTGTCGTCGACAGGTTTCCTCGGTCGAGAAGGTTTGCCCGTTCGGCGTTTCGCCGGATCCGGTCGGTGCACTTGCGCAGGCCTGCGGACGGCCCAGAGACGAGCGAGAAACCCGTGGGGCGCAGTTTCAGCTCCACGCAGTCGAGTTGTGGCTGCGCGTCCATTTCGGCGAAGACGGGGTGCAGTCGTTCATTTCTGAATAGATCGGATAGTGCCACCGTCCCGTACGTGTTCCCGCTCCAGTCGGCCGTGTCGATGACGTTTGACCCGCCGTCCCAGTTGACGCCGTTGACCACAACCCAGTCACATCTGCGCCGAAAGAACTCGGCGGCCTCCTGAAACTTATATGCGTTGACGATTGGATGAAGATATGCGTCAGCGTCGGCGGCCAACTGGTCCTGGGGCCCCGCGTCCGAATGAGAGGTTCGAGTCCCGTACTGCCGTGCGGAAAGGGACAGTTCGAGGTCGGAGAGGATGGTGTCGCTCAGGTCACCCTTGGACCGGCTCAGGAAAAGCTGCACCAATTCCCTACTCAGCAGGCGATCGAACTCGCCATACGGATGGTAGTACCAGGTGTAAAGAATTCCGTCCGGCTTCAGGTGCCGCTGGAGCCAGTCAGCACCTCCCTCTGGGTTCTCCAGGTGATGGATGACGCCCGTACTGGTGATGAGATCGAATTGACGACCGAGGCCCACACCACCTATCTCGGCTCGAATGAACTCCACGTTCGTGCATTCATTGCGCTCCGCCAGATCCCTCGCGATCGACAAGGATCGCTCACTGAAGTCGACTCCTACGAAGGTCGTTTCCGGATATTGGCACGCCAAGCCGACGAGGCGATGTCCAGTACCGCAGCCGGCATCCAGCACTTCTCGACCAGCCAACTCTTCGACCACGAAGTCCAACCCCATCGCAATGTCGAAGATGGGCTGCGCGGACGCACTCGGCGATGGATATGGAAAGCGCTCGTACAACGCACGGACCTCTTCCGCGCGGTGTATGTCGATAGAAATCACGTTCTCCTGTCTCGGATCGGTGGCCGGGCCGCGGCCCAGCCACTTTCACATGTGGGGGAATTGACTCAATCGCTGAGTTTTTCCAGGGCCACGGTGATTTCTTTGGCGAGGGCGACGACATGCGGGGGCCGCAAGAAGGAAAGATGGTCACCCGACACGGTCCTGAAGTCGACCCGTTCCGCAAACGGCTGCCAGCTCTCCGCCAGCGGAATCGGCCAGGAACTGCCGTGCGCCTGGTAGAGGACGACTGGGCAGCGAACTACCGTCGGTCGGTAGTGGAATACGGCTCGCGTGTTCGCTTCCATCGTCCTGAGATGGCTGACCAGTTCACTCCGCTTCAGGGAGAGCATGGCCGTCGGAAGGTTGACCTCCGTCATGAGCTTGGCAACAGCGGCGGACTTCTCCAGCTCGCTCTGGGTGACGGCCGCGTCGTCGATGTACTCAAGCAGCCGACGGATGGCGCTGTGCTCGCGTTCAATCATTCCGCGGGCGCCCTGCACCGGCAGGCAGGAGTCCAGCGCGACGAGAAGACTCACCTGCCCGCCAGCCTTCTCTACGAGACGTGCGACCTCGATGGCAAGCGCACCACCGAAGGACCATCCCACGAGCACGTAGGGACCGGTCGGCTGGATGGTCCGCATCGCGGCCCAGTAGTTCTGCGCCATTTCCGCCACGTCGCCCTCGGGTTCTACCCCGAGGGCCACGCTGCGCGCCTCGATACCGATCATGCGGGTCACAGGCGCGAGGGCCTCAGCCAGGTGCACATAGCCGCTGACGTTTCCGCCGCCTTCGTGGAAGCAGAAGGTGACACTGTCCGCGGAACTTTCGTTGAGGCGGACGAGGGCCACCCGAGTGTCCTTGTGCCCCTCGGCCGACCCCACCACTGTGAATCGGCCTGCGCTGGCTGGCTCGGGGGTCGAGTGTGCTGGTGCGGTGGAAGGCTGCGCGGCCCCGGCGCCTCCGCTCGGGCTAGCCTGCCTGCCGGCCCGGGCCCTCATAGCCTCGAGATGTGCAGCGAGTTCGGCGACCGATGGTGTCTGAAAGATGACCCGCGGCGTGAGATGAAGCCCCTTCTTCCGCGCCTTTGCGATGACGAGGATGCTCAGATACGAGTCCCCACCCAGTTCGAAGAAGTTGTCGTGGGCGCCGACACGGTCGACGTTGAGCGCGTCGCGCCAAATGTCCGCGACCAGCTGCTCCATCTCGGTACGCGGGGCCAAGAATTCTGTCTCAACACGTGGCCGTACGGTCTCCGGCGCGGGTAGTGCCTTCCGATTGACCGCCTTCCCGTTGGCGGTTACCGGCAGCGTGTCCATCAGCACGTACGCGCTTGGCAGCATGTAGTCAGGCAGGCTGCGAGAACACCAGTCACGCAGATCGGTCACCGTCGGACGCCGTCCGGGCAACGGGACACAGTAGGCGACCAGCCGCTTTCCGTTGTCCCCGTCGTCGCGTAGGACCACCGCGCTCGCGGTGACTTCCGGATGTGTCAGGAGGGCAGACTCGATCTCGCCCGGTTCGATCCGGAATCCCCGCAGCTTGACCTGGTCATCGATGCGGCCGAGGAACTCCAGGTCTCCGTCGGGCAGCCATCGCACGAGGTCCCCGGTGCGGTACATGCGCCGGCTCGGATTATTGGCGAACGGATGCGCAACGAAGCGCTCCACCGTGAGCTCGGGCCGATTGAGATATCCGCGAGCGACGCCCGAGCCACCGATCCACAGTTCCCCTGCGACGCCGATGGGCACCTGATTGCCGTGCTCGTCCACTACCAGTACGTCCGTGTTCGCGACGGGGGATCCGATCGGCACAACCCCCGAGGCCCGGGTAATGAGGCAGGTAGTCATGTTGACGGTCGTCTCGGTCGGGCCGTAGATGTTCATCAGCGGCACCGCGGTGCGCCGGAACCAGCTCTCCGCCGTAGCAGGCAGGACGCGTTCACCGCCCATGCTCATCAGACGCAGCCGAACGCCCAGCTCCGTGGACGAGGTGAGGCGGGAGGTGAGTTCGTTCCACACGAACGGCGGCAGTTGACAGACGGTGATGTCGCGACTGGCGAGGGTCTCGGTGATCCACTCCGGTGTCCAGTCTTCGCCACGCAGCACGAGTTCGGCACCGACGACCAGGGTCGGGAAGATCTCCCCGACGGAGCCGTCGAACGTGACGGAGGAGAACTGGAGATATACGTCCTCGTCGGTGAGGCGGTAACGGTCACGCATCTCCTGCACCCGGTCGCTCATGGACCGGTGCTCGATCATCACGCCCTTGGGCCTGCCCGTCGAGCCGGACGTGTAGATGATGTAAGCGAGGTCGTCCGGTCCAGCCCAGGGCTCCGGGTCTGTGGCGGGCTGCCGGCTGATCTCCTCCATGTCGGAATCCAGGCACAGCGTCTTCACCCCATTCGCAGGGAACCGGTCGGCCAGGTGTCCCTGAGTGACGATCACGGGCGTTTCCGTCTCGTCGATCATGAAAGCGAGACGGTCGGCCGGGTGGTCCTGGTCCAGCGGCAAATAGGCGCCGCCCGACTTGAGGATGCCGAGCAGCGCCACGATCATGTCGCAGCTCCGTTCGACGCACAGTCCGACGACGACTTCGGGACGTACGCCCAAGTGCCGCAGGTAGTGGGCCAGCTGGTTGGCACGGATGTTGAGTTCCGCGTAGGTCAGGGTCGTCTCGCCGAAGGTGACAGCCGCTGCGTCAGGGGTCCTGCTCGCCTGTCGTTCGATGAGCTGGGGCACTGTCAGATGGCTGGGATGGTCTACGACGGGACCGTTCCACTGTGCGAGTTGCTCCAGTTCTGCGGATGTGACCATCCGCAGCTCTCTGAGACGGGCCGTCGGCCGCTCAAGCATGCTCCCCAGGAGCGTACGCAGGTGACCGGCCATCCGCTGCGCGGTGTCCGGGGTGAACAGGGCCTGATCGTGGACGAGGTGGAAGTGGAGTTCCTCGTCCCATTCCGCGATACCCAGGACTAGGGGGTACCCGGTGCGCTCGACATAGTGAAGGCGCTTACGGCTCAGGCCGAGCGGCAACTCCTCTCCGTCGGCCAGCTTGGGGTAGTTTTCGAAGACCAAGATGGACCGGAACAGCTGCTGCGCTCGGGGCACCTGGCTCCAGCCCTGGACGCTCGCGAGAGAGCTGTACTCGTATCGGCGCAGCTCTGCGTGCTGGTCCTGGATGTGTTTCAGCCAGTCAGTGAGCATCGCGTCCCCTGGTACCTCGACCCGGACGGGGAGCGTGTTGATGAACGGCCCCACCATCCGTTCCATCCCGGTCAGATCAGCCGGCCGACCAGCGACGGTGGCGCCGAACAGGACGTCTTGGGTACCGCTGTAGCGCGCCAGCAGCAGAGCCCACAGTCCCTGGAAGACCGTGTTGACGGTGATGCGCTTGGCCCGCGCGAAGTCGCGGAGGGCCGCGAACTCATCGGCGCCAAGGTCGAACAGGTGATCCGCGTATCCCGTGCGGCCGGTCTCTCGTTCGACGCCGAAGGAGGTGGGCGCTTGGAACCCGGCGAGCCTGTGTTCCCAGAACGTCTGCGCTTCTGCGGTGGGCTGCCTGCGTAGCCACTCGATGTACCTGGAGTACGGCACGGGAGTGGACAGGTCGGCTGCCCTCCCTGCGGCCGCCGCCTGGTACAACGCGGCGAACTCCTGCTGGACAATCTGGCTACTCCAGCCGTCCAGCAGCAGCTGGTGGGAAGACCACACCACCAGCGTGCGGTCCTGCCCGGTCCGGACCAGGGTGAACCGCATCAGCGGCGCCGTCGACAGATCGAACCCGCGTTGGCGGTCATCGGCCAACAGTTTCTCCATCAACTGCTGCTGTTCAGCTTCCGTCGTCTCGCACCAGTCGAGCTCGTCGACCGTGATCGCCGTCTGCCGCCGGACCACCTGCCGGGGCTCGTCGCCGTCGCCGGTGACGATGCCACCGCGCAGCACGGCATGGCGTTCGACGACCTGCTGCCAGGCCTGGCGGAACAGCGCGGGGTCCAGCTGTCCGGTGAACTCGTCGACCATCTGGATGACGTACGGGCGTACGTCAGATTCTTCGGACGGATCGGACAGTGAGTGGAACAGCAGACCTTTCTGCTGCGGAGTCAGCTCATAGGACTCGATGACATCCGTGGGGCTCTCGGTGTGCTCCACTGCTCCCCCAGGAGCCTGGACGAGGGAGCGCAGCACGGTAACGACACTGGAGGTGATGTTTTCGATGGTCCGGCTGTCGTACACGTTCGTGCTGTACGCGACGGACACCACGAGGGAACCCGCCTGGACGCTGGCAATGACATCGATTAGGTGGGGGCGCCGGGCTCGCGGGTCGACTGACTGGCCGCGTGGTTCGGTGTCGTCCGCGTACTGGCCAAGCCCCGGCAGGGCACTCTCGAACTGGCCGAGGTAGTTGAAGCTGATGTCGGGCTGGGCCAGGGAGGACAGATGTTCCCGGACGTCCGCACTGCCCAGGTACCGCTGGATTCCGTAGCCGACGCCCCGGTGGGGCACAGCCATCAGCCGCTGCTTGACATCAGCCAGCGTGGTCACCGGATCCGCACCGGGCTCGGCACGCAGCTCGACCGGGAAGAGGCTCGTAAACCACCCCACCGTGCGCGTCAGGTCCACATCATCGAGAAGGTGTTCGCGTCCGTGCCCCTCCAGGGCCACCAGAACGGAGTTATGCCCCGCCCAGCCGCAGACGGCCTGGGCCACAGCTGTCAGCAGCACGTCGTTGATCCGCACGTCGAACCGGCGGGGGACATCGCGGAGGAGCGCTGTGGTCTCGTCGCTGTCCAGCCTCCGGGTCACGACGGCGTAGGACGCGACGGTGTTGGCGCCGGCGGCGTCCCGCGGCAGGGGCCGGGCGGTGCGCGGTCGCAGCCAGTGGTCGAGTTCCGCCGTCGCCTGACCGGACGTCGCGTAGTGCCGCAGCCTCCCCGCCCATGACTGGTACGACGTGGTCGTGTCGGGAAGCACAGCCTGCTCCCCCGCGGCCAGCGACCGGTAGGCCTGGCCGAGATCCTGGAGGATGATCCTCCACGACACTCCGTCGACGACCAGGTGATGGGCGACCAGCAGGAGCCGTTGCCCATGCTCTGCACCCAGCTCGAACAGGGCGGCGCGGAAGACGGAGCCGTCCCTCGGATCCACTGCACGGTGCAGAGCGTCGGCCTCGCGCCGGAACGCCGACCACAGTTCGGGTCCGGTCAGGTCCGACAAATCGTGCCGGACGAGAAGTCCGGACGGCGTGGCGGTGGCGTAGGTCTGTGTCCATCCGGACTCCGAGGGCGCGAAGCGCGACCGGAGCATGTCGTGGTGCTCGACCACCCTGGCCAGGGCAGTTTCCAAGGCTGCGGCCTGAAGGCCCTGCGTCCGCAGCAGCCGCACCTGGTTGAAGGGCGCACCGTCGGGCACATCCCATTCGAAGAACCACTGCTGGATCGGCGTCAGCGTCCCGTCACCCGGAACCTCTGTCTGTTTGGCCGGAGTCGGGACTCCGTGCGTCACATGGCGCGCGATCTCGGAGACGGTTTCGTGCTCGAAGATGACCTGCGGATGCAGGTTGATGCCATGCCGCTTGGCACGGGACACGGCGAGCAGGCCCAGGATTGAGTCGCCGCCGATTTCGAAGAAGTTGTCGTGGATGCCGATGTCGCTGATCCCCAGGACGTCCTCCCAGATCGCGACTAGCGTCTCCTCGGTCCGGTTGCGGGGTGGCACGTACTCCGACTCCAGGTCCGGGCGCAGTCCGTCGGGCGCTGGCAGAGCCCTGCGGTCGACCTTGCCGTTCACGGTCAGGGGCAGGGCCTGAAGGAACAGGAAGCCACTGGGCAACATGTAGCCGGGCAGGGATTGCTGGCAGTGTTCCCGCAGTTCCGCGGTGCTCGGCCCGGTGCCCGTGACGGGCACTACGTAGGCGACGAGACGGCGATCTCCGGGCACGTCCTCCCGCATCATCACCACGCTGGCGCCCACCTGGGGGTGCGCCAGCAGAGCCGACTCGATCTCGCCAAGCTCGATCCGGAAGCCCCGCACCTTGACCTGGTCGTCCAGGCGCCCCAGGTACTCAAGTTCGCCATTCGGCAGCCACCGCACCAAGTCACCGGAGCGGTAGAGCCTGACCGTTCTGCCTTCGATCTCCCGTTCCGCGAACCGCTCCGTGGTCAGGTCCGGGCGATTGAGGTATTCCCGAGCAAGCCCCGTCCCCGCAACCCACAGTTCGCCAGGCACGCCGACGGGTACCAGCTCGCCCGATGCGCTCAGCACGTAGACGTCGGTGTCCGCCAGGGGACCGCCGATCGGGGAGATCGATCCGTCTTGGATGTCGGCATCGGTGATCTCCCGCCGGGTGACGTGCACGGTGGCTTCCGTGATGCCGTACATGTTGAGCAGACGGGGGCCCTTTCCGTCCGTCGCGGCCCGCCATGGCCTGAGACTGGCAGGTTGCAGGGCCTCACCGGCGAAGATCACCAGCCGGAGGGAGAGCCGCTGCGCACGGTCGCGGCTGATCACCTGCTGCAGCAGTCCGAACGCGGAGGGCGTCTGGTTGAGCACCGTGACGCGGTGCTCAATGAGCAGGTCCAGGAAGGCCGCCGCGTTCCGCGTGGTCGCGTGGCTGACGACGACCAGGCGCCCTCCGTACGTCAGAGCTCCCCAGATCTCCCACACTGAGACGTCGAAGGCGAAGGAGTGGAACAGCGGCCAGACATCCTCCGCGCCGAAGCAGAAGTCGTCGTCCGTTCCCCGAAGGCGGTTGACGACGCTGCGGTGCCGTACCGCGACTCCCTTGGGCGTTCCAGTCGATCCGGAAGTGTAGATGATGTACGCGAGGTCATCCGGTTCCCCCGCTGGCGCCGGATCGCCGGCCGACTCCTGCTCGATCGCCGACCACTGTGCGTCGAGGCACACGAGATCGTAGTCGCCTCCCGGCAGCCGGTCCCGCAAGGACGACTGGGTGATCACCACTGGGGCCGCGGTGTCCTTGAGTACGAACTCCATTCGCGCGCGAGGGTGTTCGGGATCCAGCGGCACATAGGCGCCACCTGCCTTAAGGACGCCCAACAGCGCGACGATCATCTCCCAGCCGCGTTCGAGGCAGACTGCCACGAGATCTTCGGAGCGGACCCCACGCCCGCGCAGGTGATGAGCCAGTCGGTTCGCCCGCTCGTTCAACTCCCGGTATGACAGACGCATGTCGCCAGCCGCCACTGCGACCGCCTCAGGCCGGAGCCTCGCCTGCGCCTCGACCAGCGCGTGCAGCGTGTAGTGGTCATCAGGGACGCTCGGGCCAGCGTTGAAGTCCACCGTAAGCCGACGTCGTTCTTGCGCTGTCAGCATGCCAACCTGGGCGACCGGGGCATGTGGATCGGTCGTGATCGACGTCATCAGGTTCACGAAGTGGCCCATGGCCTGCTCCACCGTCTCCCGGTCGAACAGACTCTTGTCGTAAGCGATGTCGACCTTGAGTCGTTCGTTGTCGTAGACGATCGCAGTGAGCGGGTAGCCGGTGCGTTCAACGTTGCGGCTGGATATGCGTCGCAGACCGTTCGGCAGATCGTCGCCTCCCAGCTCGGGGAAGTTCTGGAAGGCGAGCAGAGTCTTGAACAGGCGCTCTCCCTTGGGGATCGCGCTCCAGCCCTGCACCTCAGCCAGCGAGCTGTGCTCGTAAGCCCGCACCTCCGACTGCCGGTGCTGGAGTCCGCGCAGCCATACGTCCACGGACGTACCGCCGTCCACCTGGACCCGCATCGGCAGTGTGTTGATGAACAGGCCTATCATTGACTCCGCGTCGGACAGGTCCGCAGGTCTAACGGCACCCAGTGCCCCGTATACGACGTCGTCGGTGCCGCTGTAGCGGGACAGCAGGAGCGCCCAGGCTCCTTGCACGACCGTATTCACGGTCACCCGCTGATTACGCGCGAACTCACGCAGTTGTGCCGAGGCCGCCGCGTCGACCTCGAACACCACATCGTCGAAGCCGCAGTCGCCCGTCGCCCGATCGACTCCCAGGGCCGTCGGCGCCTCGAAGGTGCCCAGCGTGCCGCGCCAGAAGGCCTCAGCCTCCGAATGGGACTGTTTGCCCAGCCACTCTATATAGCGCGCGAACGGCTCCGGCTCGGGCAGGTGCAGAGCCTGTCCGTCGAGTGCCGCGCGGTAGTGGGCGAAGACCTCCTTCTGCACCAGCTGCGCGCTCCACCCGTCCAGAAGCAAATGATGGAACGACCACAGCACCAGCCAGCGCTCGGTGGCCAGCCGAACCATCGTGATCCGCATCAACGGGGCGGACCCCAGGTCAAACCCGCGCAGACGGTCCGCCTCCAGCAGGTCCGTCAGCCGGGCCTTCTGATCAGCGGCGGAACACTCCCGCCAGTCCGCCTCTTGGAAGGGCACATCGACCCGCTGTCGCACCTCCTGGACCGGCTCGTCCAGTCCTTCCCAGGAGAATTCGCTCCGCAAGACAGTGTGCCGGTCGGCCACTGTCTGCCACGCGTCTCGCAAATGCCGTACGTCCAACGGACCGACGAACTCGTCGGGGAACTGTACGACGTAGGGGTTCACCTCTGCGGACTCGGTGACGGCATGGAACAGAATCCCCAGTTGCATGGGGGCGAGCGGATAGCGCGTGGGCGCATCTCGTCCGGGCCGCTCGGTTCCGGGGGCGGTCTTCTGCGCGCTGGCCAGGACGTCGGCCACTGTTTGGTGCTGAAAGATCAGACGGGGCGTGAGGTTCAGTCCGAGACGCTTGGCACGGGAGATGATCAGCAGGCTGCGGATGGAGTCGCCGCCAAGTTCGAAGAAATTGTCGTGCACGCCCACCCGTTCGACGCCAAGGACGTCGGCCCACAGCTGCGCAAGCTGCTCCTCCGCCGGCGTGCGTGGCGCAACATATGCCGAGCCCAGCTGAGGCCTGCTGCTGTCAAGGGCCGGGAGGGCCTGGCGATCGACCTTTCCGTTGGCGGTGACTGGCAGAGCCTCCAGTGATACGAAGCGGCTGGGCACCATGTGATCGGGGAGCAGTTGTCGGCACCAATCGCTCAGCGCGGTGCCGGTCGGTGCGAGGTCGTCGGCAGGCACGATGTAGGCGGCCAGGCGGTGGTGTCCCGGTGCGTCCTCGCGCATCATCACCGCGGCAGCAGTCACGCGCGGGTGTCGCGTGACAGCGGACTCGATCTCGCCGAGTTCGACGCGGAAGCCGCGAAGCTTGATCTGATCGTCAGTGCGCCCGAGGTACTCCAGCTCACCGTCCTGTGACCACCTCACCAAGTCTCCGGAGCGGTACAGCCGATGTGTGGACTCATCGAACTGTCGCTCCGCGAATCGCTGCCCTGTCAGGTCGGGGCGGTTCACGTATCCTCGGGCCACGCCTGCCCCTCCGACCCACAGTTCGCCGGGGGCTCCCACCGGAACCAGCTGGCCTGAGGTGTCCAGCACGAAGACGGGAGTGGCGGCCAACGGTCGGCCGATCGGGGAGACGGCGCCAGCGCGCGTGTCGTCCAGGGTGATATCTCGCACGGTCACATGCACTGTCGTCTCGGTGATGCCATACATGTTGACCAACCGTGGCCCACTGGTACCCCATGCGTCCCACCAGGGCTGGAGACGAGCCGGGTGGAG
Organism: Streptomyces sp. NPDC050535; assembly: GCF_044457665.1. NCBI lineage: Bacteria > Bacillati > Actinomycetota > Actinomycetes > Kitasatosporales > Streptomycetaceae > Streptomyces > Streptomyces sp. NPDC050535. The sequence continues at coordinate 48,997 of NZ_JBITHE010000036.1, forward strand.
CGCCTCCCCACCGAAGATCACCAGCCTCAGGGACAGTGTGGCGGCGGTCTCCGGCCCTACTTCCCGCTGGAGGAGAGCGAAGGCGGACGGTGTCTGGTTCAGGACGGTCACTCGCTGCTCGACTAGCAGTCGAGCGAATGCCACTGGGTTCCGTGAGGTCTCCCAATCCACGACCAGCAATCGCCCGCCGTAGGCCAGCGCACCCCAGATTTCCCAGACTGAGAAGTCGAACGCGATCGAATGGAACAGGGTCCACACATCGTTCGGGCCGAACCGGAACTCCTCCTCCGTTCCCGTCAGCCGGCTGATGAGGTTGCGGTGCTCGATGGCGACGCCTTTGGGGGTGCCAGTGGAACCGGATGTGTAGATGACGTACGCCAGGTCGTCCCCGCTCACCCCCGACTCCGGATCCGTGACCGGCTGCCGCCCAAGTTCCTCAGCCACCTCATCCAGGCACACCACCGCACAACCCTCAGTCGGCAACCGATCCCTCAGCCCCGACTGCGACACCACCACCGGCGCAGCCGTGTCCCGCAGCATGAACGCCAACCGCTCAGCCGGATACTCCGGGTCCAGCGGCACATACGCACCACCGGCCTTCAGTACACCCAGCAACGCGACCACCAGCGCCACGCCGCGCTCCAGACACACCCCCACCAGCACATCCGGACCCACACCACGGCCACGCAACACATGCGCCAACCGATTCGCCCGCTCGTTCAACTCCCGATACGAAACACGCTCTTCCCCCGACACCACCGCCACCGCGTCAGGCCGCAGCCGCGCCTGCTCCTCCACCAACCGGTGCACCACCACACCAGCAGGAAAATCCACCCCAGAATCGTTGAAATCCACCAACAACTGCCGACGCTCACGCCCCGACAGCACATCCACCTCACCCACCCGCGCCCCCGGCCGCGCCACCACCGACGACAGCAACACCGAGAAATGCCCCATCATCCGCTCAACCGTCACCCGATCGAACAGGTCCGTTGAGTATTCGGTTCGCACCACGAAGTGGTCGTCCCTCTCCCGGACTGACATGGTGAGGTCGAGTGTGACCGCGCTGGCGGGCAGCCGTATGATCTCGGGTTCCAGGCCCTGGAGCTCCCACAAATCGTCGGCGGCCGTCTGGAGGATGAACAGCGCTTGGATCAGTGGAGTACGGCTCAGGTTTCGTTCGGGGGCGATTTCCTCGACCAAGCGCTCGAAGGGCACGTCCTGGTTCTCGTACGCCTCCAAAGTGCGGTCCCG
>NZ_JBITHE010000037.1:0-47925 GCF_044457665.1 Streptomyces sp. NPDC050535
CCGCTTCGCTCTTCCTCCGGAAGCCGAATACTCGCTCCGCTCGTTTCGCGCGTCCCCGCGCGAAACAGCCGCCTCCGGCGGAGCCCTTTATGGAATTGGCCTCCGGCCCTATTCCATAAAGGGTGCGTGCCTCCGGCACGAAATGCGTTGTGTGTGGGGGGTGTTGAGGTTTGTGGATAGTTTTTGAGAGGGTGTCAGGCGGGTTTTCTGGTGCCGGAGGCGAGTCGGGCCTTCCAGTCCCTTCCTGGGGGTGTCAGGGATTCTCCGAATTCCCTGACACTAGAAGAAGATGGGAATACACGGAATTCCTTTGGGACTATTAAACCACGGAATTCCAAGGTGGGTTGAGCCCTCCGGGCTCAACCCACGGGAACAGATAAAAAAGGTGATGGACAATCAGGAAACGTTCCAGGAGCACTGAGAGGGTGTGGGCGCCCTCTGGGCACCCACACCCCGCCCGCTCCACGGGGCGCCCGTACACGAGCGCCTGACACACCCCCACACCCGCACCGACTAACCACCCCGAAACCTTTTCCCCGAAGCGACCCCGCCCCGTTGCCGCCCCCGTACCAAACAACGCTTGGCGGCAACTTGGCTTAGTCCAGGGTTAGTTGGTGAGCTCAGGAGAAGAAGCAGGCAACGGAGGTACCTGGGCTTGTTCTTTAGTTAAGAGGCGTTTTGAGAAACAGGCCTCTGACCTGCGGTTTTGTGAACCTGAATGTCGGTGTCCGCCGACATTCAGGTTGTAGGGGTGTCGGCGGCTGTCGGCGTCAGGCAGTGAAAGTTGCGACTCGTCACAAGATTCCTAAGGAACATGCGTCTCCGCGCAAGTTTTGCCCGCTCTGAAGGAGTGTCCTAGGTGGTTGCGTGTCTACCGTCGGCGCTTACGCCTGAGCCGTCGACGTTCCATGATCCGGTGCAGCCGCGTGAGCGTCCGTTCAGCCTCGGCTAGACGCTTGGCGTCACCTAGTTCGCGGAAGACATCGACACTCTCCGCGAATGCTGTGTACGCGGCTCGGAGCCGTCCGCGGCCCTGGAGCACCAGGCCGAGACGCAGCAGGACAGTTCCCAACAGATGCTCGTGGTACAGGAACATCCGTGCCTGCCGTTCCGCGGCTCGGAGATGTTCCATGGACTCCCGTGATCGTCCAGCGCTGTAGAAGGCCAGTCCGAGATTGAACAAGCCGATGATGTGGCCTCCCACGTCACGGTTGAGGGCCGCGTAGTCGGTCGCGGTCATCAACGACTCGATCGCCTCCTCGAGATGTCCCAGCGCAGCGTGTGTGGTGCCGAGTGAGCCCAGCACCGCCGCGGCCCCGGCGGTGTCGTTGACCATTCGGTAGTACGTCACTGCGGTCTGGTAGGCGGTCTCAGCAAGTTCGGGTCGACCAAGTCCGCACCAGGTGTCGCCTATGTGGCGCAGAGCGTCCGCCAGGCCGGCCGGATCGCCGGCCTCGTGGAAGAGGGCATAGCGGCGCCCGCCACGGGCGACCAACTTCTTCAAGGTGGGCGACCCCGCCGCCCGGTAGGTCCGCGACAACTCCTCCCGGAACCGCGGCGCATGCCCCTCCACGCTGCCCCCCTGCCCTGTCCAGGCGCCAGACCACCCGGTCCCGACCTCCGAGCCAGACTCCACACTTCCGGCTTCCGACCGTATGCCTCCCCGGAAAACCCGGCACGGACCCCTCCAGCAGGCCGAAGGTCAGCCGGCACCGTCAGCGGAGCTCGCCGGAAGCCCCCGGAAGTGCGGCGATGAAAGCAGACACCCAAGCAGTGGATACACCTAGGGCTTTTCGGTACCCCCTCCTTTGTGCTGCAGCGAAGAAGGGGGTACCGGAGCGGTCTATCTCGGCTTACCGCGAAGCTTTAGCGGTCCTTCTCTTCGAGCTCGGCAATCCGTGCCTTGACGGCTGGATCTCTGGCCAGATCAGGGGGAAGCCTGGTATCCGCATACAGGTTCGCGCGAAGTAGGTCCACGCCCGACAGGACCACGCGTCTCAGATCAGCGCCAGACAGGTCCGCCCCCTCCAAATCGACATACTTCATGTATACGTCGCCAAAATTCGTTCCACTGAGATTCGCCCTAGTGAAATCCACGACGTCCAGTCTTGCGTGAGTCAGGTCCGCGCGAGTCAGGTCCGCTCCATGCAAATCCGTTTCGGTCATATTCGCTTCGGTCAGGTCCACGTCAGTCAGGTTCGCTTCAGCCAGGACGGCGCGGGTCAGATTCGTGTGCGTCAGGTCTGCGTGCGTCAGGTTCCCTTCGCCGAGGCTCGCGAGAGTGAGATTCGCGAAAGCCAGGACGGCGCGGGTCAGGTCCGCCCCGTCCAGGTTCGTGTCGTAGAGGGTGGCGCGGTACAGCTCCGCGTCCTTGAGATTCGTGTTGGCCAGGGTCGCGCGAGTGAGGTCTGCGCCGTTCAGCCTCGTGCCGTACACAGTCGCTTGACCCAGGTCCGCGCTGGTCAGGTCCGCTTCATACAAGTTCGCGCCAGCCAGGTCTGTGAAAGACAGGTCCGCGCCAGTCAGGTCCGCGCCAGTCAGGTCCGCGCCAGTCAAGTTCGCGCCAGTCAAGTTCGCGCCAGCCAGGTCTGCAACTGGTCCGCCGGGCCGACGCGGTTGGAGCTCGATGCCGGGCAGGCGAGCGTCTCGTAGGTCGAGGACGAAGGACTCGTCGCGGGTGGAGTCGCGGTGAACGAGGACTGTTACTGCGGCGAGCACGTCGGCCGCTACGTCATCGCCCTTTTTAGGGGCCCTGCTGCCGTGAGTACGGACGTAGGTGGCCAGGACATCGGCGATGGTGGGGTGGTCACGTGGGGAATCCTCCATGATGCGCTGCAGGGCGTAGATACCGCCGAGACGGACGTCCATCGCATCGTCGCCGAGGTTCTCTACCGCCCGGGTGTACCGGTCGGTGATCTGTCCCTCCTGAGCGATGCCCATTTCCTGGGTGACCTGGCCGTTGGAGTACCAGATGCCGGCTGCCGCGATGAGGGATGAGAGGAGAACACCGAGCACTACGGCGCCCAGTTCGATGCGGCGGGCCCAGTCCAGCCCGTGGTTTGGCGGAGCGTCCGGCTGGGAGCTTGCCTCAGGATCGGCCGTTGTTCGCCTGGGTGCGGCCGGGCGGACTGTCGCTGGCGTTGTCCGGGGCGGCGGCATGGCTGGCGAGCGACGGGCGACGGCGGGAGAGGAGCGTCCCCGCGAAGCTCGTGCGCCGGCCCGGCGGAGCTGCTGGCTGCGTCGGTTCGACATGAGGATCATTTGACCGCTGCACCGAAGGCGGCCGCAGGAGTTCCGGCGGGTCCGCGCCTCTTTGGCAGTGCCCTGCCGGAAGGGCGATCGAGCGCCACCGGACAGTTGCCGATCCAGCCTGCCAACAACGCGTCATCTTCATGCGACGGACGGGGAGTGGCGCTGCTGGACTGCGGTTCCTCGGCCTCGATGCGTATCTGCGGCGTTTCGGTACCACCTCTATGCCCTCCGATAGCGCAGCACGCCGCATCGGGTCATTCATACCGGCCAAACTCAACCAATCGATCATCTGGTGGACTTCATCGGTCATCTGTCGGTCGCCACATGGCATTTCCGTACATGTCGTTACCGCATGCGTGCACTCAGGTTTAGCGTCCTCCCCAGGAACGGAAAGAGGGGGCCGCCCCGGCAGGCGACCCCCTCAACACCCTCCACCTCACCTCACGGGGCGACACAGAAGGACCACTCATGGAACCACAGCGATGGAAAGGCGGATGGCGCTTCGAGTGGAAGCGGCCCAGCCTTGCTGATGCCCTCACCGCCGGCGCCCTCTTCTACCTCCTGCACAATGTTCCGGCAGTCCACGAACTCGCAGCCGTGGGCGTCGGTCTTTCGCTTCTCCGCTGCATCAGGTGGATCCGCGCGTAGCCGAATAGCTCCTGAGCTGGGCCGGGCTGTCGCTCTATCAGGGCCCCGGCTCAGCGACTACTACAGACCTCGTGGCGACTGCCCTTCGGCTTGCGCGTCGTGTCTGATCCAGTTCTGGAGGCCGCTCCGATAGACATGCCGCCTCTTCACGCACCCCTCCGGCACATGCGTTCAAGATTTTTTGCCGGTAGTGCTTCCTGCCAGGACCGAGAAGTGCACAGTCCACCCCGACACAGGAGTAAGACGCTAGTGAACGAGAGCGCAGCCGCGGCCGCCGAGTCTGACCGGTCCGGCCTCCTCACATGGCACGGCGCAGACCAGTGCCGTGTTGAGACGTGGTCGACAAGCATGCCCCCGCGAGAGCCAGCGGTATCGGACGGGGAGGGTCAGGCAAAGGTTGTGACGTCGTGCGACAGCCTCGTGCTGATGCCCGCTGGCCTTGACCTGTCAGACGATGAGCACGGGGATCCGCCTGCCCACGACATGATCAAGCTCCTCCGAGCGCGTGACCTCCTGATGTACCCGTCCAACCTTCTGTCACGAGACGCGGAGAAGGTTGTCCAGACGGTCGCAGCCACTCTCGTGCTGCCGCAGGGCCATGGATGGCGGGAAGCACACGAGATGGCACTGCTCGGCCCCTGGAGCGACGCTCTCTGGGACACCGGGCATCTACCCTGCACTGCTCTGGGTTTCCTGAAGGCGGAAGCCCGAACTGTGCACCGGCAGCTGCTACCACTGTGGCGGCGCCGCACCCGCCACGGACGCGTGCTGTCCCTCGACGCCGACCTCGGTGGGCTCTGTCTGTACGACCTGGTGGCCCCCGACGCCGACCTGCTCGCCCACACAGTGGATGGAGTGTTCGTGGACGAACGGCTCAACAAGGTGCTGCGCGCCCTGAAACCAGCCGAGCGACAGGCCGTGTTCGCGTACGCCGAAGGCGAGGGCACCACCTGGACCGAGGCAGCGGCCGCCGCCGGCGCACTCGATCCAGCAGCCTTCGGTGACCGAGTCCGTCGCAAGGTCAAACGGCTCGCTGCCGAGCAACGCCGCCGTACTGAGCAGCGGCAGCACAGCAGACCGCCGATTCCTGGCACCTAGCAACCTGGGCCGGCTGGTGCACTGTGCACCTCGGTAGAGCCCATGTCGGCACTGGCCGACACAAACTTGCGACGATCAGCAACTCTGCGGCGTGTAACTTGCGGCTACCCGCATCTTTTGCCGTACAGTGCCGATCACCTGTATGCGAAAGGATCATCCTCATGGGAGAAGCGGCACGACCACTGCGCGGGCGCCGCGCGGGGCCACCGAACCAGCAACCGGCCGCGCCGGTCAGGGCTGTTGGAGCCGGCGACGGCAAGGACCTTGCCCGGCTGATCGCCGAGCAGTTCGGCAAAGGGCCGGTCCACGAGGTGAAGGCCACCGTCTACCGGCGGCCCCCGCACGACATGCTCGGCTCCAACGGCTACAGCCTCGTCAGCAACTACTTCCTGCGCCGCGTCCTGCCCTACTGCCTGATGCACAACATCATCAGCAAACTGCAGGCCGCCGTCCTGGCCAACATGATCGGCCGTCAGAAGAAGGGCAAGATCGAGGCCACCCACGCCGAACTCGCCGACGAGATCGGCGTCAAGCGCACCAGTATCGGCCACGCACTCGACTCGCTCTGCGAGAAGAACCTCGTCCGCAAGGTCAAGCGGTCGAGCTACCAGCTCAACCCCCGCGTCGCGTATAACGGGAACGGCCAGGAGCAGCACGACTTCCTGGCCGAGCTGCGGGCACTCGCACTGGACTCCAAGTTCCCCGACGAACTCGCACCCGAGCTCAGCCTGTTCCCCAGGTCTGAGGTCGGCTGACCGAAGGGATCCCCGTCATGCTGTTCCAAACCACCGGGCTGTTCGGCATGCTCTACCAGCTGCAGCTCACCCCCACGGCGATCGACGTCCTGTCGGTGATGGTCGAGCACCAGGACGCCGGCGGGAACGTCGGGATGAAGCAGTCCGAGATCGACGAGATCCTCGGCGTCGGCCAGGCCTCCATGAGCCGCGCCATGGCCCTCCTCGTCGAACGAGGCATCGTGCTCCGCTCGGGGGGCGGCCGCGGCCACCGCTACGCCCTCAACCCCGCCGTGGCCGGCTACGAATCCCAGACCGAGCTGGAGAAGTCCATGACCCAGCAGCTCGCCATCGGCGGTCCTCCCCCCATCAAGGTCCCCGGCTACGCCAAACGCCCGCCCAAGCCCGGCAAGGGCGGACTGCACGCGGTCGCCTGACCAACGCCCGGAACGCAGCGAGGCCCCGGCGGGATTGCCGGGGCCTTCTGCACCTGTACGCAAAAGCGTCCACCACCAGTATGCCCACCCACCCGGCACTCAGCCACCCGAAGCCAGCCTCCACGAGGACGCAGGTGATCGGTCCGCCACGAGTGACGAGACGGCGTGAGGCAGCGGGGGGCACCGGTAGCGCGTCTGTGTATCCCTGGCCCCCACCTCATCGTCAGGCGAGTCGGTCCACCGTGTCTCGGGCCACCTTGAGGGCGAGGCGGCGGACTTCGCCGAGGGGCGGGTACATGGAGTCGTGGTCGATGCCTTCTTCTGCGAGGCGTACCAGTAGCTCGGATTTCCAGGCTGCGTCGATGCACACGGTCCAGCCGGTCGCGGGCCAGTGCGCGCTGGGTTTTCCGGTAGCGCTGTTGAGGAAGTTGATCCCCAGGGTTGAGATGTCGGGGTACTGCTCGGCGGGAACGTTCAGCCTGTCGATTCGGTAGGACCGGCCGCGCCGTCAGTACGGGCGCAACGCTCGACACCCCCGAGTTCACGGAACTCACCAATCAGTACCTGCACTTTCGACTACAGACGACGGTCGCCATGCGAAGCGATCTTGTGTCGGGGCGCCGCTGAGCCGCAGAGGTTCCAGGGGTCGAAGACAGGCTCTGAGGAGGGAAAAACGGTCACGCGTGCCCTGTGATCTGTCAATGCCACGGGCTCCACCTGCAACCGCGGGACTCCGCGCCCTGTCTCCATCCTCATGACAGCCAACCAGAGGCCGCGATCAACTCCGAACGATCGGGAGTTACGGCTGTGGGAGGTAGGCCGGGCGCTGACCCTCGTCTTCGCAGCCGCGGTCCTATTCGCAGGCGGCATCTTCTACGGGCTGGTGAAGCTGCTCGACTTCAAGGAGATCGACAGCACCTCGAAGCTCGACGCGGAGACGCTCTTCGATCTGGTGAAGCTCTCCTTCGGAGTGGTAGCTGGGGCCGGTGCGCTCGTCGCCCTGGTCGTTGCCTACCGCCGCCAGCGCGTAGACGAGGCCGGTGCCCACAGAGAAGCCACCCGGCTCCACACCGAGCGCTTCTCCCAGGCCGTCGACAAACTCGGCTCAGATTCACCCGCCGTCCGACTCGGCGGCGTCCACGCACTCGCCGGGCTCGCCGACGACGCCCCCACTCAAGACCTGCGCCAGACCTGCGTGGACGTCCTGTGCGCCTACCTCCGCCTGCCCTTCCCTCGTCACCCCGGCGCCCCTCCCGCCGTCACCTCCTCAGAAGAGGTGCGCGAGTCCCATCAGGACAAGAAAGACCGGTACCTCGCACTACGCCAGGTCCGGCACACGATCCTGCGCCTTATTGGGGACCACTACCGCGTTCCCGAAGGCGATCACCGCTCGTGGCAGGGCTGCAATCTTGATCTCATCGGAGTCAGCATCGATGGCAGCATGGACTTCCGCGGCGCGGTGTTCTCCCGTGGCACGGTGAACTTCGCCGACGCAGTGTTCTCCGATGGCCTGGTGGACTTCAGCGGGGCGGTGTTCTCCAGCGGTAGGACGGTCTTCCAGAGGGCGGTGTTCTCCGGCGCTTTGGTGAACTTCGACAAGGCAGTGTTCTCCGGCGGCACGGTGAACTTCAGCAGGGCGGTGTTCTCCCGCAACAGGGTGTTATTTCGCGACGCGGTGTTCTCCGGCTGCACGATGGACTTCAGCGGAGCGGTGTTCTCCGGCGGCAGAGTGGTCTTCAGCGACACGACGTTCTCCAGAGGCACAGCGAACTTCATGAGGACGGAGTTCTCCGGCGGATGGGTGGACTTCGGCGAGGCAGAGTTCTCCGGCGGCACGGTGAACTTTCGCCAGGCAGAATTCTCCGGCGGCACGGTGAACTTCAGCGAGGCGACGTTCTCCAGCGGCACGGCGGACTTCTGGATGACGGAGTTCTCCGGCGGCAGGGTGGTCTTCATCGAGGCGACGTTCTCCGGCAGCACGGTGGATTTCAGTGATGCGACGGGTTCGGCCCCGGAAAGTCTCCTGGATGCCATCGGCACCCCTGTCCCTGCAGAGGTTGTCCTCCCTCCCGGTTGGATACCTCCAATGTCCTAGCGATAGGGAGGCGTAATCGGTCGATTGTCCCTCCTTGCGCCTGGGACTCCGCACACCGATCGCACGTACCGACCGCGCTCCGCGCGGACGACGGAGGTTTAAAGACAGGTTCTCAGAGGTCGTTTTCACCTTGAGTACGGCGCTCTGAGTTGATTTGCCCTGCCTCTCGGTGTGTTGCTGGTGAGTCTGTGGAGGCAGTTCTTTTTGGTGAGGTTGGCGGTGTGACGGCTGGGGTGGAGATCTGTTTACGCCTGTCTCATTCCAGGACGCCCGGGTCTGTTCCGTGCTTCGACGCGGCAGGATGCACGCCTGGGCGCACGCCCCCGGGCGACGGTATGCCCAGGTCATGACGGACCGCCGTGCGTATCCAAGTGACCTGTCCGACGCCCGCTGGGAGTTGATCGAGCCGGTGCTCTCCGCCTGGCGCTTCGAGCGCCGCGGCCGGGCCCTGGACTTCGGCCGGCCGCCACGGCACGACTTGCGCGAGATCATGAACGCGATCCTGTACGTGGACCGCACCGGCTGCCAATGGGCCTACCTCCCACACGACTTCCCGCCGCACCAGAGTGTCTACGGTTACTTCGCCAAGTGGCAGAAGGACGGTGTCTTCGCCCAGCTCAACGGCCTGCTGCGGGAGTTGGTACGACAGCAGGAAGGCCGCAGTGCCGCCCCGTCCGCCTGCGTGATCGACGCACAGAGCGTCAAGACCTCCACCAGTGTCCCCGCGCGGAGTCAGGGCATCGACGCGGGCAAGAAGATCGTCGGCCGCAAGCGCAGCATCATCACCGACACCCTCGGCCTGCTGCTGGCAGTGCTGGTCACCGCGGCCGGCGTCCAGGACTCCACGGCCGGCCGCACCCTCCTGGAACAGGCTGCCGCCGACCATCCCGGCCTGCGCAAGGTCTGGGTCGACGGCGGCTACCGCAAGCACTTCGTCGAGCACGCCGCAACCCTCGGCATCGACCTCGAAATCGTCCAACGTACCCCCGGGACCAGAGGATTCATCCCGATCCCGAAACGCTGGGCCGTCGAGCGGACCTACGGCTGGCTGATGCTGCACCGCCGCCTGGCCCGCGACTACGAAACCCACCCACACCGCTCCGAAGCCATGATCCACGTCGCCATGACCGACCTGATGGCCCGCCGTCTCACCGGAGAGAGCACCGTCTCCTGGCGAGACCCGACACCAGCACACCAAAGCCGCATCCAAGGATGAAACAACAGGTGAAAACGACCTCTCAGCTTGTTCTTTATCTACCAAGATCTTCCGGGCTTGCCGATGGCCTTGAGGGTTTCGGGGCGTTTGACGGTCTTGCCGACGTCGTAGCGGGGTGCCGGGTGTTTGTTCTTGGCGCCGGGTGGCCGTCCGGGGCCGGCGCCTCGCGGTTTGGGAACACGGGTCGGGCAGGCGAGGTGGGCGCGGATGTTCCTGAACCCCCGGCGGACCCGGGCCGGGGTGAGCCGGTCGGAGGTGGTCGGTTTCTCCCAGGGCCGGCGGAGGTCCGAGGCGAGGGGCCGGGCGAGCCGGAGTTGGGTGTGGGCGACGATCAGGATCCAGGTCCAACGGTCCGCGGCCTCGGGGGTTCGGAGTTTCGGGGTGGTCCATTCCGAGGGTCTGCTTCGCGAAGCGGAAGGTGTGCTCCAGGTCGAAGCGGCGGAGAAATGCCTGCCAGAAGCGATCCACGTCGTCTGGGGTGGCACCGGTCTTGGAGGACCATAACCACAGTGGCGGAGTATCCCGTTCCTTCGACAGATGCTCGACTCTCAGCCGCACCAACGTCCCCTCGATCAGGGGAAGTTCACCGTCGTGGTGGAGCCATGAGGAGCGGTGGGTGAGCCGGGGGTGGACCCGGTCCCATGCCTGGGTTTCGGCCTTGCCGTAGTTGGTGGTGTCGGTGACGGTGGTGATCGCGGGCTCGGGCCAGGTCTCCGGCTTGGTGAAGCGGAATTCCGGGCCGTGCTTGGGCGGCCGGCCGTTGACGCCGTGCGTCCGCGGTGGCTTCGGCAGCCGCATCACGCGGTCGGAGCGGATTCGGCCGACCAGCTCGACCGGCAGGTCGCGCAGGACCCAGGCCAGGCGGGTGACGTCGTAGCCGGCATCGCTGACGATCACGATGTCCGGGTTTCCAGCCTGCCACTGGCCAGCGGTGATGAGCCTTTCAACGACCCCTCGGAGTTGGGCGGCGGTGACCGCGGTCGCGTCGTCTGCCGGGCCGAGCCGGACCGCGTCCAGGATCGCGGTCCAGGACCTGGCGCCCGGCTCCAGAACGGCCACGAAGGAGTAGGGCCAGCCCGGGATGAACTGCGAGGCAGTCTTCGCCCGGTCGTAGACGTGGCAGAACAGGCGCTCCGCCGAGCACGGCGCGTCCGAGCGAAGCCACGGCGACACGTCGACCGCCAGGACCAGGCGCCCGCCGTCGAAACGCGGCAGCGGCAGGCCGGCCAGGACCGTCCGCAGCCGGTCGGTGTCGAGTCGGCCGTGGTTCAGGCCGCCGTACATCGCTCCGTGCCCACGACGATGCTCGGGCAGCAGGGTCAAGTCCACCGGGGACTTCACCGCACCGTCCGCACACAGCACCGCGTCCGCCAGTTCGAACAACTCGTCGCGCCGGGCGGTCAGACACTCGTAGAACTCGCCCCGGAAGCGTGAAGCTTCCGCGAACGCTTCCCTCCGCGCAACATCAGGCAGCAGACTCACCCTCACGGCCCTCGTCTTGGTCACATGCACCTTGGTCGGAGCACATGATCAGACGAAGGCCGCCCCCACGTCCGGCAAACTCCCAGGTGAGCGACTCAGTACGAGACACCGTTCGAGGCCGGAAGAAAAAGAACAAGCTCAGCTTGGCATTTAACCCGTAGGGGCCTTCGCCGCTCGGCTCGCATACTGGTCCGATGAGTCCGATCTCCACACGCCATCGGTTCCGGGACACACGGAGCACGAAGTACGACTTCCTCGTGTCCGTTCTCGTGCGCTGCCCCAGCTGCGACAAGGCGGCGCACGTCGTGGTGGGACCGGAGCCAGCCGGAGTGCACGATCCGGACCTCTTTTCGCCAAGGCGTCTCGTCTGCCGGAGCTGCGGGGCGGCGAGGGAGTGGAGCCGTGGAGGTGGGGCCTTGCACCGGGGCCGGTACGAGCCGGCCACAGATCCGTACTTCGGTGTCCGTCTGTGGCTGCAGACCGAGACCCGGCACGGGTGGGTATGGGCCTACAACCTGGAACACCTGGACCTGATCAGACGATTCGTACAGGCGTCGCTGCGCGAAGGGATTCCCTGGCACGACCACGGGCGGAAGATGACCGTGGTGGCCCGCCTGCCCGCATGGATGCAGCAGGCCAAGAACCGCGATGAGGTGCTGCGGGCCATCGCCCGCATCCACGCCTCACTGCTCCGCAGCTGACCCAGGAACACTGAGTCCCGATCGAAATGGCTCTCGAACGTGACCGCTCGTGGAGGGAAGTGCCGGACGCGAGAGCGGCCCTCACATGATCCTGTGCTCCGTCACAGAGGTACGGAATCGAGCGAAGACCGCTATGGATGAGTCTGCTGCATCACGATGCCCGGGACGAGGCGTTCGACTTCACGGCCCACTTTCGGGAGGACCTCTACACATGTCTGACTCGGCGCGGTGACACGCTGTTCGAGCTGTGCGACGCGATGCTCTGCGAGGACGGCCCGGCGACCTCGCCGGTCGATCTGACGCTGCTGGCCGAGCACCGGCGCGGGCACGGCGCGTTGTACGACGCGCTCAATCAGGGCCGCATCGACGTGGCCAGGCTGCGCAAGGCGCTGGCCATGCTGCCGCAGCCCAAGGCCGCGGACGGGCGCCTGGTCCTGGCCGTCGATGTCTCCGCGTGGCTGCGTCCCGACGCGCCTACCAGTGCGGACCGCTTGTTCTGCCACGTCTACGGGCGCTCGGGACGCTCCTCGGACCAGTTCATCCCCGGCTGGCCGTACTCATTTGTCGCCGCGCTGGAGACTGGGCGGACGTCGTGGTGCCAACTGCTCGACGCACAACGGCTCGGCCCCGACGACGATGCCGCCGAGGTCACCGCGGCCCAGGTCCGCCGCGTGGTCACCGACCTGATCGGCCAGGGGCAGTGGGAGACCGGTGACGCCGACATCCTGGTCGTCTTCGACGCCGGCTACGACGCCCCACGCATGGCCTACCTCCTCGACGGGCTCCCCGTCGAGGTCCTGGGACGGATGCGTGCGGACCGGGTGATGCGCCGTCCGGCGCCCTCGCTCAAGGAGTACGTCCTGGCCTATCCCCAGGGCGGGCGACGGCCGAAGCACGGCAAGGAGTTCCGCTTCGCCAAGCCGGACACCTGGGGTGAGCCGGACGCCGAGACGGTGCAGGTCACCGACCGGAACGGCACCGCCCAGGCGATGGCCTGGGACCGCATCCACCCGCGGCTCACCACCCGCAGCGCGTGGATCGACCACGACAGCGAACTCCCCGTCGTCGAGGGCACCCTGATCCGCCTGACGGTGGATCACCTGCCCGGCGGAGGGGACCCACTGCCCGTCTGGCTGTGGTCCTCCAAGACCGGCATGACCAGCGAGGACGTCGATCTGCGGTGGCAAGCGTTCCTGAGACGATTCGATCTCGAACATACTTTCCGTTTTGTAAAGCAGACGCTCGGATGGACCCGTCCCAAGCTCCGCAGCCCCGAGGCCGCAGACCGGTGGACATGGCTCGTGATCGCGGCGCATACCCAACTCCGCCTCACCCGCGAGGCCGCGGCCGATCTCCGCCGCCCCTGGGAGAAACGGGCTGAGCCCGCCCGGCTCACCCCGGCCCGCGTCCGCCGGGGGTTCAGGAACCTCCGCCCTCACCTGCACAGTCCGGCCCGTGCACCCAAACCCTCAACTCTCGGACCAGGACGACCACTTGGCTCGAAGAACCGGCGACCCGCCACCCGTTACGACGTGGGTAAATCGACCAGACGCCCTGACAGCATCGCTGAACGTAATCAACCCAAAGCTCGCAAACCATAAAAAACAAGCTCAGCGGTTCCGGACTCAGTCGGCCCGTCCGCCCAGCGGGATCACTGTGCCCACGGACAATACTGACGCGTACTACCCGAGGTCGCGTCGAGAGTTCGGCGCCGCGTCCAGGAGGCCCAGTACTTGCTCCGGAGCGGTCAACAGGCTGGCGTGGGCCGCGAAGAGGCGAGCGTGCCCGAGATAGTCGCTGCCTCCTCGGTCGTGGGCCGAGCCGACCGCCTGCGCGAAGTCGTCGGCGACCTTCGGATTCACGCCAGGCAGGAAACGGGCAACGAGGGCATCCTCAAGTTCCTCGGTGAGGCGGTAAGCGCGGTCCTGCATTTCCTCAGGAATCTCTGGCTCACCGTTCCGGCGCTCAAGATCTTCGATGACGTCCAGAATCTCAGGGGGCAGGTCCGCAACGGGGGTCAGGGCACTGGGGAGGGGGACGGTCTGGACCGCGGTGATGACGCTGGGGCGGACAGCCAGCGAAATGCACCCCGAGGCCTCCCACGCGTTGAGGTAGCGGACGGCGTCGAGTCCGTGCTCCGTCAGCTCGGTCACGCTGAGGTCTGCCGCCCGCTCGCCGTTCTCATCGCGAAACCTTGGGTTGACCCGGCCCTCCGCGATATTGACGCGCACGCGGTAAAGGTGGAAGGCCGAGCGTTCGTCGTCCTGGTTCCGCATGCGCCGGTACATGTTCTCGATGGCCGCCTCGTAGGTGCCCAGGTGGAGCGCATTGTCGAGTTGACCGCGCACGTAGCGCTCGGGATCACGCATCAGCGCACGAGCGTGGCCGGTCGCGCACGCAGCCCTCACGTCCCGTTCGAAATCGGTGCTCGGCCAGTTCTCATAAGTACTGGTGTGGTACCAGGCGAACCTGTTGAGCATGCTGTCGTCGAGTGCAGGATCGTGCTGGTCGCGAATGCCAACAGCCAGTGGCCCGAAGTGAATCGAGCTCGCGCAGTTCTGGCACTTGATCCGCGCGTCGGCCTCAGCGTCGAGCAGGAGGTAGTCAGCGCCGCTCAGACTTGAGGTCCGGCCGCAGCCCTCGCAGCGCATACGGAAGTCGTAGCCGAAGGTGATCGGCCGCTCGATGAACTCAGCCTTCGAAAGTTGCACAACCGCACGCTACGCGCCGCAGCGGACAGGCCGTTGCCGAGTGAAGCACGAGTGACGTGAGCCGACAGTAAGGTCGGGCCATGGTGACGCGACTTCGCCGGCTCGAAGGGCTGCTGGGCGGGCGGCTCAACGACCTGGACTACAGGAGCATTTCCGAACTGGTCGGCAACACCGACGCGGCCGAGGGCGAGGACCTCGACTACAAACGCGAGCACTACAGCGGCGGTGACGAGAGCCGTGAGGAGTTGGCCAAGGACGTTGCTGCCTTCGCCAATCACACCGGCGGAGTTCTCGTCCTGGGGATGGCGGAGGACAAGGGCGTGCCCAGCCGTGTCTTCGACGTCGACCTGGACGACCGTCACCTGCGGCATATCCGTCAGGTCATCGCGAACAACACGGCACCGCCTGTCCCCTACGAGGCCATTCCCGTCCACAATCCGGATGCACCAGGCACCGGATTCCTGCTGATCGCCGTTTCCCGCAGTCCGTACGCCCCCCACGCCGTCACCGCCCGACCGACCAAACTCTCCAGGGACGGTCTGCGCTATCCGCGGCGCGGCGGCAGCCAGACCGAATGGCTCACCGAGACGGACGTGGCCACCTCCTACCGTGCCCGCTACACAGCAGCCGCAGAGCGCGACCGGCGCCTGGCCGACGTCGAAGAGGACCTCGTCGATGCCGTGGCATCGCGGACCACACCGCATCTGATCGTCACCCTGGTCCCGGAGCAGGCCGGCGGCATGGTCATCGACTCAGACCGCTTCATCCGCTACCGGGAAGAACTCCTGGCCACGCAACTCCATCTCGGCCAAGGAGGACGCAACTTCGGGAACGTGACCGTCGGCCCCCGCCGACTGATCGTGGCGGAAGGCAGCGGCCGGTACTCCGCCCGGGCAGAACTGCACCGCGACGGCAGCGCAGCCATCGCGATCAGCCTGAACGGGAGGATCCACGTGGACGAATACGAGGACGTCCAGCTGCACACCGCAGAACCCGGAGACGTGGTGTATCCGCTTCTCTGCGCGCTCCCCTTTCTGGCCGCCCATGCGCGCGACCGCGCGGGTGCCAGCGGTCTCGCACACGTCAGCGTCACCCTGGTGGCAGACATCGCCGCCCATCCCACCCAGGCCAGAGTCCTGGACCTCGACCGACCGCCCGTCGCGCCGTTCCGCGTCGACCGGATCGATCCGGCAACCGGCCGTCCGCGGCCCCTCACAGGCGAGTCCCACTCCTGCGCGACCGCCGATGCCGGCGTGCTCCTGGACAACCTCGCCGACCTTGACCGCGGTCTCCTTCAAGCCACCGCCGCACTCGCGGACGAACTGCTGCAGGCCTACGGCTATCCCGAGACCGGCCTCATCACCCGCACCGGGGAACTCCGGCCCGAACAGTTCTCCCAGCGCAACTCCGGGGCCGTCGCGCAGTGGGCACAGGAGCACGGGCTGCTGTAGACCGGCCACCCGCACCAAGCTGGTTCACGCCGCAGCCGCCACCGACTGGGAGCACCTCGCCCTCCTGGTACCGCCTCCTTCCAGGCCGTGACCCGGATCACACCGGCGCGGCGAAGATTCATTGCCAGTGGCCCCGCTCCCCGGGACCGAGAGATGAAAGGTCCCGACCGCGCAAGGAGCAACTCGTAGTGAACCCCGAGTACTACCTCGTCGTCCCCGGACGCCGTGCTGGAGACACGAACGAGTTCATCGCCGCCACACCGGACGGCATCCGCTTGAAACGCCGTGCCGGATTCCCCCGTCCTCTCAGCGGCATCGGGCTGATCCACAGCCTGCCGAGGCTCATGGGGCTTCCGGGGTGTCCACCGGACCTCGCACAGGCCGTCATGATCCGCAGTGCCGTCTACGGCCGGAGGACCGGCGCAACAGGAAGCCTCCTCCCTCCTGCCGATCAGGACGCCTCCGTCGACCACATCGCCGCCGAGGTGCTGATGGTGCCCCGCAGCGACCGATGGCGGGAAGCCGTCTCCACCGCCCTGGCTGGCCCCTGGTGCGATCCGCTGTGGCAGAGCGGGCAGTTGCCCTTCACGGCGCTCGGCGCTCTGAAAGCGGAAGCCTGCACGGTGCACCGCCGACTGGTGCCCCTGTGGCGGCGCAGGACCCGGCACGGGCGGGTCCTGTCGCTGGATGCGGACCTGGGCGACGGGCTGTCGTTGTACGACCTGGTCACCACCGAGGTGGACTACCTCGCCCGCACAGCGGACGGGGTGTACGAGGACGAGCGGCTCAACAGAGTGCTGCGCGGCCTCGACCCGCTTGAGCAGCAGGTCGTGTTCGCCTACGCCGAGGGAGAGGGCACCACCTGGACTGAAGCCGCGGCCGGGGTAGCCGAGCCGGCGGCCTTCGGCGAACGCATCCGCCGCAAGACCAAACGACTCGCCGCCGAACAGGCTCGCCGCACCGCACAACGACGCGCAGGAGGCGGCCGATGAGATTCTTCAAGATTAATTGCCGGTCGTAACACTGCCCGGCCCCGAGAGGTAACACCCCTCGCCTCACTAGGAGCACCCCACAGCATGATTCCCTTCTTCGGTCACGACCAGTGGGTGACGCAGACCTTCCGCGCGGGGACCGTCATCACCATGGCCGTCAAACAGGTCGAGGACGGCATCCGGTTGCTCGAACTGCCGTGGCAAGGTACCGACGTCCAGAGCGGCTGCGACCCGGAGTTGGTCGAAGCCCTCAACTGCCGTAGATCGGCGGCCGGACAAGTCGCGCGCTTCACTGGATACGACCCCGAGGTAGAACACGCCCACCTCGACTCCCTCTGCCGCAGAGTTCTGACCGTGCCGCGCAGTCCACGGTGGAGGGAAGCCGTTTCCACGGCCCTGATGGGAGATTGGGACAGCTCCCTGTGGCAGACGGGACACCTTCCCTCCACGGCCATTGGGGCCCTGCGGGCGGAGGCCCGGACGCTGCACCGGCAACTGGTTCCGCTGTGGCGCCGGCGCACCCGGCACGGCCGAGTGCTCTCCCTGGATGCCGACCTCGGCGGGATGTCCCTTCTTGACCTGGTCGCCGCCGACATCGACCTGCTCACCCACACCACCGGCGGAGCGTACGAGGACGAACGGCTCAACCGCGTACTGCGCGCTCTGGATCCGGCCGAGCAGCAGGTCGTGTTCGCGCTCGCGGAAGGCGAGGGCACCACCTGGACCGAAGCTGCGGCCGTGGCCGGCGCCGCCGACCCCGGCGCCTTTGGCGAACGCGTCCGCCGGAAGACCAGACGGCTGGTCGCCGAGCAGCGGCGCCGTGCCGGTCAGCGGGACACCCGGTCAGACTTCCAAGATTTATGCCGGTAGGGCCGGTGCCCGGGACCGAGAGGTGAACACCCTCTCGTCGAAGGAACACAACCATCATGATCGTTCTCCTCCTGCTGGCCCTGCTCGTGTTGTTGGTCATCGTCACGCGGGCCATGGACAGAGCCAAGGACACTGAGGTCACCGGCATCGTCCGGATCGCCCTCACCGCGATCGTCACCCTCGTCCTCACCTACGTGGCCATGCGCGTCGTACCGCCCGAGACCGTGCCCGACCTGCTCAACGCAGGCCTGCGGACCCTACGCTGAGCGGGGGATCGGTGCTCCGCCGGCGGAGCACGGATCCCCCGCTCAGTAGAAGTCGGTTACCAGTAGGCTCAGTTCAGTGCTCTCGACGTCGATGTGCAGGGTGGGCAGATGCCTATGCACGAATATGCTGGCCGCTGACGCGATAGCTAACTCCCCCTTCCCCGTCGTCCGCACAGCAGCCCGCGCCCCCCTCCCGTCGCCGAGAGTCTCCAGGTGCTGCACCTCCGGTGCAGCGCCTTCCTCGTGCCCGAGCGCGAGCACGCCGGTAGCACCAGGTGAACCGGGTTGTTCTGGGGCACCAGAACAACGGAGGCGCCGTTCGTCTGTTCGTGGCAGCCGGCG
The DNA here is from genome assembly GCF_044457665.1 of Streptomyces sp. NPDC050535. Taxonomy (NCBI): domain Bacteria; kingdom Bacillati; phylum Actinomycetota; class Actinomycetes; order Kitasatosporales; family Streptomycetaceae; genus Streptomyces; species Streptomyces sp. NPDC050535. The sequence goes on from NZ_JBITHE010000037.1 coordinate 18,296, forward strand.
TTAGGCGGAGGCGTCCCGCAGGTGTCCGACCCAGGTTTGGTGGCAGGGTGCCACCTTCATGCCCTCGCGTAGGCGGCCTCGTAGAACGCCGACGCGCGTTCGGCCCTCCAGGACCTGAAGACCCGCGTCCGGCATTGCCAGGAAACGCCGGTCGATCAGGAGCGGCGGACGCATCCAGGTGCCGTGATCTTCCCAGTGGCAGGCGATTTGTTCGGGACGAACGCTGACCCAGTACACCGGGTGCTTGGCGATGTGTTCGATGAGGCCGGCCTCGGACGCTCCGGTGGGCATGTCGCGGAAGTCCTCACGCGAGATCACCTCTAGTCGCCACACGATGCGCTCAAGATCGATGTGACCGTAGTCCTCCTCAAAGGGTGGGTGGCTACCACCGTGCTCGTAGAGGAACTGCTCGAGGACGCAGTCCGGCCAGCGAAGCAGCGCCAGCGCAGGGTCGGCGCGAAATTCATGGAAGGTGAGTCCGCGCTTGAGGCGGCGGGCGAACAGCGGACTGAGGTCGGCCAGCTTCATGACTACCGGTGTACCGCAGAATCCCTACGGTGTTCCCTCTGGTCTCTTCCGGGCCGACTGCCTACGGGCGAACGGCGTTCGAGGTTCGCCAGGTGGCTGAACAGCGCCCGCCGCTCACGGAGCACCAGAGAGACAGCCGTGCCGCCAACTCGGGCCCGCTGCCCAGCACTCGCCCGGACCGCAGGCGCCGCGCGGGGGCCTTACGTCGGACGTCGGTCAGTCGGTCTCCGGGGCTTCGCCGTCTGCCCGTGCACCGGATCCGGGTGGCACAAGGCTCAGATGCGGTCTCGCACCGGGTGAGGCTTCGGGCCGAGGAGCGCGGGTCCAGCCGTGGGCGTGCATGGTCTCGGTCTCCCAGTTCTCGAACAGCCGGGGCACCGCCGTGGGATCGCGGTCCGGATCGCCGTACCAGTCGATGAACGCCCGGGCGGCCGGACGGTGGGCGTCGCAGACGGTGCACAGCTCCATCCACACGCCGGTCATGAGCGGGCCGTTCCACTGCAGCAGGAGCGTGGCACCGCAGCGGGAGCAGGGCCGGTTCGGCTGTACGTCTTCGTCCCGGCCGGACCAGAGTAGGGCGAGTTCTTCGTCGCTGGTGTTGTCGATGCTGCCGTCGATGTTGGCGACGCGACAGAAGTCGCCGTCGGGCTGCACGACGTAGCGCCAGGTGAGCGCCATACAGGCCCCCTCTCAGGGTGTGGCTAGGGCGGGCGTCGGCGGCCCCATCCGGGTGACTCCAACTGGCCCCGATTCGTGGACAATTCGCGAAGATCAGGCGTCTTGGGGGGCTCTGGCACAGATCTTGGACAGCGGTCACGGCGAGCAACGGTCAAGATTCTCTGGACTGAAATCAGGCTGGACTGGATTCAGTCCAGCCGATACGCTTCAGAGTATGGACATCGGGACTGAACTCGACAACTTCCTGGGCGGAAAGCGCGCCCTGGTCGACGCCATTACGCGGGAATTCCGTAGCGGCACCCCCGCCAAGGCCGTCGCCCGGTCCGTTGCCGCGGCCTTCAGCCGTGACCAGGTGACGGAGTACCTGGCGGCGATCGCGATGCACGACACGGCACGAAAGGCGTTGACGGAAGCCGGACTCAACCTGATCGATGTGCACGTCACGGGTATCGACGCACCACGCGAGGCCCGTTTGACCATCGCCTCGGACCCAGCCGAGACTCCCGACCAGGCAACGCTGCCGAACCGGATCCGAGCAGCGCTTCGCGACTTCCACCTCACCCTCGGCCTGCCCCAGGTGGGTGAGCACGATGAGATCACCGACGCCCTGATCGACGAATTCCTTCTCGACGGGCAGCCCGTCCGCCTGGTCAAGCTGAAGCCACGTGCCTGATCACACGCGACACCTCTCCGAGGAGAAAGAGATGAGCGACACCGTCGACATGGAGTACGGCATCGCGTCCGAGTCCCTGGAGGACATCGAGCCCCTGGGAGAGATCTCCCGGCGACGGGCCGCGGCCATCTTGGACGACAGTCGCACGCAGTGGCCGGACGTCTACCTCGTCCAGCGAGCCAACGACGAACCCTGAGGGAGAGCCACCTTCTGAGCGTCCGCCGCAGCGCACACGGAGCGTGCGTTCAGGTCCCGTATGCGACTCGGTGTGCGCTGCGTCCTGCAACCGACTCCTGACGCTCCATCAACTTCTTGTGGCGTCGGCTGAGTCGACTCCCAAACGCCTGAGCGCAGCGGATCTGCCGTTCCAGGCCTACCGGTCCGCGCCGTCAACAGCCTTCGCTGAGAATCACGCAACTTCCGGCACGCGCTGGTCCTGCGGCGATACGACCGGCCGGCAGGCGACCAGTTCGATCAGGTGATGGGTCCGTAGCTACAGTTCGAGGCCCTCTGCGGTTGGTCTCACCCCAGCGTGTGTACGGCACCGTTGCTGTCCTACGAGAGCTTGCCGAAGAGTACTTTGCGCGTCGCGCGATCGGTGACCGTCCACAGATGCACGGATACGGTCATCGTCGCGCCGTTGTCCTTCATAAGGGTCGCCGCAAGAGCCGGCTCGCCCTTCCACGACGTGATCGTGCCGCGATGCACGGTGGGCCGCTCCAGATCGTCGTCGGGATCCTTCATCATCCAGCTGTCATCCACGACGACTTCCCGGCCGACGAGCAACTCGTCCAAGGCCCTTTTCAGCACAGTCCTCAGGTCACGGCAGACCGTCGCCCCCGCATCCGCGGCCGTCTCACCAGAAGCCTGCTCACACTCCCACTCCGCGAGGGCCACCAGGCCTGCCAGCCCCAGCAGCTGACCGCAACTCAGCAACGCGTCCTCCTCGTCGGCCGCGAACGTGGCAAGCCGGTCCGATACGAAGACGTGGCACGCGCTGAGAACCGCGATGATCTCCTGAGGGACCTGCACAGGAGCCCTCAGGAACCTGTCTGTCTCGCTGCTGCGGGCGTTGTCACCAGTCATTGCCGCTCTCTCCGTTCACATGCCACCCCGCGTACACCGGGTCGCGATGGTCCCCCAAGTGCAGAGATAGCAGGGAACGTCACCGGAGCTCGACGGTGTACACGCTTCCGCTGAACTCCCAGCCGTCGGTGCCGGCGCCGATGTCGGAGACGATGATCTCGTCGATGAAGAGGTCTTCGAGGTCGTCGTCGCGCAGGTCGCCGGCGAGCCAGCGGGTTTCGATGTCGGTCCAGTCGCCGCGGCTGGCGTCGATGCGCAGCGGGGCGGCGCGTTGGTTGCCGCGTTCGCGTTCGTCGTTGCCGGTCTTGACCAGGCCGCTGATCTCGTACTGGCGGTTCCTGACGGTGTCGGTGAGGGGTTCGGCGGGGACGATGGCGACGTTCTCGTAGGCGGTGTGGATGAGGTCGCGGTAGCTGCGGCGGACGTTGTACTCGGGGTCCGACAGCCACTTGATCAGGGTGTCGGGCCGGACGTCGAGGCCCGCGCTGTCGAGGGCTTCGTAGCCGCGGCGGGTGCCGGTGAGCTGGCTGAGCTGGGCGTGCCAGTGCTTGGCGCTGTAGGTGGAAAGCCGGTGGTGTGGGGTGACCTGGGTGCGCAGGAGGTCGTTGAGGGCGGCGCCGAGGGAGCCTCCGCGGCCGGTGGGCCCGGCCATCAGTCGTCACCTTCCGGGATGAACGTGCCGGGCTGGATGAACTTGGCCTTCACTTCGCCGAAGCCGGTCCCGACCCGGTACGTGTCGGGTGCCGTCTCGTCGGGGACCCAGAAGAGTGCGGCGTCGACATTGCGCAGGGCGATGAGGGTGTGGCCGGCTTGGACGGCCTTGAAGGCGACGGTCCAGTGCCGGACGGAGGCTTCGGCGACCATGCTCATGCGCCAGTCCGGCCGCCAGAACGGGGACCGCGACTCCGGGCGCTTGGGCCACAGCAGACGCAGCGCGATCGACAGGCGGGTCTTGTAGTTCTTGTACGGCTCGCCGCCGGCCTGGATCAGCTCGGTGCGGGCCACCTTGGTCGCAGCGTAGAAGGGCTTGAACAGGGACTCGTTGGCCTTGCCCGTCCACGAGTCGTGGATGACCACCGGTTCGGTGAGGTGGCCGTCGCGGTGGAGGCGTTCGAGCATCTTCATGTGCGGGGTGGTCACCCATACCCGTCCCTGCTCGTCGGGCCGCTCGGCGAGGCGTCCGAGCGGGTGCGGCATGGACGGGTAGTCCCACTGCGGGACGGTGATCTGGTAGATGCCGGCCTGGCTCTTGTCGAAGAGGTCCAGGGGGCCGGTGTGCAGGAGCTTGTTCGGGGCGAGCGGCACCGCGGAGCAGGCGGAGGGGAAGGAGCCGTTGCGGTCGATCAGGCACATCAGACCGTCCCCGAACGAGGCGGGGACGTCGAGCTGGTCGCGCCGTACGCGTTTGCCATTGCGCTCGTGAGCGACGCGGGCACTGGTGACGTCGGGGTGCACCCAGCCGGGCTCCCCGTCCATGTCCTCACTGATCAACGGCCACGGCCCGGTCCCCCGCTCCTCAGTGCGGATGACCGGGATCGGGTGCATCTTCGACCGGCCCACCGACTCCTTGAGGATCCGTAGGGCCGGGAAGATCGCACCCTCCGGCTCGTCCTGCTCATCACCCGGGACCAGACCGTCATCGTCATCCCGGCGCGCCTCGTCGCCGTCCTCGGCGACCCGTGCGTCGGCTGCGGCCGCCGGAGCGGGGGTGTTGTAGGCGTGCAGGGCTGCGGCGAGACGTTGGCCTTCGATGCTGTCGGGCGTCTGCAGTCCGGCCGCGGCCAGGTTCTTGAGCGGGGCGTGGAGGTCGTCGAGGTCTTTCACGTGTGCGCCGGCGAGTGCGGTGCGCAGCGCCGAGAGGAGGCGGGTCGCTTCTGCGGGCAGTCCCTTGACGGCGCCCGAGGTGAACGGGAGGGCCGCCTCGGCGAGTTCACGGTCGGCGGTGCTGCCCATCGGGTCCACGGTGTCCGGGAGTTCCTCGGCGGCCGCGCTCGTACCGGTGGCCGTCGTGGACGTGGCCGGTGCGGAGTCGGGGGTGGTGTCGAGGAAGCGGGCGTGGGCGAGGTCGGGGCGCAGGCTGGTGGTGGCGATGATGCCCAGGTCGCGTTCGGCGACGGTCACGGTCGTCGTCGGCTGGCCGGGCGTGTTGGTGAGGGTGAGGATGACGTCGGCGTCCAGCAGGTTGACGACGGCCGGGTCGGCGGTGTCCACGACCGCGAGGACCGGTACGTTCTGCGAGCGGGCCAGCTCCCGCAGGACCTGGCTGGCCTCGGGCAGGTGCTTGCCGGAGAGCGGGAGGCGCGGGTTGTGGGCCCGCTGCAGCCGGTCGACGACCACGAGGGCCAGATCGTCGGCGAGCGGCGCGGTGTCGGCAATCGCCTCGGCGGTCAGGTCGCTGCCGTCATCGATGAGCAGCGGTGCGTGGCGCAGCCGCTCGACGACCTGCTGCTCGTCTTCGGTGAGGGTGCCGGTCCTGAGCCGGGCGTAGTCGCCACCGGCCTCCGCGGCGATGATGCGGCGCGTGATGTCCGTACTGCTCGGGCCCGACGCCGCGTACAGGACACGGGCGTTACGGGCGAGCGCGGCCCGGGCGGCGGCGAGGCCGATCAGGCTGCCGCCCACCTGCGGTTCGGCCGCGACCAGAATCAGACGGCCCGGGTGCAGGCCGCCGGTCGCCTCGTCCAGACGCGCGAGACCGAAGGACAGGCCGGGAGCGGAGCCGGTGGCAAGGACTGCGCCGATGGCGTCGCCGAGGGTGGCGAGGCGGCGGCCGCGCTCACGGGTGGGAGTGGGCTGGCTGGTCACCGCACCTCCTGCGGTCGCCGCACCTGCGGGTGCGGCCGTGTCGGGTGAGAGGGCAATCGCGTTGGGAACGGCGGGGAGCAGGACGGCGATCGGCGTACTGTTCCGGCGCAGGACCTGAGGCTCTCCGCCGGCCGCCCGGCTGATCAGGATGCCGAACTCCTTCTGCGCCGCGCTGAGCGCCCAGGTGGGGAAGGCTCCGGCCTTCCTGGCCGCCGGGAACCGGTCCAGCGGGGCCAGCAGCACCCGCTCGACCCGCTTGTTGACCGACTTGTGGATCAGCGTGGTGACCCCGTCGTCCTTGGCGCTCTTGACCAGGCCGTAGAGATCCCTGCGGGCGTCACTGGCCGACGTCGGCTCCTGCGCTTGCGGTGGCTGGCTCACTCACCCTCCCTGGACTCAACTCCCTTACAGAATACCAGAACTAACACCACCAGCTGACTAAAGCCACACGTTGATAGGGTTCATCTCACTAATTTGCTGGGTTCGATGTGTGAAAGAGGTGGCCAGTCCCTCTCCGCGCAGCCTCAGAACGTCGGAGGCCGGGGCCACATCATCGCGGCCCCGGCTTCCGGTCACCCCGCCCTCAGACGGGCGATCACCCATACGTCCGACGATCGGTCAGGCCGAGTGCGCGGTGACTACACTCCCCTGCCCGGCTCCTCGTTGTAGGCCAGGTGTCCGGCAGCGGAGTACGCCGCGCCGAGAGCCCCCGCGAGCTGCACGGCCGTGAAGGATGAGGCGGAGTACCGCTGGACGGCCTCCTCACTCCCTGCCTCCTGGGCTGAACTCTTGAGCAGGGCTAGGGCCGTCCGCATTTCGCCCGCGCAGCGGGTGAGGTAGCTGTAGATGCGGTAGGCCTCCAGCGGGTATTCGATCCCCTGCTGCTGGAGGTCGGCAGCGAGCACGGCCAGGAAGTAGTCCGCGCCCGGGCCGTCACTGGGCGCTGGGTCCTCCTTCGTGACGTCGGCGGCCTGGCCCAGTTCTCCCGCGAGTTCCTCGGCTGCGGCGGAGGCTTCGGTGTAGCGGTGGAGCACGCGGTCCAGGGGCTCACCCCGGTAGTCGGTCATCAGCAGGCCCTGTTCCTGGAGCTCCTCGACGCAGGCTCTCAGGAGTGTGAGGACCGTCTTCAACTCCCCTGCGCTGCGGGTGAGGAGAGCGTGGACAGGCATGGCCTGGACGGGATGCACGATCCTCTCACGCTGGAGGCCGGAGACGAGTTCGGCGAAGGCGCGGGCGGAGTTCTCCGCGTTCACGGTGATGTCGTCGGTGCGCTCGCTCATGGGGAACTGGTTCTCCTTGCTGGGGTGTCGGGGCACAGACGGACGGCGGCCGGGCACTGGAGCCGGACGGACCGGGGAACTGCCCACGTGTCCAAGACCGCCGTCAGGGGCACGTCGAACGGCGCGCTGCTCGGCAGCAGAGGTGCCCGGTTGAGGATGGTCAGCGCGGTCGGGGCGGTCACTGCTGCGGCCGTTCATGACGGCGGTGACAGGAGTGTCGGACCAGAGAAGAGCGCGCGCGAGGTTCTCACCGCGGATGAGGCCGGGATACTGCTGACCGTAGGAGGCCCACAGGTCCAGCGCGTCATCGAGGAGCTGCGCGCGGTCAGGCAGACGCAGCCGCTCGATGCCCGCCGGGAGCATCCTGAAGTCGCCCCCGGCGGCGCGGGCATGCTCGGCAAGAACGAACACCACCTGAGTTGGCCGGGCAGCGACATCCCGCACATCAGCACCGCGTGACGTGTGCAGGCTGAAGACGACTCCGGCCGTCACCGCGAGCACGATCGGATCCTCATCGAGGAGCTTCACCGACAACGAGCGCCGGCACGGTCCGCAGCCCTCGATGCACGCGCCGATCAGCGCGGCCGCGGTCCGCATGTCCGGCGCGGACGCGACTCCCCACCGGCTGAGATCCGTGGGCTGGAGGTCTGTGCCGGAGGGGCCGCTGTCGTGGGTGTGGAGGGTTCCCGCGTTGGCGGCGGCGTAGGCGGCGCCCTGGCGGCGGCTCTTGTTCCTGGCCCGGCTCTTGCGGCCGTGGCTGCTGGTCATACAGCTCTCACATCTTCCCGTGCCCGGCCCCATGACCCGATGCGCGCGATGAAGAGCAGCATGCGGAAGGCTCAACGGCGCTGCGGCCGCAAGTTGTTGTGGTGCTTTTCGCACTGATGCGCGCAGTCCGGGCTCTTGGGAGAGTCCGCGGGCACCTTTGCCGTGGTGCGTCCCGGTCATGGGCCGGGGCGCTGGCTTGGACCGATGCGTCGGCCGCTGTCAGCAGCGTACCGTTCTGCGACCGGGCCCTGGAACCGATGGCCAAGTTTCGAACGGCAGTACCGTTACGGCGTGGCGCAGAAAGACAAGACGACGTACGACTTCCCCAGGAAGCTCATCGAGGCCCAGGCCGAGCTCGACGCGGTACGAAGCGAACTGCAGGCCTAGGGGACGAGTGAACGACAAGCAGCTCATCGAGAGTTTCAACGAACATCCTGATTCGCACGGCCTGAACGGCACCTACTACCCGACGGCCATGTTCCTCACGGGGATCGACATGGGCAGGTCGGGCGGACTGATGCGCGGCTTCACCGAATGGCTGGTCGTCCGCAGGGGCGAGTGCAACAGCTTCTACTGGCACAAGCTCGTCCTCCTGGACTTGTTCCCCGACATGCCCCTCAACGACTGGGAAGACCCTGACCACCTGACCTCGGAGCAGCACCGCCAGGCCGTGGAACATCTTTTCTCGCTCGTCCTCGAATTCCTGGACGTGCGGAACAAGCCCCGAGAACTGGGTCTGATGTACACCCGGTACGAAGCGATGTACGCGCACATCTGGGGATAGGCGAAGAGGGCTGCCCCACCGGAATCTCACCGATGGGGCGGCCCTTCCATCCGCGCCGATCTCAGTCGAACCAGCGGTCCCGGGTCAGTTCCGCCGTCCGTGACGGGTCCTCCAGCACTGCCACGCACTGTTCTTCGACAGCCCGCTCTACGTCCGCCAGCGGGCCCGCTCCTGGAGGGAGCTGGAACGGCTGCTCAACGCGTTGGAGCCGCCGGGCGCAGCGTGAACCGGGATCTCCAGCACACCTGCTCTCAATCCGCTGGAACTTGCCGTCGCAGCAGCGGTACGGGGCCTGGACAGGAAAGGCCGTGGCCGCGAGGACGGTGCCGAATTCGGGCCGGGGACGGGGGCGCCCGGGCGGGTGGGGTCTGTGTGAACGTGGTGCCCGGCTTCTTGGACGTGAACGCCCCGAAACCCTCGCGGCGTAAGGTCAGGCCATCATGACCGACTACGACACCTACGGCACCAGCACACACACCATGAGTGAACTGGTCCGCCTCGTCACCGGCCATCTCGATGTGGTCTTCACCGAGCGCGAAAGCTTTTACCGGGGCGTGTACCACCTCGCCCAGGGCACTTACGGATGCATCGAGATCCAGCCGAACGCCATTCCCGGCGATGACGACCTCTACACCTCGGAACACCCGGCGGTCCAGGTCCTCTTGCTCACCGAAACCCCGGCCCCAGAGCCCACCCTGCACACCCGCCTGGGCGCCGTCCAAGGTCTCGTGCACCTGAGCCGCGAATCATGGTGAGCCGCTGCTGATCCACAACTCTTGGCAACTGCTCGGTCCGGCGCCCTCGTCACCTCGGTGGCAGTCCGCACGGGCCGCGGTGGTGGTGGAGCTGTGGACAGGCCCGGCCGACCCGGTCGATCCACCGTGAGCAGGAGAGGGTGAACATGGCGTCGCGCGGGATGGTCCAGAGCGCCTCGTCTCGTTCCCGCTCGCTCTCGGACGGCTGCTCGGCGACACGGGCGACGTCGCCCTGAGCCAGGCTCAGCTCCGTCCCGTTGTCGAAGGCGACGCCGTAGGGGAACGGCGTGATGTACGTCCGGACCAGTGTCACCCGGCCGAGCGTTCCCGCCGGCACGTGGAAGGGGACGCAGTAGTCCGCCGGCTCCGCTCCGCATCCCTCTTCCGCCTCCAGGCCGTCGTCCGGGTAGGAGCCCCGCAGCGTGCGCCGTGCCTCCACTCGGTCCCCGACCTGCAGTGTCAGGGAGCCGACCCGCACCCGGCGGACCAACTCCAGCCGGTCCTCCAGCGAGAGTGTCTCCAGGAGGTCATCGAGCCGCGTGTTCGTCCGCGCGCCGTCCACTGGCCGGCTGTTCACCGCGCCCGACCCCGCGCTCGAGGGGCGAGGGGTGGCGTGCCGGAGAGTGTGAGGCACCGGGGGTTCCTCTTCGTCGTGCGGGCAGCAGGGTCCGTGGGCACTCTGCACGTTCACTGGTCAACCGCCTTGGTGGGGAGGGCGGCGAGCGGGGACCGACGGCCCCGGGGCGTCGTGTGGACGGCAGGCCAGTCGATTCGAGGGCTTCGCAGGAGCCGGTCCAGGTCGGCCTGCCGGTAGAGGCGGACCTGGGTGTGGTGCCGTCCCTGGACGATCTCGCAGTGGGTGAGCAGCCCGGCCCGAACCAGATGGTCGAAGTCGCTCTCTCTCAGCCCGAGGACCGCGGCGGCTGTATCGCGCATGTGCAGATGGCCCGCGGCCGAGGCGCGTTCGACCTTGCGCCGGTCAGCGCCACGGAAGGTCTCCAGGGTCAGCCCGCAGTAGAGCGGGCGGCCGCGATACTCCCCACGCCGGGGAAGGTGGCCCCGGCGGGCCAACTCGGCCGCGGTTCCGGGGTGCACCGTCATCGTGAACCGCTCGGCGAGGTGCTCCTCGGCACGGGCGGCGCCGACATCGGGCATCACGCCGACCGCCTGCCTGATGGCGTCGATGCGGGCGACGGCAGTGTCGAAGACGGCGGCCGACCATCGGTCACCGGCCACGTCGGGGACGGGGATGAGCCCGAGGCGCTGGGCGCGGTCGAACTGCCACAGCGCCAGGCCTGCGCGGTCGGGGAACTGCAGAGGGCCGTACGACGGGGGCGCGGCGGTGGTCATCGTGCCTCCATGTACGCGTCGGTGTACGGGTCCCCGGCGTCGTCGCGGTAGGCCTCGGCCTCCCGACGCGCTTCGTCCTGCGCTTCCCAGACCAGTTCCTGGTACTTGTCCTCGTACGGGTCGTACGGCTCCCGTGCCTCCTCGGCCATGTCCGCCCAGTAGGCGGCCTCTGACTCGGCATCCTCGGCGGCCCGTTCCTCCGCGGTGAGTGCGGCGCGGCGGGCGTCCTCCTCAGCCCGCTGGGCTTGTGCTTGGGCGTCGTTGTAGCCGGTCTTGATGTGCACGGCGTCGTTGTGCCCCCAGCCGCACCAGCCCCAGCCGCCGTCGAAGCTCTTGTGGCCGGCCGCGCGGGCGCATCGGCCGCCGTCGAGGGGGTGGGCCAACCCGCCACAGACGAGGACGAGTTCCGTGGAGGGCTGCCGCGGTGCCGTACGGGGGGTGCGGCGCAGTTCGGCCAGGACGTCGGGGAACCGGCGGCCGCTGGCGTCGGCGATCTCCCGGGCCCGGTGCTTGAGGTAGTCGCTGCCTGATTTGGTCACAGTCGTCTCCAGGCGGGATCCCACGCTCCCCGCCGGACGTCGCGTGAATGGGCGCAGCCGGACAGACGGGTTCCTTCGAGTGGTGCTGCGCGGGACCCGACCTCGGTCCTTGTCCGGCGGCGCTGCCCCTGTGCGGCGTGGGCGCGGGGGCAGCAGCGGAAACGGCGGTTCGCGGCATGCCGTCTTCTACTTCTTCGGGATCTACCGTAGCGGGCGGCACTGACAACCGGGGCACGATTGCGTCGCGGTCGGCGGAGCAGAGCGGTGGGTGCGGAGCCCTGGCGTGAGCTTTTTCTGCTGGGCTAGCTCCCACGGGCGCCGGAGGTTGTCGGCCAGTGGTCGTGCGGGCCGCAGTTGGGCGTAGCCAGCGACCGCCAGCCAGATCCACCGGTCGATCGCCTCAGGCTGCGTTGCTGGGCTTGGTCCCCTGAATCGCTTGGGTACAGCAACTGGTGGAAGGCGGCGTGAAAGCGCGAAGAACGGCGAAACCGTGGCTGCTGTGACGGTGTGGAGGTGTGGAGGTGTGGAGGTGCGTAGGGACGTGCCGGACAGAGGTTGCGGCGCCGGCTCGTGCCCCGCGAGGTTCTTCCCGGATCGCCGGACGCGGTGTGGGGAGATAGGCGTGCAGGTCGGCGCTGCTTCGCCCCCGCCCAGGCTCGACTCGCCCGCGCCCCGAGCCAGAGCTGGATACGAGGCGTTCTCCACGTGCCGCACCCGCTACTCACTCATAGGCTGGTTTTCTCGGGGCACGTCGCGGAGGTCAGCCATGCCCCGAACCATTTGGACAGGCGCGATTTCGTTTGGCCTGGTCAACGTACCGATTCACGTGGTGAGCGCCACGGAGGACCACTCGATCCACTTCCATCAGGTTCACCTTGCCGACATGTCCCGCGTCCGTGTCCGGAAGTTCTGCTCGGTAGAGGACCGTGAGGTTACCCAGGGAGAGATCGGCAAAGGCTACGAGCTCAGCAAGGACACGATCATTCCGGTCCTCGACGAGGAATTGCGGGAGATGCCGCTGCCGACGGCCAAGGCGATCGAGATCGAGGCGTTCGTGCCGGCGGACAGCATCGACCCGATCCGGATCGGCGAGGGCTACTACCTGCAGCCGGACGGGCAGGTGGCGGCGAAGCCCTACAAGCTGCTGGTCCAGGCCTTGGACCGGAGCCGCAAGGTGGCCGTGGCGAAGTTCGCCTGGAGCGGGCGGGAGCGGCTGGGCCTGCTCCGGGTGCGCGAGGGGGTCATCGTTTTGCACGCGATGAAGTGGGACGACGAAATCCGTGACCCCGCCGAACTAACCCCGAAAGCTGTTGAGCTCACAGCCGACGAGATCGCCGAGGCGGAGCACCTCATCGACCGCCTGTCCCGCGATGACCTCGAAGGCGAGGAGTTCACCGACCGCTACACGGACGCCGTCGCCGAGATGATCAAGGCGAAGCGTGAGGGCCAGGAGCCGCCCACGGCGCCGGAGCCGAAGGAGCCGGGGAAGGTCGTCGATCTGATGGCGGCGCTCAGAGAGTCGGTGGCGTCGGCGCAAGCCTTGCGCGGCGAGGACGCGACCGTCCACGACATGCCGAAGAAGAAGGCCGCGGCCAAGTCGACGAAGGCGAAGAAGACGGCCGCGAGGAAGCCGGCCAAGAAGGCGGCGGCACGAAAGCCGCGCAGCGCCTGACGGAGTGAGTGCCGCGGCACGGTCCTTCTGGGTGGGGAGAAAACCGCCCCGCAGAGCTAATGTGGCGCACGTCACACTGGCGCGCCGGGTGGGGAAACAGAGGCGTTCCGGCCCCCGGAGCCCCGCCGGGGAAGCAGGGTAGCGCCGATTCACCCGTTCGTACACTTGTGCGATTACGAGTTATGGTGGATACCTGGAGAGGCCACAGGTCAGAGAGGGGCACACGACAGTCAGGAGGTGCGAAGCGGTGGATTTACTCATCTGCGCGTCGCTTCCGGCTACTCCGCCCGCTACGGCGCATCCCTCCCCGGCGCTCTCGTGCAGCGCGCCGTCGAGCGCGGGATGACCTCGCTGGCGCTGACCGACCGGGACACCGTCGCGGGCACGGTGCGCTTCGCCAAGACTGCCGCGGCCGCCGGTATCCGGCCGCTCTTCGGTGTCGACGTGGCTGTCGCCCCGCTGCACTCCCCGGACCCGGCCTCGGCGCGGCCGCGTACGCCCGTGCGCGGCGGCGCGCACGTGGTGGAACCGCCGCTGAGGATCACCCTGCTCGCGCAGAACGCGAGCGGGTGGGCGCGACTGTGCGCTCTGGTCTCCGCCGCGCACGCCGGGGCCGAAGGCGCCGGGCCGGTGGTGTCCTGGCCGGTCCTGCGCGCGTATGCGGACGAGGACCTGATGGTGCTGCTGGGGCCGGCCACTGAGCCGGTGCGCGCCCTGTCCGCCGGCCGCCCCGACCTGGCCGGGCAACTGCTCGCGCCATGGCGGGAGCTGGCCGGGGAACGTCTGCGGCTGGAAGCCGTCTACCTGGGCCGGCAGGGCACGGGGGCGGGATCACTGCGGCTGGCCGCGCGGACCGTGGGCCTGGCCGACGAACTCGGCGTGCCCGGCTCCCGCCTCCGGTGCTCCCGCCTCCGGTGCTCCCGAGCCGAAACGCCTGAACGTGCCTGGAATCTAAGGGCTCGGATTCCAGGCACGGACTCCGACACCCATGTGCGTTCCGAGGAGTTCGGCGATCTGATCAGGTCAGGGCGGTAGCCGTCGCCTCTGACAGTTACTCCGGTCGGGTGAACCGGTCGAAGGTGAGGAACTCCGTCGTGCACGAGCACGTGGTGACAGACGTGGATCCGATCCAAGAAGCGCACCTGTCCGAACCGGGCCTTCTCGTCGTCGACGTGGCGGGGATGGACGACGAGAGCGTCTTCGCCTTCCAGGCCGCAGTCGCGGAAACGTGGGGCACCTCGGTCGCCGTCCGCACCACCAGGGATGTCGGCCAGCCCGGCGTGCGGCTGCGGATGTAGTCGACCTGCGGCAGGCCCTCGACGAGGCCTGCCCACCCGAGCGCGAACAGATGCAGGTGCGGGCTTCGGATACGGAGTGAGCGTGGTCCGCCACCACGGGGGAGTGACGGACCCGCGAAGGCCAGATCGTTTGAGAATGCCGCCAACACCTGGCCGCCGACTACTTGGCAGCTACGCAGGTCAGCGCCGCATCACCTGCCACCCAATCTGCGACAGGACAGACCGGTATCGCGCGAGTCCGGGAAATGGAGGTGCCTGCTCCTGACCTGCGCAGGCAGGATCTCTCCATGTCGACCGACGTGAGCGGAATGATCGAATGCCGGCCAGGGGCCCGCCTGTGGGGCCCCGACGACGAGGACTCCGTATGGGAGGTCGGCATCGATCTCTTCCTCCTCAACAGGGGCAACGCCTACGAGGGCCTGGCCTGCCTCTTCGGAATCCGCAACTCCTACGGCTTCCGGCCCCTGGCAGAAGATCGTGGCTTCCCCGACGACGCCTCGGTTGGGCTGCGAGCTGAGTTCGCCGGCTACGGCGGCCCTCACGATGTACACGGGACCACCTGGCTGACCTGGGCCGAGTTAGACGCCACGGACTGGCAGGAAACCAACGCCTCAGGCACACGAACCCGCGCCTCAGCCGCAGGGACCGATACCGACTGGGGCCGGGTCTGGAGCGTCATGCGCATCCTCAGCGAAATCCACGGAGTCGAGAACGTACGCCTCGTCGTCTGGTTCCACTGACTCGCGGCTGAGCAGCGCACCTCCGTGCTGGTGATGGGTACGCGGTCAACTCCCGCAGCCGTGGCGCGGGTTCGGGTCCTCCCTCTCGGGTCCGCTACGGTACGAGCCAGTCTCCGCCGTACGGCCAGATGGGATCTTCTTGGTGAACAGTGCTTACGACGCCGCGGATGATGGTTTCCGGTTGGTAGTGACGGGCGGCGGGACCGGGGGGCACACCTACCCCGCTCTGACCGCCGTTCGGGCGCTCCAGGAGCGGCTGGCGGTGTCCGGCCGGAGGCTGGAGACTTTGTGGATCGGTACGGAGGACGGGCTGGAGGCCAGGGTCGCGCCGGCCGAGGGGATCGCGTTCACGACGGTCGCTACGGGCAAGATCCGCCGGTCGTCGAATCCGCTGAAGATGTTGTCGGCGGCCAACGTGCGGGATATGGCGCGGGTGCCGCTGGGGGTGGCGCAGGCCCGCAAGGCGATCTCGGACTTCCGGCCGGACGTGGTCCTGGCGACCGGCGGCTATGTGGCCGTTCCGGCGGGGCTGGCGGCACGCTTGTGTCGGCGGCCGCTGGTGTTGCATGAGCAGACGGTGCGGCTGGGTCTGGCCAACCGTCAGCTGGCAGGGTCGGCGACGAGGATTGCGGTCTCGTCGGAGTCGACGCTGCCGCTGCTGTCCGCGGAGGCGCGCTCCATCGCCGTGGTGACCGGGAATCCGGTACGGCCGCAGGTGCTGTCGGGGCAAGGGAAGAAGGCGATCGAGGCGCTGGGGCTGCGGGGGTTCGATGGCCGTCGGCCCACGGTGTACGTCACTGGTGGCGCCCAGGGCTCCCAGCAGATCAACGAGGTCGTGGCCGAGGTGCTGCCGTGGCTGCTGGAGCACGCGAACGTCGTCCACCAGTGCGGGCCCGACCACGTCGAGGCGTTGCGTCAGCGGGCGGCATCGCTGCCGGCGGAGAGTGCCGGCCGCTACTACGTGAGCGGGTTCGTCGGCGCAGAGCTGCCTGACGTCCTGGCGCTCGCGGACGTGGTGGTCTCGCGCAGCGGAGCGGGCACGCTCGCCGAGCTGACCGCGCTGGGCAAGGCGGCCGTGTTCATCCCACTGGCCACCTCGGCGGGCAACGAGCAGGTGCACAACGCGCGCCATTTGCAGGACTGCGGGGCTGCGGTCGCGCTGGAGGGCGAGGTGACCGCGCAGCGGATGCGGGACGCGTTGGGCCCGCTCCTTGCCGATGCCCACCTACGGCAGGCGATGGCGGAGCGGGCCCGGGTGCAGGGCCGTCCGGATGCGGCCGACCGGCTCGTGGACGTGATCCTGTCGGCTGCTTCGGGAGCTACGGAAGGTGCCCGGCAGCACCGTGCTCGATGACCTCCGAGCAGGTCTTGAACGCCGTGGTAGGCGTCCTGGCAGGGGTCGTGGACGTCCTCGCCGTCGAGGTAGAGGCGCAGCTTCGGCGTGGTGTGCTCGCCGGCCGAGGTGCCTAGTTCATCGAGGACGGCGTCATTCATGGCCAGAACCGTGTCGGCCCACTCCAGCAGGCGGAAGTTGACCTTGGCGGAGCGGACCTGGCACGGCGTCGCCGCTGTGCGTGGCCAGGGCGGCTGCCGCGATGGGCGAGCGGAGGTGGGTGACGACGCAGACCCGTGGGATGCGCCGGCGGCGCGGGGGGCGGCCCGGCTCCTCCGGGGGTGGCGCTGTGCGGGCCTGGTGGTGTGTTGCGGGCCGGTCACCGGGCGACCGCCTGACGCAACGCGTGAACGACGAAGGTCACGTCCTGCTCGGTCATCTCCGGATGGAACGGCAGGCTCATGATCTGCGCTGCCGTCTGCTCGGTCACCGGCAGCGGCCGGTGCCACGGCGCGAACGCGGCTTGCAGGTGGTTGGGCGGGTAGTGCACGCCGACCCCGATGCCCCGGGACTGCAGGTCCGCGAAGACCGCATCCCGGCCCCGTACGCGCACGACGCAGTTGAACGGCACGCTGCGCTCGACGTCGACGTCGACCAGGGCCACGCCGTCGATCCCGGCGAGAGCGTCGCGGTAGGTGCGCCACAGATGCGGCCGCTTGGCCTCGATCTGATCGAAGTGGGCGAGCTGGGTCCGGCCGATGGCCGCGTTCAGCGCCGACATGGGGTAGCGCAGGCCGAAGGCGTCCACGCTGTAGGTCGTCGAGCGGATCCGGTCGGCCTGCGACTGGCGGATGCCCAGCATCCGCAGCCCCCGCGCTTTGTCCGCCTCCTCGGGGGTTCGGGGGACGATCCCGCCGCCCTGCCCGCAGGTGAGGTTCTTGATCGGGCCGAACGAGAAGCACGTCAGCGTGCCCGACGCGCCGAACGCGCCGACTTTGCGGTCGCCGTGCCAGGAGCCGAAGGCCTGCGCCGCATCCTCGACGACCGTGATGCCGCGCCCGGCGAGCAGCGGTGCTACGTCCGTCAGGTCGACGGCCCGGCCGCCGTACAGCACGGGCATCACCGCGCGGGTGTCCGGGGTGAGGGCGTCCAGGACGCTGCTGCCGGTCACGCACAGCGTGTCCGGGTCGATCTCGGCGAACCGGGGGCGGGCGCCGGCGGCCACGATCGCCTGGACGCTTGCGGCGAACGTCAGCGACGGCACCACGACCTCGTCGCCGTTGCCGATTCCAGCGGCCAGCAGCGCCAGGTGCAGCGCGGCGGTGCCCGACTCGACGGCCACGACCTCGGGCACGTCGAGGTAGGCGGCGACCTCCCGCTCGAACGCCTCGGTGACGTCGCTGTGGCCGTACTGCCCGGACTCCAGCACCTGGGCCACGGCCGCAGCTTCCCCTCCGTGCAGGTACGGGCTGGCGTTGCGCTGGACGGCCGGCCTCGATGGACTCTTCACTGAACCCTCCTCGGTCTGCGTTTTCGACATGCAGGGCCCCGCGCTCCGGCTGGTGCGCATGATCACTTTGTCTCCTCGGCCGGCCGGATCACGGGCCGGATCAGCGCACAGGCCGCATCCAGGGCTGAAGAGGCGTCCGCAGCCGAAGCTCCGGCGGCAACGACCAGGCCGATCTTGTGGCCGGACTGGTCATGCGGTCGTACGAGATCTCCCGGCCCGGCGTACAGCTCGACGTCGGTGATCCCGGGGAGGGTGCGGGCTTCGGCGACGCCTTCCCAGACGATCAGCTCGCCCTCCACGCTGAGCGGCGAGCCGATCAGTTCCAGCGCCGCATGCGCGGCGCGCGTCGGCGCCAGGTGCTCGCCGAACGGTTCGCCCAGGGCGAGCGCAATGAGTGCACGCACGACGTTCACGCCGTAGGCGGCGGTGAGCAGTCGAGGAACGCCGTCGCCGCCGAGGCGCGCGTTGGCCTCGATGATGCGTTCGTGTCCGTCTGTGCCGAGGACGGCGTCGAAGTTTGCCGGTCCGTCTGTGATGCCGAGTGCACGGCACAAGTGTTCGACGGTGGCCTCAATCCGGTCGCGTGTCGCCGTAGGCAACTGGGCGGTGCGCAGCCGCTTGACGACGAAGCCCCCGCTGACGCCGACGAACTCCTTGTCCTTGATGCAGGCCAGCACTGCCCTGCCGTTCTGCATGAAGACCTCGATGGCCAGAGGGCGGCCCGGAACGAACTCCTCGGCGATCACGGTCTGAGAGGCGGAGTAGGAGCGGGCGCGGGCGACAGCGGCGGGCAGTCCGTCAGGATGAGTGACGTGGGTGACGCCCTTGCTGCCCGAACCGTCCACGGGCTTGACCATGAGGGGAAAGCACAGCTGCGCCGCCTTCGTGACGACCTCGTCCGAGTTGTCGGAGACGGTCCACCCGTATCCGCTGATGCCGCAGGACGCGGTGATCTCGTGGAAGGCGGCCTTGTCGCCGGCCGCGAGTGCGCTCTCGGGATACACGTAGGCGGTGCCGTACCGCAGCGTCAAGGCGTGCCAAGTGGCGAGGGCGGCGTCGCTTGCACCGCACACGATTCCGGCGGGACGTACGTCTCCCAGCGCGTCGGTGATGGCGTCGGTGTCCCGGGTGGAGATCGTCAGGGTTGCGTCGGCGAACTGGAACGCGGGAGCGTCCGGCCGCATGTCCACCGCGATGGTGGGGATTTCACGACGTCGCGCCTCCCGGCAGAGTGGGATCTGTTCCTCCGATGCACCGAGGACGATCAGTGCTCCCTGCGGCCAGTTCTCAGGCATGCTGAGGCTCCCGGGCCGCATCGGGGAGGACCTGCGGACTGGTGACGGCGCAGGTGTGCGGGAGCGGTGTCCACCGCCCGTGGTGGTGGCGGTACCACTCGACGGTGTCGGACAGGGCCTCGAGGAAATCGCGCTGGGGCTCGTAGCCGAGCTGGTTGGCGATCTTGTCCCAGGCCATTGAGTACCGGATGTCGTTGGCCCGACGGTCGG
This sequence comes from Streptomyces sp. NPDC050535, assembly GCF_044457665.1. Taxonomy (NCBI): domain Bacteria; kingdom Bacillati; phylum Actinomycetota; class Actinomycetes; order Kitasatosporales; family Streptomycetaceae; genus Streptomyces; species Streptomyces sp. NPDC050535. The sequence continues at coordinate 37,600 of NZ_JBITHE010000037.1, forward strand.
GGATGTACCGGACCGAGTTCCAGTCGGCGCCGCACAGGCGCAGCAGCTCCCCGGTCAGTTCGCTGCTCGTCAGGTCCGTTCCGCCGCCGATGTTGTAGACCTCACCGGGCGTACCTCCGCGACGCACGAGATCGATACCGGCGCAGTGGTCGCTGACGTGGAGCCAGTTGCGCACGTGCTCGCCGCGGCCGTGCAGGGTGACCGGCTCGCCGCGCAGCAGGCGGGTGACGAACAGCGGGATGATCTTCTCCGGGTACTGGGCGGACCCGAAATTGTTGGACGAGCGGGTCACACACACCGGCAGCCCGTAGGTGCGGTGGGCGCTCAGCGCGATCAGGTCGCTGGCGGCCTTGGAGGCCGCATAGGGCACGGTGGGCAGCAGCGGGTCGTCCTCGGTGGCCGTCCCTTCGATCAGCGGCCCGTACACCTCGTCGGTGGAGACGTGCACGAACCGCTCGATGTGGTGCCGGGTTGCGGCGTTCACCAGGATCTGGGTGCCCAGCACGTTGGTCTCGGCGAACAGCGCTTCGCCGAGAAGGGAGCGGTCGACGTGGGATTCGGCCGCGAAGTGCACGACATGGGTGTGTGAGGCCATGACCTGGTCGACGAGCGGGGCATCGAGGATGCTGCCGTGGACGAACGTCAGCCGGGGATCCAGGAAGGCCTCGCCGAGGTTTTCGACGTGGCCCGCGTAGGTGAGGGCGTCCAGCACGGTGACGCGGGCGGTTTCGTCGGCCCGCAGCAGCGCCTTGACGTAGTGAGAGCCGATGAATCCGGCACCGCCGGTCACGAGCACAGCGTTCATGAGCATGTTCCCTTCCGCGGGGGTTGCAGGACGGGGCGGATCGTTGCCCGGATGACCTGAGTGCGAAGAGGAGGACCGATCAGGTCCGATTCCTCGCGGCTGTCCGGACTACCGCTCCGAACGGGAGTGCGATGACGGAATGAAACGCCGTCTCCTGCGCCCCGCACAGGCTCACGAAGGGGGCACACAACGGGGAAACACACCCGGCCGCAGGTCAGCGGCCCCTACGCTCGAAATGCCCAACTGGCCGTGCCCGGGTGACCTATCCATCCGGCGGGGCCCGGCCTTCAGGAGGCGTCTTCCATGCAGCGCAGCGAGCAGCCGGCCAGGACTGCGAACGAGGAGCTGGCCCAGTTGATCGAGGCGTCCGGGATGAGCCATCACGCGCTGGCGCGGCGCGTCAACCTGCTGGCCGAGCGGAGGGGAATCGCCGTCTCCTACACCCATACGAGTGTCGCGAACTGGACCCGGCGCGGCATGGCTCCCCGCCCGCCCATGCCCGCGCTCATCGCCCAGGCGCTGTCAGAACGCTTAGGACGGCCCCTCGACCCGGCCGAGATCGGCATGCCGGAGATACACGAGAACCCGGAGGCCGTCGGCCTGGATTTCCACCGGGACGCTCACGAGGCCATCCGTACCGCCACACGATTCTGGAGCACCGTGCGCCGCCGTACCTTCGTGACCGCCCCGTTCGCCGTCGGCGCCTACAGCACACCGGTCACCCGGTGGCTCGCCGTGCCCGCCGACCCCGACGCCGCCCATCCCGGGCGCCGCCGCGTCGGCCGCCAGGACCTGGATACGCTGTGGGCGGCCGCCGCCGACGCGCAGCGCTCGGACTCCAAGTACGGCGGCGGCACGGGCAAAGCCTCGACGGTGACCACGTTCCTCAACGAGCGCGCCATCCCGCTCCTGCGCGGCGACTACACCGATACGGTGGGCAAGGAACTGTACGCAGGCACCGCCGAACTGGCGCGCGTCGCAGGCTGGAGCGCCCTGGACATGGGCCATCACGCGCTCGCACAGCGGCATTTCATCCAGGCCCTGCGGATGGCCCGCGCCGGCGGCAGCCTCACCGTGGGCTGTCACGTCCTCACCAACATGGCCCTCCAAGCCACCTTGCGCGGCTATCCCGACGAGGCGGTGGACATGGCGCAGGGTGCCTACGACCGCACCCACCGCCGGGCAGCCCCCCGCGTCCTGGCCTTCGCCAAGCTCGTCGAGGCCCGCGCCCACGCCCGTCTCGGCGACGCCCGACGCGCCGCCGCCGCGCTCCTCTCCTCCGAGCGGCTCCTGGAACAGGCCGACGCCGAACCCGGCGACGAACCCGCATGGATCAGCTACTACACGCCCGCACGGATGGCAGCCGACGCCGTGGAGATCCACCGGGACCTGGGCCTGCCCGCCGCCGCCCTGCGCTGGAACAACAGGGCCGCACCCATGGCCCAAAGCGCCTACACCCGCTCCGTCGGCCTGCGCATGACCGTACTGGCCACCGCGCACCTCCAAAACCGCGACCTCGACCAGGCCCTCGCCCACGGCCAGCTCGCCGTCACCATCCTCAGCCACGTACGCTCCACCCGCGCCACCGACTACCTCGTCGGCGTCGTACGCGCCATGGCGCCCTGGCGCCGCGACCCCCGCGTCATCGACCTCTCCCACCTCACACACCGGGCCATCGTCCCCAGCACGACCGAAACCGCCCGCTAAAAGAGCCTGACGCAGCACCAAACACGCTCCACCTGGCGTCGGCACCACTCGCACACACGGCGCTGACGAAGGGTTGGTGGCGGATTCAGCCGGCCGCGGCCGCTCCCTCGTCTCCACGGGGACGTGCCCGCTGGACATGGTCTGTGCGCGCGGCCTCAAGCAGTTGCCGCCATGACGTCACGGTGGGGCGCCGCCTCAGCAGCCCTCGCCTTTCCCGGTCCGTCATGCCGCCCCAGATGCCGTGCTCGATGCGGCGGTCGAGTGCATAGGCAAGGCACTCCGTGCGCACCGGACAACCGGTACACACGGCCTTCGCCCGGTGCTGTGCGGCGCCTTCGACAAACAGTTCCTCGGGGTCGGCGGTACGGCATATCGCCCGCGCCACCCACGACTCCCCATCACCCGCGATCACCCGATGCCGTCCTCTCCCCGATCCGGACCGCCACAGTCCCATCTGAGAATGCGACGGCTGGGAGACCGTACGACAAACACACCAGGTCCGGGACGCCGCCAGGGTGCGGCAATCCGTACGGGTGAAAGCGCACTTGACGGCTCCACGCCAAGGTGTCACCTTCCCGTCCGAGATCAGCACCGGCCGGTGTGTGGGGGCGGAGCGGTGCGCTCGGCGCTCGGCCGATCGTGGACAGCGCCCAGCAGGACGAGTGCGGCCTGGAGCTTCCCTTCGGTGAGCGGGAACGGGCGTAGGATCCGCACGACTCAACGTCTCCTGATCCGTACGCTTACTGTCGGTGATGGGTCTGCCAGGTCCGGCACAGAGCGCTGAACTCCGCCCGGCGCTCGGCGAGAAGGTCCTCGGTCCGCTGCAGATGGCAGTCCAGGACGTGCACGCCGTCCTGGAAGGGTTCGAAGCCGACCCGCGCCCACACCCGGCCCAGCTTCGCCGCGGCCTCGCGGTGCTGATCCTCCGTCAGCTCCCGGCCGTCGGCGGATCCGGGCTCACACGCGACGGCCGCGCACCCCTGCGACAGACGGCGGATCGCCGCTCCCGCAAGGACGGGTCCCAGCCCGAAGCCACGCCACGCGGACTCCAGGACGACCCGGTCCATGACCAGCAGATCACCCACCGGGTGTGCGAGCGCGGCCTCCAGTGCCGGATCCCACTCACCGGCAGCAACATCGAGGACCACCTCGCCGATGCCGGCGACGTCCCCGGTGTGGGCGTCCATCGCTTCGAAGGGGCGATCGGGCCCGAACATCCGAACCCGCACGAACGACATCCGGCCCACGACAACGTCCTGGACCGCGTCCAACGACTCGTCGTCCCTATCGCTGGAGGCCGCCAGGTCTTCGGCCAGGACCTCCGCATCGATCCGCGCGGTCACCGACCACACTTCCAGCGTGTCCTCGAACTCGTACGCCTGGACGGGATGTTCATGATGGTAGGCAAGGCTGATCAGCGAGGGATCAACGGGCAGCTGGGCAATCCTGGGAGCCACGGTGGTCACCGCTCCACCGTAGCCACCGGAGACCGCCCCGCGCCGGGCATTCGTCCACGCTCACCCTTCACCGCCGGGACTCACTCCGGTCCCCGGCCTGCGGATCAGCGCTGTCGACTACCACCGAGTCACGGGGTAGAGCGGCAGTGTCCGACATCCCAGGAGTGGCGGTGTACTGTCCCGTGTTTCGCCATGTCCAGCGCTGCTACCGCTGCCCGCGTCCGGGGAGTCGTGACCGGAGCGCTGCCCGGGTCCACAGGACGCCACCGACAGCCCCGAGAGCGAGACCCGCCGAGAAGCCCATGCACCATGTCACGAAGAGGCCGCCGCGGCTGGGGTCGTCGGTGAACGAGGGCGCAAGCGCCCACGGGGCCAGGGACAGCCCGAGGAAGCCCAGCAGCCAGCCCACGGTGACGGCCGAGTGGTTGGGCAGCCTGATCTCCTTGCGCATGCGGAGCATGTAGATCAGCCCGGCCACCATCACGAAACCGATCAGTGCGGGATGGGCCGGACCGAGCAGAGTCCACGTCGCCATGCTGCGTACCTCCTCTTGGTCGATCGCAGTGAGTCTGTCAGCGGCCACCGACAGCCGAGAGCAACTACATCGCCCAGCCGGTTCGGACTTCGCCGGCAACGCCCCAGCCGTGCTGCTCAAGCCATGTGCCCAGCGCATGAAGATCCCCGTCGACGTCGACGGTAGGAGCGTCGGTCATCTCGGCACCTCCGCACGTTAGACGATCTTGTCGTGGCTTCGCCGGGCTCGCCGCGCCGGCGGTGCTACTTCCGTACGAGCAACCGTGTGCGGGGTGGGGCCGGGCGGGGTGCGGGCAGCCGCATGCCTCCCGTGGAGAGCCGGGAGGCGCGGCGGGTCCCGCCGTCAGCGACGGCAGGACCCGGCCAAGTGGGGAAACCTCACCCGGGGGTGGCTCGGTACCCGCACCCACACCATGCACCCAAACCAGCCACCACACCAGAGTGCGGCTGAAAAACGTCAATATCCGTATCCGGGAGGGCCCACGCGGCCCTGGCGGCCCGGTGGTCAGCTACTCACAGCCCTCGTCCTCCGTACGGCCCGCCCGGTTCCCGGCCCCGCATCGGCGGCCGTCCGGGTGCCGGTTGCCCGCCTCGCGCTGTGCCGTCGCGCCGCGGGTGTTGAACGGTGTCCCGTAGATCTCTCTGTGCCGGTGCCGGCGGTCGTATGACCGCCGGCACCGGCACATCGGCTACGCCGAAGGACACGAGGTCGACGCAGAAGGAGATATTCGCGCTCGATCCCTCGTGTGGGCGTCGCTCGGCTCGGTTCACGAACTGCACAGCCGGGGTCACCGCCACCTTCCTCAAGCGTCGGGCTTCCCAGGCTCGCGGCCGACGACCTGGTCGTCCATTCCAAGAGGTCGGTCAGGGTACGGATAAAGAGGTCGTTCGGACGCGTACTGCGGGGTCAGGTCGTGAGGTGTGACCAAGACCGGCGTGCGGAGGCCCCTGTCAAAGTCCCGAACCCACCGGGATGCCTGCCTCCGGTATCGCGTGCGTCGCAGGAGCACGGCCCGTTCGTCGCTGTACGGTTCGCCACCCGGCCAGAAGACGACGTACCAGCAGCCCTTGCCGCGCACGGATTCCCAGGCTCGCCATACCTTGCCGGACCAACCGATGCGTTGCTTGTCGGCGTTCAATTCCTCGTCCCCTCATCCGATGGCTCAGCATCGGTATCCCCGCCAGGGTTCCTCTTCTGCCTGCTGACGTGCAACTGGCCAGCCGCGTCATGGTCATGAGCAGCAACGGGTTCATGAGCCCTACGAGTTGCGCAGCCGGGTCGGCGTCACTACGGCGTGCCGGGTCGTCCCTGCGAGGACTTCGACCACCGGGCCCGGCCCCGTAGTGCGGTAGGTCTCCCCCGCGCGGGTGCGGGCGCTGCGGGACGGTCCGCTCGCGACGAGATACGCGGAAACCTGCGCCGCGAGCGACGCCTTGAGTGCCTGCGTGAGCGCGATGCGGCCGCCGGGAAGCCGGACGACAAGAGCACGCGGGCGCGCGGCAGGTCCGGTGTAGCCGACGATCTCGGCGTCCACCGTGTCCGCGTGCCTGACCTTTTTCCAGATCCGCCCCGCTCTGTATACCGAGGTGGCCGGCTTGCAGACGATGCCCTCGACGCCGTGCTCCCGGAGTTGTTGGTACCAGGTCATCGCCACATCGGGGTCGTCCGTCATCGGAACGGCCTGGATCGGCGGCTGGACGTCGTACTCCTGGAACAGGTCCAGGAGCAGGGCGCGGCGTGCGTCGTACGGACGGGCGCGGACGTCGCCGTGATCGGGGTGGACAAGGATGTCCCACGCCGCGAAATGGGCGGGAAGATCTTCGGCGAGGCGGCGGGCCCGTGCGGGAGTGGAGGCGGCTCTCGACTGCGCGGCCGCGAAGTCGATCTTTCCGTCCGCGTAGATCACGGCTTCGCCGTCCAGGACGGTGTCCGGCGGGAGCATGTTGAGTCCCGCGAGCGCGAGATCCATCCACACGGGCGTGACGTTCCTGCCGGACCGGGCCTGAAGGCGGACGGTGCTCGCCTCTCGCCACATGACCGTTCGATGTCCGTCGAACTTAGGTTCGTATCGCCAGTTCGTCCCAACCGGAAGGGTCGGGACGAACTCGGCGAGGGCGACGGCCACGGGGAAGTCCACGGCATCAGGCTCCGGCCGCCTCAGGGCCTGCGCATGTGGACGGGCGCTATCGGAGGAGCGGGATCACCGCCTTCACGATCAGCGTGAACGGCGTGTCCTGGTCCAGGAGGGCGGAGCTGACGCCGACCGTGACGTGCGACATGGCCGTCAGTGCGGAGGTCAGGACGCGGGCCTGGGCCTGGGTGAGCTCGTCGCCCTCCTCGATGACGAACAGGGTGACGGCGCTCGTCGCCGCGGCGACGAGCGCCGCGAGGACGAGGAGGAACAGGTGGGCCATGGAGCCCTTTCCGGCCGGACGTTCGCCCGGCCTCCACCCCTTCCGCCGGAAGCAGGCCTTCTCGCATGATCGAAACCCGATATGTGGCACACATCACATGGCTGCGGGCTGAAGGCTGAACTAGAGGCCTTCCTGCCCCCTGAGGTCGCTGCGGGGAGGTGGGACAGTGCGGACTCCCCTCTTCGTACACTTGTGCGATTCCGAGTTATGAGGGATACCTGGAGAGGTCACAGGTCAGGGAGGGGCACACGACGATCGGGAGGTGCGGAGCGGTGGATTTACTCATCTGCGCGTCGCTTCCGGCTACTCCGCCCGTTACGGCGCTTCTCTCCCTACCGCTCTCGTGCAGCGCGCGGCCGAGCGCGGGATGACATCGCTGGCGCTGACCGACCGGGACACCGTCGCGGGCACGGTCCGCTTCGTCCGGGCCGCCGCGGCGGCTGGTATCCGCCCCGTCCTCGGGGTCGACATCGCCGTGGCCCCGCTCGCCCAGCCGGATCCGGCCGCCCACCGGCCACGCACGCCGGTTCGCGGCGGCGCCCACGTGGTGGAACCGGCGCTGCGTGTCACGCTGCTCGCGCAGAACGCGGCCGGGTGGGCGCGGTTGTGCCGTCTGGTGTCCGCCGCGCACGCCGAGGCCGGCGGCGCGGCACCGGTCGTGTCCTGGCCCACCTTGCGCGCGTACGCCGACCGGGACCTGGTGGTGCTGCTCGGTCCGTCCTCCGAGCCGGTGCGTGCTCTGTCCGCCGGCCGTCCCGATCTCGCCGAGCAGCTGCTCGCGCCGTGGCGGGAGATGGCCGGCGACCGGCTGCGGCTGGAGACCGTGTATCTGGGGCGGCAGGGCACCGGCGCGGGCTCGCTGCGGCTGGCCGCGCGCACCGTGGGCCTGGCCGACCAGCTCGGCGTCCGTACGATCCTCTCGAACGCGGTCCGCTACGCCGACGCCGACCAGCGCCGGCTGGCGGACGTGCTCGATGCGGCCCGGCTGCTGCGGCCGATCGACCGCCGGCATCTGGACGGCGGCGAGCGGTGGCTGAAGGGTCCGGCCGCCATGGCGGCGGCCGCCGAGCGGATCGCCCAGGCTGTCGGCGACGATCCCGCCCGCGCCGTACGCCTGTTGGCCGAGACGGAGGCTATCGGCCAGTCCTGCACCCTCACCCCGGCCGATCTCGGGCTGGGCAGGCCGCACTTCCCCGAGCCCTCCGTGGTGGGCGCCACCGGCGAGCGGGGTGCGGCCATGCGGCTGTTGCGTCAGCGGTGCGAGGCCGGGATGGCCGCCCGCGGCCTGGACCGGGATGAGCGTGCCGTACGGCAGCTCGACTACGAGCTGGACATCATCGGCCGGCTCGCCGGGTTCGAGGCGTACTTCCTCGCCGTGGCCCAGGTGGTCGCCGATACCCGTGCGCTGGGGATCCGGGTAGCCGCGCGCGGCTCCGGCGCCGGGAGCATGGTCAACCATGCGCTTTCCATAGCCACGGCCAACCCTCTCGATCACCACCTCTTGTTCGAACGCTTCGTCAACGAGCGCCGTACGACGTTGCCCGACATCGACCTCGATGTGGAGTCCGAGCGGCGCCTGGAGGTGTACGACGCGATCATCAAGCGGTTCGGCACGGAGCGGACCGCGGTCACCGGCATGCCCGAGACCTACAGGGCCAGGCACGCCCTTCGCGACGCTGGAAGTGCCCTTGGGATTCCGCCCCAGGTCGTGGGCGAGATCGCCAAGTCCTTCCCGCACATCCGGGCCCGGGACATCCGCTCCGCCCTGGCCGAACTGCCGGAGCTGCGGCAACTCGCCGCGCAAGCAGAGAAGTTCGGGCCGCTGTGGGAGCTCGCCGAGGGCCTGGACGCACTGATACGCGGCTACGCCATGCACCCCTGCGGGGTGATCCTCTCCGACGCCTCACTGCTGGACCGGCTGCCGGTGCAGCCGACCCCGGCCGGCTACCCCATGGTGCAGGCCGACAAGGAAGACATCGAGCTCGGCGGCTACGGCCTCCTGAAACTGGACGTCCTCGGAATCAGGATGCAGAGCGCCATGGCGCACGCGGTCACGGAGATCCGCCGCGCCACCGGGCGGGTCCTCGATCTCGACAATCCCGATCACGTCGACCTCAACGACCGCCTCGCCTTCGAGCTGATCCAGTCAGCGGATTCAATTGGTCTATACCAATTGGAGTCGCCCGGCCAGCAAGATCTTTTGTCCAGGCTGCAACCCCGGCACATACAAGATGCGATCGCCGACATCAGCCTGTTCAGGCCGGGTCCAGTATCGGGCGATATGCCCGCTTTGTTCATTGCGGCTCGTCATGGCACGACACCGCGGTACGCGCACCCGGACCTTGAACCGATCTTGTCGGACACCTACGGGGTGACCATCTGGCACGAGCAGATCATCGCGACGTTCGCCCGGCTGACCGGCTGCGATCGCGCTGCCGGCGAGTACGCCCGCCGCGCGCTCGCCGACCCCGACCGGCTCCCCCGGATCGAGGAGTGGTTCCGTCGTACGGCTGGCGAGCGCGGCTACAACAGCGCCGTGCTGGACGAGGTCTGGGAGACCATCTCCAGCCATGGCGCATACGGCTTCTGCCGGGCCCACGCTGTCGCTTTCGCTGTTCCTGCACTCCAGAGCGCCTTCTTGAAAGCGAGGTTCCCGGCATTCCTCTACGCCGGGCTCCTGGAATTCGACCCGGGCATGTGGCCGCGCCGCGTCCTCGTCGCCGATGCCCGCCGCCACGGCGTGCCGGTCCTGCCCGTCGACGTCAACCACTCCCGCGCGGCGCACCTGGTCGAACAGACCGGGCAGGGCTGGGGCGTGCGCCTCGCCTTCTCCACCGTCAAAGGGATCAGCGAAGGCGAGGTCGCGCGCCTGGTGGACGGACAGCCCTACACCGGCCTGCAGGACCTGTGGCAGCGCGCCCGTCCCTCCCTGCCGATCGCGCAGCGGCTGATCCGGATCGGCGCGCTCGGCCCGCTCCCGGGCGACCTCACCCGACGCGATCTCCTGCTCCAGGCGACCGAGCTCCACCGGCAGTCCCGTTCCCGCGCCGCCACCGACGGCCAACTGCCGCTCGGTGGCGAGCTGGTGACCGCCACCCCGAGCGGCCTGCCCGAGATGACCGGCCGGGACAAGCTCGGCGCGGAACTGGACACCCTCCAGATCGACGTCACCCACCACCTGATGGAGCACCACCACCGGCTTCTCAACGAGCTCGGCGCCACCACCGCCGCGCACCTGCGCGGCATGACCCCCGGACAGACGGTCCTGGTCGCCGGGGTACGCGCCTCCACCCAGACACCGCCGATCCCCTCCGGCAAGAGGGTCATCTTCGTGACCCTGGAGGACGGCACCGGCCTCGTCGACCTCGCGTTCTTCGAGGACTCCCACGAGGCCTGCGCGCACACCGT
>NZ_JBITHE010000038.1:0-47201 GCF_044457665.1 Streptomyces sp. NPDC050535
TTTCCCTTTCCGGCGGTTCCGACTCTACCAGATCCTTTCGGGCCTGATTCCCAGTCAGCGGGGCTTGTCTTCCCGGCCCTTCGGCCGTTCCGACGTCCCAGACTTTAGCGGATCCTCTCGGCAGTTCCTAATCGGACCGCCAAGCCCAAATCGAATTGAATTCGAGCACGCCGAATTCAACCCCGATGGGAGATCGTGCTGATGGTTTGGGTGCCGCTTTTGCGGCGGAGGTGCTGTCGAAGAACCGTTACGGCTCCGTGGCAACTCGAAGAACCTTACGTGTCCGACAGGGGGGTGTCAACCCTCCCTGTCAAGATCTTTAATCGAGGTCGGTGAGCCGACCGCCGGCGTCCGGCTGGGCGTGCTCCACGCGACGGAGGAGACGGGTCAGGGCCTCGCCGAGGACCCCGCGCTCATCGGCGGAGAGGTCCTGGAGCAGGTCCTCCTCGAAGCCCGACGCCAGGCGCATGGCCTCCAGCCACTTCTCGCGGCCCTCGTCGGTGAGCTCCACGATCACGCGCACGCGGTTCGACTCGTCGCGGTCCCTGGTGACCAGCCCCTCGGCGACCATGCGGTCGATGCGGTGGGTCATCGCGGCCGGAGTCAGTCCCAGGCGCTTGGCGAGGTCGCTCGGGCCCATGCGGTAGGGGGTACCGGCGAGGACCAGGGCCTTGAGGACCTCCCAGTCGGCGTTGCTGATGCCGAGCGCGGCGGTCTGACGGCCGTAGGCGACGCTCATCCGCCGGTTGAGGCGGGAGAGGGCGGAGACGATCTTCTCGACCTGGGGGTCGAGATCCCGGAATTCGCGCTGGTAGGCAGCGATCTGTTCGTCGAGTGTCGGCTCGCTGACGCCGGGGGTGTCGCCCATGGCCGAAGTATCGCACGGGCCTGCTTGGCGTTGAAGTCCTTCGATGTGTATTGTTTAGATCCTAACTTTAGCTTCGAAGTCTTCAGTCTTGCACTCATGCACTGGCATGCGCTCTGGGGACCTCGCGACCAGGGCAGGTGAAAAGTGACCAGGGCGATGGGCGCAGCGATGCGCCGGATCCACGTGGGCAACGCACTCAGTGCGTTCGGGCTCGGCTTTACCGTCCCCTTCCTCTACGTCTATGTGGCGCAGGTGCGGGGACTCGGCTCCATGACGGCGGGCATCGTGCTCGCCGTCTTCGCCGTGGCCGCTCTCGTCGTACTGCCGTTCGCCGGGCGGGCCATCGTCCGGCGCGGCCCGCTGCCGGTCCTGCTGGTCGCCCTGGTCACGGCATCGCTCGGCGCGCTGAGCCTCGGTCTCGCGAACAGTGCGACGACCGTGGTGCTGTCGGCGGCCGCCCTCGGTGCCGGGCAGGCCGTGATGCAGCCGGCGCTGGCCACTATGATCGTGGACTGCTCGTCGGCGGAGACCCGGTCCCGCGCGTTCGCGACGCAGTTCTTCCTGCAGAACCTGGGACTCGGTGTCGGAGGGCTCATCGGCGGTCACATCGTCGACACTTCACGCGCCAGCTCGTTCACGCTGCTGTTCTCGATCGAGGCGGCGATGTTCCTGCTGCTGGTCGTGATCATGTCGACCGTCCGGCTGCCGCACGCGCCGCAGGTAGAGGGGGCGCCGCGGGCAAAGGGCGGCAGCTGGAAGCAGCTGCTCGGCAACCGGGCCATGGTGCAGCTGTCCGTGCTGGGCTTCGTGCTGTTCTTCGCCTGCTACGGGCAGTTCGAGTCGGGGCTGTCGGCGTACGGCGTGGAGGCGGCCGGGATCTCGACCTCGGCACTCGGCACGGCGATGGCGGCGAACACCGCGATGATCGTGGTCGCGCAGTTCGCGGTGCTCAAGTTCGTGGAGCGCCGGAAGCGGTCGCGGGTGATCGCCGCAGTGGGGCTCATCTGGGCCGTCGCGTGGCTGGCGGCCGGTTACGCGGGCCTCGGGCACGGCAGCCAGACCATGGCCACCGCCGCGTTCGTCTCGACGTACGCCCTCTTCGGGCTCGGTGAGGCGATGTTGTCGCCGACCGTCGCGCCGCTGGTCGCCGATCTGGCACCGGCCGGCCTGGCGGGGCAGTACAACTCGGCCTTCGCCCTGGTGAAGCAGCTCGCCCTGGCGATCGGTCCGGCGGTGGGCGGTCCGATGGGGGCCTCGCTGCACGGGCCGTACGTCGTGACGTTCCTGCTGTTCTCGCTGGGCATCACCTTCCTCGCGATACGGCTGGGACGGCAGCTCACGCCCGTACAGAACCAGCCGTCGCTCGCGCGGAGCCGGGTGGTCGCGCAGGGCGGGGCGACGGCGGCGCCGGTGGGTGCCGAGGCCTGACGGACGTACGACGGCCGCCACCACTTCTCTCAGTGGTGGCGGCCGTTTTCGCTTTTCGTCAGCGGACGCCTGTCACCAGGTTGGCCGTGAAGGGGAGGGTCGCACTGCCGTCGGGGGCGGTGTGGTCCTTGAGGTGGGCGTGGATCGCGCGGCCTGCCTGTGCGAGGGCTTCGTGGCCGCCGTTGTCGATGATCGCCTGGCCCCAGGGCACCGAGGAGAGCTGGGCCGCCCCGTAGTCGGCGAGGGGCGGGAGGGCGATGCCGAAGGTGACCTGGTGGACGGTGACCTCGTGGAAGCCGGCCTCGCCAAGGAGTGTGGTGAGGCGGTCGGGGGTGCCGGAGAAGGCGGCTTCGTAGCTCTGTTCGACTTCTGGGCCCACGTACTCCCTGACCGCGGCGTACTGGGCGACGAAGTACGGGTTGAGCTTCCGGTCCGCCCAGGCGGTGGCCGCGAAGCGGCCCTGGGGGCGGGTGACACGGGCCGTCTCCGCGAGGGCGGCGGGCAGGTCGGGGAAGAACTGGACTCCCTGTTGGCAGACGACGGCGTCGAAGCTGGCGTCCTGGTGCGGGAGTTCGTCCGCGGAGGCCGTCGTGAACTCGATGTCCGGGTACATGCCGGGCGCGCGTGCCTTGGCGACCCTGAGCATGCCCTCGTTGATGTCGGCGCCCGAGACGCGGCCGGTGGGGCCGACCCGGGCGGCTGCCGCGCGGGCCACGAAGCCGGTGCCGCAGGCGAGGTCGAGGACCGTGGCGCCGGGCGACAGGTCCGCGGCGTCCAGGATCGCCGTGACGAAGGGCGCCATGATCGGCGCGACGTACTGCTCGTAACGCTCCGGCGCGCTGCCGCTGAGCTGAAAGCCCGTTTCGTCTGCCATGGATGAGCTAATAGCACCGGGTGGGGCGCGGGGCTAGGTGGCGCGCGGGGGTGGACTCCCTGTGTTCCTGGGCCTCCACGTTCCTGGGTTCCGTGTTCGTGGGTTCCGTGCACCTGGGGTTCCGGCTCGGGAGGCCGGTCCTCAGGTCCGCGGCAGCGCGAACTCGCACCACACCGCCTTACCGCCGCCCGGGGTGCGGCGCGCCCCCCAGCCGGAGGCGATCGTGGCGACGATGGCGATGCCCCGTCCGGCCTCGTCGGCCGGGTCGGCGACGCGCCGGCGCGGCAGGTGGTCGTCGCCGTCCGTCACCTCGATGATCAGGCGGCGGTCGGTACGGCGCAGGCGCAGGCGCATCGGCGGGGTGCCGTGCTGGAGGGAGTTGGCGACGAGTTCGCTGGTCGCCAGGACGCCGAGGTCGTGCAGCTCGGCGGGGAAGCGCCAGCTCGTCAGGACCCCGGAGGCGAAGGCACGCGCGCGTGGAGCCGCTTCCACGCCGCCGAGCAGCTCCAGGGCGGCGTTGCGGAAGAGGTCGGCGTCCGGGCCCGTACGGGCGGGGTGCTGGAGGACCAGGACGGCGACGTCGTCGTCGTGGTCGGCGGTGACGCCCAACGAGCGGACCAGCCGGTCGCAGACGACCTGGGGGGTGCCGGTGGCACCGGAGAGGGCCCGCTCCAGGGAGGCGATTCCCTCGTCGAGGTCCTCGTCGCGGCGCTCCACGAGGCCGTCGGTGTAGAGGACCGCCGTCGAACCGGGGCCGAGCGGGACCGAGCCGGAGGTGTGCAGCCACCCGCCGGTGCCGAGCGGCGGGCCGGTGGGTTCGTCGGCGCGCACCACGGCGCCGCTCTCGTCCCGGACGAGGATCGGCAGATGGCCGGCGGAGGCGTAGATCAGCCGCCCCTCGTTGGGGTCGTGGACGGCGTACACGCAGGTGGCGATCTGGTTGGCGTCGATCTCCGTGGCGAGGCCGTCGAGAAGTTGCAGCACCTCGTGCGGGGGCAGGTCGAGGCGGGCGTACGCGCGTACGGCGGTGCGCAGCTGGCCCATGACCGCCGCGGCGCGGACACCGCGGCCCATGACGTCGCCGATGACGAGCGCGGTGCGGCCGCCGCCGAGGGTGATCACGTCGTACCAGTCGCCGCCGACCGCGGCCTCCGTGCCGCCGGGCTGGTAGGTGGCCGCGATGCGCAGGTCGTCGGGCTCCTCCAGCTCCTGCGGGAGCAGGGAGCGCTGGAGGGTGACGGCGGTCTCGCGCTGGCTGCGCTCGCTGGCGCGCAGCCGCTCGGCGGCCTCGGCGTGGTCGGTGACGTCGGTCGCGAAGATCAGTACGCCGCCGCCCTGGCCCTCCGGTGAGGTGTCCACGGGGGTGCAGGTGAAGGTGTACGAGCGGCCGTCGGACGTCTTGCGGGACTTGACCGTACGGGACTTGGCGCTGCGCAGGACCTGGTCCAGGAGCGGGAGCAGGCCGAGCTCGTCCAGCTCGGGGAGCGCGTCGCAGGCGGGCTCCCCGAGCGGTCGTACGCCGAAGGCCGCCGTGTAGGAGTCGTTGACGTACGCGAGGCGGTGTTCGGGGCCGTGGACGAGGGCGACGAGGGCCGGGACGCGGTCCAGGACGTCGCGTACGGGCAGTTCGTCGACGGCGGGCACGGGCGGCGCGTCGTCGGCCGGCCGCTCGGCGCGGGCCGCCGGCACGGGGGCGCCTTCCGCTCGCCGGTCCGGGGAGACCGTGTGCTCGGTCCGCGCCGCGGTGCGGCGTTGCGTTCCGGGGAGCCGGGCGCTCCAGCGCGTGAAGTTCACTGTGGGGAAGGCCTCGTGGGTTAGAAGGGCGAGCGGTGGGCCCGCCCAAGTCGTGGACCAGTCTGGCCGACCGGACCGACATCCGTCAGACGCGGGCCCGGCCGGTGGAGTTCCTGGGTCCGGTCAGGACGACCCCTTGGGGCCGAGGTTCGGGTCGAGAGGAGGCTTTCCACCGGCCGCGAGTTCGAACTCCGCGCGGGGATGTTCGAGCGAGCCGAGGGACACGATCTCCCTCTTGAAGAGCCCCGACAGAGTCCATTCGGCGAGCACACGGGCCTTGCGGTTGAAGGTGGGCACCCTGCTCAGGTGGTAGACGCGGTGCATGAACCAGGCAGGATAGCCCTTCAGCTTGCGCCCGTAGACGTGCGCGACACCTTTGTGCAGCCCCAGGGACGCGACCGAGCCGACGTACTTGTGGGAGTACGTCTCGAGCTCCTCGCCGCGCAGGGAGTGCGCGATGTTGTCGCCCAGGACCCTGGCCTGGCGTACCGCGTGCTGGGCGTTGGGGGCCGTCTCGGTGCCGGGTTTCCCGGTGACGTCGGGGACGGCGGCGGCGTCTCCCGCGGCCCACGCGTGCGTGACGCCGTCGACGGTCAGCCGGGGGGTGCACCTGAGGCGGCCGCGTTCGTTCAGGGGGAGGTCGCTCGCGGCGAGGATCGGGTGCGGTTTCACCCCTGCGGTCCACACGACCGTGCGGGTCGGGAAGCGGGCGCCGTCGCTGAGGACGGCGATCCGGTCGGTGCAGGAGTCGAGGCGGGTCTTGAGGCGTACGTCGATGTTGCGGCGGCGCAGCTCGGTGACCGTGTACTTGCCCATCTCCTCGCCGACCTCGGGGAGGATGCGGTCCGAGGCCTCCACGAGGATCCACTTCATGTCCTCGGGCTGGATGTTGTGGTAGTAGCGCGCGGTGTAGCGGGCCATGTCCTCCAGCTCGCCGAGTGCCTCCACTCCCGCGTAACCGCCTCCTACGAAGACGAAGGTCAGGGCCGCGTCGCGGATCGCGGGGTCGCGGGTGGAGGAGGCGATGTCCATCTGCTCGATGACGTGGTTGCGCAGGCCGATGGCCTCCTCGACGGTCTTGAAGCCGATGCCGTACTCGGCGAGACCGGGGATCGGGAGGGTGCGCGAGATCGAGCCGGGCGCGAGGACGAGTTCGTCGTACGAGAGGTGTTCGGCGCCCGCGCCCTCTTCCTGGGTGGCGAGGGTCGTGAGGGTCACGGTGCGCTTGGCGTGGTCGATCGACTGGGCCTCGCCGATGACGATCCTGCACCGGTCCAGGACCCGGCGGAGCGGGACGACCACATGGCGCGGCGAGATCGAGCCCGCGGCGGCCTCCGGAAGAAACGGCTGATAAGTCATATAGGGGTCCGGTGAGAGGACCGTGATCTCGACTTCCCCCCGTTTAAGTTCGGCCTTCAACTTCTGTTGGAGACGCAGAGCGGTGTACATCCCGACGTAGCCGCCGCCGACCATGAGAATGCGCGTACGTTCCTTCACCACCCCATGACGCACCGAGCTCTGGAGTTTGTCCACAGCCCCGACAATTTGTGTGACCAGCCGCCGTCAACGCACGGGGGCCGTCGAATTGCCGCAATTCAAGGAAGACGCGCAGGTCAGTCGGGGTGCAGGGGGTAGGGAGAGGGGACCTAACCGGGACGTATACGACCCGTACTCCGATCGGGGGGCGCTCCGTGCGGAACCTGCCCCTTCTGAATTGACCCCCTCTCAACTATGTTCGTGTGTCGACGGGGTGTAGGGGGATGCGCTAGACGAGTCCGTACGACGGGCTCGTGCACACAAGCCTGTTCCGCTCGCTCCGACTGCCGAAGGCGGGGAGAGTCTCCGGGGGGAGACGTCATTACCGGGGGAACGCTTATGCACATTCAGGAATCTCATTGGACCACCGCGTCCGGTGGCATGGCCGGGACTACAGCGGGCGGTGACGGCCGCGGTCCCAGCAAGGGATCGCGTACGACACCGCTACGCGTGGACGCACAGCGCAATCTGGAGCACGTACTGCGCGCGGCGCGCGAGGTCTTCGGCGAGCTGGGATACGGCGCGCCGATGGAGGACGTGGCGCGGCGCGCCCGGGTCGGTGTCGGCACGGTGTACCGGCGCTTTCCGAGCAAGGACGTCCTGGTCCGCCGGATAGCCGAGGAGGAGACCTCCCGGCTGACGGAGCAGGCACGCTCCGCGCTCGGGCAGGAGGACGAGCCGTGGTCGGCGCTCTCGCGCTTCCTGCGCACGTCGGTGGCCTCGGGCGCCGGGCGGCTGCTGCCGCCGCAGGTGCTGCGGGTCGGCGTCGCGGAGGACGGCACGGAGACCGACGACACACGGGTACCGCAGCAGCGGTCCCAACTCGCTCCCGAGCTCCGGCTCGTCGAGCAGCGGTCAGTACCCGCGGAGGAGGTACTGGTCGCGGCTGCGGACGACGCCGGGGCTGCACAACTGCTCGAGGTGGTCGGACGGCTGGTGGAGCGGGCGCGTGCGGCGGGCGAGCTGCGGGCGGACGTGACCGTGGCGGACGTACTGCTGGTGATCGCGACGGCGGCGCCCTCGCTGCCGGACGCGGCGCAGCAGGCAGCCGCTTCGGCCCGGCTGCTCGACATCCTGCTGGAGGGTCTGCGCTCACGCCCGTCGTGAGCTTCTCCACGCACACCGGGCCCTGACCGGAGAGCGGGTGCCGCGTCACCGCGGCACCCGCTCTCCGGCTCTCCGGCTCTCCGGCTCTCCGGCTCTCCGGCTCTCCGGTCACGCTCCGGGCATTTCAGGCGCGGCGCCAACTCCCCACCGGGAGAGGCACATTGACTATTCCCCAAACGAGTGACGACTAGTGCTGTCGTTTGGGAAGTCCCCACGGACGAGTGGTTGGTCCGTACGGGGACGTCGTGCCTCTGAAGCCTGTGGCAGTCTTGCCCGGTATTCGGGTCCAAGTGTGCAGGCGGGGGCTTTCCGCGATGAGCGTTGACGGGCGGGACGAGTCACCCGGTGAGGGTGGCGCGGACGGCGGCACGGAAACCGGCGGGCTGCCGTCCCCACAGGTACCCGGCCAGGCGGTACCCGGTCAGTCGACCTCGCAGGTACCCGATCAGCAGGTACCCGATCAGGCGTCCCCGCAGGTACCCAGCCAGGGCGGGCATCAGGGCGGCGCTCCTGGTGCCGCGCCTTCCGGCGCCGGGCCCTCCGGCGCCGGGCCCGACCCCAGCGTTCCGCCGCAGCGCGACCGGTTCGACCGGCGGGACAACGGCAGTGTCCTGCCTCCTCCGCTCGATTCCCCGCCGTCCGACGCCGATCTGATCGAGCGGATGCGCGCGGGCGACGACACGGCGTACGAGGGGCTGTACCGGCGCCATGCCGAGGCCGTGCGCCGGTACGCCCGCACCTGCTGCCGGGACGCGCACACCGCGGACGACCTCACGGCCGAGGTGTTCGCCCGCATGCTCCAGGCCGTACGCGGCGGCAGCGGTCCCGAGCACGCCGTACGCGCGTATCTGCTCACCACCGTCCGCCGGGTCGCCGCGGGCTGGACGAAGACGGCCAAGCGCGAGCAACTGGTCGACGACTTCGCGGTGTTCGCCGCGCAGGCCGCGCGCGGCTCCGAGGTGTCCGACGACGACACGCTCGACCTCGGCGCGGATGTGCGCGCGATGCACGAGGCCGAACAGTCCATGGCGATGCAGGCCTTCCGGTCGCTGCCGGAGCGCTGGCAGGCCGTGCTGTGGCACACGGAGGTCGAGGACGAGTCGCCGAGCGATGTCGCCACGCTCTTCGGTCTCGACGCCAACGGCACCCGGGTGCTTGCCAGTCGCGCCCGCGAGGGTCTCAAGCAGGCCTATCTCCAGGCGCATGTGAGCGCCACGCTCACCATGGACGAGGAGTGCGCGCGCTACGCCGACCGACTCGGCGCCTACGCCCGCGGCGGGCTGCGTACTCGCGCCGAACGCGGGCTGCGCAAGCACCTGGAGGAGTGCGTCAAGTGCCGCCTGGCGGCGGGCCAGATCAAGGAAGTCGCCAACGGGATCCCGGCGATCGTGCCGGTCGCGGTCATCGGCTGGTTCGGTGCCGCCGGGTACGCGAAGGCCGCCGCGCTCATCGCCGGCGGGACCGGCGTCGGCGCGGCCGGAGCGGCGGGTGCGGCCTCCGCCGCGGGCGGCGGCTCCGGCGGCGCGAGCGCGGGTGGCGGCGCGGCCGCCTCGGAGGGGCTCGGCGCACCGGTCAAGGCCGGTATCGCCGCGGGTGTCGTCGCGGTGGCCGCGGCGGCGTTGGCGCTCGCCCTGGCGGGCAACGAGGTCCCGCCCGAGAAGCCCGAGGCCAAGCCGGCCGCCTCGCCCGCCGCCGAGGTACCACTGCCGTCGCCCAAGCCGCCGAAGAAGGCCCGCGCGCCCAGGCCACCCGCGTTGGCACCCGACCCGGCTCCCACACCGACCCCCACCCCGACGAAGCCCGAGCCCACCCCGAAACCCACCCCCACGCCCAAGCCGACGCCCACCCCGGCGAAGCCGAAGCCCAAGCCCAGGCCGACCCCTACTCCGACACCGACTCCCACCCCGACACCGCCGCCTCCGCCAGCGCCGGTCGTCTACCAGTGGAGCGAGCTGAAATACGGCGTCACCGGCGACGGCACCGAGCCCGAGATGCGGCTCGGCGAGAGCAGTTGGGTGTGGCAGCGCTACGGAGTGTCGATCGCCGACAAGCGGTACACGCACGGAGTGACCGTCCACGGCAGGTCCTCCGTCACCATCGACCTCAACCGCAGCTGCTCGGCGTACGACGCGGTGGTCGGCGTCGACGACATGACGCTGGGCCTGGGGAAGGTGCGCTTCTCCGTGTACGCCGACGGCTCCCGCATGTGGCAGTCGCCACTGGTCGAGGGCGGCGACCAGGCCATCCCCGTCCACGTGAACCTCACCGGCCGCGAGACCATCCGCCTCGTCGTCGAACCCCACTCCGCCTTCGACTCGACGGCCCTGGCGGACTGGGCGGAGTCGAAGTTCCAGTGCGAGTGAGCACGTGAGCGCGTACGGCCCGCGCGCGAACGTGAGCCGGCGGGGCCCTCGCCCGAGTGGCGCGGCTACGCGTCGGCGGGGGTACTCGCCCGAGCGGCGCGTCCACGGGTTGGCCGACGCGCGCCCGAGCGATGCCACTACGCGTCGGCGGGGTGCTCCTTCAGTGCCTCGGCCATGTCCCCCAGGGCGTCGTCCCTGGTGAGGTCCGTGCCCGTGACGCGCTCGGACTCGTAGTCGACGAGGCCGAGGGCGGCGATCGCGGCGGCCTCCGTGCGCTCGGCCACGGCAAGCTCCTGCGCGGGGCGGGGATGGCCGCGACGCCACCGCGTACCGACGGCGAGCAGGCGGGCCGCGCGCCGGTGGTCGCCCAGCCCCGAGAGCAGGCCGGCGATGCCGTCGATGAGGCCCGCCAGCACCACATCGGCGCAGCGTCCGGCCACCGCCGCCAGCAGGGCGTCGGACAGCTTCCGCAGACCGTGCTCCGGGCCGGACTCGGCGGCCGTGATGAGCGCGTCGACCCAGTCAAGCGCCGCCACGAACTGCGGGGGCGGAGTACCGAGGGCACTCGCCACGACTGCCTGCCCGTGCAGCTCACGGGCGTGGGCGAACTCCCCGTCGTCCAGGGCCAACTGGGCACGCAGCAGATGGACGAACGCCCGGGCGTCCGGCACCCCGTACAGATCGGACGCGGCACTCGCCTCGTCCAGAGCCGCCAGCGCCCGGCCCCGCTCACCCACGCGGTACGCGATCTCACCGAGCCGCGCCAGGAGGAAGGGCGCCTCGGCATACGCGCCGACCTCGTAGGCGAGTCGCAGCGACTCCTCGAACTCCTCCTTCGCCTCGTCGAAGAGGCTGCGCGCCAGGGCCGCCTCACCGGCCGCACCGCACACCTGAGCCCGCATCCAGCGGTCCCCCACCCGGAGGCTGAGCACGCGCAGCTCCGCGAGGTCGTCGTCCACGCCCTGCATGCCGCCCGGGGCGTCGACGACCATGTGCGTACGGAACATCAGGAGCAGGCCGATCTCCCACTCGCCGCCGTACTCACGGCAGTTGGCGACCGCCGCGTCCATGGCGGGGCGCAGGTCCTCCGTGCTGCCCATGAAGTAGGCGGCCAGCGGCCAGATGACGCCCGGAATGGACGCGGCCTCCGGTCCACCCTTCTCGAAGACGGACCGAACGCGCCCGATGTACTCCCGCATCGGCCCGTCCTCCTGTCCGGCGAGCGGGTCGGTCTCCACCTTCATGAAGAGGTCCAGCATGCGCAGCCTCATCCGCATGCCGTACAGCGGATGCCGTTCGTCGCGGTCATCGGGGGACGCGGAGGTTTCGAGGTAGGCCGCGACCGGGTCGACGTCGGCCAGATAGGCCAGGGGGTCGCCCTGCCCCGGCTCGTGAGAGGCACCCGCCCAGCCGTCCTCCCCGACGGTGGACGGACCGGCGTCGGTGACCGCGCACAGCCGCAGCACCAGGCCCGTCCATTCCCCGCCCTCGTGGCGGAAGTTGCGCAGCCACCAGAACCAGCCCATGGCGAGGACGAGGGCGCCGGCCTCCTCCTCGTCACGGAGGACGACGGCGCGGTAGGTGGCCGCCCGGATGTTGTCCAGCTCGGTCTCCAGGCGCCGGATCCAGGGCAGTTGCTCGGCGGAACGCAGCCGCGGCTCGGCCTCCTCGACCAGCGCCCGCACCCACGCGCGATGCCGCCGCTCGGCCCCGGCCCGCAGCTCGGGCACCTCGGCGGCCCGCTCGGTGGCGTACTCGTGGATCGTCTCCAACATGCGATAGCGCATACCGCCGCCGACGCCGACGCGCCCGTGGCTCTCCCCACTCACCTCGCTTACCTGGCCTGCGTGACCTGCCTGGCCTGCCTGGCCCGCGCGAATGCCCTCGTCACTCTCGTCGCCGCAGCCCTCGTACGGTGTCGCGACGATCAGGGACTTGTCGACGAGTGCCCCGACGAGTTCGGCGGCGGGACCGGTGCACACGGCCTCGGCGGCCGCCAGGTCCCAGCCGCCCGCGAAGACGGACGCCTCGCGCAGCACGGTCCGCTCCCGTTCGTCGAGCAGGTCCCACGACCAGTCGACGACGGCGCGCAGGGTCTGCTGGCGGGGCAGCACCGTGCGGCTTCCGGAGGTGAGGAGCCGGAAGCGGTCGTCGAGGCGGTCGGCGATCTGCCGGGCCGTGAGCAGCCGCAGCCGCGCGGCGGCCAACTCGATGGCCAGGGGCAGACCGTCGAGCCGTCGGCAGATCTCGTCCACCGCCGCGGAGTCGTGGAGGGCGACATCCGCGTCGGGACGGACGACCGACGCCCGCTCCAGGAAGAGACGGCGCGCCGGGTCGGGCGGCAAGGGCTCGACCGGGCGCACCAACTCGCCGGGCACGCCCAGGGGTTCACGGCTGGTGGCGAGGATCGTGAGCCCGGGGCAGTGCGTCAGGAGGGTTTCGGCGAGTTCGGCCGCGGCGTCTATGACGTGTTCGCAGTTGTCAAAGATCAGGAGCTGGCTGCGCGAGGCGCAGTACTCGACGAGCAGGGCGACCGGGTCGTCCTGCGGTCCTGCCATCTCGTTGGTGATCAGCACGGTTTCGCGCAGACCGAGGGCACTGACCACGGCGCCGGGAACCGCCTCCGGCCGGTCGAGCGGAGCGAGCGCGACCAGCCACGCCTGGGGAAGCCCGGCGGCGGCTTCCTCGGCGAGGCGGGTCTTGCCCGAACCTCCCGGCCCGGTCAGAGTGACCAGTCGTGTCCTCTGCACATCCGAACGGATGGCACCGATTTCGGGTTCCCGCCCCACGAAAGAGTTCAGACGCGGACGAATATTGCCGTTCCGGGCACCACGGGAAAAGTCCGACCCGACGGCCGAATTCTGCCCCGCCCCGCGAACCGTCGCCCCACCAGGCGTCGCCCCCCGACCGGCACTAGCCATCGGCTCACGAGCGGTCAACTTCTGAGCAGCCGCCGCCCCCTGAGTCTTCGAACCCGCACCGACCCTGGACGGCCACCCCTCCCCATCCCTCTCCCCACCCCCCTCTCCACCCAACAACTCCTCGTACAGCGAGCGCAGTTCCGGGCCGGGGTCTGTGCCCAGCCCGTCCATCAGACCGCGCCTGGTTCTCTCGTAGGCGACAAGAGCGTCCGCACCACGACCGGCGTCGCGCAGGGCGCGGATGAGCAGGGCGTGCAGCGCCTCGTCGTACGGGTGGGCCTCGGTCAGCTCTCTCAGTTCCGGTACGACGTCGTCGGCGCGGCCGAGTCGCAGGTCGGCCTCGACACGGGTCCGGGTCGCCTCCACGCGCAGGGCTTCCGGGCGGATCGCGGCGCTGCGGTCGGGAAGGTCCGCGAGGGCCGGCCCGCGCCAGAGGGCGAGCGCGTCGCGCAGGTGGGTGGCGGCGCTCACGGCGTCGTCGCACGCGAGCGCGGACCTGCCCTCTCTCACGAGCCGCTCGAAGACGAACAGGTCCACGTCGTCCTTGGCGGCCCGCAGACGGTAGCCGCCCGCCTCCGAGGCAACCGTGTCCTTCCCGATCGCCCGGCGCAGGCGGCCGACCAAAGCCTGCAACGCGGCGGGGGCGTCCTGTGGGGGCTCGGCCGCCCACACCTCGTCGATCAGCGTCTCCGGCGCGACCGTACGGTCGGGGTGCTGGGCCAGTGCCGCGAGCAGCGCGCGTACCCGGGGGCCGCCCACAGCGATCAGGGCTCCCCGGTCGTCCTCCACCTGGGTGATCCCCAGAATCCCGTACCGCACCCACCCATTCTCACCGCCCCCGCCCCCGCGAGCACCGCCTTTCTCCGGCGAGCCCCACCCCACGCTGCACAGGCAGACTTTTCCTCGCCCCCTCCGCCCCTACCCATCCCGACCTTGAGGGCTCCGCCCCCAAACCCCCCAACACCCAAAGAGCTCGTCCTCAAACGCAGGACGGGTCACCTCCCCGAGTAGGTGGGTGAGCGCCAGCGCCTTGTGCTCAGGCGCCGGGCGGGTTGAAAGAGGCCGACGGCGATCCGGGCCAGCAACACCACTCCGACCCCAACCACCACACAGCCCGGTCGATGCCCACCTGCGGGAGGGGCCGGGGGCCGGTACATCACATGCCCGTCGCGTACGTTCGCGTCACCGGACGGTCCCCATGCTCGCCCGACGTCTGATCCGGCGGCGACGGGCGGATGTACCGGCCCCCGGCCCCGACCCACCCACAACCCGAACCCGGACACCGGCGGCAGCCACCCGGCCCGCCAGGGGACCCGCACCTACCCCCGCCGAGCCGCCCCCGCCCCCAACGCCCGCCCCTGAGGCACAATCCCCGCAGGCACCGCCCGCTGCCGAGCAGGCGTCCCCGTCCAGCACGTCCCGCGCCGGCCCAGCAACCGTCGCAACCACAGCTCTACGGAGACGAGATCGGCCAGCCCGTCCAGGGGCAGCGGTTCCCCCTCCGCCGCCGCCCGCAGGGCCTTGCGGACGACCCGCGCCTCCACCAGCCCCGCCTGCGCCAGCAGGGGCGTGTCGAAGAGGCCGATCAGGGAATCCGCGGCAACCCGCAGCCCCGTACGCGCGGCCGCCGTCGAGGACGCGTGCGACGGCGCCCCCCACCCGGCCGGCAGATCCGCCACCCCGGCCCCCTCGAGGACCGTACGGAGAATCGCCGCACGCGCACCGGGCTGCACCCGCAGCGCCTCCGGAAGGGCACGGCAGGCGCGGACGACCTGGTTGTCGAGGAACGGCGCGTGCAGCCGCTGGAAGCGGATCTCGGCGGCCTGCTCCAGGACGCGCAGATCCGCCGCGTGCCGCGCGAGAGCGGCACGCGCGCGGAAGTCACCGGGCCGCTGCCCGGGGCCGACACCGGGCCGCCCCGACGCGGCCTGCAGGCGAACCGATACTTCAGCGAGCGCCTCACCGGTCAGCCAGCGCGCTGCGGGCCCGGGCCTCGCCCAGGTGAGCGCCGCGAGTGACGCCCCCACCGCACCGCCCGGCTCCTCGAACCGCCGCTGCATCAGCCGGTCGGCGAGCACGTCGACTCCGCTGCGGTACGGCGTACGGGCGAGCTTGCGCGCCGCGCCGTACACGCGCGCGGGGACCATGACGGACCCGTCCGCCTTGGCCAGCGCCGCGACGGGCTTCACCAGGTGCCGGCGTTTGCGGTCCATCAGGAGGTCCGCGAGCCGGGCCGGGTGGGCGTCCAGGACCTGCCGGGCGCCGTACCCGGTGAAGTGGTCCGCGCTTCCCGAGGCCAGCCGCACCCGATGCCGGGCGGCGGTGACCAGCGACGGCCCCGGCTCGTCGGTGAGCGGCCCCTCCAGGTCGGCGTACGGAAGCGTCTCCTCGCCCCCGGTGACCACCACATGGTGGAGCCGGGGATTCGCGGCCAGGGAGCCCGCCCGCTCCAGCTCGGACTCCCGCCCGCCGACGGCGAGGTCGTTGAAAGTGACCGCCAGGAGACGCTCACCGGCGCCCGTGCCGTGCCCCAGGACGGTCCCGGGCGCCCCGGGAAGCCCCGCCGCGAGCAGTGCCAGCGTTCCGGAGGCGGGCCCTCCGGAGAGGTCGGCGCCGATCCCCGGGACGGGCATCCCGCGGGCGGCCCGCCGCTCGGCGGGCCCCATGCCGGGTACGGGCCCGGGGTCCGCGTCGGTCCCCGGCACGTGCCGGGGCGCGGCGAGACGGGTGCGTACGGCCTCCACGAGGGCGTCGCGCACGGCGTCCACCGCGCTGGCGGGATCGGCGGTGGGCGCGGCGACGGCGAGGGAGGCGACCTGCTCGTAGCCGGCGATCTCACGCGCCCCGGCGCGCAGGATCAGCGCATGTCCCGGCGGAATGCGCCGTACGCCGTCGTACGGGGTCGAGTCGTGCACCGCGGCAGGTACGTCGGGCGCGGCGAGCAGCGCCGCGAGGTGCCCGAAGTCGAGGTTGGCCTCGATGAGGTCGGCGAGGGGCAGGGCGGCGGTCGAGTACGCCGTACCGCCCGCCCAGGGGGTGTAGAAAACGGGCCGCGCGCCCGCGAGGTCGCCCGCGACCATGAGCCGGCGGCCGACCTGGACGACGGCGGTGTAGCTGCCGGGCCAGGCGGTGAGATGGCGAAGTGCCCCGCCGCGCGCGGCGAACAGTCCCACCCGCAGCTCTTCGTCGGAGGCTCCGCAGGTGCCCAGTACGGCCATCCGGTTCTGTTCGTCGGCCTTGACGACGCGCACCTCGTCGGGGCGCCAGTCGCCGACCGCCCAGAGCGGATCGGGGTCGCCCCAGAGGAGTTGGGAACCCACCGGGTGAACGGTCTCGCCGTCGCTGCCCGTGGCACCCGCCGAGCCGATCTCAGGCGCTCTGGCGACGGTGCTGCTCCACCCCACCAACCATCGCATCGCCGCCTCCACAGGCTGTGGACAACCAGTGCACCGCACGAACTGGGCACCATGCTGCCACGAAGGAGGCACACGGGAGGGCACCTGGGGCGCTATGCGCTCCCTGAAGTGCGCCCCCGTAGGCACATATGGAGATCATCCGGAGACGGAAGAGCCACGGACCGGCGACAGACGGGCCGCCGACCGGCGAGGGACCGATAACGAACCACCAACAAATCCGCGACCTGAATGCGCCCCCGATACACTCCCCAAAAACACCCCGCGCGCCCTCAAGTGACGTGGTAGGAGCGGTATTTGCCCGCAAAGACCACCGTCGGTTTTCGGCCAAATCGGCTTTTGCCGGTCAGGTCCGCACACGCTCCGTACATGCCTTCCGCACTGCTCGGCCAACGCACAGTCCGGGAGGCGGAGTTCGCCTCCCGGACCGGTCCGCCGCCCGCGGGGATGTAGGCGGCGGTGTCCCCCAGCCCACTGGATCCAGTACAGCGGGCCGACCCACGCATCATCCATCGAAGCGCTCCCCAAGTGGCCGGAGAAGAGCGCACGGACGGGCGCACGGCCACACAACGGGAGCACACCGCAACCGTCCGTACTGTCGTACGGACCACAATCCCGCCATCCGGAACTACGCCCCTTAACGCTTGGGATGCGGCGAACTACGCTGGGTTTACGAATGCCGGGTGGTTATGCCAGCGCGGCAGCCGTCTGTGTCGAGGGGTGGCGCATGTCCAGGGAGCAACGCGGGCCGAACGAAAAACTCGGCACCGTTCTCGCCCTCGCGGGAATCAGCAACGCAGGACTCGCGCGTCGCGTCAACGATCTTGGCGCTCAACGCGGGTTGACTCTTCGCTACGACAAGACGTCGGTGGCGCGCTGGGTGTCGAAGGGAATGGTGCCCCAGGGTGCGGCGCCGCACCTCATCGCGGCCGCGATCGGCCAGAAACTCGGCCGCCCCGTGCCGCTCCACGAGATCGGCCTGGCGGACGCGGATCCCGCGCCGGAGGTCGGCCTGGCGTTCCCGCGTGACGTCGGACAGGCGGTGCGGTCGGCCACGGAGCTGTACCGGCTCGACCTGGCCGGGCGCCGGGCCGGCGGCGGTATCTGGCAGTCACTGGCCGGATCGTTCGCAGTGAGCGCTTACGCGACACCCGCCTCGCGGTGGCTGATAACCCCGGCCGACAGTTCGGTGGCGCGCGAGGTGAGCCCCGGCGAGGGCTCCGGAGCACCGCAGAAAGTCGGCCACAGTGATGTGCTGAAGCTGCGCGAGGCAGCCGAGGACGCCAGGCGCTGGGACTCCAAGTACGGAGGCGGCGACTGGCGTTCGTCCATGGTGCCCGAGTGCCTGCGGGTGGAGGCGGCGCCGCTGCTGCTCGGCTCGTACTCCGACGAGGTCGGGAGGGCCCTCTTCGGGGCCTCGGCCGAACTCACCCGCCTCGCCGGGTGGATGGCCTTCGACACCGGCCAGCAGGAAGCCGCCCAGCGCTACTACATCCAGGCCCTGCGCCTGGCCCGGGCGGCCGCCGACGTCCCCCTCGGGGGCTACGTGCTGGCCTCCATGTCCCTCCAGGCGACCTACCGCGGCTTCGGCGACGAGGGCGTGGACCTCGCCCAGGCCGCCCTGGAGCGCAACCGCGGCCTCGCCACGGCCCGCAACATGAGCTTCTTCCGGCTCGTCGAGGCACGCGCGCACGCGCGCGCCGGTGACGCCCATGCCGCGGGGGCCGCCCTGCGGGCCGCGGAGGGCTGGCTGGAGCGGGCCCGCGACGGTGACAACGATCCCTCCTGGCTCGGCTTCTACTCGTACGACCGTTTCGCCGCCGACGCCGCCGAGTGCTACCGCGACCTGAAGGCGCCGCGCCAGGTGCGCCGCTTCACCGAGCAGGCGCTGTCGCAGCCGACCGAGGAGTTCGTACGTTCCCACGGTCTGCGGCTGGTGGTGTCGGCCGTCGCCGAGCTGGAGTCGGGCAACCTGGACGCGGCCTGCGAGCAGGGCGTCCGGGCGGTGGAGGTCGCCGGGCGGATCTCCTCCGCGCGCACCACGGAGTACGTGAAGGACCTCCTGCACCGGCTGGAGCCGTACGGCGACGAACCGCGCGTGGTGGAACTGCGGGAGCGCGCAAGGCCGCTGCTGATGGCTCCCGCCTAGCCCCGGGTCCCTCCGCGTCGGCCTGACCGGTCCTGCCCGGCCGGTCCTGCCTTCCGGGTACGGGTGACCTGTGGCCGGTCGCGCAGTTCCCCGCGCCCCTACGGGGCACAGCCCGCTTCCGGGGTTTGAAGGCATTGTCAGTGGCGCAGTGCACTCTTGAAGCCGGGAGGTGGTGCGGGTGCGGACCGGGTACGACTGCGATGTGCTGGTGATCGGCGGCGGGATCGTCGGGCTGTCGACGGCGTACGCGATCACGCGCGCCGCGCCGGGCACCCGGGTGACGGTGCTGGAGAAGGAGCGGGCGCCGGCCCGCCATCAGACGGGGCGCAACAGCGGGGTGATCCACAGCGGGATCTACTACCGCCCGGGTTCCCTCAAGGCGAGGTACGCGGTGCGGGGCGCCGCCGAGATGGTCAAGTTCTGCTCGGAGTACGACATCGCGCACGCCGTCACCGGCAAGCTGATCGTCGCCACCGAGAAGTCCGAGCTGCCCCGGTTGCACGGCCTGGTCCAGCGCGGCCGGGAGAACGGCATTCCGGTCCGGGAGCTGGGACCCGCCCAGATAGCGGAGGTCGAGCCCGAGGTGCGCGGTCTCGCCGCGATCCAGGTCGGCACGACCGGCGTCTGCGACTTCGTCGCGGTGGCCCGGCAACTCGCGGAGTCCTCCGGGGCGGAGATCCGCTACGGGGCGGAGGTGGTCCGCGTCGACCGCCGCCCCGCGCTCGGCGCCGCCGTCCGCACGGCCGACGGGACGGTCGTCCGCGGGCGTGTGCTGGTCAACTGCGCGGGGCTGCGCTGCGACGAGATCGCCCGGCTCGCGGGGGACGATCCGGGGATGCGGATCGTGCCCTTCCGCGGCGAGTACTACACGCTGGCGCGGCCCGAGCTCGTCCACGGACTGGTCTATCCCGTGCCCGACCCGGCGTTCCCCTTCCTCGGGGTGCATCTCACCCGGGGCATCGACGGAGGCGTGCACGTCGGGCCGAACGCGGTGCCGGCGCTCGCCCGTGAGGGGTACGGGTGGGGTGTCGTACGTCCGCTGGAGCTGGCCGCGACGCTGGCGTGGCCCGGCAGCTGGCGGACAGCGCGGCGGCACTGGCGGTACGGGGCGGGTGAGCTGCGGCGGTCGGTGTCCAAGCGGGCGTTCACGGCGGCGGTGCGGCGGCTGCTGCCCGCGGTGACTCCGGAGGACCTGGTGCCCGCCCGCGCGGGGGTTCGGGCGCAGGCGGTTCTCCGGGACGGGACCCTGGTGGACGACTTCCTCATCCGGGAGGCGCCGCGGACGGTGCATGTGCTGAACGCGCCTTCGCCTGCGGCGACGGCTTCGCTGCCGATCGGGCGGGAGGTTGCCCGGAGGGCGTTGGCGGCGCTGGCGGGGGCGTGAGGTTTTTCGCCCCCTCCGCCCCTTCCCGTCCCGTACCTGGGGGCTGCGCCCCCAGACCCCCCTTCGCGCTTCGCGCTCGTCCTCAAACGCCGGACGGGCTGGAAGACTCTAAAATCGGCCCCACTGTGTCTGACTTCCATGACTCCCCCGCACCCGAAGCCCGCCGGTCCGGCTCCGTCCCCGCGCTCCGCGCCAAGGGCGAGCCCCGTTTCCCCGACGGGCCGAAACCCGATCCCGCCGGGTCGCACTTCGAGCGGCGGATCCGGAGTTTCCAGCCGCGGCGGAGCCGGGTGACGGCCGGGCAGGCGGACGCCTTGGAGCGGTTGTGGCCCAAGTGGGGGCTGGACATCGACGGACAGCGCACGCTGGACCTCGCGGAACTGTTCGGCGGCGAGCGTCCCGTCGTGCTGGAGATCGGGTTCGGGATGGGTGAGGCGACCGCGCAGATGGCGGCGGAGGACCCGGAGACCGGGATTCTGGCCGTGGACGTGCACACACCCGGCCAGGGCAACCTGCTCAATCTCGCGGACCGGGACGGGCTGTCCAACATCCGGGTGGCCAACGGCGACGCGATCATCCTGCTCAGGGAGATGCTCACGCCGGACTCGCTGAGTGGCCTGCGCGTGTACTTCCCGGACCCCTGGCCCAAGAAGCGGCACCACAAGCGTCGGCTGATCCAGCCGGAGTTCCTCGGCCTCGCCGCGGCCCGTCTCGCGCCGGGCGCCCTCCTGCACTGCGCGACCGACTGGGAACCGTACGCCGAACAGATGCTCGAAGTGCTGAGCGCGCACCCGGACTTCGAGAACACCCGGGCCGACGGCGGTTACGCGCCACGTCCGGACTTCCGGCCGCTGACTCGTTTCGAGGGCCAGGGACTGGACAAGGGTCATGTCGTGAACGACCTGCTGTTCCGGCGCGTACCCCCACACGGAGAACACCAGCACCGGGACCAGAAGCGACAGGACCAGCAGGACCAGCAACCCGTCGGCGACTGACGTCCGAGGACGGCACCTGACAGCACACCGTCGCGGGCGGCGCCCCTCCCTCGTTAGGGTCGATGCCGTGGCCACCAGCCCCCCGTACCCGAAGCACCCCGTCGGCCCCGCCGACGGTGCTCCGCGGCGGCGCGCGCACTGGTGGCGGCGAAAGTGGGTGGGATACGGCGCGCTGGTCACCCTGCTCGCGATCTCCGGGCTGGTGATCCTGGCCCTCGTCCGCGAACAGACCGGCACCGAGGGCTTCCTGGTCGGCCTCGGCCTCGCCGTGCTCCCCGTCCCGCTGCTCGTCGCCGTGTTCCGCTGGCTGGACCGCGTCGATCCCGGCCCCTGGCGGAATCTGCTGTTCGCCTTCGCCTGGGGCGCGTGCGCGGCCGCGCTCATCGCGATCGTCGCCAACAGTTTCGCGACGAGATGGATAGCCACCGCGACCGCCGACCCCACCAACGCCGACACCCTCGGCGCGACCGTCATAGCGCCCGTCGTGGAGGAGTCGGCGAAAGCGGCGGCCGTGCTGCTGGTCTTCCTCTTCCGCAGGCGGGACTTCACCGGGATCGTCGACGGGGTCGTGATAGCCGGGGTCACCGCCACCGGCTTCGCCTTCACCGAGAACATCCTCTACCTGGGCACCGCCTTCGGCACCGACCAGCTCAACGGCGACCACGGGTTCCTGTCCGTCACCGCCGCCACCTTCTTCGTCCGCGTGGTGATGTCACCCTTCGCGCACCCGCTGTTCACGGTCCTGACCGGCATCGGCTTCGGCATCGCGGCCCTGTCCGCCGAACGCCACCACATACGCCGCGTCCTGCTGCCGCTGGCCGGGCTCCTCCTCGCCATGGGCATGCACGCCATGTGGAACGGCTCGTCGACCTTCGGGGAGTTCGGCTTCTTCGCGGTGTACGCGACCCTCATGGTCCCCGCGTTCGCACTGCTGACCTGGCTGGCCGTCCGGACCCGGCAGCGGGAACTGCGCACCGTGCGCGCGGAGTTGCCCGCGTACGCCGCCGCGGGCTGGCTGTCCCTGCCCGAGCCGTATGTGCTCGGCTCGATGCGGGCCCGCCGGATCGCCCGCCAGTACGCCGCCCGCCGCTTCGGCAGGCCCGCCGCCCGCTCCGTCGCCGAGTACGAGGCGTACGCGACCTCGCTGGCGTTCCTGCGGCACCGAGGGCGCGACGGCCGCGCGGGCGCCGACTTCGCCGTACGGGAGCGGGAGTTGCTCCACGAGCTGTGGAGCCGCCGGGAGGTCGCCCGCCCGGCCCTGGGGTACGCGGCGCAGGCTACGGCGCCGGTCCCGGTGGTGCCCGTGGTCCCGGCGCCGTGGCCCGCGTACCCCGCGTACGGATACGCGCAGCCGTACGGCGAGCCCTACCGACAGCCCTACGGAGCCACGGCGCCGTACCCCACGTACAACCCGTACCGCCCGTAGCTTCCGTAGCTTCCGTAGCGCCTCAGCGAGTGGTCAGGCCGACGCCTCCGTCAGCCGCCGCAGCTCCGCGTCCGTGAGGACGAGGTCCGCCACGCCCAGCAGCGCCGGGAGCTGTTCCACGGTCCGCGCCGAGGAGATCGGGGCGGCGACCGTCGGCTGGGCGGCGAGCCAGGCCAGGGCGACCGTGGCGACCGGGACGTCGTGGGCCTGCGCGGCCTCGTCGAGGGCGGCCAGCACGCGCGGGCCCCGCTCGGTCTCCAGGTGCTTCGCGGCGCCCGCCGCACGCGGGGAGTCGACCGTCCTGCCCGGGCGGTACTTGCCGGTGAGGAAACCGGAGGCCAGGGCGTAGTACGGGACGGCCGCCAGGCCCGAGCGGGAGGCGATGTCGTACAGCGGGCCCTCGTAGGTGTCGCGCGAGACCAGGTTGTAGTGCGGCTGGAGGGCGACGTAGCGGGCGAGCCCCTCGCGGTCGGAGAGGTCCAGGGACTCCTGGAGCCGCTCGGGTGTGATGTTGGACGCGGCGATGTAGCGCACCTTGCCCGCCGTCACCAGTTCGTCGAGCGCGCCGATGATCTCCTCGACCGGCACCTCGGTCTTGTCGTAGTGCGTGAAGTACAGGTCGATGTAGTCGGTGCCCAGGCGGCGCAGGGACGCGTCGGCGGCGGCCCTGATGTTGGCGGCTGACAGCCCCGGGTACTCGGGGTGCTGGCTGACCTTGGTGGCGATCACGAGGTCGGAGCGGTTGCCGCGCGCCTTCAGCCACCTGCCGATGATGGTCTCGGACTCGCCGCCGTGGTTGCCCTCGATCCACGCGGAGTACGAGTCGGCGGTGTCGAGGAAGTTGCCGCCCGCGGCCGTGTACGCGTCGAGCACGGCGAAGGACTGGGCCTCGTCGGCGGTCCAGCCGAACACGTTGCCGCCGAGGGCGAGCGGGAAGACCTCGAGGTCGGACGAGCCGAGCTTGCGAAGAGAAGTCATGCCCGACTTCAACATCCCCGGCGGACAGCCGTATTCCAGACACGCCTGACCGGCAGCCCTGACGTCGGGGGGTTGCCGTCGAAGCCGCCGGGGATCGGAGAACGTACGCCTCAGGGAGTGAGCCCCTGGCTCCGCCTCAGGGGGTGAGCCCCTTGCTCTGCAGCCACGCCAGCGGGTCGATGCCGGTCCCGGCGCCGCCGGGGTGCACCTCGAGGTGCAGATGCGCGCCGGTGACGTTGCCGGTCGCGCCCACGCGCCCGATGACATCGCCGGTGGCGACCTTCTGCCCGACGCTGACACTGATCGACGACTGGTGGGCGAACCAGAGCTCGGTTCCGTCGTCGAGCGTGAGCACCGTCTTGTAGCCGTACGACCCGTCCCAGCCGGCCGCGGTGATGGTGCCGCTGTGGACCGCCTTGATCAGCGTGCCCGTGGGCGCCGCGAAGTCCAGGCCGGTGTGGTAGCCGGAGGACCACAGCGCGCCGGCCTGACCGAAGGTCGAGGTGAGGGTGTACGAGGAGGTCGGCAGCGTGTAGCTCTTGGCGAGCTCGGCGAGACGCGCGGCCTCGGCCTTCGCCTCCGCCTCTTCCTCCGCCTTCTTCTTCGCCGCGGCGGCCTTGGCCTTCGCCGCGTCCTCCGCCTTCTTGGCGGCGTCGGAGGCCTTCTTCACGGCGGCGACCTGGGCGGCCTGCTGGGCCGCGGTGTCGGCCTGGTCCTGCTGGACCTCGGCCTGCTGCATGATGCGGGCGCGCAGCACCTCGCCGGCGTCCGTGGCGCCCTGCTCGGTGTCGGCCGTGGTCAGACCGGCGCTGGTGAGCGGGGTGATGGAGCCCGTGGGCTCGGGGGAACTGTCGTCGGAGAGGATCGTGCCCACGGACGGCAGGTCGGGCAGCGAGATCGAGACCGGCGGCTTGCCGGGCGCCGCGGTGGCCATGCCGCCCGCGCCGACGGCGGCTATGACACCGACGCCCAGAACGGTGGAACTGCGCGCGAGTCCGCCGCCTCCACGCTGCTTGGAGACGCGGTGCCGGCCGCGGATGGGAAGGAGGGATTCCGCGGTGGGATTCCATTCCTCCCGGGGGCCCTCGTCCTCTGCGCCGAAACCGAAGGTGTGCGTTCCGCTCGGCGGATACGAGGGTGCCTGGGCAGGCCCGTTGGACGCCACGTGGGCGTGCTCCTTTCCTTCCTTCTCGCCTACCGGGTTAGCTGACGGGTTCGGAGCAGGAAGGTCTCCTACGCGCGTCAACCCGCGGTGTCTCCACCGCGAAAGACGCTCGATTCACCCCAAGTTGGTGGTTCCCCGGCTCCCTTTCGGGATTAGGCGCGTGCGCACGGAGCCGTCTCTCGTGACGGCTGGGACGACCGCGCTGCGTTATCGAACGTTAATAGACGCGGGCCCCGGATTCCAAGCTGTTCTGATTGATCGTTAACGCTTCCGGCCAGGACTTTCAGGTCATCACCGGAGTTAAACGGGCGAGTTGGTCACATCTCTTCGTCACACCGGCCCTGACGGCATGTCAGTTGATGCGCGGAGGGGCGTCACTTGATCACCCCTGGTGACCGAGGGGGTCGTCGGCTCCTCGGCGCCGTACGGCGAGCAGCGCCATGTCGTCCGTCGTGCCGCCGCCGGAGTGCCGGCGGACGTCCTCGGCGAGGGTGGTCAGCAGCGCTTCGGGCGCGGGGAAGGTCCGTCCCGCGAGGCGCGCCGCGGGGTCGTAGAAGCGCCCGCGTTCGTCGCGGGCCTCGGACAGCCCGTCGGTGTGGACGAGCAGCGTGGCCTCCAGCGGGAACACCGTCTCCCGTGCGCGGTCGGTCCGGACGCCCAACTCGCCCATTCCCAGCGGCAGTGCGGGCTCCCCGGCGTCGAGCGCGACGAGCGTGCCGTCGGCGTGCAGGAGCAGCGGCGGGGGATGGCCCCGGTTGACGATCCGCACGGTCTCCTCGCCGTGCGGGATCTCCGCCAGCACGGCCGTGGTGAACCCCTCGAGGATCTCGAGGCCGTCACGCCGGACGCTCTCGCGCGCCAGCGCCCGCTCCAGACGCCCCGCGACCGCTTCCAGCGTCGCCTCCTGCTCGGCGGCCTCCCGGAACGCCCCGATGACGACGGCGACGACGGCCACCGCGCCCATGCCCTTCCCCCGTACGTCGCCCACGACCAGGCGTACCCCGTACGGGGAGTCCTGCACCGCGTACAGGTCACCGCCGATGAACGCGTCCTCCTGCGCCGCCTCGTACCGCGCCGCGATGTCGAGCCCGCCGATCCGGCGTTCGGGCTGCGGCAGGACGGCTCGCTGGGCGGCCTCGGCGATCTCGCGGACGGAGGCGAGCCGTGCGTTGCCGCGGCGGACCACGACGTTGATGAGGGCGGCCAGAACGGCGGCCGTGGCCACCGTGATCGTCTCGGTGACCGCCTCCGCGAGCAGGGCGACGCCGAGCCTGATGTGGAACGCGACCAGCACGACGACGGCGCCGACACCGGTGAGCACGGTGCCGCGCAGCGTGTAGAGGGCCGCCGCCACGAGCGGGGCCGCCGTGAGGAGAGGGCCGCCGGTGAAGTCCCTCGGCGTGAAGTACTCGTACACGGCCCCGGCGACGATGAGCAGCGCGGGGAGCACCCGGACGAACCTTCGCGTGCCGGAGATCCCGCGCCGGTCCTCTCCCGCCGGTCCGGGCGGGTCCCCCGGCCGCCGCGCACCTGCTTGCTGCCGCACCCGTCCAGATTTCCCGGAGCGGGGCCGGGGGGCGACCGGTGTGGGCCGACCGGGCGACGCGCGGTTCGGGCCGGCCAGAACCGCCGGAAACACCAAGGGCCGGAACTCGTGAATCCGAGTTCCGGCCCTTGGCCATAAGTAGCGGGGACAGGATTTGAACCTGCGACCTCTGGGTTATGAGCCCAGCGAGCTACCGAGCTGCTCCACCCCGCGTCGTTAAACCCAACTATACGCCACTCGCGGGACGCCCGGCACCACCATTGATGTCCACCCCTCAGCCGGCCGGATTCCCGGTGTGCGTGAGCGTCTCCCAGGACACGAACAGATCGTCCGTGCCGGCCGGCCGCGTCTGCTCGGCCAGCCGGTGGGCGGCCGGGACGTGCACGTCGAGCCGGTCCTCCAGGTGGTTGAGCGCGACCTCCAGGTCGGGCCCCATGTTCCGGTCGACCCGCCCGCCGCACAGCCACCCCGGCGCCGTCTCCCCCAGCTGGTACCTGGAGTGGAAGTCGAGCGCGGCCTTCAGCCGGTCCTTGACGTCGCGGTAGAGGTCGACGCCCTGGTGCCAGGCGGTCTCGGCGATGTGCGCGGTGGCGGCGAGCGAGTACCCGACGTGCTTGAAGTTGCGGCAGGTCTCCTGCGAGACCCCGTCCGTGTACCGCCGCTGCCCGAACCAGTACGTGGTCAGCTTCTGCGGGGTGTCGACGGTGCTGCCGGCGGGCGTCAGCGGCACCTTCCCGTCCTTGGCGAGGTAGAAGTACGCGGGCACCCGCTGCCGGAACCGCTCGACGGCGTCGTCGAACGCCTTGTGGTCGTCGAGGAACACGGCGATGCCGATGGCGGCGTCGGTCATGACGAGGTCCCAGTTCCCGTTGTAGTCCGGGACCTTCTCGCTGACCACGGGGAGGTAGGCGGTCCGCAGCATGCCCTGGAACCGCGTCATGCTCGCCGCCGGCCAGTCGGCTCCGGTGTGCCGCACGATCTCCCCGGCCCGCGCCCACGTCGACCCGGCCCACGCGGTCTGCAGGCCGGCGTTCCCCGCCGTGTGCTTCTTCACCTTCGCCGACCAGGCGTCCATGATCTGCACGGCCTTGTCGGCGTGCTCCCGCTTGCCCGTGATGCTCCACAGCAACGCCTGCGTGTACGCCGCGATCGCGTCCTCGCGCTCCTCGACGCAGCCGT
This sequence comes from Streptomyces sp. NPDC050535, assembly GCF_044457665.1. Taxonomy (NCBI): domain Bacteria; kingdom Bacillati; phylum Actinomycetota; class Actinomycetes; order Kitasatosporales; family Streptomycetaceae; genus Streptomyces; species Streptomyces sp. NPDC050535. The sequence continues at coordinate 27,127 of NZ_JBITHE010000038.1, forward strand.
GCCCGGCCCGGTCGCCGGGCGGACAGTCGACGGTGGCGTACGGCTTCGCCTCGTACCTGTACGACCCGTACTTGCTGTCCCGCATGTCCAGGAACGCCTGGAGCCAAGGCTGTTTCCCGGCCTCCACGTGTTCGCGTACGGCGGTCAGCTGGTCCTTGCTGACGAGCACGCCGGGGTGCGCGAACGCCGCGTTCCCGGATCGCGCCCGCGCCGTCCGCGGCTGCGACGACGACATCCCGCACGACGCCACCAGCCCGACCAGCACCGGCGCCAACAGCACCGCCGTCACACGCCGCCCCACTGCACCCATCGCTGCTCCTGCCTCCGAGTCGGCTCACGAGCAGCCTGACGGCTGGCGGGAGCGGGCGCAGATTCTCTTAGGCCGCACGTGAGATTCAGCCCGTCCGGCGCTTGAGGACGGGCGACGAGCGCGAAGCGCGAAAGGGGGTCTGGGGGCGCAGCCCTCAGGAACGGGACGGGAAGGGGCGGAGGGGGCGAACCCCTCGGGGCCCGCACCGACTCCCCACGCGAGCTACCCCAGCAGATGCCGGTTGGGCGCCATCGCCCGCTCCTCGTACTCCGGGAGTACGAGGACATCGGCGCCCGCGGCCACCAGCATCCCGTTCCCGTCGGCCCCCGCCACGAACGTGTCCGGCTCCCGCCACGCGGTGACCACCCTGCGCACCCCGGCGTCGAGGATGAGCCGGGCGCACGGGGCGGGCCGGGACGCCCGCCGGGCACACGGCTCGAGGCTGCTGTAGACCGTGGCGGACCCGAGCCGCGGGTCGGCGGGGTCGACCTTGGCGAGCGCCGCCTCCTCGGCGTGCACCAGGGGATCGCCGCCCTCCCGGGAGTAGCCGCGCGCCAGCTCGGTCCCGTCCTCGGCCACCACGACCGCCCCCACGCTGAACGCGGTCTCCGACGCCGGGCACAGCGCCGCCAGCTCGCAGGCGGCCTCCAGCCAGCGCCGGTCCGCGGCGGCGGCGAGCCGGCCGGAGCCGGGCGCGGTGGGGACGTACCGCATGAGGACGACGTCTCCGACGGCCCGCGTCTCCACCAGCCGCAGCCGCCCCGGCGGATACGGTCCCGGCCCGAAGAGCCGGGGCGCGTCCGTCTCGCCGACGAAGAGCGGTGCGACGGCGAGCTGGATCTCGTCCGCGAGGCCCTCCCGCGACAACTGCGTGTGCACCCGGCCGCCGCCCTCGACCATGAGGCGCCGCACACCCCGTACGTCATGAAGGTGTTCGAGGACGGCCCGCCAGTCCAGCTCGGGGCCGACCGGGACGACGTCCGCGGCCAGGCCGAGGCCGCGCAGGCGCTCGGCGCCCTTGTCCGTCGTGTAGACGGCCTTCTCGCCGCCGGTGTGCCAGAACCGTGCGGCGGGATCGAGGTCGCCGGACCCGCTGACCGTCACCTTCAGCGGGTACTCCGGGCGTCCCGCCGCGACCCTGGCGGCGCGCCGCTCGGGGGAGTTGACCAGCAGGCGGGGGTTGTCCGTGCGGAGGGTGCCGGCGCCGACCAGGATCGCGTCGCTGGACGCCCGTACCTCGTCGACGCGGTCGAAGTCGGCCGCGCCGGAGAGGAGCAGACGTTCGGGGCCGGTGTCGTCGAGGAAGCCGTCTAGGGAGACGGCGGCGGACAGCAGGACGTAGGGGTGGGGCATGGGGTGCCGCCTCCAGCTCCGAGCTCTCGGCTCTCAGTGGTTCAATTTTTAAACAATACCTAGACTGGGGGCATGACGACCCGCTGGCTCTCCCCCGCCCAACAGCGCGCCTGGCGCGCGTACGTCTCCGCGTCCTCACTCCTGGAGGACGCGATCGACCGGCAGCTCCAGGCGCGGGCGGGAATGCCCCACCTTTACTACTCCATCCTCGCCATGCTCTCCGAAGCGCCGGACCGGCGGCTGCGGATGACCGAGCTCGCCGAGAGCCTGAAGATCACCCGGAGCCGCCTGACGTACGCCGTGACGCGGCTGGAGAAGGACGGCACGGTACGCCGGGAGGGCTGTCCCACCGACAGGCGCGGGCACGTCGCCGTCCTCACGGACGAGGGCATGGCCGTACTGGAGCGGACAGCGCCTGGGCATGTGGAGACGGTACGGAGCGCGCTCTTCGACCAGTTGACCGCCGAGGAGGTCGGGCAGTTGGAGGCGATCTGCCGGAAGGTCACGCAGGCGATCGAGGGCGAGAATCCCAGGGCTTCGGGGGAAGATCTGCCGTGGCGGCGGCGTTCATCCACACCATGAGGCGCGAGACGCCTGGGACGTAGGGCCATGCAACCCATTGCTTGAACATTAAAGCACCATGTACTGTGCGTCTCCGAGGATGTGTTTCAAATCTTAAGCAGTACGCGGATGCACGAACCCGCTGGACCCGACCGGAGAGACAACATGCGCGACTTCCCCACCGCCACGGTGCGCACCCGCGTCGCCGTGCCCCTGCGCTTCGGCGACGGCTACTCGGTCGACGCGGAGCTGGTCACCTTCCACGGACTCGCCGACGGCCTGGAACACCTGGCCGTGGTCCTGGGCGACCCCGGGGCGAACCCGCTGGTGCGGCTGCACTCCGAGTGCCTGACCGGAGACGTCTTCGGCTCGGCCCGCTGCGACTGCGGCCCACAGCTGCGCGAGGCGGTGGAACGGATCGCGGACCGGGGCGGCGTCCTGCTCTACCTCCGCCAGGAGGGCCGCGGGATCGGCCTCTACAACAAGCTCGACGCGTACGCCCTCCAGGACCAGGGCCTCGACACCTACGCCGCGAACGCCGCGCTCGGGCTGCCCGAGGACGGTCGCGACTACACGGCCGCCGCGCAGATGCTCCAGGCCCTCGGCATCGACTCCCTGGACCTGCTCTCCAACAACCCCGACAAGGCCGACCAGCTCCGCGACCTCGGCGTCACCGTCTCCCACCGCGTCCCGACAGGCGTCTTCACCACGGCCCACAACGTCCGCTACCTGCGCGCCAAGGTCCTCCAGACCCACCACACGCTGCCCCTGACGGAACTCACGGCGGGCTGACGCACCCGCCCGCTCCGGGCCCGGTCGGTTCGGCGGCGAATATTTCCGCGCCCAAGTGCATCTGTCCGGGGCCTGCTTCGAGAAGCGTTGTCAGAACGCGGCGGACCGTTGTCCGCGCGATACCGGACTCACCCGGGATCGCGAGGACGCGAGAACGACAGAGCCCTCTCGGCCGACGGCAGGCTTCGAGGGCGTGGGCGACCGACTGGAGTCGACATGGCAGACGACGGGCGGCCCGTGGGGGCCACGGATATCCGACAGGCCTTCGACCTGACCCCGCTCGTCGACCAGCCATGACCTGGCAGCCGATACCGCCGCACGTCGACCACCTGACGCACGCCCAGTACTCCGGCTGGAGCTGCTGCTGGTGCGCCACCCCGCTGCTCCGCGGCGCGAGATCGGCCGGGCGGGCGCCCGGCATGAACGGCGCACACGATCTGAGCATCGAGGTGTACGAGTGCGGACCGCGCTGCCCGGAACGTCCCCGGCGTCCTTCGCAGAGCGGAGAGATCCCGTGAGCGGGGTCACCCTGCCCCGTCCGAGCGGCCCCGGCCCCGGAAACGACAGCGGACCCCAGGTCGGATTGCCTCTGACCTGGGGTCCGTTCGGTAGACCCTGTGGGACTCGAACCCACAACCAATGGATTAAAAGTCCACTGCTCTGCCAATTGAGCTAAGGGTCCACGCATCGGGGTACGGCGATCCCGTTGAGGATGCTGTGGCGATGCATCCCCGAGCATAGCCGGACGTGGCCGGGTCTCCGATCGGGTATCGGGGACCCGGCCACGTCACACGCGCACAAGGTTACGGATCGACCGGTTCGGGAGCGCCCTTGCGGGCGGCTTCGCGGGCCAGGGTGCGTTCGTGGTCGGGGTTGAGGAACCAGTGGCGGGCCGAGGCCAGCCACCAGGTCGCGGCGAAGCCGAGGACCACGAGGACCGCGATCGGGGCGTAGTTGAAGGTCTCCCAGGTGACCGGGGAGACCTGCGGGAGCATGAAGAGGACCGTGATGACCGCCACCCAGGCCACGGAGACGATGCCGATCGGGCGGGACCAGCGGCCCAGGTGCCAGGGCCCGCGTTCGAAGGCCTCGCCCTTGCGAATCCGCAGCAGGGTCGGGATGACGTACGCGATGTAGAGGCCGATGACGGCGATGGAGGTCACCGCCGCGTACGCCGTGACGTTGATCAGGTACGGGAGACCGAGGACCAGCGCCGACAGCGCGGCCAGCCAGACCGCCGCCACCGGCGTCCGCGTGCGCGGGTTCACCGTGTGCCAGACGTTCGAGAAGGGCAGCGCGCCGTCGCGCGAGAAGGCGTAGATCATGCGGGAGTTGGCCGTGACCGACGCCATACCGCAGAACAGCTGCGCGCCGATCACCACGAGCAGCAGCAGTTTGCCGGTGGTCGCGCCCAGCGCGTCGAGCAGGATCTGGGCCGGCGGCACCCCGGTCGGCGACCCGAGGGCACCGTCGTAGGACTGGATCGCGAAGGTGAAGCCGAGGAGGAGGACCAGGCCCGCTATCCACGAGGTCCAGATCGAGCGGACGATGCCCTTGGGGCCCGCCGTCGACGCGTCGTGCGTCTCCTCCGTCATGTGGGCGGAGGCGTCGTACCCGGTGAAGGTGTACTGCGCCATCAGCAGGCCGAGGGCGACGACGTACACGCCGCTGCCCCAGCCCGTGTTGTTCACGAACTCCGTGAACACGAAGGAGGCGGACTGGTGTTCGTCCGGTACGAAGGTCAGCGCGCCGACGATGACCGCCACGCCCACCACGTGCCACCACACGCTGACGCTGTTGAGCAGGCCGACGATGCGGACGCCGAAGGTGTTCAACAGCCCGTGCAGGACCAGGATCCCGGCGAACAGCAGCACGGTGCGGCCCGGTGTGACCTCGAAGTCGAACTGGAGGTTCAGGTAGGCGCCCAGGAAGGACGCCGCGCCGAAGTCGATGCCGGCGGTCACCGCGACCTGGCCCAGGACGTTGAACCAGCCCGTGAACCAGGCCCAGGCGGCGGCCGTACGGGGCGGGGCCAGCCGGTGGGCCCAGAAGTAGAGGCCCGCGGAGGTCGGATACGCCGAACAGATCTCGGCCATCGCGAGGCCGACGAACAGCGTCATCAGACCGACGGCGACCCAGCCCCAGGTGATCACGGCGGGGCCGCCGGTGTTCATGCCGAACAGGTACAGCGTCAGGCAGCCCGACAGGACCGAGATGATCGTGAAGGAGACCGCGTAGTTGGAGAACGCCGACATGCGGCGGGCGAGAACCTGCGTGTAGCCGAGCTGGGCGAGCCGTTCCTCGTCGGAGAGGTTTCCTTCCGGCAGCCCACTGGCTCTCGCATCAGGCGTGGAGTTTGTCATGCCCCCAGCGATTCCCTTGCCGGGGGCCCGACATGCGTCACACCATGGCCGAAAACCGCGCCTAGAAGATTCCCTTGTACCTCTGCCAGCCGGTCCCGATCTTCACGCGCGTCCCGAACGACCCCGTGCCGGTGCCGTTCTGGCGGTACAGATTGCCCGCCGTGTCGCGTGCGACCAGGTCGGCCCTGCCGTCTCCGGTGATGTCCCCCGGGCCGACGACCACGTCGTAGTTGATCCCCCAGGTCACCGACAGCTTCACGCGGGAGGTGAAGGTGCCCTTGCCCGTGCCGTAGTAGCGGTACAGCGCGTTGGTCCTGTCCTGCGCGATCAGATCGCCGATACCGTCGCCGTTCAGGTCACCGGCGCCCACGACCTTCTTGTACGTCTTCCAGTTGTCGTACAGCTTCACGCGCGTGGCGAACTTGCCGGTGCTGGTGCCCTTGTAGAGGTAGACGGCGCCGGTGGAGGTGTTGCGGGCGAGCAGGTCGGGGCGGCCGTCCTTGGTCATGTCACCGGGGGTGGTCAGGACGTCGTACTGGTTCCAGCCGGTGCCCAGTGACGTGTACGGCGTCGTCGACTGCAGAACCGAGTCGCAGTCCGGCTTGTACAGCCTGAGGGTGCCGTCGGTCAGCTGTACCAGGACGTCGTTGCAGTGGTCGCCGTTCAGATCTCCGACGGGCACCGCTTTACGCGCCGTGGGCCAGTAGGCGCCGATCGCCGAGATCTGGAACGTTCCGTTCCCCACACTTCGATGGAAGGTCAGCTCGCCGTAGCCATTGAGGGTGAGCAGGTCGCCCCTGCCGTCAGAACCTCCGGCGTAGTCGTGGTGCGCCGGGCTGCCGTGCAGCAGTCGGACCGCTCCCTGGAGCGAGAGCGGAGCGCCCTCTCCGTCCGCGGGCGTGATCGACAACGTCCAGTCGTACGGGCCACTGGGGAGAAGCTTCGTGCCGCCCACCCCGTACCAGCCGACCTTCAGGTCGCCGCGCGCCGCCCCGCCGGTCGTGGTGTCGACGACCTTCCCGGTCGCCTTGTCGCGAACGGTCAGCGTCCAGCTCGCTGCCGGTTTCGACAACAGCACCCGGGTGAGCGAGTACAGGGCCGGATCGGTCTGGCGCGATTCAAGATCCGTCGCGCGGTACACCGCGGCCAGCGGACGCAACGGCTGCTGTGCAACACCGGACGGCACCAGGTGCACCTGCTCCTTGGCATCCACGTAGGCCGCGTTCGCGCCGGACTCGTCCACCGTCCAGCGCACGTCCCGCTGGGAAACCCCGGTGTCCGGCAGGTCGCCGACGACCCGGCTCGCGGCTTTGCCGTCGACGACCGTCGTCAGCGTCAGCTTTCCGACCGTCCTGTCGTGTGTGACGACGTATCCGTCGCCGAGCTTCGCCTCGTCAGCGGGCACAGACACGGACTTCTTCGCCGTACGGTCGTACACGCCGGCCCTGTCGCCACAGTTCCAGTACAACCAACGGCCCAGCGCCTGGAGTTCGGTGGGGGCACAGCCGGCGTCGGTGACGAGGGTCTCGGTGGTCTTCTTCTGCGTCAGGTCGTAGGCGGTGACGGTGCCCGAGGTCGCGCCCGCGGTCCAGAGGACGTCTCCGGAGAGAGCGGCGGGGCCTGGGGTGCGGTTGACGACCGGGAGGAGGTTGTCGCCAATCTCGTAGACGGATTGCCGGTCGGACGTCGTGTGGATCAGATACTTGCCGGAGGCGTCGGTGATCCGTCCGCCGCCCGGGACCTCGCTCTCCCAGTTGTTGCCGGCCACGGCGACCCGGATCAGGTCGTGCCCGTCCGAGCCTCGCTGCAGCCACGCGGCCCGCCCGTCGGGCATGCCGAACACCTGGGAGCACCCGAGGTCGGTCACCGGGCAGGAACCCAGCCGTGTGGTGATCCCGTCGACCGTCGTGCGCGCTCCGTAATTCGGTGTCCCTGCCGCGGCGACGGTCCGAACGTAAGCGTCGCGGACGTCAGCGACACTCGCGTCGGCGACGACGAGCTTCCCCTGATCCAGCGCCAGCCCCTGGATCTTGTACGGCGGCTTCGGCAGCGCCTTGAGCATGGTGACCGTGGGGCTGCCGTCGGCGCCGGGGACGATGCGCTGGATGCCGTGGTCGTCCGCTCCGGTGCGTCCGACGACGACCGCGGTGCCGTCGGAGACGGCGGAGGCACCGGGGCCCGACGAGGTCAGCAGGGTCACCTCGGGACCACCGGCGATGGGCTTGGCCAATATCGCCGTACCGCCGCTGGGCCGGTGGATCAGCCAGTCGCCGACGACGGCGAGATCCTGGGCGGGATTCACCCCGCTGCCGTTCAGGGTGACCTCGACCGGGGTGGCGGACAGGTCGGAGCGCGGGAAGACCAGAACGGTCGCGTCGTTGAGGTTGAACAGCACCACGTGATCGGTGGTGACCTGAGCCTTGAGGTAGACCTTGGAACGCGGCGGGGTCATGCTCCGCACCTGGCCCGTCCTCCGGTCGACCATCACCGCCAGGTTCCGCCCGTCCTGGGCGGCCTGGAAGAGCAGCCCGGTGGCGTCACCGCCCAACGCCGCCCCGAGGTTCACCCCCGCGGGCAGCCCGGTGACCGGCACATCGCGGGTGGTTCCGTCGGTCTCCGGGAACAGCAGGTGCATCTCCCGCCAGGCGGTCCCGTTCTCGTCCTGTACGGAGCGCCAGCCGACCGCCAGGTCGCTGTACGTGGTGAGGCGCGACAGACCCGTGGGCACATCGATCGTGCGGGTGGTGCCGTCGACCACGTTCCACAGGTCGACACGGCCCCCGGTGTAGTAGTACGACAGAACGTCAGCGCCGGTCCCGCTCCGGACGGCCCCCGCCGGCGGCGTCACGGGTACGGATTTCCCGTCCGCGTACCGCGTCCAGACCGCCCCGGTGCCTTCCAGAGTGTGGAAGACACCCTGTGTCCCGGCGCCGTCGTGGCCGCTGTACGAAGACGGGGTCTGCAGCGATGCATAGGCGTAGCTCCCGCGGAGCGTCGCCGGCACCACCGTCTCCTGCGGAACGTCCGCGACGGGCACGTCCGCGAGCGCCGTCGAGGACGGCAGCAGCGGGGTCAGGCCGGCCGCCAGTACCGCGGAGGCGGCGAGCAGGCGCAGACGTACGAAGGAACGACGAGCCACGAAGACCCTCCCCGGGAATCGAGACGGGATACGCACCGCTTTTCGATGCCCCAGCCCCCCGGCCGTCACATCCGTCTCAGAAGTCGGTTGATCTTACAGGGAGTTCACAGCTGTCGGGAAAGTGCTTTCGAGTGGCACGCGGGTGGCGCGGGCATGAAAAACGCCGTGGCCCCCACCGGATCGGTGGGGGCCACGGCGGCGTTCGGTCCTCGCGGACGTTACGTCAGGCGTCAGGCGTCAGGCGCGGACGTCAGCCGTTGCGCTTCCAGCGGGGCTTGTCGTCGCGGCGGCCGAAGGAACCCGTGGCGGTGCCGGTGCCGGTGCCGCCTCGGTGGTCGTCGCGGCGGCCGGTCGGGCGGTCGTGGCCGCCGGCGCGGAAGCCGCCGGTGGGGCGGTCGCCCTGACGGTCACGGTTGAAGGGACGGTCGCTGCCACGGTGGGTGGACGGACGCTCGTCACGACGGTCACGGTTGAAGCCGGCCGAGCCGCCCGAGGGACGCTCGTCACGGTTGAAGCCGCCCGAACCGCCCGAGGGACGCTCGTCACGGCGGAAGCCGCCGGAGTTGCCCGAGGGACGCTCGTCACGACGCTCGAAAGAACGGCCACCGCGGTCGTCACGACGGTCACGGTTGAAGCCACCCGAGTTGCCCGAGGGACGCTCGTCACGACGCTCGAAAGAACGGCCGCCACGGTCGTCACGACGGTCACGGTTGAAGCCACCGGAAGCACCCGAGCCACCCGACGGGCGGTCGTCACGACGGAAGCCGCCGGAGGGACGGTCGTCACGACGGTCTTCGCGACGGAAACCGCCCGAGTTGCCCGAAGGACGCTCGAAGGAACGGCCACCGCGGTCGCCCTGACGGTCACGGTTGAAGCCGCCCGAGCCGCCCGAGGGACGCTCGTCACGACGGTCACGGCGCTCGAAGTTGCCCCGGTCGTCACGGCGCGGACGCTCCTCGCGGACCGGCGCCGCGGCGACCGCCGCCTGCTCCACCGCGGCGGCCGCGGCCGCGGCCTCCACGACGAGAGCGGCCTCGGCCAGCGCGGCCTCGGGGTCGTCGCCACGCTCACGCGCGGCACGGGCGACCAGGCGGTCGGCCTCGCCACGCAGCTCGACGGCGCGACGCTGCGCGCGCTCCAGCTCCTTCGTGAGGTGCGAGACCTCACGCTCGGCCTGCTGCGCCGCGTTGCCCGCGGACTCGGCCTGGACCTCGGTCATCGACCGGGCGCCGGTGATCTCGGCGACCTCGGGCTCGAAGGCCGTACCGGAGTTGATGATGTGGCGCGAGGCGTCGACGCCCGCGTCCTCCATCAGCCGGAAGATCTGGCGGCGCTGGTGCGGCAGCGAGAGGGATACGACGGTGCCGCTGCGGCCCGCGCGGGCCGTACGGCCGGAGCGGTGCAGGTAGTCCTTGTGGTCACCGGCCGGGTCCACGTTCAGGACCAGGTCGATGCCGTCGACGTGGATACCGCGGGCGGCGACGTCGGTCGCGACGAGCGCGTTGACGTGGCCCTTCTTGAAGTCCTCGAGGACGCGGGTGCGCGCGCCCTGCGTCATGCCGCCGTGCAGCGCGTCGGCCTTCACGCCGGACTCGCAGAGCTGCTCGGCGATGCGGTCGGCGCCGAGCTGGGTGCGGACGAAGATGATCGTGCGGCCCTTGCGGGAGGCGATCGCGGAGGTGACCGGCGCCTTGTCCTTGGGCTTCACGATGAGGATGTGGTGCGTCATGGTCGTGACGTTGCCCTGGGCGCTGTCGACCTCGTGCGTGACCGGGTTGGTCAGGTAGCGCTTGACCAGCGTGGAGATCTCGTTCTCCATCGTGGCCGAGAACAGCATGCGCTGGCCGCCGCCGGGGATCTGGTCGAGCAGCTCGGTGACCTCGGGCAGGAAGCCCAGGTCGGACATCTGGTCGGCCTCGTCGAGGACGGCGACCTGGACGTTCTCCAGCGAGCAGGCGCCGCGGTTGATGAGGTCGCGCAGCCGGCCCGGGGTGGCGACGAGGACGTCGACACCGCGCTCCAGGGCGTACATCTGGTTGCTCATGGACGTACCGCCGCAGACGACCTTCATCTTCATGCCGAGTACGTCGCCGTACGGCTGGAGCGCGTCCGCGACCTGCATCGCGAGCTCACGCGTCGGCGTGAGGATGATGCCGCGGGGCTTCTTCTTGTCGGTGTGGCCGCCGGACAGCGCCGCCAGCAGCGGCAGACCGAACGCGAGGGTCTTGCCGGAGCCGGTGCGGCCGCGGCCGAGGATGTCCTTGCCGGCCAGGGCGTCCGGGATGGTCGCGGCCTGGATCGGGAAGGGGGCGGTCACGCCGTTCTGCGCGAGCTTGCGGACGATTCCGTCGGGGAGGCCGAGGGAGCCGAAGGTGATCTCCGGGGTCTCGGACGCCTCGGACTTCTCGGACGCTTCGGGAGCGGACACAACCGCATCAGGAGCGGAGACGACCGCTTCGGGAGCGGACTCGACGGTCGGCTCAACGGTCGTCCCGACCGTCTCGACGATCTGGGGGCTCTCGGTGCCGACGGTCTCGACGGTGTCGTTCTCGTTGTTCTCGGGCACGACGACGTGATCAGTACTGGAAACAGACATGCGAAATGCAAACCTTCCGGAGTTCTACGGCACGCGCCCAAACTCCGTGAAGTCGCAATCGACCGCCTCTATGCGGTCCGGCCACGGCAAGGGAGAGTACGCGCCACGCGGCGCTCTCTTCATCGGCGCCAGGCAATTGGTATCAAACGATCTACTACCATACGCACCGCTGCCCCCTGAAGGCAAACCGCCCTCATAAGCGCAGGTCAGGGGTGTGTGCGGGCTACTCGGGACGGGCTACACCGGCGCCCCCGCCCGCGGCGCCGGCTCCCGGTTCATGAGCTGCGTGGCCTGCTCGTGAGCCGAGGACGACGGCTCCGCCGTACTCGGCTCGACCACCGGCGGCGTCGACACCGTGGAAGCCGGCGGCTCGGGCGTCGGCTCCTCCGTCGTACGGGTGGCACTCGGCTCGCCCTTGGTCGGCGCCGCGGGGTCCACCGGCCGGCCCTGGCCGCCCTTCGCCGTGGGCTTCGTGGAGGGCTTCGCGCCCGCGGACGACGAAGCGGACGGAGACGCGGACCCGGACACCGACTCACCGGGCTTCGGCGAACCGCCGCCCCCCTTGGCCCCCTTCGCCCCGTGGAACCCGGTGCCGCCTCCACTGTCGGCGGTCCCGCCGTCGGGGGCCTCGCCGCCGCGCTGCCCCGCCGAATGCGAGGGCGCGGACCGGCCCCCGTCGTCACCCACGCTCATACAGCCGGCTGCCGCGGCGACGGCCAGGGCGGTGGCGGCCAGACGGACAGGTACGTACAAGGCGCGCACGGGCAGCCACCTCCGAGGGCGGTTGGGGAGTCCCCCTGCCCAACTCCCGCCGCCCGCAAGAAGACACGCGCGCCGGGGGTGCGAACCGCGATAACCGGACGAACGTCACCCGTACCCGCCGGCCCATGATCGTCCGGGCGGCGTCGGGACGGTGGAATTCACGCACCGCGAGCGGAGACGCGGTCGTCAAGCGCCGACGACGGGTACCACCTGGAGGGAATGGGGGTCGCACCATGGCTCCCGGCGGCGACCGGGGCCGTGGAACCTCCCGCCGTACACGTCCGGAGCCTCCGGATGTCTCCGCCACGAGCACACCGTCCCTGACAATGGCCTTGTGCTGGAGATGACGCGCGAAGACTTCGAAGAGCTCGTGAGCCAGGCCCTCGACCAGATCCCGCCCGAGCTGACGCGGGTCATGGACAACGTCGCCGTGTTCGTCGAGGACGAGCCCCCGGCCGACGACCCGGAGCTGCTGGGCCTCTACGAGGGCACCCCGCTCACGGACCGGGGCGAGTGGTACGCGGGCGTACTCCCCGACCGCATCTCGATCTACATGGGCCCCACCCTGCGGATGTGCGAGACCCCGGACGAGGTCGTGCACGAGGTCGCCGTGACCGTCATCCACGAGATCGCCCACCATTTCGGCATCGACGACGAACGACTGCACGAACTGGGCTGGGGCTGAGTCCGGGACCGCACAGGGGTCGGTCCCGGGCCGCACGGGGGTCGGTCCCGGGCCGCACGGGGGTCGGTCCCGGGCCGCACGGGGGTCGGTCCCGGGCCGCACGGGGGTCGGGCCGGGGCCGCACGGGGGTCGGCACCGGCCCGGACGAACGGCATCGGCGTGCGGGTACAAGCGCCGATGCCGGGCCGCGGGTGTCCCGACGTGACAGTCGGGACACCCCGGCATACCCGTCCCCACACTTGGGCATACGCGACCAATGGCCCGCGTCCCCGCTGCCGTCTCCACCGCCCTGCACCGCATACGTCACCTACGCCACATACGACTCACCCGATCCGCACCACCCGCGCCATGCGCATCATCCGCATCGCGCGTCCGCGCACTCGTCGTCCTGGCCCGCCGTTACCGCGCCCGCCGCCCCCACCCGGTGACCGAACTCGTCCCGCAGCCACACCCGTACGCCCGGATCCTGAGCCTGATGACCGTCGTGCTGCTCGGCGCCTGGCTGGGGCTGCTGATCGTCGGGAACGTGCGCGTGCCGGTCGGGCCGATGGACACCACCATGACCCTGCGGCCCTCCCTCACCGGCGGCACGAAGATCAACGTCGCCCCGCTCGGCGCCCTGGAACTGAGCAGTCACCAGGCGCCGCTACGCCTGGACGTGGACGTGGACCGGCTCGACCCGGAGCGCTCGCAGGCGCTGGTCGACCACCCCGAGCGGATTTCCGGGCTCCAGGACGAGGTCGCGCGGGATGTGGAGCACGGCACGCTCGACCTGGCCGTACGGTCCTGCGTGGCCGTCGTGTCCGGGGCCACCGCGCTCGGCCTCGCGGTCTACCGCCGGCCGCGCCGTGCCCTCGCGGCGGGCGGCCTGGCCCTCACCCTCCTCGCGGCCTCCGGCGGGACGGCCTTCGCCACCTGGAACCCCAACTCGGTCCTGGAGCCCAAGTTCTCCGGACTCCTCTCCTCCGCGCCCTCCCTCGTCGGCAACGCCCGCAACATCGTCAGCGAATTCGACGTCTACCAGAAGGAGTTGGCGCGCCTGGTGACGAACGTGACGAAGCTGTACGACGTCACGTCCACGCTCCCAGGCTATGAGCCGGACCCGACCACGATCCGGGTCCTGCACGTCTCCGACATCCACCTCAACCCGGCGAGCTGGAAGATCATCGCGTCGCTGGTGGAGCAGTACGACATCAACGTGATCGTCGACTCCGGCGACACGATGGATCACGGCACGGCGGCCGAGAACGGCTTCCTGGACCCGATCGCGGACCTGGGAGCGCCGTACGTCTGGGTCCGGGGCAACCACGACTCCCTCATCACCCAGAGCTACCTCGAGAAGATCAAGAACGTGCGCGTCCTGGACAAGGGCCGGGCCGTCACGGTCGCCGGCCTGCGTTTCGCCGGCATCGGCGACCCGCAGTTCACTCCTGACCGCACCGTCGTCCAGGGCGGTGCCAAGGCCCAGGAGCTGGCCGGCGCGCGGCTCGCGTCGGCGCTGCGGGACCAGCGGACGGCGGGCACACCCGTCGATATCGCCGTCGCCCACGAACCGGACGCGGCCCGCGAGACCGACAGCGAGGTGCCGCTGGTACTGGCGGGCCATCTGCACCACCAGGAGATGGAGGTCATGAAGGGCGGAACGCGGCTGCGTATCGAAGGCTCGACGGGCGGCAGCGGGCTGCGCGCCCTGGAGGGCCGGTACCCCGACCCCATCGAGGCCTCCGTCCTCTACCTCGACCGGGACACCCGCCGACTCCAGGCCTGGGACGAGATCAGACTGGGCGGCCTGGGCCTGACAACGGCCGAGGTCAGCCGCCACCTCCCCGAGGAGAACAAACCCGGCGGCGCGCTCCGGTCACCCACGCCGTCCTCCGGCCCGCCCTCGACGTCGCCCGGGAGCCCGTCCACGAACCCGTCCGCGCAGCCGTCCGAGAGCGCCCCCTAAACCGTTTTGGCGATACCTCCCGCCATCCCATATGCTTCTCAAGTCCCCGACGCGCCGTGAGGCGCCCAGGCGGGCCGATAGCCCTCATCGTCTAGCGGCCTAGGACGCCGCCCTTTCAAGGCGGTAGCACGGGTTCGAATCCCGTTGGGGGCACAGTTCTTACAGTCCCCCTGACCTGCGGAAACGCTGGTCAGGGGGACTTTTTGCGTCTAGAGCGGCGGAGCCAGGACTGTCCTGGCTCCACTCCGTGGTGCGAGCGTGTCACTGGAACTGTGCGAAGAACCTCCAGATCTCTGCTTTGGTCCAGGTGGCGACGCCGCTTTCGTCGGGGGAGCCGTCGACCGGACCGGGTATGTGGCCTCCGTCGAACGCGGCCCATTGGACCGGGTATCCGGCACGGCAGCCCGAGTAGGCGGTGGTGATGTGCGTCCGGCTGCCCGGCGCCGGCTCGCGCGGGCTCTGGGGGGTGCAGCCGTTGTTGCTGACGAATCTGTCGCGCAGGGACCGTCCTTGCGCGATGTCGAGGACGGAGTCGCTGATGCCGTGGATTCCGAAGTAGGCGATGGGCTGTGCGCCGCCGTTGCACCCGCTGATCTGAGCGCCGGAAATGACCGCGACGGCCCGGAAGACGTTCGCCCGGCTGCACGCGAGTGCGTAGCTCATACCGCCGCCCCAGCTGAATCCCGTGGCGAAACGCTGTGCCGGGTTGACACAGAGGCCGCCCTCGATTCGCCGGATCATGTCGTCGACGAAGGTGATGTCCTCACCGCCCGAGTCGGCCCAGCCGTTGCCGAGGCCCTGGGGGGCGACGAGGATCGCGCCGTTGTTCGACTGTTCCTGTTGGCCGTAGTAGGACCAGGCGTTCCCGCTCGTACCGCCCGAGGCGACGTCGCCGGCGGTTCCGCCCCGCCAGTGGAACGCGAGGATCAGCCGGTAGGGGCGGCTGTTGTCGTAGTTGGCGGGAACCCTGAGGATGAAGCTGCGGCTCTTGCCGCCGCTCTGGATCGTGTGCGTACCGCTCGCCAGAGTTGGGGCGCTGCCGCATCCTCCGCCGCCACCGGACGACAGCTTGACCATCTGCCATTGCTGGTTGGCGCCGCCCCAGTCGGTGTACTGGACGACGTTGCCGCCGTCGGCGGTCGAGGCGCCCTGCACCTCCACCGCCTTGCCGCTGCTGCGGTTGATCAGCCGGACGTGGCCCGCGTCCGAATCGGCCAGGCGGAACTGCTGGTTGGCCCCGTTGTGGTCGGCCCACTGCTGGATCGCGGCACCGTCCGCGGTCGAGGCGCCGGCCACGTCGAGGACCTTGTCCGAATGCCGGGCCTCGATGCGGTAGAAGCCGCCGCCGGAGTCCACGAACTGCCACTGCTGGTTCGTTCCGTCGTTGCGCGTCCACTGGCTGACCCGCGCGCCGTCGGCGGTGGACGCGCTGGAGACGTCCAGCGCCTTGCCGCTGTTGCGATTGACCAGGACGTACCAGGCATTGGTGTCCACCGTCGCCGCCTCGGCGGGCGCCGGGTCCACCGCGGCGAGCATGCCGATCGCGAGGGTCGTCGCCACCACAGCGGCGATCCGGGACCACCAGCGGTGTCTGCGTGGCGGGGCGAGGGAAGCCGCACCGTAGGTCTTCATCGATTCACCCTTCGTCGGTGGCAGGTGCCATCAGGTGCGGGTCCAGCGTTGGTTGCCGCCGTTCGAGCAGGAGTAGAGCTGGATCAGGGTGCCGTTGGCGGTGCCGCCGGCGACGGCGTCGAGGCAGAGGCCGGACTGGACGCCGACGACGGATCCGTCGGAGTTGAGGCGCCATTTCTGGTTGTCGGCGCCCCAGCAGCTGTAGATCTGGACTTTGGCGCCGTTGCCGGTGCCGGCGGCGTCCAGGCACTTGTTGCCGTAGACCCTGAGTTCGCCGGCGGCGGTGTACGTCCACTGCTGGTTGGTTCCGTTGTGGCAGTCCCACAGGTTGAGCTGGGTGCCGTCGGTGGTACTGGTGCCGGGCACGTCCAGGCAGCGGCCCGAGCCGACGCCCTTGATCGTTCCGGAATCCGAAGGGGGCGTGGAGGTGCCGCCGTTGAGTGCGTTGAGGACGGCGGTGTAGGCGGGCTTCTTGCTGCCGTCGCCGTTGAACAGCAGCGGCGTTTGCTCCGACCGCCAGGAGTCGGTGTCGCGCACACCCCAGACGGTGATGCCGAGGCAGCGCGGGACGGCCAGGCAGTCGTTGGTCACGTTGGCGTAGGTCGTGGACGGGGCGCCCTGGATGTCGAGTTCGGTGATGGCCACGTCGACGCCGAGGGCGGCGAAGCTCTGCAGGGTGGTGCGGAAGTTGCTGTTGTAGGGGCTGCCGCTGTTGAAGTGCGACTGGAAGCCGACGCAGTCGATCGGCACGCCGCGCTGCTTGAAGTCTCGGACCATGGCGTACATGGCCTGGGTCTTGGCCCAGGTCCAGTCCTCGACGTTGTAGTCGTTGTAGCAGAGCTTGGCGGCCGGGTCGGCGGCGCGCGCGGTGCGGAAGGCGACCTCGATCCAGTCGTTGCCGGTGCGTTGCAGGTTGGAGTCGCGCCGGGCTCCCGAACTGCCGTCGGCGAAGGCCTCGTTCACGACGTCCCACTGGGCGATCTTGCCCTTGTAGTGGGCCATCACGCCGTTGATGTGGTCGATCATCGCCTGGCGCAGCGTGCTGCCGCTGAGGCTCTGCATCCAGCTGGGCTGCTGGGAGTGCCAGGCCAGGGTGTGGCCGCGCACCTGCTTGCCGTTCTGCACCGCCCAGTTGTAGACGCGGTCACCGGCGGTGAAGTTGAACTGGCCCCGCTGCGGTTCGGTGGCGTCGATCTTCATCTCGTTCTCGGCCGTCACCGAGTTGAACTCACGGCCCGCGATCGTCGTGTACGCCGAGTCGCCCAGTCTGCCCGAGGCGATGGCGGTGCCGAAGTAGCGGCCGCTCTGCGCCGCCGCGGCGCCGAGCGTGTTCTCGGCGGCGTGTGCGGTCGGCGGCGCGACCAGTGCGGCGACCGTACCGAGGACGCCGACGACCAGCGCCAACAGCAGGCCGCGGATCTTCCGGCGGATAACGGGTCTGGGAAGGACGTACGAGCCCATGGCTGTGCCTCCAAGGTAGAAATCACGGAAGGACTGAAGCGCGGGGGAATGCGTCGTCCGCTCCCACCAGGCAGACGGACGGGACGGGCCGGAACCCGGGCGGAACGGAATCACCGGACACCGCGGTCCTGGGACCGGGACGATCTCAACACCGGCACGGAGGGAACCCGGTCGGCCGTCGGGTGACGTACGGCGGGCGGCGGCGGTGTCTCGGCACAGGCATGGCGTACTCCATCGCGGCTCAGCCGGGAGACCGCCACGCGGCGTCGCGCACCTCTCCGACTGCGCGAAGAGCCAGGATGCGCTGGTGCGGACCTCACCGGAACGAAACGGGGTGGCGCAGGTGCTCTGGTGCGCGGATCTGCTGTGCAGCACGGACTTGCCCAGGACCGACGTGATTCGATATCTCGAACTGTGGCCGGTTTCTCAGACAGGGATGATTGAGGAATTGACGATGGATCGTCAATACTCCCCGCAGAAAACTTTTCGGCTCCCCGCCCGAAACTTATCGGCCCGGCAAGCCGGAAGGCGCACACCCGCCGTCGCCGTCGGCGGGTGTCGCGGGGCCGGGTCCGGTACGAGTGCGCAAACGCCGCTCATTCGGCGTCTCTCCTGCGCGCGGGCGCCTTGGACTGGCGAGCTGCATCCGCGAACTCCGGGCTGCCTCCGGTCGGCGCGACAGCCGGTCGAGCCCGAAGGGGAAGCGCTGTTTGTGGACAGATCGGCGACAGGCCTTGACCCGAGGGCGCCCCATTCCTAGCTTGTGGCGTCGAAGCATCCGGGAATTCTTCGAAACATTCGAGATTGCCCTGTCCCCCCGCACGTCCGCTCCGCGGTTCATCGAGGTCACCTCACCCCCGCCCCCAAAGGAGACCCTCTGATGTGGTTACGCCACCCGTCCCCGGTCCGTATAAGACGCCTGCTCGCCGTACTCGCGCCCTTGCTGCTCGTGGCTACCTTCCTCGGCGCCCAGCCCGCCGGCGCGGCGACCGTTGACCCCAACGCCTCGTATGTGCTGGTCAACCGCAACAGCGGCAAGGCTCTGGATGTCTACAACATGGCGACCGACGACGGCGCCCGCATCACCCAGTGGACCAGGAACGACCAGAACCAGCAGCAGTGGCAGTTCGTCGATTCCGGGGGCGGCTACTACCGCATCAAGTCCCGCCACTCGGGCAAGGTGCTTGACGTCTACAACTGGTCCACAGCGAACGGCGGCTCGATCGTCCAGTGGGCCGACGCGAACGGCGCCAACCAGCAGTGGCGGCTGGCCGACAGCTCGGACGGCTACGTACGGTTCATCTCGCGCCACAGCAACAAGGCTCTCGAGGTACAAGGCGCCTCCACCGCCGACAACGCGAACACCGTCCAGTACGACGACTGGGGCGGCACCAACCAGCAGTGGCAGCTCGTCAAGGTCGGCGGCGACAACTCCGGCCCGTGCGAGCTTCCGTCGGCATACCGCTGGACATCAACGGGCGCGCTGGCGCAGCCCAAGCCGGGGTGGGCCTCGCTCAAGGACTTCACCGTCGTCCCCTACAACGGCAGGCAACTCGTCTACGCGACGACGCACGACACGGGGACGAGTTGGGGTTCGATGAACTTCGGCCTGTTCACCAATTGGCCGGAGATGGCCTCGGCCGGCCAGAACACGATGTCGGCTTCCACCGTCGCGCCCACGCTCTTCTACTTCGCGCCGAAGAACATCTGGGTGCTCGCCTACCAGTGGGGCGGGACCGCCTTCTCCTACCGGACGTCGAGCGACCCCAGCAACCCGAATGGCTGGTCGTCCCAGCAGGTGCTCTTCTCCGGAAGCATCTCCGACTCCGGAACAGGACCCATCGACCAGACGCTCATCGGTGACGGGACGAACATGTACCTGTTCTTCGCCGGTGACAACGGCAAGATCTACCGGGCCGGTATGCCGATCGGGAACTTCCCGGGCAGCTTCGGCACGACCTCGACAGTGGTCATGAGCGATACGACGAACAACCTGTTCGAAGCCCCGCAGGTCTACAAGCTTCAGGGCCAGAACCGCTACCTCATGATCGTCGAGGCGATCGGCTCGCAGGGCCGCTACTTCCGCTCGTTCACGGCCACCAGTCTGAACGGCTCATGGACACCCCAGGCCGCGACCGAGAGCAATCCCTTCGCCGGCAAGGCCAACAGTGGCGCCACCTGGACCAACGACATCAGCCATGGCGAACTGATCCGCACCGGCGCCGATCAGACCATGACCGTCGATCCCTGCAATCTGCAGTTGCTCTACCAGGGACGCAGCCCCAACTCCGGCGGTGACTACGGCCTCCTGCCCTACCGTCCGGGTCTGCTGACACTGCAGCGCTGACAGCGTGACACGAGTCCGGCTCCGGTATGGAGCCGGGCGTGGGGGGGGGGGGGGGGGGCCCGCCCCCCCCCGGGGCCCGCCCCCCCCCGGGGCGCCCGGCGGGGCCCCACCCCGAACCAACCCGGG
>NZ_JBITHE010000039.1:0-45442 GCF_044457665.1 Streptomyces sp. NPDC050535
CTCCGCCGACCTGGGCCGGCTCGGCCACCGCAGCCCGGGTTCTCCGGGGTGACCGCCATGGGCCGCCACATCCTGCACCTGCGCTTCGACGTTCCTGCCGGCCACGAGGCCGACCTTCCCGAGCGGCTGCGCCGCCTGCTGGAGGACATCACGCCGCGCGTGCAGATGATCGAACCGGACTCGGCCGTGCTCGACCTCACCGGTGCGCTCCCCTACTGGCGCCGCGACGCCCGCGGCCTGACCGAACTGGTCCAGCTGCGCGCGCTCGCCCATCTCGGCCTGAACAGTGCCGCGGGGTGCGCGGGCAACCGGATGCTCGCCGCGATGGCCTGCGCCCTCACCCCGCTCGACCGGCGCACGGTCATCGACGACTCCCCCGAGGCCATCACCGCGTTCCTGCGGCCCCGACCGGTCCGGGAACTGCCCGGCGTGGGCGCGAAGACTGCCACGACGCTCGCCGAATTCGGCCTGCACACCGTCGGCGACGTCGCCGACGTACCCCAACTCACCCTGCAACGCCTCCTCGGTGCCCGCGCCGGCCGCACGCTCCACAACCACGCCCAGGGCAACGACACCCAGATCGTCGACCCCACCCCCACACCGGCGAGCATCAGCGCCGAACACCACTTCGGCCGCGACGAACTCAACCCCGCCCATCACCAGCGCGCCCTGCTCGCCCTCGCCGACAACCTCGGCGCCCGCCTCCGCGGCTCCGGCCAGATCGCGACAGGCCTGACCTGCACCGTCCACTACGCCGACTCGAGCGACACCCGCCGCAGCCGGACCCTGCCCGAAGCCACCCAGCACACCGTGCTCCTGGCCCGCACCGCCTACGCGGTCTATGAGTCCCTCGGGCTCCAGCGCGCCCGGGTCCGCAGCATCGCCCTGCGAGCCGACGCCCTGCGCCCCGCCGACCGGGCCACCCGGCAACTCACCCTCGACGCGAGGGACGACAAGCCCCTCGCGATCGAAGCCGTCGCCGACCGCGCCCGGGCCCGGTACGGGCACAGCTTGCTCTACCCCGCCTCTCTCGCGATCGGCGCCGAAACCCGTCGGCGGGACGTGCGGAGCTGAAGCCCCGCTGTGACAGATGGCCACCGTGACGGAACTCCTCGCCGCGACGCCCTCGCTGACCTGCGTACTGGCCCGGGTATCGGATGCGGAGCAGAAAGAACCCGCAAGCGTGTAACGAACCAGGTGCTGCGCACGACTTCCTTGGATCGGGGCGCGTGTCGCCCGTGGACGAGTGAACGGTGAGACCTTGATGGCCGGTCCGGAGAGCGGGGGCACATGAGCGGGCCCGACCAACCACGGGATGCAGATCCCGAATATGAAGCGTTCTTCAGGCGGTGGTACATGAACGGGGTGAGGTACGCGCGCCGGCGGCACCGGCTGCAGGAGTGGGAGGCGCATGCCGCAGCCTCCGAGGCACTGGCGGAGCTCTGGGTGATGTGGCCTGAGCCCTCCTTCCCGAAGGAAGAGGACAACCGCAAGAGGCTCTACTTCCGCATCGTGATGTGCCGGAGTGTGGACATCATCCGAAGCAACGTGCGCCACCGCAAACTCGCCGCGGACGCGGCGACAGGTCACGTCCCCGCAAGCCTGGCTGTCAGCCGTGGCCGGGAGCCGGAAGTCACCGATGGCGAGCAACTGCCCGAGCAGGCGTACGCAGCGGCGGAAGCCCTGGCCGAGGCGGCGGACATCCTGACCGCGCTCCCCGAGCGGCAGCGGCGGAGTGTCGCGCTGGAACACGACGGCTACTCCGCCAGGGAAAGAGCCAAGATCAAAGGGATCCAGGAGAGCAACGAAAGGGTGGATCTCCACCGAGGCCGCGCCACCATGAAGAAGATCAGGGCCGAACGTGAGCAGGAAGGGGCGACCGAATGAGCAACGACCGTGACGACATCCCACCCACGACCCTGCCGAGGTACCCGGATCTTGATGCGTTCACCGACGGCGAGTTCGCCACGCTGGAGCCGGTGAACAACCCCACGATCAGCGGGTTCGACGTGCCCGAGCCGGACGCGGACTCCGCCGAGTTCTCCATCTCCACGATCGCGGGTGTGGCCGACGAGCCCGAGCTGACCGCGGACTTCGCGGAATTCTTCACCGAGCCGGTCGAGGACCCGGCGAGCGAGGAGGTGAAAGCCGCGCGGCTCGACGCCGTCATCCGACGTGGTGAGGAGATCGTTGCGGCCAGAGCGAAGGCCCGCCCGGGAGGACAGGTGCATCGCGCCGGGGACGCCGAGGCCAGCACCGAGGGATCCGACCAGATCGCGCCCCCCGACCAGCAGGGCACCGCGCGCGAAATCCCCAGGTCCCCCTCCATCTTCGTCGCCCGCCTCCGCGGTGACACCGACGTGGCTGGCTCGCACATCGAAACCGCGCTTCGACGGGAGTTCGGCGAGGAAAAGGTCTTCGGTGAGCAGCGCTTCATCACAAAGGGCACCCACTTCCCCCACGACATCACGCGGAACCTGGGGAAATGCGACATCCTCCTCGTCATCGTGGGCCGGCCGTGGGCATCGGAGGCCGAAGGGACGGACCACCGCTCCATCGACGGCGACAGCGACTGGGTCCGCATGGAGATCGCCATGGCCTTCGAGCGGCGCCTGGCCGTTCTTCCTGTCCTGGTTGACGGCGCCGTACTGCCGGACCGAGACGAACTGCCGGACGAAATCAAGCCGCTGGCAGATCGTCAGACGCTGTACTTCCGTACGTACCTCGGGCACCTCGATTTCCCGCCCCTCTTCGAAGTGATCCGCGACGTGGTGCCCGCCAGCGGCGCCGAGCGCCGGGATGACGGCGGAACACCGGCAGGAGCCGAGGACACCGAATGCTTCTGCAGTACAGAGGGCCAGGTGTAACGGATGAGGTCTGTGACCCGACTGGGAGTTGTCCCGGCCGGGCACAGACCACTTTCCGTCCGGGCCTTCGATGCAACGAGGAGATTGTGATGTCGTCCCACAACTGCCCGGACAGTCAGCCGTACGGCACGCCGGTACGAGGCCAGAACCCGTACGACGGAAGGGGCTTCGTGACGGAGTACCTCGCCGAGGCCGAACGTGAACTGCTGCGGCGACGCGGCGAGGCCTCCGCGGTGGAGGCCGTCCTCGGGCGCCAACTGCAGGAGATCGCCGTCATCGAGGCCGACGTACGTCTCCTGAAGCGTCGTCAGCGCTCCTCCCGTCGGCGCATCCTGCGCCGCCGAGCCCTTCGTGCCGCGCGCACGGCTACCCGCGTCACACTGGTGATCTTCGGCGTCTTCTCGTTCATCGTCGCGTCGATCCTGTTCATGAACGGCCTGCCGGGCAGCACCGAGATGTTCAGCGCGGCGGCCAGCGCGTGGGCAGCCGCCATCGCGCTGCCGCCCGTCCGGTAGGGCTCCGCCCGCGTACTCCTGGGGACGCGTCGGTCCCGGGCCACGAGAGTGGTCCGGGACCGACGCGTTTTCCGTTGTGCGGGGCGGGAGACGGACTGCCCGTACCTCCACACGGCCGACACCGCGTTGGAAGTCCGCGCGGTCCCGGAACGCTCAGCCGAGATGCAGCTGGCCGATCGCCCGCCCTTGGTCGGCCTGGGCGTCAAGAAGGGCCGCCAGTTCAGAATCCGCCGTGAAGACAGGGCCGGTCCACTGCGGCGGGACCGCCACCGGTGCGAGTCGCACTTCGGTGCCGTGGGTGCGCGCGGCATCGAAGAGGATCTGCAGCATCTCCAGTCCCGGCAGGTCGAGAGCACCGAGGCGCGCACGCCACGTCTGCGTCTCCGGGTCGTACGCTGCGACCGGGCGGATGGTGTTCAGCTGCTCCTGCCAGTGAGTGTCGGCGGCCCGTGCCGTCCAGATGGTGGCCTCCAACACCCATGCGTTTTCCCGGGAGTTCGGCGAACTGGTCATGTCAGGACGGTAGCCGCCGCCACTGACAGCTGCTCCGGTCGGGTGAATCCGGAGCCTGCAGAGAACCCTGTCGTGCACGAACACGTACTGACATACGTGGACCCGATCCGAGAAACGCATCTGTCCGAACCCGGCATGCTCGTCATCGACGTGGCGGGCCTGGACGACGACACCGTCTTCGCCTTCCAGAACGCGATCGGCCGCATGTGGGGGACCGCGACCGCCGATCGCACCACTCACGATGTCGGCCAGCCCGGTGTGCGGCTGCGGATGTACACGAATCTACGGGAGGTCCTGATCGAGACCTCCCTCCTGGATCAGGCGCTGGCCACCGGCCCGGAGTAAGACGTGGTCCGCCGCTACGGGGGAAGTGACGGACCATCCTGAAGTCGCGAGTGCCACACCCGCCGCCAACGCGTGTGCTCTGCGCGTGAACTCGCCGCGGGATAGCGCGGCTTCTCGGACGCAGTACGTGCCGGCACGCAGCAGGGCGAGGACGGCGGCCGCTTCAGTCGGCGCACCTAGAGCAGACGCAGGACGCCGACGACCTTCCCGAGAATCTGCGCGTGGTCGCCGGCGATCGGCGAATAGGCGGGGTTGCGGGGCATGAGCCACACTTGCCCGTCCTGTCGGCGCAGCACCTTGACGGTGGCCTCGTCGTCCAGGAGTGCGGCGACGATGTCTCCGTGGTCGGCGCTGTCTTGGCGCCGTACGGTCACGATGTCGCCGTCGCAGATCGCCGCGTCGATCATCGAATCGCCGGAGACCGGAAACCGACGGGTTCGTCGAATCTCGGAGGACTCTGCCTGGGAACCTGCGTCAATTCTTCGCTTTCGCGGAGAGTCTGGCGTGGGTTCGGCTCGGATGCCTGGCGAGACGGCGACCGCAGGCCACTGCCCGGTTCAGGGGACCGGGCGCAGGCCGTCGAGGGTGACGGCGACCAGGCGGGTCACAGCCGCCTGGGAAGTCAGGGTGGCCGCCGCGGTCAGGGCGTGAAGGCAGTACTGGGCGAGCTCAGCGGGGGGAACGTCCGAGCGCAGGTCACCGGCCTCGACGGCCTCGGCGAGAAGGTGCTGGAGCATGCCGTGCAGGTGCCGCTCGGCGTGGGTGACGTGTTCGCCCTGGTGCAGGAGGGCGGCGAGTTCGCCGCCGTGCCGCTGCCGGGCGATGCCTGCGTACGCCTCCAGCACCGCCTTCAGGCGCTCCACGGCGGTGCCAGTCTCGTCGCGGATGCCCGCGAGCTCCTGGAGGTGGGCGGTGACCTGGCGCTCGTGCCAGGCCAGCAGGACGGCTTCGACGTCGGAGAAGTACTTGTAGAGCGTCGCGCGGCCAATGCCGGTCTGCTCGGCGATCTGGGACATGGTCACCGACCGCAGGCCGCTCTGGGCCACCAGCTTCGCGGTGGTGTCCAGGATGGCCTCGCGCACGGCGGCGCGGTGCTTGGCGATCGTCTCGTTCCACAGCTTCGGCACCCACCCAGGATACGGACGTCCACAGGGCATACACTCGGTTTCAGGTAGAGACAGAGTGTATCGAAAAAGAGGGAGGCGTCATGGCAGGCTCACCGGACCGTCACGATGACGACGGCGAGGGGGCACCGCGCTGGGTGAAGGTTTCCGCGGCGGTCGCCGTGGTGCTGATCGTGGTGTTCGTGATCGTGCACCTGGCCGGCGGCGGCATGGCGGGGCACGCGCCCTGACCCCGTTCCCGCCGCGGCTGCGCAAGCTGACCCTCACGCTTCACGTCACTGCCTCGGTCGGCTGGCTGGGCGCGGTCGCGGCCTTCCTCGCGCTCGCCGTCGCTGGGCTGAGCAGCAGCGCGCCCCAGACGGTCCGGGGCGCCTACCTGGCTATGGATGTAGTGGGCTGGTACGTGATCGTCCCGTTCAGCGCCGCCTCACTGTTGACCGGCCTGGTGCAGTCCCTTGGAACGGTGTGGGGGCTGCTGCGCCACTACTGGGTCATCGCAAAACTGCTGATCACCGTGGGCGCGACCGTTCTGCTGCTGGTCCACATGCAGCCGGTCGGACACCTCGCCGACGCGGCCGCACGGGCCGCCCTCACGGGCGGCCAGCTTCAGGGCATGCGTATCCAGCTGATCGCGGACGCGGCCGCCGCCCTTGCGGTGCTGCTCACGGCGGCCGCCCTGTCGGTGTTCAAGCCGCGCGGGGTCACCCGCTACGGACGCCGCCGCCAGCGCGAGCAAGTCCCACAGCCGCGCTGACCCGCGCCCGCTCTGCCAGCGGATCAATCCGCTCACCGACTGGTCAGGCACTGGGGTCGCACTGCCTCAGACGTGCCGGGTTCGGCTCTGACTGTCTTGTGACGGCGCAAGCAGGTCGGCTCAGTGCTGGTGTCCGTCGTCGTGCCCGGGCTCCTTGCTGGGGTGGGTGGCGTTCGGGGAGGCGGTGGGCTGGGAGGTCGGGTTGGTGCTGTCGCTGCCGTGGCCGCCCTCCTTGCCTTCGTCGCTTCCCTTCTCGGGCACGACATCGCTGTGGCTATGTCCTCCGGACTCGGCCATGGTGGGGGCGATATGGCGCAGGCCGAGGAAGGTGACGGCCGTCACGACGAGAATTGCCAGGCCCATGAGGCTGAAGATACGCCGCCAGGGCCTTTTGGCTTCCTTCAGGAAGAAGGCGACGAAGGACAGGACGATGCCGAGCGGTATCAGCACGGCACAGCGTTCTGGGAGGTCTGCGAAGTGCTGCATGCCGCCGCTGAGCATGCCCAGGCCGAACGAGAGCATGGTCGAGGTGCCGAGCACGCGCAGTATGCGTGACAGGGGCTGCCTCTCGGTCGCGAGGATGATGTCGTTGAGGACGGTCGCGAGCAGGAAGACCAGTACGCCGGACGCGGCGATCATCGAGTAGCGGGCGGGCGCCATGGGGTGGTGGACAACCGCTCCGCTGATGA
Organism: Streptomyces sp. NPDC050535; assembly: GCF_044457665.1. NCBI lineage: Bacteria > Bacillati > Actinomycetota > Actinomycetes > Kitasatosporales > Streptomycetaceae > Streptomyces > Streptomyces sp. NPDC050535. The sequence continues at coordinate 6,808 of NZ_JBITHE010000039.1, forward strand.
GGCCGGCACCCACGTAGTAGCCGACGTAGCCGAGATAGCGCCACGGCAGGGAGGCGCCTTCCCGCTTGCTGTTGGAGCGGCGTTGGCTGCGGGTCGGCTGCGGCGGGGTGGGGGGCGGGGTCGTCGTGGTGAGGCTGGGTGAGGAGGACAAAGCGGACCCTTCAAGGGAAGTTCAGTGGGGCCTGGGGTTCTCAACGAGGCAGGCGGGCGGGGCGGGGCCGAAGATCGGATTCGCTGGGAGCAGCGCGACGTGAGCCGGCCCACGGCTCCGCGCCGCACGCCACCTCATGGCAGCCGCAAGGCGCATCGCAAGGCATGGCCGGGCCGCCGCTGGTGCTCTGGCGGAGATGGCTCACGGGTGTGCTCAACAGGTTGTCGACCGGTTGGCTGGCGTGAAGGCTTAGATGCGTAGGACCGCTGAGTCCGGCACGGGGGCAGAGGCCAAGAGGGCCGTGACGGGTCCAGCGGCGCCAGCTGCGTACGCGTACGGAGGCCGATGAATGGCCTGCGCCTCGCACGGGACGGGCAGCGCGGCGCCCTGTTGGGGCTGGCCGGACACACACTGGTGAGCCGCGTGGTCGGGCTGCGGAGCATCCTGGTGGTCGGTGTGCCCCTGGCCGGAGTGCGGTTCGGGCGCTTCGTGACTGTGCCCGGCGGGATCCGGGTCCTGAGCGTTCAGGGCTGCCGTGTTGGTCGGCGCCCCGGGGTGCGCGTGGCCTGCGGCGCTCTCCGCGCTGACACCGTGGCTGTACATCAACGTGAGGAGAAGCGCGGCGAGCACCCACATTCGCCACGGGCCCGCTGCACGAGAGCGGGACCGCGGCGCGCTACGGAACGCCCGGGCCACAACCATGCCGGGGAGCATAGCGTCACCACGGCCGCGGCCCGCCCGTAGGGCGTGTTTCCTCTCGCACGAGTGGTCCGTGGCCCCCGACCTGCCTGGCCGGGATTTCGGCCGCCGGGCGGGACGGGTGACGGGGCGAGCGTCAGCCGAGCGCGCCGAGGAGTTCGTTGCACGCCTGCTCGCAGGAGCGGCAGGCTTCGGCGCAGATACGGCAGTGCTCGTGCATGTCCGCGTGCCGTCCGCATTCGTCGGCGCACGCCTTGCAGACCATGGCGCACGCCTTCAGGATCGCGGCGGTGATGTTGGCGTCGTAGCCGGTGTGGCGGGAGAGGACCGCGGCGGTGGCGGTGCAGATGTCGGCGCAGTCCATGTCGGTACGGATGCACTTGGCCAGGTCACCCACCATGCCCTCGGACAGGCAGGCGTCCGCACACGCCGTACACGCCTGCGCGCAGGCGATGCACTCCTCGATGCAGGAGGTGAGCTTGGCCTGGTCGATGTGGCCGAGGTCGGCCGGGTAGGTGGCGAGCATGTCCTTGACGGTGGACGTCAGGGTGCCTCCGTTCCCCGCGAGGCCGGCGGATCCGGGGCGGCCGCCATCGAAGCCCCCGGTCCCTCCAGCTAACGCCCCGAGACGCGAACGCGCCCGGCCGCACCGTGAGGTGCGACCGGGCACGTTCGTACTGCGGTGATCAGTGGTAGGCATGGACGACGGCGTGGCCCTTGCCACGGCCGATCATCCACTTGTTGACCGGCGTCGTGATCACGAAGGCCACGGCGAAGCCGCCCAGCAGCGCCGTCCAGAACAGCGCGTCCGACAGGTGGGCGTCCATCGCGCCGGGTGTCAGGGCGATGATGCCGTTGTCGACGAGCTCCATCACCGCGATCGAGACGGTGTCCGCGGCCAGCGCCACCTTGATCGCGCTCTTCCAGTCCAGACCGGCCCGGCGGACCGCGAACAGGGTGAAGGAGTAGCCGAAGATGAACGCCAGCGTGATCGCCAGGATCATCGTTTGGACGTTGCCCCACATCAGAGCCGTGCCGATGACCATGCCGAGGATCTCGCCGATCGCACATCCGGTCAGGCAGTGCAGCGTCGCCTTCGCGGCGGCCCCCCAGGTCACCCCGCCCATCTGGTGCCCGGCGTGACCCGCCTGCGCCTGGTGCGGGCTGTGATCCTGTGCGGTGCTGGTCTGGTGTGCGCTGTGGTCCATGACCGTCATCCCCAATCCCGTCCAGTGTGACCCCGCTCCCGCGGAACCACACCACAACCGTATACCCCCCAGGGGTATTCGGCGAGGGTGCTGAACCCAGCAAAAGGCGGAGGGTGTGCGGGCCCGCACGGGCGACGGGCCCACACACCCTCCGCGAGAGTGGGTCAGCTCTTGCCGAGCAGGTCGTTCATCCTGGTGATCTCGGCGGTCTGCGAGGTGATGATGGCGTCCGCCATCGTCTTGGCCTCGGGGAAGGAACCGTCGGCCTTCTCCGTCTTGGCCATCGCCACCGCGCCCTCGTGGTGCTTGATCATGAGCTGCATGAAGGCGGTGTCGAACGCCCTGCCGGACGCCTTCTCCAGGGTGTCCATCTCCTCGGGCGTCATCATGCCGCCGTCGGCGCCGTGCGCGGAGTGGTCCATAGCGCCCTCGGCGGGAACCTGCTCACCCCAGGAGGTCAGCCAGCCCGAGAGGGTCTTGATCTCCGGGTCCTGGGCCTTCTTGATCTCGTCGGCGAGCTTCTTGACCTCGGCGGACTCCGCCCTGGTGGGTGCGAGGTCGGCCATCTCCACGGCCTGACGGTGGTGGGGGATCATCCCCTTGGCGAACGCGACGTCGGCCGCGTTGTGCTGCCCCTGGGAGGCCGGAGCGGACGACGAGGCCGAGGGCGACGGGCTGTGGCCGTTGTGCCCGGCGGAGGTGTCGTCGCTCGACCCGCACGCGGCGAGCACGAGCGAGGCTGCGCCCGCGACAGCGACGAGGGCGGTCCGGCGGATGAGGTTCTTGTTCATGGTGGTGCGACTCCTTGATGCGCCGCCCGAGCGGGCAGGTGCCGATACGGAACGAGGATGTGCCGGAGCGCGGCATCCCTCCGCCGGCCAAGCCGGGACAAGGGGGTGCCGTACGGGCAGTCCTATATCCGCAGGAGTTGCAGCTCAGCGAGATCGGGCGGCGCACGCCCGCTCTCCGGGGTCCCGGCCGCACTGCCGGGCAGTACCGCCGACACGGGCCCGGCATCGAGAGCCGCGGCCAGGACGGGAGGCGCGTACGCAGCGCCGACACCGGCCGCCGCACACATGGCATCCGCGTGGTCCGCGTGGCCCATTCCGCCATCAGTGTGCGAGCAGTCACCAGCAACCTGCTGGGCGGCCTCGTCATGGACCATCGCCATGGCGTGGCCACTGGCAGCTACCGGCGCCTTCGCGGACGCCGGTCCAGGCCCGAGGCCGTGCATCGCCAGCACACCGACCAGCACCGCCAGCACCAGCAGCAGGAAGCCACGCCCCATGGGGCGACGGCTCGACGGCTGCCTCTTGCTGGTCATGCGGTCATCGTACGATCCGGGCCCGCTCGCCGCTTCCGCCGGCCCGTCAGGCACCCCATGCGCCGTGTGACTGCGCCCTAGCTCAACGCGACAGGTTCCCTCCAGACCTATGGGGCGATGGGGCCGTGCTTCCTCTCCGGGTGCGCCGACAGGACGTAGCCGGTGGCGGAGAGGTTGGACAGGCCGAAGAGCTCCATGAGCCGGACGGGGTCGGCGCTGTGACGCGCCTCGTCGACGATGCGGTCCACACGCAGGCGGCCGGCGGGCAGGCCGACTCGCTGGAAGAGGAGCTGGACCATGCCGGCGCTGATGGGCGGGCCGGAGTCGTCGACGGCGGTGTTGCGGGTGACGAAGAAGTAGGGGTTGGAGCTGTCGGGCCAGCGCCGGTGGCGCTGGAGTTCCCACGCTGTGGCCATGCGCAGGGTGAAGGCGTCGAGGTAGATGACGTGGTCCAGGCGTCCCGCCCGGCGCAGGCGCAGTCGGCCTTTGCTGCGGTCGAGGTCGGTTCGCCGAAGGTGGGTGAGCTGTCCGGGGAGGAGGGCGTAGATGGCGACGAGGGCGACCATGAGGCGGTCGCGAGGGTCGTCGAGGAGGTCGAGAAGGCCGGCGATGCGGTCGGAGGGCAACGCGGTGGGCACGGACCGGCTGCTGGTGAGGGAGATACTGCGGGCCGGGTCGCGGAAGACGAGGCGTTCGCGTTTGAGGGCCCTGAAGAAGGATCGAAGTGCGGTGTGCAGGCGGCGGGCCTGGTCGCCGCGGAGCGGGTCCAGGGCGTCCTCGATGTGCTTCTTGGTGATCTCGCGGGGATCGGTGAGCCCGGCGGCGATCCATGCTTCGACGGTGTCCAGGATGGCGGCCACGTAGTTCTCGACGGTCTTGGGGCTGCGGGCCCGGCTGGCGCTGCTGCCCTGGCCGAGTAGTACGTCGATGAAGGTGTGCACCGCTGTGGAGAAGGCCGGGTGAGTGATGACGGTGGCATGGTGCCGGGCGCGAGCGATGGACGGGTTGCTGGGCGGTTGCGCGGCGAGCAGGCCGCGTTGGCGGAGGTAGTTGATGACGCGGGCGCCCTGGAGGTCGGCTCTCAGAGAGGCCAGGGCCCGGATGTCGCTCTCCTGGATGGGAACATCGGCGCCGAGATGACCGCTCACGATGCGCAGGGTTCGGATGCTGCCGCTGAGGAACTCGGTATTCCATCCGCGGCCGCGCATGTACGCGGTGAAGTCAGCGATCAGGAGCTCGGCCGCCGCGGTGAGGGCTGGCGGCGTGCTGGTGTCCAGTCGGGCCCAGTCCCGGGGCGGGGCCGGGAAGAGTTCCAGCTGGGCGGGGTGGAGAAGGTGCTCGGACGGTCGGCGTTCGGACTTGGCCCGGGCGCGGGCGCGCCGTCGTTTGTGGGCGAAGCGGCCTTGGACCGCTGCGGTGCCGGGCAGGAGTCGTCCGACGGCCAGTCCGGCGGCATGGGGGCCGGCGAACCACAGCTGATCGCCGTTCTTCATCGCGATCTGGGCGGTGTCGACCTCGGTTTCGGCGACGACGATCCGGCACATCCGGCACATCCCGCCGCTGACCATCAGCGTGCGGTGGCAACGGTCGCACTCGGCCTCGTTACCCCCGCGTTTGCGCATCTCGGAGCACCAGCTGGTGCACGGCCCACACAGGACCCGCCGATCGTTCGCCCAGGCCAGACAGTGTGTGCACTGTCCCCGCAACTCAGGGTCCCGCTGTCCGCCCTGGCGGGTGGGGCCGGTACCGCGCGGCGGGACCACTCGGCGCGGTGGTGGCGGTGCGAGGAGGCCGGCGCGGTCCAGGGCCTGTCCGAGGATCGGGCCGTTGTAGAGGAGGTCTTTGAGGGCTTCGGCGGCGACCTGGTGCTGGTCGGGGTCGCGGGCGGCCAGAGCGAGGCGGGCGAAGCCTTCGAGCCGCCAGATCCACATGGTCCGGGCGCGTACGCGGCGCTCGTCCGCCATCTGCTGCAGCTGCTGGGAGACGGCCTCGAGCCCGGGGATGCTGCGGTCGCCGATGCGGGCCGCGTGGGTGCGGGCGAACTGACGGGCTGGGGTGGGGAAGAGCCCGAGTTGCCCAGGGACCTGGGGCGGGCAGATCCGAGGATCGTCCTGTACCGGCTCGGGATGCCGGGCTCGTAACCACGGGGGAATCGCCCTTCGCCGCCCGGAGTTGCCGTGGGGCATCCGAACAGGCCGTGCCTCGGGCAGGACGATCCCGTCGATGTTCAGGGCGAGCTGACGCGGTCGGCCCGGGGCGAGGGCTTCGTCGTGAAGCTCGCCCCAGGCCCAGGGGTCGTCCTCCCCGAGGCGGACAGCCAGCAGGCAGGGCCCGCACACCCCCGCCCGTGTTACCGGCACGGTCCAGGCACAACGGCGGCACGGAGCCACGCTCCAGCCGTCCCTGTCGGAGGACACGCGGATCCACGCCGCCGCGCACCGAGGGCACATGGCGTTCCCGTTCACCGCTCCCCAGCTCGCGCACGTCTCGCACGACCCGAGCAGCCCATCTCCCCTGATCACCCCAGCCCCCGGTCAGTTCGGTGGCAGTGGACGCCGGGATCCGCCGCTGCCCGGCCGGGGGATCGGTCGTGCGGGGCCGCTCTCGCCGACGGCGCGTTGCTCGGTCTCCGGGCGTCCCTCGGCCGCCGCTACTGGCTCGGCTTCCATCAGGTCCGCGACCGTGCACTGGAGGGCGGCGCAGATCAGGTCGAGGTCCTCCAGCCGGACGGTGACCGGCTTGCCCGACCACAGGGCGGCCACCTTGCTCAGGGACGGGGTGAAGCCCACCTCCCGGAAGGCGACCTGCAACTGGGTCGGGCGCCAGATGTCGCGCTTGGCCGCGGCCCAGCGCAGGTTCCACTTCAATGGGTCACGCCTCCGTGCTCAGCCGGCGAACTGCTCGCCGGGAAGACTCCAGGCTCGCCCGCTCCGGGTCGCCCTTCGCGGTCGCGAGATAGCCGACCGTGGTGGATGCCCAGACATGGCCGAGCAAGACCTGCACATCCCACAACGGCATCCCCGCCTCATAGTTGTGGGTCGCGCAGGCGTGCCGCAGGAGATGCGGAAAGAGCTCACTAACCGGGCCCCGCAGATGTTCGTGCGAGGCCATCTTCAGCGCGCGCCGGAACGTATCGGGCCCTACCGGCGGTGCGAGAAGGCCGTCCATGCCGGCCAGCGACTTTGCCAGCCGCTCCGAGGGGAACAGCGGCGCCCGCGGGTCGGTGGGGTCATCGGGAAACTCTCCCCGCACCTCCTCGACGTACCACCACAAGAGCGCGCGGCCCTCCTCGAAGAGAAAGGCTTCGCGGTCCCGGGGGCCGGAGCCTCCGGCGCCCTTGCCGTGAACCAGGAACCGGCCCCACTGCCCGTTCTCCCAGTGCACGTCCCCGAGCTGCACGCCGCACAGCTCAGCCGCCCGAACTCCGGAGATGTACGTGATCTTCGACATCACGTAGTTGCGTACCGCCACCGGGTACTTCCGTGCTTGCGGCAACGACTCCCGCCACGCGGCGAAGAACTCCTTCGTCGCCCGGGCCGACGGAGGAATCCGCAGTCCGAAGTCCCCGCGATGCACAGGACGGTTGAACGCATCGACGGGCGACTCGACCACGGCGCCGAATCGACGGTGGATCTCGCCGGCGTACCGCTGCTCCAGGAAGGCGTAGTAAAGGTCGATTCGGTTGATCTTCGACCGCGTCGTCGTGTGCCTCGGGCTCTTGCCTGGTCCGGCGAAGTACTTGTCCAGCTGGCGCGAGCTCAGGTGCCACGGCATGACGTCGTAGTGCGAGCAGATCTCCAGCACCGGCTGGACCAGGGACTCCAGCGTGCGCGGTGACAGGCCCGCAACCTCCCGGGCCCAGACGTACTCAGCGAGGGAGTCCTGGTAGAGCGCGCGCTCCGCCTCTGCGGACGAGGTCGCCGCAGCCTGTCGCTGCAGCGTCAGGACGTCGGCCAGTCCCGGCTCCAGCTGGTGCAGCTCGCCAGGCTGGTCCTGCACAGCTGCGTCGCCACCCGTGATGAGGGAGAAGCGGCGGGTCCCGGAATCCGTCACAAGCAAGCAAATTACGGAGGGAACTCCTGGAATCTGCGAGGAATCGTCAGATCCCCACACGATCGAGTGAAGCGTCTACCCGCCCCTCCGACCTGCATGAACAGCCACAACTTCCGCACGGGACAGCGGAACGAACCCGTCGGCGCTCCAGTTTCAGCGCGAACAGGTCACCTTCGCCCACGACCTGGCGGGGCAGGGCGTAGACGTCCTCGACCATCTCTTCGGCGAGCAGGGGTGTGCCGGCGGCGATCCGTCCGACGAGCGGTACGTGGACGGGTGCCGCGCCCCTTCCGTCGAGGGCGGGTGCCCACGAGGTGCGTATCCGGTAGGCGCGGGGACGGTGCGGGTCGCGGTACAGGACGCTCTTGCGTTCCAGGGCCATCAGCTGGTGGGCCACGCTGGAGGTGCTGGCGAGGTTCACGGCTTTGCCGATCTCCCGCATCGAGGGCGGGTAGCCCTGTCGGGCGACGGCCTCCGCGATGTAGCGGACGATCGCCGCCTGGCGGGTCGTCAGCTGTCCCTCGGCGGTGGCGTGGCCCGGGGGACGGCCACGGCCTGCGGGCGCGTTGTTCTCCATCGCGGGCACCTCCATCAAGATCCTTACGGAACGTGACCTTAACCCGTCATCCAGTGCAAATGGAACGCCTATTTCGAACATGCGGTTCACCGCCGGGGTGGGCCGCAGGACCACGCGGGGCCCGCAGGTCCAAGGCGTGGCTCAAAGGTGGGCGCGGGCCGCGGGCGGGTCAGGGAGACACGGTGCCTGGCCGCAGGTGGGCCCGGACTGTCTTGGTGCGGTTTCCTTCGGAGAGGTGCCAGGTGAGTGTCGCGTCCAGCAGGCGGATGCTCCGTAGGCCGTTTCCCTTCCCTCCGGCGATGGCGGCCTTGCTGTCCGGGAACTCCGGCCGTGGGTCTTCCACGTCGACGAGCAGTACGTCGTCCTCGAGCACCGCCAGGCGTACGGTCATCGCCGCGGCCCTCTCGTCGTCGGGCCGGGCGTGAACGAGAGCGTTGTGCGCCAGCCGTGAGAGCACCTCGATCGCCGTGGGGATGTTCCCGGGCCACCTCAGCAAGGTCAGGCGCATCCGCGCATCGCTGCGGAGACGGCGCAGGCTCACCGGGGTCATGGCGTAGGAGTGGGACCATTCCCGGTCGATCGGCGCGGTGACAGCGGAGCCCGGGGCGCCGGCGTGGGGGTAGGCGGCGAAGGCGGGGAGGCTCAGCAGCCATCCGCGCAGGGCGGTCTGTTCTGCGGGTGTGGTGGCCACTTCGTGTTCGGACGGTGCGAGGAGGCCGTCGCTTTCGCCTGTGGCCAGGGTCCGTTCGACGGTGCGCCAGCCGGTGCGCAGCCGGAGCGCGACGTGCAGGGGCGCCAGGTCGTACGCCTCGTGTGCGACGGTCCAGCCCTGCTGTTCGGCGAAGTCGCGCAGTGCCGCGAGCGTGTGGGCGGCGGTCTGGGAGGTGGGGCTGGTCGTGTAGAGCACGACGCCGGTGCTCGCCGGATTGGACCAGGGTGAGTTGGGCGGCACAGGCTGGTCGCGGGGTGCGCGGGGCGGGGGGAAGTTCATGGTGTTGTGCCTTCGGCCCCGGTGTCGATCTGGGCCCAGATGACGGAGGGGCCGTTGTGCGGGACGCGGTGGCCGAAGCGGTCGGCGGTGCGCATCAGGAAGGCGAGCACGTCGAGCCGGGCCGCTTCGCTGAGGGCGGCCGGCACTGGGGCGGAGACGCGGAGACCGGTGTCGTTGGTTTCGGTGCGGACGGCGTCCGGATCGTCGGGGTCCAGGGGCACGCCGAGCGCGGTGCTAAGCATGGAGGCGATCGCGGTGGCCCTGATGGTCGGCGAGCTCACGGATCTCCCCCGCACACGCTTGATCACGTAACGTTACCTAATGCATTAGCTTGAACCTGATGCATTAACTTGTCAATCGAACCCCGGGACCTGGCACCACGACAGCCGCCGACCAGTACGGAGTCCGCGCATGGGCAACGACGAGCCGCCGTACCAGGTGGTCGCAAACGACCTGCGGCGCCGCCTCAAGGACGGCGAGTGGGAGACCGGCGCGCGGCTGCCCTCCCGGGCGCAACTCGCCAAGCACTACCGCGTAGGAGCCAACGTCATGCAGCGGGCCACGGAGCGACTCATCGTCGAAGGACTCCTCGAGGGCCGTGCGGGATCAGGAACCTACGTCGCGCAGCCCCGCGAGCGGCGCCGCACGGTCCGTTCCCGGCACCGCGAGCGCCGCGGCGGCAGCCCTTTCCGCGCCGACATGTACGAGATCGGCAGCAACGGCACCTGGGAGGCCTCGTCCGAAGCCCGCACGCCCGCGCCGGACAGCATCGCGCGCCGCCTGGGCATCGGGCCCGGCGACCCGACCGTGCGCACGACGTACGAGTTCCTCGCCGACAGCAAGCCCGCCCAGCTCTCCGTGAGCTGGGAGCCCATGGTCGTCACCGGCGGCACCCCCGTCCTGCTGCCCGAGATGGGCCCGCTCGCCGGCAAGGGCGTCGTCGAGCGGATGCGCTCCATCGGCATCGACGTCGAGACCTACGTGGAGATCCCCAGGCCCTCCCGGGCCACCTCCGAACAGGCCGCCCTGCTCGGTCTCAACGTCGGCGACCTCGTCCTGGCGATCGAGCGGACCTACTACGCGAACGACGGACGCCCCGTGGAGACGGCCGACATCGTCATCCCGGACCGCACCTGGGAAGTCGCCTACGAGTTCGCCGTCGACCCGCCCGAAGCAGACTGACCGCCCGCCCCGCGCCGATCGCCGTTGGGTACGCACACCGGCCCCTCACGGAGGCGAATGTCGCCCGCGTGGAACGGGAGTGCTGTCGGAGACTCGAACTAAGCTCCGAAGCATGACCACCTCCCCCTCCCCCGCCGCGAAGGACCCCACCGTCACCGAGCCGGACAAGGCCCCCGCGCCGTTCGACCCGCAGGACTTCCCGCCGAACCTGCGTGACGCCCAGCGCAGGGCCGCCGAGCTGTACGCCGAGCTCCACGCCTTCCAGGCGACGCTGCCGTGGTCACGCGACCCGCACCCCGGATGGCCGAACGAGACCGAACGCGGCAAAGAGCGGGAGGGCCGGCCGGAGACGGCCGGCTGGACGGACGAGCAGGCGGACGCGTACGACAACCTGCTCGCGGACCTGCGAAAGGCCACCGCGGCAGTGCAGAGTCACAGCTGGTGGAAGCGCTGCGGCCAGGAGGGGGTCAAGGGCGCGGACTTGGTCGACGTCCGGCAGGCACTCAAGTACGCGAAGGGTGCCGTAGCACTCGGCCGGAACGACGTCGAGCAGACCGCCTGATCCGCCTGCTCCAGCGGGGACATCAGTGTGGATGTCCCCGCCGTGCCTCAGCGGCGGGACGTGTGGACCTTGATGAAGGCGATGATCGCGATCGCGCCGAGTGCGATATCGCGAGCGTTCGCACGGGTTCAGTTCGAGGAGGGCAGAGCCGCCAGCCTGCCCAATTCCTGGCTGTATTCGCTCAGTTCGGGAGAGACCAGGGAGGCGCCCTCAACGAGCTCACGTGCCTTGCCCGCCTGCTCCCTCACACACGCCGGGGTGGTGAAGCCTGAGCCACCCCGCATGGCCGACTCTGCCGCCTGGAGCACTGACTTCGTGCCCTGCGGATTCATGAAGACCACGGGGTCGGTCGTCAGGCGGGACCCATCGTCCCCGGAGAGGGCCGCGGTGAAGGTGTAAACCCTCGGCAAAGCGCCGGCGGGGAGAGTCTCAGGTCCCACAGTGAATCCGAGGCGTTCCGTACCGTGCGGCGGCACCTCGAACTTCAGCGGCCGCGTCAGCGTGAACGGGGGCGTACGGCCATCGGGGACCTTGACGTCGTACCGGGCCGAGACCACCGAGCCGCCCGCACCGTACGGGCAGCCCAGTTCCGTGACCGCACTGATCACAAAGCTCGCTTCCGTAACCAGCACTTCATCCGCAGAGGGGTTACGCACAGCGATCGAGAGCAGCGAGGACGTCCAGTCCGTCATGGCCGGCTGCGGCACGTCTCCCTGCGTCCAGTCGGCCGCGATGTCCCGCTCACGTGCCACGTCCACATCAGACAGTTCCAGCTTCAGTTGATTTGCCCCGCAGCCCCGAAGGAGGGCGAACACCAGGCCCAGGACGGCAACCAGAATCCCCACGGCTCCTCCCACGACGGAGACCACCCCCTGCGATCTACGCAGAAACGGCTTGTCCTGGTCCTCTGCCGGACTGTCGTCCTGACGACCTCGCATGGCGCCTCCCGTGTCACTGGCAAGATCACCATCGCGGGAAGGCCGACGCACTCGGACGCGCCGCCAACACGAGAACAAAGCCCACTACGCCAGCGACGGCCGCGCCGTAGAGACCGCCGACATCGTCGTCCCGGACCGCACTTGGGAAGTGGCCTACGAGTTCACCGTCGACCCGCACGAGCCCGACTGACCTCCGCAGCCGAACCGAGGCCGACTCATCGGCACCGCGAGCGGCCGGACTGGCACGACGTGCACGGCGCAGACGCCGAAGGCCGAACAATCCGGGGCTCGGCGGTTGCCTGGCTCGGGGCCGCACCTCATGCGCGCCGACGCAGCCCTACAGGTGGCCGGTGAGGTCCACGGTGTCGTCGATACGGAACTCGATGCCAGTGGTCTGGCCAGCCGGGGCGTCTGGATCGACCCGGTCGGCGAAGTCGGCGAACTTGCTGTAGAAGGTGCGGCAGCGGGACGCGTGCGGCAGAGATTGTGCCGTCGACGCCCCCTCACGCAGCGCTTCCAGGATGCGCACCAGGTTGTGACCGGACAGGACTACCTGCTGCATCCCGGAGCCGTCCGTGTCCTTGGTGATACGCCCCTCGGGAAGGTTTGGATCCACGGTCCACCGGTGTCCGACCCAGGCCACGTTCGGCCCGTGGAAGTCGTTCTGGTCATGGGTGCTCGTGATCCAGCTGGGCTTCCACCGGCCGAACGCCTCAGTCGCGACGAACGTCCAGGCGTCCTCGTGGCAAACCAAGGTCAAGTAGGAGACGCCGGCGGCGGCCTTCATCCCCGCGCTGTGCTCGTCAGCCCCCACCGCGTTGTCGGCGATCGCCTTTTGGGTGGCCACGCGGTCTTCCTCGCGCCAGCGCTTCTCCTGCTCCCACCTCTCCAGCTCTATGCGCCGCTTGAGCTCCCTATTGGCCTTGAACTCCTCCAGCCATGTCTTAAGCACCAACGTCCCCCTTCTCATTGCACCTGGTCAGAGACTTAGGAGTATGCCTGTCGGGCGTGACGAGCCGACAGAGCGCCTTCGACCGCATCGCTTCCATGGCCAGCGTCATGGCCAAGCTGACCTGATCAGGGCGCCGCGCCCTGCGGGTGGCGTCAACGGCAGTTGGGCACCGTCACAGGACAGTCGGGTACCGGGTGGCCTGTCCAGGTCCAGCCCAGACCACGGTCACAGGTGGTCCGTACTCATCGGCCCAAGCCAGCGCCAGGACTTTCCGCTCGGGCCGAGTGTGGTGAGTGAGATCGATCTGGAGGGGATGTCGCACGACGTACGGAGGGCTGCCGTCGGGCGTGCCGAGGGCGAACCTCAGGCCGATGGCGCCGAACTCGACGCCGACACCCCAGAACTCGCCGTTGTGACTCATGGGCCGCACGGCGACTTCGCCCTCGGCGCTGAATGGTTTGTCAGGGTGTCCCGCCATGTAGAAGCCCCAGCCTGTCGGCAGCGAGCCGTTCCGGAATAGGTAGGCGAGCAGTTCCTCCAGGTCGGCGGTGGCACGCAGGCCGGCCGGCCGGTTGCCGCCGATGGAGAAGGCGTTGGCGGCCAGGCCGCCCCACAGGAGTTTCAGGAGCCAGCGCTCCAGATCCGCGCCGGCGACAATCGCGGCCTCGTGGCCGTGCGGGTCGTGGTCACGACGCTGATCGTCCTGGAAGTGCCGCAAGATACGGAAAATGTTGCCGACGGTCCTGTCGAGCGGCGAGAGCGCATTGTTGTGGCGTTCGCACAGGATGTTGGCGGCCAGGACCTTGGGTGGCAACGCGGAGGTCCGGCCGTTCTGCCAGGGCATCCCGAGTACGGTCACCAGCCCGCCGACGGCGATCTGGCGGTAGATGCTCGCCGAGAGCCAGTGCTCGGCGGAGATCCGGGCCGAGCAGTCGCGGGACACCGCGGCGAAGCATTTCGGGTGTTGATAGCCGGTGGGCTCGTCGGCCAGCAAAGGTGACGATGCTGAAGCTCTCCATCGGCCGTCGCCTCGGTCCGCATGGCACCGCCGGGTGATCCGTCCGCTGCCGCAGGGACAGGGATCCTTGCGCCTGGGACCGCCGTATTCATGGTCGAGGTGCTGGAACGGGCGTGGCCAGTCCGGCAGCGCCGTGGGATTGGGCATGCCGTCAGTCTCCACCGGGCCAGAGTGTCGCGGCAAAGGACATTCGGCTCCGCACCGAAGGCTCTGATGCTGCTCCGTGCTTCAGGAGACCGAGGCGAGGGCGTCAATGCGAGCGGCCTACGAGTTCGGCATTGCATCGAGCCGTTCGTGCTGGGCTGATCCCGTGCGGTCGGCAGGGATCAGCCCAACATGACGGGACGCTGGGGGATTCGGCCGGCACGGACACTCGCAACCAGGTCGGCGAGGCCTGCGGGGTAGACCGTTTCCTGGGTGCGGTGCAGGTCGGGAACGGTCCACCACCGGTATTCGCGAATGTTGTCAGGCTGCGTGGCCCGGGCCGGGTCGACGGCGCCTGCGTCGACGCGGGCGAGGAAGTACTTCTCCACCTGGCGGACCTGGTGTCCGCCCACCAGGTGGTCCTTGCTGCGCTCGGCGAGCTGCACGCCCAGTTCGACGGCCTGCTCGTCGATACCGAGTTCCTCGTGCAGTTCGCGGAGCGTTGCCGTGGTGTCGTTCTCCCCCGGTTCCAGGGAGCCGCCGGGTGTGGCCCAGAAGCCGCCGTTCTCGTCGTACCGCAACAGCAGGACGCGATCGTCGGCGTCGACCAGGACGGCGCGGGCAGCTTTCCGCAGCGGCGGGGAGGTCGTCATGTCCTCCAGCGTGGCAGTCCCCAGAAGGGGGTCAGGACCGTTTGACGAGGTAGGAGCCGATACACGCCGCGTCCAGGTCACAGGCCTGGAAGGTGGCGAGCGCGTGGGCTGGCGTTTCGACGATTACCGTGCCGCCAGCTACCTCGACCAGAAAGAACCCGAACCCGCCGCGGCCGCCACCGAGTCACTCCTTTTGGCCCGCCGGATCGGAGCACCCCGCTGCGTGAAGCTCATCGACGACCTCCTCCCCCGTTTCCAGCCCTACCAACAAGCCCCAGGGGTGCCGAAACTCCTCCAGCTCGGCGCCGCATGAAGACGTGTACCCGTCCTCCAGAACTGACCGTTGACCATCGCCTCCTCGTGACCCCCGACGGTGAGGGCGTTCTCTTAGAAGCCCGACCCGCTCGCTCAGACCAGGCGGACGGGGCGCCCGGTGATCGCCGATACGTGGTCCAGGATCAAGGTAGCCAGGCGATCCCGGACTCGGGAGATATTACGATCAGCAGAGTCGAGAGCCGTGCGGTCCGCCTCGTGCAGCGCAGAGCCTTTGATCACCAGGCCACGCGTCAGACGCGTGGCATCTTCGAGAACATCGAGGACCAACAGAAGCCGTCCCTCCGGATCAAACTGGCTGTATCTGCCGCTCTGAGTGTCAACGTGGCTGGTTTGTTGGCCGATGTGCGTCTCAACGTGGCTGGTTTGTTGGCCGATGAACATGCCGTCCGGGATGCAGGCGTCGACGGCCGCGGCAACTGCCTCTCTGCGTCCATGGACTACTTGCTCGAACCTCTCCAACTCCACGGACCGACCGAGCTGCAGTTCTTGCGCTATGTCCTGCAGAGCGCTGTGCCACTGGCGCACCGTGAAGCGCAGGTCGACCAGGCGCTGGACCTCCTCGTCCGCACCCCTCCGGCGCGCGGTCGCCTTCTCCAGTTCGGCGTTGCGCTTCCACAGTTTGAGGGGTCCGAAGTAGCCCATCACCAGGGCTCCGACGATGACCCCAATCAGCCCGGCCAAGGCGTTTCCATCCGCCATATCGGTTTATTGCCCATGAGGGTTGCTGTCACCCATCCCGGGCGTACTCGGTCCGCGCCGAGCGGGCACATCAGCCCCAGGTCTTCAGCGCCTCGGCGACCTGGCGGACGTCGCGGCGGCCCTCGACGACGTCGGCGACCAGCGTGATTGCTTCCTGGCTGGCGACCTTGACCTGGATGCCGCTGGCGTGGAGATAGGCGTAGGCGGCCTGGGCAGCGAAGAGTTCGTTCGAGTGCTCAAGGGCAGGCAGTCGTGCGAGAGCGTGCAGGATCGCGGCGGCCCGGTGGCGCGCGGCTGGGTAGACGAGGGTTCCCATGACCTCGTGCCGGTGGCGGGCGACCGCGGCGGCCAGCGCTCCGTAATCGGTGACATCGGGGTCACCTGGAACGAGGTTCTGTGCGATATCCAGCAGCCATCGCTCGTCGACGACCACAATGGGCGGCATCAGGCGGCGTGGCTGCTGGTGCCGGTCCCGAAGCGTTCGGCGAAGGCCGGCCCGTGCTCGTCGACGAACGCCTTGGCTCCCTCGATGAACCGGGTCCGCGCAAGGTCGTCTGTCAGCCGCCGGCTCGCATACTGATCCGGGTCCTCATGGTCATCGGCGGCGCGACGGCGTAGCTCCTCGAAGGTCTCATCGTCGATTCGAATACGGATCTCCTTGGCCATGCCTCCACGGTAGCCGGACCAGGGCTTCGACGGGGAGGGATGAGACGGGAGTACATACCAGAGAGCAGCTTCCGCAGCCCGCGTAGAGGTCTCCGGTGTGCCGCAGGGCAGGGCGGGCTACGGGAAGCCGCTGGATCTCAGCAGCAGCCGCGATCTGGTTCGCGAGACGCGCTGCCTGCAGGGTGGGCCTCTTCCGCCGCCCATGCAGCGCGGAGAGCGGCGCATGCCCGCGCTGCCTCGTCGTGGTCGCGCAGGTCCTTCAGCGACCGGGCATCGGCCGGTGGCAGGGCCTGGCCGCGGCCAGGTGTCCGGCCGCCCGCACGCGCGGCGTAAATCTCTCGGGGTGTGGGGGCATCACCCCACGTTTCGAGAGGCAGGGATGCGAAAAAGTCTTCCTCGCTCTCGCGCAGCACCGGCCGGTAATCCGGCACGGAGGGCTGCTGGCGGCTCTTTCGGCGGGCTTCGGCCAACTCGCGACGGAGCGCGGGCCGAAGTTGCTGGGCGTAGCGCTGCCAGGCGGGGGTGTGCCGTCCTGAGCGGTCCCGGAGCATCCGCGCGTAGCGCGTGCCCTCCTCGTCGGCATGGGAATCGTGGCCGGCCGGCTCTGTGACGGGCGGGAGCTCAGCGAGGCGCTGCCTTCGGCTGATCTCGTGGTGGGCGTAGGCGGCGGGGTCCTGGAGATGTGCGGGGACGCCCCAGGTGGACAGCTCCGCGGCGAGTTGCTGTTCCGTCCATCCGGCCTGGATGAGGGGGCGCAGTGCGTAGGCGAGAGGTCGGGAACCGGCCGCATACAGCCACCACACCTCGCGCTGCAGTCTCTCGGTGAGGGCGATGGCGTGGCGGCATTCTGCGGGGGTGACCCACGACCGTGTCCGACGGGCGCCGTGGTGCTGCCTTCGCCGTGGAGTGTCTTTCTTACCCCTGTCCACTACCTGCGGATGAGATGAGGCTGAGGTGACCACGACAGAAGGGGTGCAGCGCCTGGAACGCTGCTGTCCCGTGTTTCGGGCGCGGTGGCGGGCCGCGGCGATAGCGCGGGCCCGGCCTGCCTCGGTGACGCCGATCAGCCGGGCCCGATACCCGCTCCCGTCTATCCGGTGTCCCCGCGCGTGGTCCCAAGCGGGTGGGGCGACGGGTGCGTAGATCGTGGCGGTGCCGCGGTAGCCGTGGCTGGACTGCCACTGGCCGCTGTGGCGGGTGCGCAGGACGTTGCGTCTGGAGCCGTGCTCGACCCAGGCGATGAGGCCGAGTTCGCGCAGGTAGCGGGCGTGGTTGAGGACGGTTCGGCGGCTGAGGCCGAGTTCCTCGACGGTGGCCGCCACGTTGAACGGCACGTGGCCGTGCTGGCTGCGGTGCATGCGGGAAGCGAAAGCGGCGGCCAGGCGCAGCGTGGTCGGCCCGGCCTTGGGGTGGTGGCGGATCATGTGGCGGGCGGCGGCGAGGAAGTCTCCAGCACGCCGCAGCTGCCGTGATGCGGTGGCGTGCACCTCGTGATCTTCTGGCGCGTCGATGAGCGTGAAGCGCTGGGATGAAGTGACGGACGGTGCGCGTGTGTTGTCGCTTGAGTCTTGTTTCTGGCAGGCGTGGCGAGTAGGGGCGTGGTCGGGCATCATGGTTCCTGTTGCGGGGTGGTGCCTCGCGGCAGCACGAGGCCGGGCACGGTCTGTGCGGTTTGTGGAAGAACCTGTTTTCGCCGGTGAGGGCTGCAATCCCTCACTCCGGCGGGTGGACTGGGCCGATGGCCGGTGGGGACCGGACGTTCGGCTTGTGGGGCGGCAGCCGGCCTGTGCAGGCCGGACCGCCCCTTTCGCTTTTCGGATTGCCGCGGGCCGACCGGCTCCGGAGGTGGCGGTGCTCAGGCCGTCCTGATCAGCACGGTGGCCAGAGCGAGCGTCCCGGCGAGCGGCAGGAGCGCCACGTAGGCCTGGGGCCGCCGCAGGACGGGCTTCCCCAGCGCGAGGGATCTTCTTCCGGGCGGCGGCAGGGAGGCGGGCAGGTCCCTGAACTGCCGGTAGGCAGCAGAGTTCTGGGCCAGTGCGGCGGGTGTGTGGAAGAGGAGACTGAGTACGCCCCACCAGCCCTGCCACAGGGTTCTGGTCGTCATGGTCCGCACCAGGGCGATGCCGCACTGCCGGCACAGCGGCTCAGCGATCGTGCGGGTGCGGCCCCAGAAGACCAGCCCGGTGTGGGACCGGATCTCCTTCACGGCGACGGGCTGCGCCAGGCAGATGTGACATTGCGGGGGCGGAGTCCCCTGACCGACCGCGTACCAGGGAATCGGCGTGGCGTCAGGCCGGTCCGGGCCGACAGGTATGCGTCTGGTGTACCAGGCCGGGGCCGTGTACGGGGGCAAGCCGTCGTCGTCGGAAGGCGGGCGTGGTGCGGGCTGGCTCGTCATGAACGGGCCTCCGCCCTGGCGAGCGGAGCGCGGACATCGCGGAGGTGGGTGGGGATCATCGCGAGTCCACCAGCCGGCTCTCGTACCCGAGGACCCGGGGGCTGCCGGACGGTGTCAGGGTTGCGTAGGCCTGGCCCTGGTATTCGTTGGTGACCAGGACGCGGCTCGTGCCGTCGTAGACGGACTCCTTTTCGCTCGGGTTGATCTTGTGGTTGCTCATGTACGGGGGCCGGAGCATGAATTCTGAGGTGAGCGCGGTCGGGAAGACGGCGAGCACGCCACCGTCGGCCAGGCGCAGCGCATACACCGTCTTGCGTGCCGGCACGGCGGCGAAGTATTTCTTCGTGGCGTACGCGGAGTTGTCGCCCTTGTCGCGGTCCGTGTAGGAGGCGACAGCCGCCTTGGTGATTTTTGTGGAGGCCAGTTTGGATCCGTCGTTCTTGCCGCCGGTCTCGTACAGGTCCGCGAAGGCGGCGCCGAGTTCGTTGGGGGCGAGGGCGCCCACAGGGTCGGAGGGGTCGACGGCCTTGGCGAGTCCGTGCCGGTCGGTGGCGATCTCGGGTGTCGGTGTCCCGTCGGTGGCCCAGAGGGACGCGACCATCTTGTAGGTGCCGCCGATTTTGTCGAAGATCAGCAGGGTGGAGTTCTTGGTCCCGTAGGTCGAGGTGGCCGTGACGGCGAACCAGGTGGCCGTGCCCTTGGCCGGCAGGAACCACGTGCGGTTGGCGTAGGAGAACGCGCTGCCGTATTCCTTCTGGTCCTTCTCGGGCCAGGTCTTCCACTGCTGGTAGTCGGCTACCGACTGCCGGTTGAGCTGTCCCGCCTCGACGGTGCTCAGCAGCTTCGCGTCCCGGGTCTTGTTGGCGGCGTTGTTGGCTTTGACATATGTGGAGAGCACGGAGTTGGCGAACGTCGTGGTCACCACTCCTTGGGGGGCGGGTGTGGGTGCCGTGCCGCGGCCGTCGGCATCGCTGCCCGTGAGCGAGCCGGAACTGCACCCGGCGAGGATGACCGCCACGGATATTCCGATGGCGAGCACGCCCAGCTGACGCGCGCGCGGGACCTGCGGTAGAGGTCGGGACATGGTGTGTTCCTCCTGGAACGGCGGGGCGCGGACGTGGTGGGATCGCGGGCCGCCCCGGGCGCCCGGATCCTTCATGGCGGCGGCTGCTTCAGGCGGCTGTCTGGCGGGAGGTGCTGAGCGCCGTCAGCGTTGGGGTCCGCCTCGGCCCGTACTGCCGCTCGAAGGTGGTGTGGTGGCCGGTGGTGCGTCCCAGTTCCAGCGTGTGGAAGCCCTCTTGGGCGAGGTCGGCGATGAGATAGCGGAGCAGGGCGTGCCCGGCGGCGAGGTGTCCGTAAGCGGGGTCCGTGGCGGGGATGCGGGAGTAGCAGCGGGGTTGGCGGGTGAGGATCATCTGGCCGGCGATGACGGTGTCGTCGACGGCGAGGGTGGCGATGGCCGCGTGGGCGGCGCCGAGGTGTGTCAGGACGGGCCGCCAGTGGTGGGCGTCCGCGGCGATGGCGGGTGCGGGGAGCGCGTCTTGGGGCCGGCTGCGGCGCTGGTGGAGGTGGCACAGCACGCCGAACGCGTCCAGCAGGTCCTGTGTGTGCCGGGTGCGGGTGTAGGTGACCGTGCGGCTGGCGGCCAGGCGGGTCCAGGTGTGCCGGCGGCGGGTGTGCTGGCGTTGGGTGGAGCGGGCCAGGGTGTCGTAGTGGACCGGCAGGGGGATGCTGGCGCTGGCGGCCGAGGTGCTCTGCCACCCGTGGTCCTCACACAGCTGGTTCAGGCACTGTCCCAGGGCGCTGGTGGCCGGCACGTCGGTCATGACGACGTCGGCGTCAGCGGCCTCGGCGATCAGCAGCAGGTGGAAAACGAAGGCACGGGCGATGGCCGGGTCTTCGGCGTGCGGGCCGACCAGCCGTACGCACTCCGTGTGCGGTGCCGACAGCGGAACGAAGCGGGATCGGGGGCCGCCGTCTTGCCGGGCCATGGCCAGGGCAGCCAGAATCCGGCCGCTGGGGCTGGTGGCCGCCAGGATCACCGGAGTTGAGGTGTGGGGCAGTTGCCGGGCCCATGCGGTGAGCCACTGCGGGGACTGGAACGGCGTGGCGAGATCGTCCTCGGAGTTCAGCTGGTGCCACTGGTGGGCGAGGACGTCCATGGCCTGGGGGCCGACGTACTCGCGCACGGAAACGTCCATCATGATCGGCGTCCTTGAGGGGTCAGGCGGCGTGGGTGGTCGATCGCAGGGCGGCCGCGAACTGGCGGCTGACGTCGGCCACGGCCGCGACCTGGGCGCGCGGGCTGGCCTGCATGCGGCGGATGACCGCGGAGCCGATGACCACGACGTCGGCCCATGCGGCGGCGGTGCAGGCCTGGGCGGGGGTGGAGATCCCGATTCCGGCCGCCACCGGCAGGCTGGTGAGATTGCGTAGCCGGGCGATGAGATCGGGCAGGTGCGGGCTGATCGGCTCGGCGTTGCCGGTGACGCCGCCGGTGGCCGGCGCGTAGACCAGGCCGGTGGCCCCGGCGACGATGCGGGCCAGCCGGGCGTGGGGTGTGCGCGGCGAGACGAGCGGGATGGTGGCGAGGTGGCTGGCCCGGGCAGCGGCCTGCCACGGTGCCGCTTCCTCGAGAGGCAGGTCCGGGATCAGGACACCGTCGATACCGGCGGCCGCGGCCGTCCTCGCAAACCGTGCCGGCCCGTAGGCGTGCAGCGGCTGCCAGTACGACATCACCAGCAGCGAGGCCGACGACGATGCGGACAGCTCCCGGGCCGCCTCGAACAGGTTCCGCATCCGGAAACCGGCGTGCAGCGCCGTCTGCGCCGCCTGCTGGATGACCGGGCCGTCCAGGATGCCGTCGGGGTGCGGGATTCCCAGCTCGACGACGTCGGCGGCCTGCGCGAGCAGATGCAGGGCGTCCATGCCGGTGATCAGGTCCGGGAAGCCGACCGGCAGATAAGCGCCGAGCGCGCAGCGGTCCTGCGCCTGCGCCCTGTTGATGACCTGGTGCAGCCGCGCCCCGGCGTGGCACGCCGGGCCTGCCCACGGCATCGCCGGGACGGCTTCCTGGCTCCAGACGCTCATCGCACTCCCTCGCCGTACAGGCCCGCGGCCTCCAGGTCGCGGATGGCGGCGTAGTCCCGCTCCAGGGCGTGCGGGTCCCGCGCGGCGAGGACGAGCCGTCCGGGGGAGGTCAGCAGGTCGACGGTGCGGCGGACGGGTATGCCGGGAACCAGGGCTCCGACGTGCCCCCGCACGGTCGGCAGGGTCAGCAGGGTGTGCAGCAGGTCCTCGTCGAGCGCACCGTCGTGCGGCGCGATCAGCGAGATTTTGGAGACGCAGGAGCGCAGCCGGTCCGGGGCCAGGCAGTCCGGTGTCCCGGTGACCACCGCGTGCACGGCATCGCGGATGTGATCGCTGCCGGTGGCCTGCCGCATCGCCGCGGGGTCGTAGGAGCCTTCGGGGCGGGCTCCGCTTTCGATGAGCACGGGCCCGCGCCCGGGCACGTGCATCAGCTCCGTGTGGGCGGGCCCGGTACGGATCCCCAGGGCGTCCAGGACGCGGACCGTGTACTGCGCGAGGGTCCGCGGGACCAGTTTTTCCCGGCTCAGCAGGTCGAGACGGTCATACACATGGCTGCTCAAGGCCCGGCGGTCCGCCCACACTTCGCTGACCGTGTGCCGCGCAGTGTCTGCGGGACCCATGGCGGAGACGGTGTTGACGACGTACTGCGAGCCCACCAGGCGTTCCTGGACGACCAGGTGGTCGTTGGCCCCGCCCAGCACGTTGCGGACCCGGTGCAGTTTCTCCCAGGCCGCCTTGATGTCCTGCGGGCTGGAGCAGAAGGCGACTCCGTCCGATCCGGCGGAGTCGGCCGGCTTGAGGACGACACCGGTGGTGGTGTCCAGCGACTGTGCCCAGGACAGGGCGTCCTGGAGACGGTCGGTGCTCAGGCTGCGCGGAGCGGCGATGCCTGCGCGCGTCAGCGCCGCAGCCATGTCGCCCTTGTCGCGCCGGAGGCTGGAGGTCGCCGGATCGTTGCCCGGGAGGCGCAGGCGGTGGGCGAGTTCTTCGGCGAGGGGCACGCCGATTTCCGTCCCGGCGACCACGGCCGTCACCCGCAGGGATCGCAGGGCGTGCGCGGTGGCGTGGATGTTGCCGTCGTGGACGACGACGCGCTGGTATCCGGTGGGGTCGAGGGCGCCGCGGTACAGGGGAGGCAGCGCGTCGTCGGCGTGGGTGACCGCGACGCACTTCCATCCCCGGCTCGCGAACTCCGCGGCGTAGTGCCTGCCCGACCCGTAGGGGGCGACCACCGCGGCGACGCCGGGGACGGCGGGCGCCGCCAGGACACTGCTGCCGGGGCTGGCCAGGCGTAGAGGGGGATAGACCATCAGGACCTGCTCCAGGGATCGGTTGAGCTTGAGGGATTGGCGGCGGGCTGTTCAGCGGACACAGGCGGTCACCTGGCCGGCCGGCAGAGGGGTGGCTGCGCGGCCGTGGGGTGTGGCGAGCGCGAGAGCGAAGCGTGCGTCCGGGGTGGAGAACCAGGCCGCCAGTTCCAGTCCGGAGTGCGCCAGTTCGGCCCTCAGGCCGGAACGCCGGAACTTCGCCGAGATCTCGGTGCGCAGGTCCTCGCCGTCCGCGAAGTCGACGACGAGGTCGAGGGCCGGGATCTTCACGCTCTGCGCGGTGCGGGACCGCAGCCGCATCTCGATCCACTCGCGCGCGGCGTCCCAGAGGGCGACGTGCTCGAACGCGTCGGGGTCGAAGTCGGCGCCGAGCTCCCGGTTGATGACGCTCAGCACGTTCTTGTTGAACGCGGCCGTGATCCCGGTGGCCGTGTCGTCGTACGCGGCCACCATCTGAGCGGGGTCCTTGACCAGGTCTGCGCCGAGCAGCAGGAAGTCACCGGGCGAGAGCAGGGTTCGTACGGAGGTGAGGAAGCTGGCACGTTCGGCGGGGAGCAGGTTGCCGATCGTGCTGCCGAGGAACGCCACGAGCCGTGGCCCGGGCGCCGGGGGAAGCGTGAGCGTGCTGGTGAAGTCGGCGACCAGCGCGTGCACGTGAAGGTCCGGGTGCTCGTTGATCAGTACCTGCGCTGCGTGCCGCAGGGCGCTCTCACTGACGTCGACCGGCAGGTAGGTGTGCAGTCCTGGTAGGGCGTCGAGCAGGTACCGGGTCTTCTCGGAGGAGCCGGAGCCCAGCTCGATGAGGGTGCGCGCTCCGGTGGCCTGGGCGATGTCGCCGGCGTGGGCTCTCAGGAGCTCCCGCTCGGCGATGAAGGGGTAGTAGGCGGGCAGTTCGGTGATCCGGTTGAAGAGCCGGCTGCCGTGCGCGTCGTAGAACCACTTCGGCGGCAGCGTCCTGGGCGTCTGGGTGAGGCCGTGGCGGACATCGGCGCGCAGGGCGGCGTCCGTGGCGTCCTTGGGCAGGGTGCGGGTGAGACGGAATGGGCTCACGTACGGGACTCCTTCGGAGGAAGGGGACTGGGGGGATTCACGGGCCGGTGAGGAGGGGACGGGGTGGGGCCGCGGCGGGCGGCGAGTGCCAGGGCGGCGACCGAGGCTCCGGCCGGCAGGAGCGCCACGGTGGGGAACAGCCCGGCGGCAGCGGCACCCGCTGCGCAGCCGATGCCCAGAGCGGCGACCAGCAGCGCGTGGGCCTCGGTCGAGGTGCCGCGCGGTGCCAGCGAGCCGGTGGCTTCGAACGCCACCGTGAGGAGCGGAGCCAGCACGAGACCGGGAAGGGCCGCTGCGGCCAACGCCGATGCGGGGCTGGTGGCCGCGGTGAGCGGAAGCCATCCGAGGGCGAACACGGCCGAGAGAATGATCAGGTGCCGATGGGTGGTGCACGGCCAGGTACGGGATCCGTAGGTGAGACCGCCGAGCACCGCGCCGGCAGACAGCGCGGCCGGCAGCGCCCCTGACAGCCACGGCGTGCCGGACGCGGTGGCGGCGGCCGCCGCCAGGGGGGTGAGCGCGCCGATCGGCACACCGACGCCGGCCATGGCCACGAACAGCGTCCGCAGCTGCGCGGACCTGAGCGGACCGAGCCAGTCGGCGCGGCCGGGTGCCGCGGTCCAGGAGCGGGACGGCGGCGCCGTAACGACCAGGACCGTTCCGGCGATGCCGGCGGCGGCCGTCGCCCACAGCGCCCACGACGGAGAGGCGGCCCAGGCGATCCCGGCCGCCAGCAGCGGCCCCACGGCGTACAGCAGCTCCTGCGACGCAGCGTCCAGTGACAGGGCCGCCCGCTGGTGTTCACGCGTCGGCAGCATGGACCCTTCGCCACTCCCCCACAGCGTGCGAAGTCCCGACTCCAGCGGGGGCCTTACCGCCCCGGCGCCCACCACGCCGACGACCGCGCACCACGACCCGGCAGTCACCAGGACCAGAGCCGCACCGCTCACGACGGCGCCCGCGGTGAACACGAACGTCTGCCCGGTGTGGTCGACCAGGCGGCCGATCAGCGGGCCGCCGGCCGCACTGGACAGCAGGTAGAGAGAGGCCAGCCCGCTCGCGGCGGCATAGCCGCTGCCGCCACCGGTGAGGAGGATCGTGAGGGGAGCCATCCCGCTGGGGAGCCGGCCGATCAACGTGCCGGTGAGCAGCCTCCGGGCGTGCGGGACCCGCAGGACATCCCCGTACCCGACGGCCGGACGCACCGGCCCGGCCGCCCTCTCGGCAACCGTCACGGCGCGCGTGCCGGGCGGGGCACTCATGTTGCGGCCCGTGGGAAGGCGCCGGTGCGGGAGACGTACCGGTCGGGCGTGTTGGTCGGCACAGGGACTCCTGGCAGGACGAGCACGACAGCCGAACGTGCCGGCGCCGTGAGGGAAAGGGGGGGCGGGAGCGGATCGGCTGGACCGCGGCGGCAGATCGCCGGGGGTCAGGCGGTGAAGTCGTGCGCGTGGCAGCGCCGTGGTGTGCCCCCGGTTTTCACGACGCAGACCGAGATCTGGTACGTCGCGCCCTCCTGGAGGTCGAAGTAGGAGGCGTTCCTCGAGGTGCACTTGCCGTCGTTGAAGGTGTCGGCGACGCGGTAGAGGAGGCTGCCGCGGATCGTGATGATCTGGACGAGCGCCAGGTAGCCGTCCGTCTTCACATCGCAGGCCGTCGTCTTGTCGCCGTCGGCGGTGAAATACCCCTTGGCGCCGCCGTAGTAGGAGGACCACCAGCCGCTGTTGGCGGAGGCAGGCGTCATGCTGAGGGTGAGGGCGAGCGCGCAGCCGGCGGCGACGGGCACGGTGCGCCGAAGGAGGCGGGTGAGGTTCATCGTCGAGACATCCCTTCCGGTGGTGGGGAGGATCAGGTGGTGCGGGCCGGCGCGTGCTGGTGTTTGTGCCGGGCCGGGTGCGGGCGGTGCATCAGTGCGGCGAGCGGCAGGCACAGGGACGCGCCGAGCAGACCGGTGGCGAGGGTGAGGGCCGCGGCGAGGTGGTCACCGCCGTGAGTGAGGGCCCAGCCGGCCATCAGCGGCGCGCAGATGACGGCGGCGGCCAGAGTGCTGCCCCAGATCCCGGCGTAGAGGCCACGAGCGGCGGTCGGCGCCAGCTGGTTGAGGACATGCGCGGCGGCGACGAAGAGAACGATCTCCCCCGGTACCGCGAGCGCGGCGGCGAGGCTGTAGCCGACGGTGGTGGAGGCCAGACCCGCCAGGCCCATCCCCACACCCAGCAGCAGGGAACTGGCCGCGATCATCCCCACCATCGGCGCCCCCGCACGGGCGCGGCGGCCGAGCCAGGGGTTGATGAGAGGGGACAGGACGAGGACCGCGGCGGCGCTCGCCGCCTGCGTGGCGCCGTACGCGGAGGCATCCAGCCCGTCACGGGCCATCAGCAGCGGCAGGATGGAGAACAGGCCGGCGACCGGGACGAGAGCGGACAGGCTGGCCAGCCACAGCAGCCACAGCCGGACATCGCGCAACGCCAGCCGGAGCCCGCCCCGTTGACGTGGGGCTCCCGTGCCGGAGGATGGCAGGACCCGCCAGACGACCAGCGCGAACAGGGCGCAGACTGCGCCGTTGCAGAAGAACAGGGCGCGGATGCCGACCGGTCCGGCGAGCGCGCCGCCCGCGATTCCCGTGGTCGCCGCGCCCAGATTGATGGCGAAGTGCCGCCAGCCGCTGATCAGCGCGCGCCCGCATTCGTCGGGGACGGTGTCCGCCACGACCGCCGACACGATCGGCCAGGGCGCGTAGTAGACGAGCCCCGACACTGCTGCGGCCGTGCCCACCGCGAGGGGGGTGCGGGCCATTGCGAGCAGGGGGAACGCGATCGCGGCCAGCAGCATGGCGCCGGTGAGGGTGGGGCGGCGGCCGATGCGGTCGGCGAGGGCGCCGCACAGAATCTGGCCGATGAGCCATCCGCCGCCGAAGGCGGCGAGGATCCACGTCACCGTCACGGTCGCCATGCCCAACTCGTCGAGCCGGTAGGAGAGATAGGGGTAGACGAACCCGCCGGCCCGGACGGCGAACGAACCGATGAGCAGCGTCCAGATGACAGGTGGCCATCGACGCCGGATCCCTGTGGCGGATGGTGCTGGTGGGGTTTCAGTGAGCGCGGTGGCGGCAGGCACGGGCAGCTCCATGGAGGGGGCACGCCGCGGCGTGATGGATCCCGGGCGCGGGTCAGGAGGAGACGGCAAGGGTGCGTGGGGTGCTGCCGGGGGGCGACAGCACCCCACGCGTAGCCGAGCGGAGCCGCCGCAGCTCACAACTCGGCCGGTCCCGGCCGGGCGGGGGCCTCTGGCCGGGGGTCAAAGAGCGCGCGGAATCAGGGAGATGGCGCGAGAGCCGGATCCGCAGCGGTGTCGGGCGGCGCGACGGAAGGTGTCACGCGGGAGACGGTAGGGACGGCGGCCGTGGCTGCGACGCGCATGATGCGCTGCGGGCCTCTGCAGGCCGGCCGGAATGGTGTGGGCACGCGGGCATCCCCTTGTGTCGGGCGGGGAGCTCCTGCGTCAGGGGCCGGCGGCCGCGGAGGAGGGGCTCCCCCGACAGGCTTGGGCGCGTCTATCCTGAGCACGGCGCGTGCTGGTACACGCGTCTGGAGCTCCACCAGGTCTGATGTTGGATTCGTGTTCTGGTGGTGCCGTAAGTGGTTCTGTGATGGCCGTTCCTTCGCCAAAAGGGGCGGCCATCGCGCTCTGTGCGAGGTCGTGCTCGTCCGGGGGTGGCCGGGCATCGGCCACCCGGACCTGCACCGGGCCGGTCACGTGCTCTGCCTTCGTCAGGACCCGGTTCCCGGCTTCCCCGCCCGTCACCTCACGCGGAACTGCGAGGGCTTGTGCGATGTCCCGGCGGATTTCCACGCCGCCGAGGGGCACGGGGAGCGAGCGTCCCTCTGCTGTCGCTTTCAGGATTTTCCGCCGGAAAGACATCATCCGGAATCTTCTCCCATATGGGACGCTGTGCCGCTTTGTAATGGATGCCCGGCGGCGAATCCGAGGAATGGGTGCGGCGAATGTGTCGGCACCCGCGGGAATGCCGTCCGCGTCCGCGCGGTGACACCTCGTCTGCGCCTGGATGTCTTGCACGACATCGCTCCCCAAAGCCGTGTATGCCCGCCATCCGGTGAATCGGATTCGGAATCTGCCGCCTATCCTGTCGGACATTTGAGCGACTATCAACGGCGGCCGAATTACCGGTAATTCACGTTCAAATAATTGGGCTCCAGCCGCTTCCGGCTGATGTCCCGTGCGGGAGGGCCTTGTGCTGCGGAATGAAGCATATTGCCGAATATTCCGTGCAGGCCGATAGGCCCGGCGTCTGAAGACGCCGGGCTCGGCCGACGGCCCCGAATCCAGGGGCGCTGGATGCCCGGGGCCGGCCGGCTGGGGGTCAGGAAGTTCGCCGCAGCGCAGTACCGGACCCCGGGCCGCCACCGCGCCTCACCGGTGTCAGGACGGGAAGAGGCGTAGTGGCCCGGCTACTTAGGGCCGCTCACGACGGCATCGCGTTCATCGTCTCGTAGAGGCGGGCCGGCCAGGAGCTCCTGTTTCCGTCCGACGAGCATGGGCCACAGCATGTCCATCGAGAAGAGCCTGGCCGGGGACCGCTCCATGCTCATGACGTCCAGGAGAGCGCCGAGGGCACGGTAGTTGGCGGCGCCGGTCTTCACGCAGCTGTCGACGTAGCGGGCGAGGAGCCGCTGCACGAGGGTGGGCGGGGTGTCGGTGGCGCCGGGATAGAGGGCGTCCTGCCCGACAGCGAGATCCCAGGCCGCGCCGACGGGGCGGGCTGCGGCACGCTGCACACGCATGGCGGTGCCGTGAGCGGTGAGGCCAGCAGAGCGCAGGACGTCGCGGGCCGCTACGGCACATTGTGCGGCGACGGTGAGGCCGTGCCCGTAAACGGGGTTGTATCCGGCGATGGCGTCACCGAGGACGACGAATCCGTCGGGCCAGCGGGGCATTCTCTCGAAGTAATGGCGCCGGTTGGCCGTGCTGCGGCTGGTCACGACGCCGCCGTCGGGTTCGGCTTCCTTCAGCAGTTCCCCGATCATGGGGTCGCCCAGGCCGAGGGCGAAATCGATGAAAGAGTCCGCGGCTCCGGAGGGTTCACCGCCCCGGGTGCCGGAGAGGGTGACGATCCAGCGGCCATTCTCGACGGGAAGGATGATGCCGCCCCGGCCGGGAGGCTTGGCGGGATTGGCCTGGACGTTGATGAGCGGGAATTGCATTCCGGAGGTTCTGCCCGGGGCTTTGAAACGGCGGGTCGCGTAGGCGACGCCCGCATCCACCTCCCGCACCTCGGCTGCGGGCAGGCCGAGTTCCTTGAGCCAGTCGGGAGCCCTGGAACCACGTCCGGAAGCGTCGACGACCAGGTCGGCGCGCAGGACGGATTCGCCGGCACCGTTCTTGACGCGGACACCGGTGACCGCGGCGGCGTCGCCCTCGAGGCCGAGTGCCGTGGTGTTCTGGAGGAGGTGTACCTGGGGGTCGCGCAGCACGCGTTCGCGCAGGACGTGGTCGAACAGCGGGCGTGAGCACACCAGGTTGCGGTGGTGGGTGGAGGTGTAACGGCGGAACCACACCTCGGTGGGCGCGCGGCTGACCATGCCTCCCATGATGGGGACGAGGCGGGCGCCGCTGGCCACAGCCTCGTCCACGAGGCCGGGCAGCAGGTTGTTGACGGCCGCGACGCCGCCGCCCCAGACGAGGTGGGCGTGGTGGGCCTGCGGGACACCGCGGCGGGGTTCGGGGCCCTGGGGCATGGTGTCGCGGTCGATGAGGGTGACGTCGGTGAACTCGGCGAGGGCGGCCGCGGCGAAGAGCCCGGCGGCGCTGGCGCCGATGACGACCGTGGTGGGCCGCCCGGCAAAGGTCCGCTCAGGCATGGGCTGTCACGCTTTCTGCGCTGGTCACCCGCTGGCTGATGCTGCTGACGGTGCGGGGGTGGAGCAGCGCCCACGAGATGGACACGATGTGGTCGGTGATCTCCGGGCCGATCTGCGGAGGTTGATCGCCGGCAGCGCGCGAGGTGCCGTGACTGTAGTCGGTGAGGGCGGCGCGGAGCGCGACTGCTCCGGCAAGGCCGCGGGCTTTCGCGTCCTTGCGCCGGGAGGAGGCGGCCTGGTGGGCGCGTTCGTAGAGGCTGTGGTCAAAGCAGGGCGCGAGCGCGATGACGCCGTCGAGTATGCGCTGACGGCGCTCCATCAGCCGCAGGTCGAGCGGGTCCCATCGGCGTACGCGTGCCCTCGTCAGCGACGGGGTGGTCCGGCGGATGCACCGCTCCAGGGGACTCAGGATCCAGTGCGTCACCTGATCGCGGGGCCAGGTCTGCAGAAACGGGACAGCGACGGGAATCAGAAAGCCCAGGCCCACCAGGCTGGCGCCGAGGAT
Organism: Streptomyces sp. NPDC050535; assembly: GCF_044457665.1. Taxonomy (NCBI): domain Bacteria; kingdom Bacillati; phylum Actinomycetota; class Actinomycetes; order Kitasatosporales; family Streptomycetaceae; genus Streptomyces; species Streptomyces sp. NPDC050535. The sequence continues at coordinate 37,211 of NZ_JBITHE010000039.1, forward strand.
CGCGAACGGCGGCGCGACGTCGACGCTCAGGGTGTCCCAGTTCGTCCCGGACCATCTGGCGCCGATCGCCACCAGTTTGGCGACATCGAAGCCGACACCGAAGGCATAGCCGACCATCAGGCAGACAAGTCCGGTTTTCAGCGAGCGGCGGGAGACCTCGGAGATCCACGTCCAGATCATCCAGACCGCAACGAGTGTCGAGGCCAGGTAGGCGAGCAGGTACAGCACGATGTGCTCGCGCATCCAGGGGGTGGTGGCGTAGTAAGTGTCGAGGTCGTAGATGCGCTCGGTGGACACGTCGGCCATCAGGAACGTGCCCCACAGGGCGGCGATGATCGCGGCGTGGATGCCCCAGACCCATCGGATCCTGCGCTGCCTCGTCTCGGACGGGTCCTCCCGCCACGTGATGATCATGGTCATGCAGGCGCCGCAGAACGACATGAGGAGGCTGTACGTCCAGGGTGCCGCGAAGTTCGGCACACCGGTCACCTCGTTGATTTTGTGCAGGCTCACCGGCGCCACGCTGACGAAGACCCCGGACGCCGAGAGCATGACGAACCACGTCACGCGTGACTCGTGAGTGCGCCAGGAACGCACGAAAGCCGGCGACTTCAGGACGAGCGCCGCGATCAGAATCGTCGTGGGCAGGGCGTACGGCAGATGCAGGTCAGTGATGTCCATTACCGGATGCGCCCGCCCCGGTTCCCCAGGAGGGAGAGGTTGATGCGGCCTTCCCTCGTGGCTGCACTGGTGGGCCCCTGGGCGTAGGGGCCCACCATTAACGCTCGAGCCCTCTGGCCGAAAAGGAGCCCGAAGGTCTCTGCGTCCTCCTCGCGGATGTCGGCCGAGTCGGAACGCGCCGCCATGGCCCGAACACCCGTCCGCGGAAGCCCTGTTGCCTTCAGGACGTGATCCACGGCCCGCTGCAGCGTGTCGGGCATGTCTTCGTCCGTGAGGCCGCGGGCTGCCGCCTGCAGGCCCGAGGCATGTCCGCAGTGGCTGTCCCGCCGGTAGACGTGCCACAGCTCGTGTCCGATGATGACGAGCTGGGCCTCGGCGACCGCGCGCTCTTCGACGACGATGACGTCGGAGCCGTCCGCGAACTCCAGCCGCAGGCCGGATATGGGCGCGTCCGGCGGGAAAGCCTGGAAGACGAGACGGATGCGACGCTTGCACGTGTCGGACATCGCCTGGCAGAAGGCCTCCATCAGGGCTCTCGGCTTCGCCGGCTGATCGACATGAGAGCTGACGTCCTCGCTCAGGGCGGCGAGGAGGGACCTCATGGCACCCCGTGTAGCCATCAGTCGCTCTCCTCGGACGGAGCGCGGAGGCCGCTGAGGATGCCGCCCAGAAGGTTCCTGAACTGAGGCTTCGTCATGGATCCGTACTGGCGCAGGTCCGCGGTGACTAGGCCGAACTCCCGCATGACAGCGTCCAGGGGGTCTTCCGCCGGATCCTCGAGTTCTTGGATACGCGCGACCAGAATCCTGGTGAGGGCGTCCTCGGCGGAGGCGGTGAAGAACCTCTCGTCCCCTTCCACGCCGAAAAAATCCGACAGGTGGTGCAGGGCATCCACGTTGGGCGTCTTCTTGCCCTCGACCACCTGGCGCGCCCACCAGACCGTGACCTCAAGACGCTCCGCCACCTCGGCGACCAACAGCGTCTTGTCCCGGGGCGTGCCGGCCCGGGCATCGGCAAGCGTCTTGATGCGCGCACACACGCGGTCATTGACCGTGTCGGCCGGCGGGGAACCGCCCTCGATGAGGAGATGGACGGTGTCCACCGGCAGGGCCATCTTCCTGGCCAGGGTCTCCGGGTTGAGCTCGGATGACCTGTCGAGGCCCTGCTTCGCGATGAGCGCTTCGAAGTGCTGAAGAGTCTCGGGCAGAGGCTTCCTCACCGATGAACTCCCGGGTTGTCGGCGGTAGATGCTGTCGGCACCGCACTGTACGGGCCGCCCGCCCCCTGAGGCAACGATCGTTTCTCGACAAGCAACGTACGATCGTTGCCTGTCGAGAAACGATCGTTGACAGTGGCAGTTTCCCCGTAGCAAGATCCCGGCAGCAGAACCGGCATGGCCGGCACTCCGCGCCCTCACCACTGCCCGCGTCACGGGCGGACGCCTACCTCGCAGAGACCTGCGGGACACCTCGACGGATTTTCCGAACCTCCCCCAAGGGGCTGATATTGACATATGCATGACTTAGCGGACGGGATGGAACGCACTGTGCCGCTCCTGAGTGCCGGGGAGGCACTGCCCGGCACCAACTGGCCTCCCCCTGAGGTGCGTTCGCTCGGTTTCACCATCAACCCCGGCGCCACACCCTTCGGGGCCATGCAGCGAACCGTGAGCGCGGCCCAGTCGGCCACACGGCGCTCGCCGCATCGGCGGAGGGTGCCCAGGGCCCTGCCCCCGGCCTCCAGCGGGACAAGCTGAGCGGTCAGAGGGGCGGGCGTCCGCACCGAGCACTGACCTCTCGTACGCAACTGACGTCCACCGCTGCTGCCCCGGACAGGTCCCCCATCGAGTCGGGCGAGCGCAGCTGCGCAACGGCACCCCGGGAAGGTTCGGCGTGAGCAACAGGGAAGCGCTGCAGGAGCTGTTGCGTTTGAAGCGAGCGCAGATCGATCCGGTCGAGCTGGGCCTACCACGGCGCACCGGACGCGGGCGCCGGCCCAAGGGGCTGTCACAGTCGCAGGTGGCCGACGCCCTGGAGCTCTCCGAGCGCACCTACGCCGACCTCGAACGCGGTGACATGGCGACACCCACCGCGGAGTTCCTGGACAACGTGGCCCGCGTGCTCCGCATGGAAGAACCGGAGCGGAGCGCCCTGTACGTGTACTCCCTGGGGCACGAACCCCCGGTACCCATGGACCCCACGGCCGGCACGAGCGTCGCCCCGGCGTGGCTGCAAGCAGTCAGGAACGTCTCGGGCCAGCCCAGCTACGTCAGCGACGTGGCCTGGAACATCCTGGGAGCCAACGACGACTTCGTCAGGATGTTCCCTCAGCGCCCAGGCGCCCCGCCACGACTGCCCGAGCGGAACCTGATCCGCTGGATGCTGCTGCACGAGGAAGCGCGCGAACACCACCTGGTGGACTGGGAGACACGCTGGGCCAAGCCGGTGGCCGCCCAGCTGCGCACCGCGGTCGCCGCCCACCCCGAGAACAGGGATATCCAGCAGCTGGACACAGAGGTCAACGACGACGCCGTGGCGGGACCGATCTACCGCAGGCACGACCTCGCCTACGTACACCCAGACGGCGACACGCGTCACATGAGGCACTCCGGCTTCGTCGCGCAACACGGAACAGATGACCGCAGGGACCGGTGCTGTGAACGCCACGCCCCCTCGCAACTCGGCACGGTGACGATGTGTGCAGCGCAGCCCCTTGGAAGCCCCGGCGCCCGGTTCCTCTTCCTGGTCTTCGAGCCCACACGACAGCCACTGCACTATCGCAACCGCCATGAGTGATCAGCAGATCAGCCCCGCTATCGCGGCGAGTCCTCTGACGCGGCTCACAGGCCGGCGCTGAACTGGTCGAGGATTTCGTCGCTGCAGTCGTACGCGCCGACCGGGGTTCGCGTGAAGGACAACATGCCGTCGTTAACGCCCGCGTGACGGTCACTGCGGTGACCACGGACCAGAGTCTGCGGTGGTCCGCACCACTGTCACCCGGAACTCCAGGAGAGCCAGGCGCTCGATCAATTCCGGACGGTTGGCCGGTTGACCTTGAGGCGTTTCTCGCTGCCTTCGATGAACGGCAGGACCGCGTCATGCCCGACCCACAATGCCCGGCGGGTCAGTCTGGGGTGGAGCCGGTCCCAGGCCGTGGCGACGGCCGTCCGTAGCGCTCGGTCGCGGTGGTCGCCGCGTGCGGCTCGCCCCAGGTGTCCGGTCTCAGCGATGGTGGCGAAAAGGTCCGCCCAACATGGCGAACCTTCGTTCCTCACATGAGGTGGGTCAGCTCGTGGTTTCCCGGGGTGCAGACCTCCCGCAGAGGCTCGCACAGGTGCCATGCCCGGTGCCACGCCTCAAGCTCAACGATCGGGCCGATGGCGTACTCCGCGCGCCACGCCTCACACACGTCGCAGTCCGGCTGACGGTCGGGCAGCCACGCGCTGTGAACGGCGATCAGGTGGTCGTCCAAGTCGATCCGGCTCGTCGTGAGGGCCAGCCCCCAGTGGCGAGGATCTGCACCGTGGCGACGGGAGCCGATCAAGTTCATGCCGTATTCGACGGCGAGCGTCCGACAGCCGTCGCAGACCGCCATGCGCTCGATGAGTTGGCAGGGCATGTGTCGATTGTGCCGCGCACGGACAACGCCTGATGAGCGGTTCGCCATGTTGGGCGGACCGTTCGCCACCATCACCGAGACCGGACACCAGGTGTCGGCCCGGCCGAAGGTGAACTCGGCCCCGTTGTCCTGTGACAGTTGATCTTCCTCTTTGCCACCGATTCTTCCTCAAGCTCAGCTTGTTGCCACTACGGTTTGCTCGATTGGGGGCGAGGTGACCGGGTGAGCACTTGCCCGGACCGGTACCGCCTCGGTTCTGCGCGATCTGGCACTCAACCTTCAGTGAGAATCGCGCATCCTCCGCCTGCGACAGGTCAGCCGCACACTGACCTCTCGCATCGGTTGAGCGAGGACACGGACCGCTGTGGCGATCACGCGCGTTTCGCCCTACTTCCAGGCGCGCTCGACGGTGACGGAATTGGAAACCGTCTCAACGCCGGCTGGGAGCTCGAACGCGCAGTCCTCCTGCAGGTTGGCCAGCAACTCCTGCTCCTGATCGGTGGTGACCTTCAGATAGTAGAGAGCGCGCTTGGAGTGGAGTTTGGACTCGTGGATGTCACGTGTCGTGGTGTAGACCCTCTTCTCCTGCCCCGACGCAATGGGATCCCTCGGACAGTAGACGGTGTGCTCGGTGCCTTGGTCGCCGAAGTTGTCCAGCTGGGCAACCAGGTAGTACTTCACCCCCTTGGGCGGCGGGCAGTTCAACTTGGCCGTCGTCTGGAAGGTGCTGCCAGCCTTATCCGGCGCACTGAGCTGTACTGCCGGGAAGGAGCACGAGGGAGACGCACTCGGGGAAGACGCGCTCGGACGCGACGTACTTGGGCCTGTCCTCGTGCGCTTCTTGCCGTCGTCGTCAGCGGCCAGGGCGAACGTGACGACTGCGGGGATGACGGCCGCGATGACGGCCGCGATCACGACCTGCCAGCGAGACGGCCGGAAGCGGCGGCGGCGAGGCGCAGGGGCCGGGTTCTGGGGAGTGGGTTCCATAAGTGCCCCCTGTGTTGGTGCTGTTGCAGAGAGAGACGGCATGCCGACATGCGTTCGTTGCACACGAGCGAGGTGGTTTTCGGTGGATATAAAAGGGGTGCCACCTAGGCATCTGGCGGCGTAGCACCCGTAGTACCCGCCGCTTCACACCTTGTCGTCGCCTCGGAGGTGCGCACTCGCTGCTCCGTGCCCACCCGGCGACCGCGCACTGGACCGCGAAGTTCGTGCCGCTCGGCGTCCCCCGAGGACACGGTCCGCCGGAAACGCACGGCCCGGGCGGTCGGCGAGCTGGTCACCGCGCCGCGCTACACCTGCCCCTTGGGCGACGACTATGTCCGACCGCCGTCCCACACCACTGGAGATACCGCTCCTCGCACTGCAGACCCACAATCACCACCGCAGCGTCTCGACCGACCTCGACACTTACACGCCGCGATCTACCCCGACGCCATCGAAGTCGCCGCAGCAGCACTCACCACCCATCTCCGCATTCCAGCAAGATCCACTGGCGACATTCTCCGCATCCCTGAACAGCGGCACTCATGAATCAAGGCCACTTCGCCGCTCAAGATTCCTCATCGCAGGTCAGAGGGACCGCCCCAGGGACGACTCAGTGACACAGGACACCCGTGCTCGGGCGGGCGCCCCGGCTTGCGGGTCGTAGCTCGCGGCGGGGTCGGACGACGCATCACCTGGTCCGACCGCAGGCGGCCCAGCAGCGGATGGCAACCGTTCCCGTCCAGCCAGCTTGCGCGTGGCATCCTGGCGCAATGCTCTTGAGTGATCGCGTTAGCAGTGTCGAACTCCACCCGGTGCGCTATCAGTTCGCTGCAGTGCGGGGCGACTCATACGACGATAACTGGCTGGTCATCGACGGCACGGTGACGACTCCCGAGGGCAACTGGTCATTCGCCGATCCATGTCTGCTGACCGATGAAGCTCGCCAGGTGGCCTCGTGGCTTCGCGCGGTGGCCGCAGGGACGGTGGCTGTGACCGAACCTGATGCCGAAGGCCAGTTGTCTCCGGACACATGGTTCATTGAACCGCTCCTGGCCTTCAGCCTCGCCGACCGAAGCGAGGACGGGGCCGCCGCGATTCGCATTCACCTGTCCTTGGAGGCAGCACCTCCTTGGCAGCAAGGCGACGACGGCGCCGACATCTACCAGTACGTCGTGGGGATGGAGATGGATACAGCCGCGTTGCTCCACGCAGCTGACCAGTGGGATCTCGCTCTGACGCCCTTCCCGTCCCGCTGACGACTGGGTTCGTTGTCAAACGTCTCGATTGGCTGACGACGGACACGGGCATCTGGGGACGTCCGTGTCCGCGTTCAAGGCGCAGAGCTCACCGGCTGCGGGCCATCGGTCTGTGACTCCGTCATGCGCCCGGGAGTAGGCGGTTGATCGTGCTTCGGGACACGCTGGTGATCTGCTGAGTCTCGGTCCGTGTCACTCCCGCCTCGGTGACCGCCCAGGTGATCAGAGGGTCACGGAGGTCGCGGGTGACGGCCCATGCAGCCAGCAGCTCACGTGCCAGGCCCCGCGCCGTGCTCTCGCCGGCGGGGAGATGGAACGGGGAGGGCTGTTCCCAGGCGGGGTGGATCGGATGGGCCCCCAGGTCCGGAGCGGTAGCGAGCAGCACCAGGTGCCGTGCGGCCAGTTCGCTTCGCAGGCGGGCCATGATGAGTCGGGCCAGCGGCAGGCCTGCCCACTCGAATGCCTGGGCGTGCCGGGCCTGTTCGATCTCGTCCGGAGTCGCCTTCGCGAGCAGGGCGTCCCGCACGCTGTCCTCGAGCGGCCTTGCTTCCTCTTCCGCCTCGGTGGCTCGGACTACGTCGGCGAGCATCATCGTCAGATGCGACCGGGCGTCCCGTACCGCCGTCAGTGCCTGGATCGCAGACGCCCACGGCCGGATGCCGTCGACGACCGCGGCCGCCCGCTCCTCCGCCTCGCGCTGGACCACTTCGAGCTTGCACACGGCCAGGCGGCGGGGACCGTCCATAAGATCCAGACGGACACCGTGGGCACGCCATGTGCCGTGATCCTCCCTCCACTGCTGTATCCCTGTCTGCTGAAGGACATACAGGCCGCTGTCGCGGGCTTCGGTGGCGACGTCCATGGGCGTGCTCCGTGAGGTGAGGCGGTCAGAGGGTGTCGCGCAGCCGGACCGCGAGGTCCAGGAGGCGGTCGACGGGCAGCAGAGTGTTGTCCTGGTACTGGACCCGGATGCGCCCTTGTTCCCGGACGGTGACACCGCTCGGCGGCAGCACCTCCCACTCCGGGTCGCTCCGGTCGCTGAGGACGATGCGTGCCCGCTGGAGCAGGGTGAGCACCTGCAGGCGGTCTCCACCATCCGCGATGCCATCGACATGGTCTGCGAGCAGCGGCGCCAGGCCTGTGATGATGATCAGCATTTCGCCGTCAGGGCACGTGCGCCGCTTCACTACGGGTGTGATCGTGCGCGGCTCGCTGTCCCCGGGCAATTCCACGGTGTACGTGACGTTGAGATCCACAACAACCCCCTCCACGTATCGATCGATACGCCGTGACTGTATCGATCGATACGTGCACAGTCAAGGGAATCCCCCTCTGTTTCGTACTCGTGGGGGCACCTTGTCAGCCCCAGGTGCCGAACCTCAGGGGAGGGCATCCCGGCGGCGATGCTCCGGCAGGTGGACGCCGTGACGGTGCAGACAGAGGCCCCGCTGCCCCGCCACGATTCGGCCGTCGTCGTGGCGAGGGGGCTACGGGCTTCTGGATCAGTTGATGTGGCCGGTGGCGGCCTTCCACTCCTCGGCCGTGAGCGGGGGGCCGGTGAGCTGGGGCTTGAGGGGGCCGGCGACGGCGGCGCGGAGGACACGGGGGGTGAGGAGGACGTGGGCGCCGCGTTCCAGGGACGAGACGTCGGTGAAGCGGCGGGCTATGCGGCCGTTGCCGGTGGCGGTGA
>NZ_JBITHE010000040.1:0-43288 GCF_044457665.1 Streptomyces sp. NPDC050535
CTCCGCCGACCTGGGCCGGCTCGGCCACCGCAGCCCGGGTTCTCCGGGGTGACCGCCATGGGCCGCCACATCCTGCACCTGCGCTTCGACGTTCCGGCCGGCCACGAGGCCGACCTTCCCGAGCGGCTGCGCCGCCTGCTGGAGGACATCACGCCGCGCGTGCAGATGATCGAACCTGACTCGGCCGTGCTCGACCTCACCGGTGCGCTCCCCTACTGGCGCCGCGACTCCCGCGGCCTGACCGAACTGGTCCAGCTGCGCGCGCTCGCCCACCTCGGCCTGAACAGTGCCGCGGGGTGCGCGGGCAACCGAACCCGACAGGTTCCTGAATTCCTGCAGTCCTGGGATAGCGAACCCGACCGTCCATGGCAGTTGAGAGGACGACTGACCGTCCGGTTGAGGAGTCCGTGGCAGGTACCACTTGCTCCCGGGGAAGGAGGGAGACGGTGAAAGCGCCGGTGTTCTTCCATGTCCGACTTCGGAAAGATGGCGGACTCGCCGAGCTCACCGAGGTGATCGAGCGGTTCACCCCCGTCGTTCAGCCCTTGGCCCCGTCGGCTGTAGTGGCTCAACTCTCTGGTTCTCTCCGCCTGTTCGGCGTCGGTCCAGTCGACTTGGCACAGCGGCTGCGCCTTCAGGCCGCCGCCTGGTACGGGCTGGAGACAGCCGTAGGTATCGGATCGTCCTGGACGGTCGCGGCTATGGCGTCCTCTCGTACGCAGTCCGGCGGCGTTCTCGAAGTGGCGCCGTCCGATACGGCGAGGTTCCTCGGTCCGTTGCCTGTCGGGGAGTTGTACGGGATTCGACGGACGCAGGCAGAAGATCTCCACCGCCTGGGCGTTGAAACGATCGGACACCTGGCTGATCTGCCCGGAGAGACCGTCGTGCGCATCCTGGGCCGGGCGGGCCGCGCTCTGCAGGAACGCGCTCGCGGGATCGACCGGCGGGTTGTTGTGCCGGGCCGGGCGGCGCAGACGCTCAGCGTTCGGGCCGACTTCGCGAGGGACATGCTGGAAGGGTGGGAAGTGCGCGCTGCGGCCCTGCGGCTGGCCACGGAGCTCGCGGCCGGCCTGCGGTCGCGCGGGCAGGCCGCGCGATCAATCACGGTTGTCGTGTCGATGGCGGACCGGCGGGATCTGTCCAAGACCCGGGCGCTGACGGCGGTCTCGGCGCATACTGACGATCTGCGCCTGGCCGTGTACGGCGTCCTGGACGGGTTCGGCCTGCAGCGCGCGCGACTGCGGCGGATCGGCCTCGTGGCCGACGCCGTTGACTCTGTGCAGGCTCATACGCAGCTGACGCTGGACCGCGCCCGCGAGGCCCGTCTGCGCGTCGAGCCGGTCGTGGACGCTCTGAACGCGCGTTTCGGGCCGGGTACGGTGGCGCCCGCCGCCGCTTTCACCGGACAGCCGTGATCTCGTGCTACCGCGCCTCTCCAGTCGCCCAGCCATCCGGTGTGGTGCAGTGCGAGTTCGGCCAGGCCGACGCTGCACTGGTCGCGCCGGTCCCAGTCCCGGGCGGTGCGCGTCTGCGCCATCAACTGCGCCGCCGGCAGCCAGATCCCCGACCGGGCCGCGGAGAGCACGGCCCGCAGAGCGGAGTCCGGTGCGTCCACCTCCACCGCACCGTCCGGCGGCAGCCCATCACCGGTCGCCGCGAAATGCCGCAGCATCCGAGGCAGCGCGAACACTTCGGGTAGCTTGCCCACAACCAGCCCCTCCCCCATCAGCCCCGCTCCGGCCACCCGCTGTCGATCGTCGACCAGACGCAAACCCTACCGACCAGGTGCGGGACGCACGACGGCGAGGGGACGGCGCCGACTGCGGACAAAGCCGGCTACAGCCCGTTTCAAGGTCACGCAGGCCGACGGCCTTGAGATCCCCGTCGCCACCTACCGCTTGTGACGGTTTGCCTTATTCGCACAAATGAGGCACCTCTCGCATCTGAATAACACGGGAGATGCCTCACTTGCTGCGAATGTACGACCTACTACAGGTGATCAGTATTCGTTCTCTATCCGATCACGCGCCAGGTCCCGGACTTCGCTCCAGGGATCCGACTGGAGTTTCTCGAGTACAGCCTTTGGGGTTCGCTTGTGACGTGCGACCGAAAGCCTGACGGGGTCGTGCTGGTCGATCGCCAGTCCAGTCAGAAGGTCAGGCGTCAACTTGCGCTTCATCGCCACCATTGATCTCACTCGAGGATCAGGATCGGCTGCGAGAAGCCGAAGGATCTCCAACGGGACGGTCTTGTTGTGTGCAACCCAGAATCGGGCTTCCGGATGCTTTTCTACAATTTCCGTCCAAACCTCCAGAGGGGCTGGCTCCGCACTCGCCCTTCCGTACTCATCAGGGTCGTCACTGAAGCGAAGCCTGAGAAATTCTTCGACTGACTCAATCATTTTCCTACACCGTTCAATTTATCCCAGGGGATGAATCGACCAGTCCCACCCTTCCACTTGTCTGGCATATATTTACCATACTTATCGGCGTCGGTAATCCATTCGAGACCCTTCTTGGTCTCTTGGTATACCTTGAATGCCGACCCCCCGTGCCCTGTGACGTCTGGAGTCCACCACGTACCGTCCGAAGCACTCTTGTAGAACGTGGTCTTGAATGGTCCGCCTTTCATGATCTTCGAAGCGCCACCTGCGGTGAGGGTCCACAGGCCACGCCCGGCGACTTCCGCGCCCTCGGCCGCCAGGCGTTTACCGCCGCCCCCGATCGGGAATGGCACCATGCTTCCGTACAGGCCGGAGTTGTAGGCCGTTGGGCAGGTGATCTGGGCGTCGCTGAGGTAGCTGAAGCTTCCGAACGTCAAGCCGTCGAGGAAGCCGAGGCTCGCCTGACCTGCAGCCTCGACCGCTCCTTTGGTCACGTTATCGGCAAGGTTCTTTGCCGACTGAACCGCGGGGGCCTTCGTTGCGGTTTCCCGGTCTTCCTTGTCGCAGTTGTTGTTCCAGCCCCAGTTGCCGGAGAACAGGTCCTTCATCTGTGTCGTGATGCTGCACAGGCCGCTGGGGTCGACGCGGCTGGTCGGCATGTTCTCGACGTAGGCGTAGGGCTGTGTGTAGGGGGTGTCCGAGTCGGGGGTGAGTGGGTCGGGGCGGGTGAAGCGGCCGGTGAAGGTGTCGTACTGGCGGGCTCGCAGGTCGAGGTGACTGGTCGTGGTGTCGAAGTAGGCGCCGGCGTAGGAGGGGGCGGATTCTGGGGCGCCGCCTGCCACGGTGCTGCGGACGCGGGTGCCGAAGGGGTCGTAGGCCCAGCGCTGGAAGACGCTGCCGGTGCTGCCGGTGACGTCGAGGGGTGAGCCCAGGGCGTCGTGGGTGTAGGTGTACACCTTGGCGGCGCCGGTCTCGGCGGCGGCGACCTGGCCGAGGGGGTCGTAGCGGTAGGACTGCTGGATCGCTCCGGCGGCGTCGTACTCGGTGGCCAGGGTCGGGAGGGGGGCGTTGGGGTCCCACTCGGTGCGTTTGGTGAGGGTGCCGGCTTGGCTGGTGGTGACGAGGTTGCCCTCGGCGTCGTGCTGGTAGGTGTAGGCGATGCCGCCGTCGTTGGCGGCGGAGATCTGGCCGGCGAGGTCGTAGGTGTAGGTGTTGGCTCCGGCCTTGGTCCGGTTGCCTTCACCGTCGTGGGCGTAGTCGGTGGTGGTGGCGCCGGTGGTGGAGGAGATGAGTTGGTCGGCGCCGTCGTAGGTGTAGCTGGTGTTGCGCGTGCCCAGGGTGGCGGTGAGGCGGTTGCCGGCCTTGTCGTAGCTGTAGGTGGTGGTGCGGGTGTCGGCGCAGCCGCTGACCGTCGGCTGGGGGAAGCAGCCGGCGGTGATGCGCCCGGCCTTGTCGTAGGTGAGGTCGTAGCCGCCTTGGGCTACTCCGGTGCGGGTGGTGTCGATGTGGGTGGGCTGTCCGGCGGCCGAGAGGGTGAGGGCGGTTTTGGTGATGACGGCGCCGGCCTTGGTGGAGGCGACGGATGTCAGTCGGCCGGCGGTGTCGTAGGCGCGGTCCTCGATGAGGGTGTTGGGGAGTGTGGTGCGTGTGAGGTTGTCTTCGGGGTCGTAGAGGTAGCTGGTGGTGGTGGAGTCGGCGGCCATGGTGGTGGTGCGGCCGTCGGCGTCGTAGGTGTTGGTGATGGTGTTGCCGTCGGCGTACTTGCGGGTGAGTATCTGGCCGGCGGCGTCATAGGTGTAGGAGAAGCCGCGGGTCTTGATGAGCTGTCCGGCGCTGTCGTAGACGAAGTCTTCTGAGAGGACGCCGTTGTTGCGCAGGGTGAGTTGTCCGGCCGTGTCGTACTGGTAGGTGACGTCCGGTGTGGAGTCGGAGTAGTCGACTTTGGTCAGCAGGCTTCGGGTGTCCCAGGTCTGGCTGGTTGTTCCGCGGGGGGTGGTCTTCTTGGTGAGGTTGCCGTCCGCGTCGTAGGCGTAGGAGGTCTTGCGGTTGAGGGGGTCGGTGACCGAAGTGAGCTGGTGGCCGGCGTCGTATCCGTAGTCGGTGACGTGCTCGTTGGGGTCGGTGCGGCGGGTGAGGTTGCCGGAGGTGTCGTAGGCGTAGGAGGTTTTTCCGTCGTCGGGTGCGGTCACCGAGGTGAGGCGGCTCAGAGCGTCGTAGGCGTAGGCGACGGTGCGCTGTGCCGGGTCGGTGACGGAGGTGACGTTGCCCCGTGCGTCGTAGGTTCTCTTCGCGACGTCGCCCAGGGGGTCGGTGAGGCTGTTGGGGTTGCCGGCTGCGTCGTAGCCGGTGGTCCAGGTGTATTTCGCCGCATCGGCGCCGGAGACGTTGCCGCGGGCGCTGACCGTCTTGACCTGACGGCCGTCGCTGTCGTAGGAGTACGTCGTCTTGAATCCGAGGGGTGTGGTGACCGAGGTGCGGTTGCCGGCGGCGTCGTAGCCGTAGAGCGTGGCCTTGCCCAGCGGGTCGGTCTCCGTCAGGAGCAGGTCGGCCGTCGTGTAGGTGTATTTGGTGACCTTGCTGAGCGGGTCGGTGACCTGGGCGACGTTGCCGTTGACGTCGTAGGCGGTGGTAGTGGTGCGGCCCAGTGGGTCAGTGACCTTGAGGGGCCGGTCGAAGGCGTCGTAGGTGGTGCTGGTCAAGGCCCCTGTCGGGTCGAGGGTCTTGGTGAGGTTGCCGTTGTCGTCGTAGTCGTAGGTGGTGGTGTATTTCGCCGCATCGGCACCGGCGGCGTTTCCGCGTGGCGTGGTCATCGATGCAAGGCGGCCGGCGCCGTCGTAGCCGTAGGTCGTCCGGCTACCGGCTTCGTCCACGGCAGCCGTCTGGTTTCCCCGGGAGTCGTACTCCGTGGTGGCGTATGTGCCGTCAGCGCCGGTGACTTTGGTCAGCTGGTTGGACTTGTTGTACTCGTAGGCGGTGACCTGCTCCAGCGCGTCGGTGACGGTCTTGACGTTGCCGTTGGCGTCGTAGCCGTAGATGCTGGTCCGGCCGGCCGCGTCTGTGGTCTTCTGCAGGCGCCCCTGGGCGTCATAGGCGTAGGCGGTGGTGTACGCGGCGGGGTCGGCCCCCTCAGTGTTTCCCCGAGAATCCGTCGTGGCTGTCAGTCGGTCGGCGGCGTCATACCGGTAGGTCGTCTTTCCCCCTGCCGGGGCCGTCACCGCTGCCACAAGCCCTGCACCGTTGTAGCTGTAGCGGGTGACACCGCCGCCGGGCGCGGTCTCCGTCTCGATCTGTCCGCCGGCTGTGTAGGTGTAGGCCGTGGTGCCGCCCGGACCCGCGATGGTCTTCACCCGGTCGCTGGTTCCGTCGTACTCGTAAGTTGTGCTGTATCCGCGGCCGTTCGTCACGGACTTGATGCGGTCAGAGGTGTCGAAGACGAATTTCTCCGTCACGCCGCCCTTTTCCTGCGAGGCGACGTTGCCACGGGCGTCGAACGTCCGTGTGACCTTGTTGGCGTTGGAGTCGTACTCCGTGATGGGGCCGAGGTTCTGGTCGTAGGCGCGGTCGGTGCCGCCGCCCTCCGGACGGTAACTGCGCATGAGGACCCCGGCCTCGTAGACATCCGTCCAGATGCCTCCCGCCGGGTCGGTCACATTCGACTCGCCACTGCCGGCCGGAGCGTCCGCGGTAGCTTTCCAGGTGAAGCTGAACGTCCCGCCGTTGGCATCGATCTGGCTGAGGATGCGCCCGGTGGTTTCGTTGTAGGTGTTCTGGGTGACGGCGTTGCCTCTGGGGTCAACGACGGTGGCCAGCCGTCCGCCAGTGTACGTGTAGCGGGTGACGCCGTCGTCGGTGCCTGTCACTCGCGCCAACTGGTCCGCCTCGTAGCCGTACGCCACCTTGCGGCCGTCCGGCAGCGTGACGGAGCTGAGCCGGCCGGTGGCCGCATCGACGTCAAGTGCGGTGTCCCGACCGGCCGCGTCCGTGATCTTCGTCAGCCTGTCGTCGGAATAGCTGAGCGCCAGTCCCTGCCCCGCGCCGTCGAGCCAACCGGTCAAGCGTCCCGAGGAGTCGAAGACGCGGCGCGTGTGATCGGGATGGGTCACGGTGAAGCCGCTGCTCGTCTGGGTTAGCACATAGCGCGCGGGCTTGGGCGCAGTGAACGTCCCGTCGCTCTGCTTGGCGAACGCCACTTTGGCGCCGTCCGGTTCCACCAGCGTCACGCTGCTGGCCGCCACGGTCAGCCCGGCCTCGTACGGCAGTTTCCAGCCCTTGCCCAGCAGCCCGCCGGTGTCGGTCGCGGCTGACGAGTAGGACCGGGAAAGGGTCAGCGGAAGGCCTTTTCCGGGAACGACAGCGTCGGTGACGGTTTCCTTGACTGCTCCTGTGGCCGTGTTCACCGGGTCGGCGATGAGCGTCTGATACCAGCAGGTGCACTGGCCCGACAGCCCCTCACTGATGCCGGGCGTGTAGACGGCCGGGGCGGCGGGAGAAGTGACCGCCGTGGTCCACTTGGTCGGCAGCCAGTACTCGCGGTAGGTCGGCTTCGTCTGGTTGGGAACCTGGTAGAAGTGGTTGGTCATCTCCGTCGCGTAGGAGAGCTTCGCGTAGTAGGCCGTACCCGCCTTGCCTACGAGCAGCCCGTCGCGGAGTGACCAGACGCAGGTCTTCGGCGCGCTGCCCACCACCCAGCTCATGCACAGACTGCTCGTTTCGGCGCTGGCGGCGGTGTCCCGGCTCGTCAGCCGGGTGGCAACCAACTGGTTGTCCGATGCCCGGTACAGCTGCATACGCAGCATGGCCGGCGGAATGCTGGAGGCCTCCGTCCAGCCCGCCTCCACGTACCAGGTCGTCCGCCCCGGCCGGTAGTTCGGGTAGACCTGAGGACTGACCGGAGGATTGGCCTTCAGCGCCGTCGCGACACCGTCGGGATCCAGCTGGGACTCGTCGTTAACGATGTACGTGGAGCCCCAGAGCGCTCCCTCGAAGTCCGGATCGGCCGCAGCCGCGGCCGGAGCCGCCTCCTTGGAGAGTTGAGGCTCTCCGTGAGCGGTCAGATCCGACACACGTCTCTGGTCCGCGGCACTGCTGAGCGCCTTCTGTACCGGTTTGCTGTGCCCCAGGGCGGGTCGTGCCGCGTCCAGCTGCTCATCCCGTGCGAGCTGCGCTTCGCGTTGCTTGGGGGTCATCGCCTTCACAGGCGTGAAGGGCTTCGCCGCACTCTGAGCCAGAGTTGCGGTGGCCGCGGCCTCCGGCGGCTTGAGCCTGATCGGCATAGCGATTGCGTGCGTTGTCTCCGTGCATATCAGCGCCACCGGTAACGCTAGAACAGCAATAAAGCGTGCTATCCGTGTGGTCAGCACAGCAAGTCCCTCCCCCAGCCTGCGGTCCCACAGGCCCCGTGATCAAGCAGTCACACGATCTTGCCAGGACCATGCCAATCTGCACCTGGTCACACACATTGCGTACACGTGAGGAAACTCACAGCGACGACTCGGGGTGTCTTTCGCGCCATCCGCGCTTGGAGCAGGGAGGCGCCGCCGTCCGTGTGGACCGGTTCGCTCCCGCTCACGCGGAGAGGACACGTACGGATCACCCCGCGCGGACCGTACGGTCGGTTCACCACCGTGGGCGCGGAGATGGCCACCGGTGCCTGCGCAGTTCACGGAACTACCTGTACGGGGTGTGAGGCTGTCAGCCAAATATCAGCCGTGCAACAGGCCCAGAGCGCCCTGGACAAGAGCGAGAAAACCGAGAAGCTACAGAAACTGCTGCATGGAGAAGATCCTCGCCCCGCGGACCCGAGTTCATCGCCCGTGTGGCGAGCCATGCCCGACCTGTGGGTATGGAACGTCCACGCTGTGCGGGCCATGCTGCGGCAAGACTGATTCCGACGGCTGGCCACACGGAGGGGCGTCGGTCTCCGTCTACACGTCCCGGCTCGGCGGGACGTTCCGGCCAGCACGGGGGCCGCAGCTCGGCATCACAACATCCCTCGGGAACGGGTCGCTGAGGACGCTGGAAGCCGGGCCCATCGGACATTGCCCGACGGCACTGAAGTGGGCTGGCAGGCGAAGTTCTGGCTCAGCAGCAATCAAGTGGATTCTGCCAAGGGCCAGCTGGACACGCCAGTTACTGCAGCTCTGAAACAGCACCCCAAGCTGGCGCGGCACATCATCGCCCGACTGCTGGACCCCACCGGGCCGACAAGTGGCAGGGGCAAGTCACTGTACGAGAAGGTTTTGGGCGAGAAGGGATGGCGCGAGGGCTGGGAACAGATGGCTGCCGAGCGAGGCATGCGGGTCGCTTTCAAGTCGAGTGGGCAACGAACCTCATAAGTCGCTTCAGAGCGGTTGACACTAGGGGGTGCGGACTCGCTATTGGTTTGATGCGGAAATCCTTACCGACCAGTGGTGGCAACACCGGTTGGAAGAGGCCGTGGCGACCTCTCGCTCCCGCTATGTGCCGGAGCTGAGCGTTGCGTCGAGTGCCAGGTTCGTAAGCCTTACCCAAGTGTTCGAAGCGGGTACAAGACCTCAGCCCGACCACCGCGTGGAAATGGGGCGGTCGGGCTGAGGTCCACTCGTAGTGGTCGGCTGCAACAGAGGCCGATTCTTAAGATTTCTCAGAGCCTCCAAATTCTTGCACGAAATCCTCCATAAGCTGAACCATATCCCCCTCCGACCAGTAGGGAGCACCGGCCCATGGGCGATAGAGCGATATACCTTCCGCAAGAAATTCGAACATATCGGAATCCGGGAGATTTTCTACAACGACCTTTTCCATGGACGCAATGAAGCCCATGGATCGATCGTCACCAGAAATGAATTTCCGGGCCATCGCTAGAATTTCCTCGCCTGGGTTCACGGAATGTCAAATCCCTTCGGGATCATGGCGGTGACTATGTGATTTGGATTACTCCCGGAGAGGACCACGAAAGGCTTGCCCGGCAGTTGAGTCGCCCTGACCTGGATTGTGTCGCGGACCGCATCATATTTCACCTTGTTGCCGTTTTCCAGAATGTAGTCGAGAGCATTCAGCGTCGTCGGGGGACGTCCAGGCCCGCTTCCTGCCACTCGTTCGGCGGCATGAGCACTCAAGGTCCTGCCGTTCGGCGTCATCAGGCTCGGAATGTGAAAATTATTGTCCTGCCGGAAAGCCCAGCCCTTGCTGTAGGGAACTGGCAGAGTCGCCGCCGCATCGACGGCGTCGTCGGCTCCTCCCTTGAGAGCCGCAGCTCCGAGCACTCCGCTGCCGACCACCGCGCTTCCACCGGACGCCCCACCGGTCGCCATCTCTGCGATCTCTGCGGCGCATACCGGGGCTGTGGCCAGACATCCTTCCCCGAGGGCCACGGCGACCGGAGCTAGGACCACGGCCACCGCAACGACCGTGACGACGCCCAGCACAACTTTCTGCCAAGTTGCGAGTTTTCCTGCGTCTGGCAGGTCGTTGGCGTTGGGATCGTAGTGCGGATTCGTGCCCATCGCCCAGCAGGCGTTGCAGTAGCCGTCGTCCTTCTTGGGCTTCGGGTCGGGTCCCTTCTTGAACACGACCTGCGCGGATTTGTGGCCCGCGTCTGTGCGGACGGTGACGGTCATCGTGCCGCTGCCGGTGCCGCCGCCGGTCTTCTGGTACTGGAAGGTCTGGGTGTAGGTCTGGGTGGAGTGGTAAACCCATGTGCCGTTGGGGCCCATGGTCATGTGGTCGCGGTAGGTGCCGCCCTTGCCGTCGCTGCAGCCGCGCTCGCAGTCCGTGATCGGGCGCAGGCCGGTGGGGTCGGATTTGGTGACGGGGGTGTTGTTGGCGTAGGCGTAGCCGTTGAGGGACTCGTGGTCGTCGGGGGCGAGGACAGGGTCGACGGAGAGGAAGCGTCCGGTGGCCGGGTCGTATTCGCGAGCGCCGATGTGGGTGAGTCCGGTGTCGGCGTCGGCTGGTTTGCCGAGGAAGCCCTTGTCGTCGGGCCAGGCCGATGGGGCCGTGCCGCGCGTCTCACCGAAGGGCTTGGTGTAGCGGCGGGTGACGGCCTGGGTGGTGGCGTCCACGGTCATCGAGGCGGTGCCGTGGTGGTCGTCGATCATCCAGGACAGGCCGGCCTCGGTGCGGACCGCGGTGGCGTCGCCAGCGGGGTAGTAGCGCTGGGCGGTGAACTTCTTGGCGGCGGTGTCGTAGTGGAGTTCCTGGCCGGCCAGGTAGAGGACGGTCTTGACGGGGCCGCGGCGGATCAGGAGTTCGCCGTGGGCGTCGTAGAGGTAATCGGTGGTCTTGGTGCCTTCGGTGAGGCGGGTGAGTTCTCCTTCGATGTTCCAGGTGAGGCTTTGCGCGGTGCCGGTGGGGCTGTAGCGCTTGGTGGTGTTGCCCTGCTCGTCGTAGGTGTAGTTCTTGGCGGTGCCGCCGTCGACGGTGACGGAGGTCAGGGTGTGGGGCTGGCCGGCGCTGGAGGCGTTGAGGGCGGGGTAGCCGTAGCCCGTTTCGGTGTTACCGGTGGCGTTGTGTTCGGTCTGGGTGTCGCGCAGGCCGCCGGGCTTATAGGTCCAGCTGGTCCAGTACGGGGCCGGTCCGCCAAGGGTGGTCGCCGAGCTTGCTGTGGCGCAGTCGTTGGAGGACGGGGTCCAGGCTTGGGTCAGGCGGCGGTAGCCGTCGTAGGTGAAGCACTGGGTGTCTTTGCCGTTGGCGTTGTCGGTGATCGACTTGACGTTGCCGGTGGCGTCGTAGATGTAATCGGCGTCGCTGGTATAGCCGGTGTTGGTCTGGTCGACGGTGTGGGAGTTGGTCAGGCGGCGGGTGCCGTCCTCGTAGCGGTTGAGGATCTGGAGCTGCTTGGCGCCGGTGGAGGTGCCCAGGCGGGTCTCTTCGATCTCGCCGTACGGGGAGTAGCCGATGTTCTGGACGTAGTCGGTCATGCCGTCGGTGCTGGTGACCATCCCGAGGCTGTTGTATCCGTAGGCCACGGACTCGGCGGGCAAGCCAGCGAGGGCGGGCATCGATGTGGACTGGACGGTGCCGTCGATGTTGTAGGCGGTGGAGGTGGTGAAGGTCTGCGGGGCACCACCGTTGGCGACCAGATCGTCGGTGACGGCGATGACGGTCTTCGTGCCCTTGGGGCGGCCGAGGCTGTCGTAGCCGGTGACGACCTGGGAGTAGATCTTGCCCGTAGTGCCGCCGACATAGCGGATAGCGGCGGTGGGCTGTCCCTTGGCCAGGGAGTCGTAGGTGAACTTGGTCAGCTGGTGGGCGTTGTCCTTCACCCCGTCCCAGGTGCCCGTGGTGCGGCCGAGATCGTCGTAGTCGGTGATCACGGTGCGGGAGACGCCGTCGAGCATGGTGGTGACGGTCAGCGGCTGGTCGGCGTCGTTGTAGGTGGTGTCGACCCTGCCCTTGTCGGGATCGGTTGAGGTGGTCTTGCGGCCGCGCAGGTCGTAGTCGTACGTCCACACGGCGCCGTCCGGGCCGGTCATCTTCTTGAGCTGGCCGCCGGGGCTGTAGTCGTACAGGGTGCGGGTGTAGTCGCTGCCGGTCGGGACCGGACCGCCGTATTCGCGACGCTCGGTCACCCGCCCGCGAGCGTCGACGATCGTCAGGATGCCGGTGCCGCCTTCCGCGGCGGTGACGGCGGTGCGGTCGGCCTGTTCATCGGTCTTGGTACGCCACTTCTCCTGGTCGTAGACCCGGAAGATCGATTCGGTGGCGCGGCCGGCGGCGTCGAAGACCGTCTCGGTGGAGGCAGGAACGGAGCCGGGGAAGGTGTTGGCCAGAGTGCCCGAGGGGGCATTCTCGTCGTGTACCTGGCTGTTGGAGATGTAGGCCAGGCCGCGGTCGTCGTAGAGGGTTTCGGAGATGACCCGGCCGCCGTTCGGCGCGGGAGTCTGCTTCTGGCGGGAGCGGAGCAGGCCGTCGAGGATCTCGTAGGCGCTGTTGTAGGTCTTGCCGTCCGCCTTGAGGGCGTCGGTGCGGACCCAGGTCTCCTTATCGTTGTTGATGCTGTACGCGTAGACGATGCTGGCGGCATCGCTGCGGGAGCGGCCCGGCTTCCAGAGCGACTTCAGGCGGCCGAGCGCGTCGAAGGACCACTCGGTGATATTGCCGTTGGCGTCGGTCGTCTTGGTGGCCGTTCCCCAGGCTGGGTCGACCATGGAGGTGGAGGCGTAGAGCTTGGGATCGATCGTGGTCTTGGACGTCAGCGGACCGTAGCCGGTGTCGTCGGGGACGTAGGTGGTCTTGATCGTCTGGTTGAGGGCGTTGGTCGCGGTGAGCGGGCGGCCCAGCTTGTCGTAGGTGGAGCTGGAGACCTGCTGGTAGACGGGCTTCTTGTCCGCGTCGTAGCTCGCGACCCGGTACGAGGCGCTGATTTCGCCCTTGGTGGGCGCCGCGCCGACAGCCTGTCCGTCGTAGGCGGTGGTGATGTCGGAGATGACGTCGCCGGGGATCACCGGGGTCGTTGCGCAGGCAACGGCGTAGGTCTCGGTGCGCGAGACCGCGTTCACCAGCCAGGCCGAGGTGTTGCGGGCGTAGCTGGTCCGTACGCACGTCTCGTCGCCGGGCTTGGCGGCGTCGCCGCTGTCCTCCACGGTGAGCGGCATGCCGTAGGTGGGGTCGTACGTGGTCTTCTGGGTGCCGGTGCGGGTGCCGGTGGAGGTTTTCGTGCGGGTGGCGGTCTCGCCGGCCTGGACGATCCAGGAGTCGGTGGTGCCCCAGCTGTAGGTGTGGCTGCCGGTCTTGTGGGACCAGGGGGTGTTGATGGTGCCGCTGAGTTCCTCGGCGACGTTGTAGACGATGGTTTCGCGGACGAAGCCGGCGTACTGGCGGGAGTCGTCGATGGCGGTGCCGGTGGAGTCGGTGACCCTCTCGACGCGGGCGGTGCCGTCGAGTTCCTTCTCACCGTTGAGGCCGCGCATGTAGAGGGTGGACTTCTTGCTGCGGGGTCCCTCGGAGTCGCCGGAGGTCTCCACGACCTTGCCGTAGCCGCGCCACTGTGACCAGGTGCGGTTGGACGGCTTGGTCAGGCCCTCGTCGTCGGCGTAGGCCCAGCCGGCGCCGCCCTGGTAGTCGTAGTACTTCTCGCCGGTGTCGCCGTGGCCGTAGGGGTCGTCCTGGAAGACGGAGGTGACCACGTACTTGTGGAACCAGTCGGTAACCGGGGTCGTCCCGGACTGGGACCACTTGACCGGGTAGCAGCGGCGGGTGTTCCTGTCGATGTCCGCCGGCATGCTGGTGCCCCAGATGCAGTCGGGGTCGGAGTAGTTGGCGGTGAGGGTGGAACCGGTCTCGGACTTGATGGTGCGTACCCGCCACTTGATGTAGCGCAGGGTGTCCGGGCCGCTGCCCTCGACGTGATTGGACAGCTGGATGCCGCCGAAGGTGACCGCCGGCATGGCCGCGGTGGTGGTGTTGGCCTTGCCGGTGTTCTGGATGGACTTCAGCCACAGGCTCGCCGAGGAGGCGTCGCCGGTGTCGGGGAAGCTCTGATCCAGGTGCCAGGTGTCCACGTCTCTGCGGGTGGTGGCGGTGCCGGTCCACACCGAGGTGGTGACGTCGGTGAGGCGTTTGCGGGTGAAGAAGGCCGGTCCGATCTGGGTGGTGCACTTGGTGCTCGCCGCGCAGATCATGTCGAAGGGCACGTCAGGCCAGTTGGCCTTGGTGTCCTTGGTCAAGCTGGTGCAGCCGCCCGAGACGACGCAGCGCTCGGCGTAGGAGAAGTTCACCTGCTGGGCTGCGGGCTTGGAGTAGATCAGGTCGCTGCGCAGGCCGTAGTCGATGCGGTTGAGGTAGCCCCCGCGGGTGTAGCCGGTGCCGTTGACAGTGGTGTCGGCATTCTTGGAGTAGTTGTTGCTCTCCTTGGTGTACCAGTAGGTGGAGGCGTTGTTGTGGGGGTCGACGACGTAGTCGAGGTTCCAGCGCCAGGCCTGCTCGCAGGAGGAGTTAGCGAAGCCGGTGGACTTGTAGCAGGGTTCGCCTGCGTCATCGCCGAAGACGGGGACGGTCCATACGGAGTTGGTGACCGGGTCGTCGTCGGTGGTGGCGGTGGTGCCCTTGTCGCTCCATTCGGGCATCCGCTCCTTGCCGAAGAAGTACTGGATGCCGGAGGCGTCGGTGACCTTCCAGTACTCGGTGTTGTCGTCGCCGTTGCCGGTGGCTCCGGTCAGGTGCTCAACCCGGGTGCCGTCCTCGTTCTTCACCTTCCAGCTGCCCCCTGATGCCTGCGAGAGGGCGGCATTGTCACAGGCCGTCTTGTCGGTGCAGGCGTTGACCAGTTCGACCGCTTTGCCGTTGAGGACCAGGGTGGCGTTGGCGTACTTCCAGCACAGGTCGCCCTTGCCGGACTGGCCGTCATCTTTGCAGGAGTTGTACTTGCGCTCGATGTAGGACTCGGTGATCGAGAAGCCCTCGCCGACCACCGAGGTCTGGTTGTTCTCCCCGGCCGTACGACCGTCCACCGAAGCCGAGTTGTAGGAGATGGCCAGATTCGGCGAAGGGCCGGCCGTTGCCGGGGGAACCCGCAGCGGGTAGTTCCAGGCGAAGTCACCCGTGCTGCCGCCGGCCTCCCAGGTAGCGGTCGGGGACAGTGAGGTGGCGCCGTAGTCGCCTCCGCCGCCCGAACTGTCGGCCGCCGCCGCCAGCAGCATGGGGGCACCGGAGGAGAGAGTACGGGCGGAGACTGTGCCGGTCAGGGTCTGGGCTTGCGCGTCGTTGCCCGCGCCCTCCACCGGAGTCTGGGTGCGGCAGGACTTCTTCTCCGGGGTGGTCAGCGCACAGGCCGGGAGCGCCACCAGGCTCAGACGGGGGCCGAAGTTGCCGCCGTATACGTCGTTGAAGGAGGAGTAGTCCAGGGACACCCGGAGCTTGTCGGTGTCGCCCTTGCCCGACGCGGGGGCCGCTGGAGCGACGGTGAGCAGAACGCCGTTGACGCCCGCCTTCCGCGCGGCCGACTGGGACTGAACACCGATCGTCAGCCGCTCAGCCGGGCCGGAGGCCGCCGCCATCTTCTTCCCGGCCTTGGCCGTCGGGGCTGCTGGCACCTGGGCCAGCTTGACGTCGAGACCACCGACGGTGACGGATGTCCCACCGGCCGCCGGGACATCGGCTGCAGCCTTCCCGGCCTTCGGCCAGGCGGCGCGCTCCAGCCGCTCGCGGGTCTGGGTGACGGCGGGGGCGGCCTTGTCCTTGGGCGCCTTGGAGGTGCCGGGCTTGAGCACGCCGACCTTGTCGATCTTCGCGTCAGGCCGGTCCTCCAGGTCGCGGTGCGCCGGAGACTGCGCCTGTGCGGCAAAGTCGTAACCCGAGGGAATGACCACCTGCGGAAGCAGGGAGAGGGAGAGGACGAGTCCGCCACGGCCCAGCCAGCGACGTATGACCGCCCCTGGCAGACGTCTGCGGAAGAGTGCTGAAGACACGGTGAGTTCCCGGTTTGTCGAAGGGAAACGGGGCGGAAGCGGAGCGCCTCTCGCCCACGAAGAGACAGGCCAGGGCGGGACAGGGGCCATGCCCCTGTCCCGCCCTCGCTGCTACCGCTGCTCGGCGTTGTACCGGTTGGCGATGGTGTCGGTGGAGGTGGCTCCGGCCCAGACGCGGACGCTGTCGATCAGTCCGGGGAAGTAGCGCGCGGCGGCGCCGTTGATCTTCGCCCGGCCGATCTCGAAGGCTCCCGTGCCCTGCCAGGGGGCGGAGTACGGCACGCCGTCCTCGTCACCCATCAGGGCGTTGTCGACGTAGAGCTTGAGTACGCCGAGCTTGGAAGTGTCGCTGTCGGGGTCGGCTGCTGTCTGGGCGTCGTAGACGACCGTCAGCATGACCGGGACACCGAGCTGGGCCGTGGCGAGGTCGGCGGTCTCGCTCTCGGTCCAGACCGCTCCGGTGCCGTCCTTGTCGGGACGGCCGAACGTCCACCGCCCCTGGGTGCTGCCGGCCGGCTGTTCATACCAGACGCCCCAGGAGGACTGGCTCGTCCCCGACTGGCCGAACACCTGTACTGCGTACGACTTGCTGGTGTCGGCGAGCTTGGCGGGATCCAGGGTCACCCAGCCGGTCGCGGTGAACGAACCGGAGTCATCGACAAGCGGACCGGGTGCGGTGGCGTAGGCGCTGGTGCCGCTCAGGCTCATCGTCTGCCGGGTGGTGACCTCTTCACCGTTGTCCGGGTCGCCGGTGCTGATCTGGGCGAGCGCGGCACCGTTGAGGGCGAGGTTCCGGCCGAAGCCGCTGGTGTCCTTGACCGTCGTGCCGGTCGCGTTCGCCGTGTCCGCGGCATCCCACTTCGCCACAAGCGCTGGCACAGGATCGCCGGCAGTGCCGTCGCTGACGACCTCATCCTCCAGCCAGGCCGCATGAGCGACCTCGGTGTCCGCGAGGGCGCGGGACCAGACCTGCACCTCGTCGATGGTTCCGGCGAAGCTCTCCTTGCCCGCCGCCGAGGCCCACAGCCGGCCGACCTGCAATCCGCCGGACGCCTTCCACGGGGTGACGGTGAAAGACACCGGATCTGCCTGAGGCACGCCGTTGACGTAGAGCTGGATCGTTTGCGCCGCCGCATCGTAAACACCGGCAAGGTGGGTCCATGCCTTCACGACCGGTGGTCTGGTGCCGATCGAGCGGGTGATCGCCGGACTGGCGACGTCCGTCTGGTGCCGGTTGAAGACCCAGGCGTTGTACGCGGTGGAGTAGTACAGCTGGAACCCGGAGGCGTTCGTGCCCGCCTGGGACAGGACGGTGTAGTTGGCGTCCTTCTTCTCCAAACGCGCCCATGCCGAGACAGTGAAGGACTTGGTGGTGTCCAGCACCGCGCCGGAGGTGGCGAGATAGGCGCTGGTGCCGTTGAACTTCGCCGCGCCGGATCCGCTGCGGGCCAGCGTGTCCCAGGTGGCTCCAGAGGACGTCAGCGGATGCTGAGTCGCAGTGGTGGAGTCGGTGAGACCGTTGTCCAAATGCCAGATCCCCGAGGGCAGCTCGGCGCCCTTCACCAGGAAGCTGTAGTAGCCGGTGTAGGAGCTGTGTGCGGCGGCGTCGTAACCCCAGACCTGAATGGTGTTCTCACCGGCCTGGTTCGGCGTGATCGTCTGCGTTGTCGCCGCACCCTTCGCGACGTTGATCGGAGGAGAGAGCGCGCCGCTGTTCAGCTTCCACCGGTAGCTGATGACGTCCGACTGGATGCCGGCCTTGGTGGAGTCGGCATCCCCAGGGGTGAAGGTGAACCTGCCCGCTGTGCCCACACCGCCGTCCGCGGGGTCTGTCTCGGCCGGTTTGTAGAGGCCGTCCGCGCTGGACACGACGGGAGACGGCGGCATGTCGGTGTCCACCCGGAAATAGCACCAGGACGACCAGGCCGAGTCCAGGACACCCGTCGCGCCCCGGTCCGTCTTGTAGTACGCCTGCGTCTTGACGCGCATCCGGTAATCCGTCTGCGGCGGCAGCGCACTGGAGGTCGCGTCGCGGGTGGCATTGTCCGCCACCCAGGCACCGTCCGGAGAGACCGCCGACCAGGCACGGCTGGAGCCATCCGCCTTCCACACCTCGAACGCGCCACGCAGCTGAGCCTGGCTCCCGTCCGCCGACTGCACCGCGGCCAGCATCTTCGGCGTCGTGTCACTGGTCGCGAACGGCACCGCGGAGGTATTACAAGCCCGCCCGGTGGTGCCCTGCTGGACACCGTAGGAGGTCGGCTTGCCCGGGTAGGAGACGTAGGTGACCGACAGCTTGGCGTCGTTGCGGAACCGCGCCCAGGCCCCGGCGTCGGACTCATCGTGCGCGGTCAGCGAGAAGGTGATCTGCGACTGCTTGTTCGTGGCGTAGGACGCGAGAGTCGTCGTCAGGTTCTCGTTGGTCTCCTCGTCCACGTTGTCGCTGAACCGCACCCAGTTCGCGGGCTGCGAGGGGCTGCACAGGGAGCCCCGTCCGTAGGCCACATTCCGGTCGCCCATCAGGTCCACCGCTGTGGGGCGGGACGACCAGGTGGTGCTGGAGGAGATGCCCTTGTCGACGCGGCTCAGGTCGTACCAGTGCGGATCGCAGGTGAACGTCCACTCCTGGTACACCTCCATCGTCGCGTCCAGGACCTTCTTCCCGTGGATCGAGGAGAGCGGGTACTCGAAGTACATGCGCTGCGTGTACGGGCTGTTCGAGCAGAGATAGCCGGCATAGTTGGAGCAGCGCCCCACTCCCTTGTCCCCGCTGAACTTCCAGTACTTGGTGCCATTGGAGGCCAGAGCCGTCCAGTCACCCAGGGAAATGCCCTTCGTGGGTGGGTCGATGTAGAGCGGGAAGACGGTGTCCTCGCCGTGCAGCAGAGCGGGATCGGGCGTGATCTCCAGAGTGCTCCCGCTCACCTTGAGAGGGACCTCGGCCGCGGCGTCACCGCTGCCTGGGCCCTCCGTCGGAGCGGGCTCGCCTCCGGCCGCCGGCAACGGGACATCCGATGTGGCTTCCGGCGCGCCGTCGACCGCCGTCACGGGGGCGGTGCGGGCGAGTTGTGCGGTCACGCCTGCGGTGTCGCCGGCGGAA
Organism: Streptomyces sp. NPDC050535; assembly: GCF_044457665.1. Taxonomy (NCBI): domain Bacteria; kingdom Bacillati; phylum Actinomycetota; class Actinomycetes; order Kitasatosporales; family Streptomycetaceae; genus Streptomyces; species Streptomyces sp. NPDC050535. The sequence continues at coordinate 18,872 of NZ_JBITHE010000040.1, forward strand.
TCCCACATCCGTCCCGCCGGGCTCTCGAAGACAGGAGTGCCGTCGCCGTTGCGCGCGATGAAACCGCCGTCGGCCGTCGGGGCGATGTCCAGGCCGATGCCGGACACGGTCATCCTGATCGTCGCGAGCGCTGGGTTCTTCGACGCCTCCGCGGTCTTGACCACCAGCACCGAGGTATAGCCGGTGCTGAGCGCGGTGAGCTGGAGGTCGACGTCCGGAAGGACTCCGGTGTAGGTGGCGGTGTCGCCGTCGAGCCGGGGTGCGGAGAGGGCACCCGGCCAGTCAAGCTTCAGCTCGTGGCCGTCGTCCGCGAGCGTGACCAGACCACTGCCGCTGCCGCCGCCCGAGAAGGTGACGTCCGCCGTCGTGTTCTTTGCCCGCACCGAACCATCACCATCGCGCACCAGCGTGGTATCGATGGCGGCCCAGCGACCGTCTTCCTGCTGGGCGCGGACCGGAGCCGCGTTCATCTCCTGCGTGAACGTGCCGTCCGGGTTCGCGAAAACCTGGGACGACTCAGTGACGGCCGCATCCACAACCACCCGCTCACCGGTCTCAGCCGCGAGAGCACTCGCCTCCGATTCCGGAGTACTGGCCCCCGCTACCGAGACCGCCGCCTCATCCGCGGCCGCCGGAGTCACCCCGACCGCCGGAACCACAATCCCCAACAGCGTGACCGCTATCGCCCAACGCCGCACCCCCTGGCGCCAACTGTGCAACCGTCTTCGCGTAAACACGCCCCCACCCGCCCCTTAAATCTTCCTTACAGATAGCTGTGAGGATCATGTGCTGATTGATCATGAAGGTCAATAGTGGGGCGCATCACATTGACCTCACCTCCCCTTACATGCAGGGTCCAACGGTTGAGGTGGGCACCAACGACACAGCAGCTATGAATCGAGGGTGTCAAGACCACGATCCGCCACGCTTCCAATTCTTCTTCCGCTCCATTCCTTCGCCGATTTCCTGCACCCCAAGCTCCTGCAAGCAGCGGCGAAGCGCGGCAAGTTGCGGCCTTCACGTCCACCCATGATGTCGAACGCTGCCGGACCCTACGGAATGCCGGAGCGGCGTGCATCAAACGCGACGGCATAGAAGGTAAGTTGCCCAGCCGTGCACCCGCTCCGTGCCGCTTCGGAACCGCGGGTCAAAGTCACGCGCTACAGATTTGTGCGGAGGTGCCCGGCATGGACATCCGCACGCCGGACGTGTCGTACCGGCGGGCGCGCAGGCCGAGATAGCGCCCCCAGCGCCGGTCAGGAGCGGGTCTCGCACACCTGCACCAGCACAGCGTGTGCAAATCATGGCTTGAATGAAGCGAGTACGATCCGGCTCCAGCAGTACACAACACACCTGTAGAGGAAGCTGTCATGTCCGACATCGAGACACCGGCCACGGAACTCAAAGCTCAGTACGCCGCACAGGTTGCTGCAGATCTCGAACGCAACACCAAGGAGCAGGAACGTATCAGCACCGAAGTAGCCGTACTTCAGAAGCAGTTGGCATCCCTGCAAAGCAACCAGGTAATGCTGGCAAACCTCCAGCAGACACTGGGCGCGGAAAGCCCGGCAGCAACCAGCGCGGAACCCGCAGGAAGCGCCGCAGCTACCGCCCCGGTACCGCGGCAGGCTTTGGTAAGGAAGACCAAGTCGAGGAACGCCGCTGCCCTCAAGCCGGCGGAAACGGCCGCCAGGAACGGCACGAAGGCACCCACCGCGGCAGCCGTAACGAAGCAGCCGACCCTCGTGGAACTCATCCGCCGCCATCTCGGTCTGCAGTCCGAGCCTCGCTCCGCCGCGGAGATCACCACCGGACTCACCCAGGCCCATCCCGACCGTGACATCAAGTCCAAGGTCGTGCGCGTCACGGTGGAAGGACTCGTCGCCAAGGGATCGGTGCAACGCGCCAAGCAGGGCAACTCCGTCTTCTACACGACGTCCAAGACCCCTGCAGCCGACACCCCGGCAAAGCAGAAGGATCCGACCACCGCCTGACGGCGGAGCATCATCCGCCGTGGATCAGGCGCCGTTCACCAAGCATGCCCTGAGCGAGGGCGTGGTCGATGTGGGCGCTGGTGCGGCGGGGAGGGAGTCGGGTCGGGCGAACGACTGGGGAACTCAACAGACACCTGGTGGATGGCAGTGCGGCCGGTGCCCGATGGTTCACCTCCCCCAACCGGGTGACCCACCGTCCGCCGTGGGGCGCGGAGGCCTAGGCGCTGTTTCTCGGATCATGTGCGGAGCCAGATGAGGAGGGCTGCGAGGGTGACGGTGCCGAGGTAGATGTAGGCGCGTTTCTCGTAGCGGGTAGCGACTGAGCGGAAGCCCTTCAGGCGGTTGATGGCTCGTTCGACTGTGTTGCGTTTCTTGTAGCGCTCGCTGTCGAAGCCGGTGGGCCGGCCACCTCGGGAACCTCGATTGTGTCGATGTTTTCGCTGGTCGAGTCGTTCCGGGATGGTGTGCTGGATTCCGCGTCGTCGCAGATAACGGCGGTTGCTGCGGGAGGTGTAGGCCTTGTCCGCCAGGACATGGTCGGGCCGCGTGCGAGGCCGTCCGACTCCGCTGCGGGGCACGGCGATCTGCTCCAGGACGCGTTCGAACTGGGGGCCGTCACCGTAGTGCCCGGGCGTCAGGACGAAGGCAATGGGCCGGCATCGTCCAGCGGCGACGAGGTGGACCTTGGTGGTGAACCCGCCGCGGGAACGTCCCAGGCACTCGCCGAGCTGACCACCTCCTCCAATCGGATGGCCAACTTCCGCAGAACGGGATCGACCTGGTTCGTCCCTGGACCGGCCCCCTTTTGAGCGACCGCGGCCGGGGGGTCTTCCTCGCGCCGGCGGCATGTTGATGGGCCCTGACCACTGTCGAGTCGACCGAAACATCCCAGTCGATCTGGCCGACAGCGTCCTCGGCCGCTTGGACACGCGACAGGAGCATCTTCCACGTTCCATCCGCTGACCAGCGGCGATGTCGTTTATAGACCGTTTTCCACGGCCCGAACCGCTCCGGCAGGTCCCGCCACTGCACCCCTGTCCGCACCCGATACAGCACCCCGTTGATGACCCGCCGGTGATCACTCCACCGCCCCCCACGCGCACCACCACGAGGCAAGAACGACTCCAGCCGATCCCACTCCGCATTCGTCAGATCCCCACGACCCATACCGCCAGCCTGACCCCAACACCCCACCCACGTCAGGAGGTCCGAGAAACAGCGCCTAGGTCTGCGATGGACGCCAGCGGTGGCAACGACGTCGCTGGCGCAAGCTCCGTGAAGTGCCGGACCCCGACTCGAGCCGCCCAGGCGAGGGTGTGCCGGAGTTCAGCGTCAGACCGCCACCGCCGCCCTGCGCAGTGCCGGTGTTCAGCGCCGGGCTGCCACGGCTGCCGCGGTCGCGGCCAGGATGCGGTGCAGGACGGGGACCGGGATCGCCGGATTGGTGACCGCTGTGCATGCCGTGTCGCGGTCGTGCAGCAGCCCGGCAAGGACGCGGGCCGGCAGCCGCGGATTGCGCATCGCGATGCCGCGGACGTAGTCCGCCGGGTCGTTCAGCAGCCGCACCGCGTCGGCCGCTGACAGCCGGGGATCCTCGGCCGCGCGGCGGCGCACCTCGGCTTCCGGGTCGCGGGCGAGACGTGCGACGTCGGCCGGTGTGGACTGCGGATCGTCCAGGGCCAGGCGGCGCATCCGCCCGTCGGGGTCGCCGGCGTAGCGCAGCAGTCCCGTACGGGGGAAGTTGGGGTGGCTGCGGGGGCGGCCGGGGTGACTGAAGCTGCCGTCCCACCAGCGCCAGACCTCCAGCAGCATCTCGGCCGGGGCGTCATCGCACGATTCGGCGAGGAACAGGCGGACCGTGCGGTCCTCGTCCCGGGCCAGACGCTCCACGACGTCCGGTGGAAGATGCCGGGCACGGGCCACGCTTCGGCGGATGAGCGGATGGGACGATACGGCGAGGCGGCGCATCGCGTCGGCGTCATCGTGCAGGTCCTTGACCCAGGGCAGAGTGTGCGACATCAGCGTCGGGTCGAAGTCGTGGCGCACCGCGGCACGCTGTTCTTCGTTGAGGTCGGGCCGCAGTACCACCGCCGAGCGGATGTCGTCGTTTGGGTCCTGGGCCAGGACGGTGACGCTGTGGGCACTGAGCTGCGGGTTGGCGGCCAGCGCTCGGCGTACCTCCGTGTCATCGTCCCGGACCAGTTCCGCCTCCAGTTCGGGCGAGAGACGGCACTGTTCGAGTGCGCGCCGGGGCGCGGGCAGCGCGGCAAAGACCGTGCGGGGCATGGGGACGGCGGTGTGGTGGGCGAGCAGCGCCGCCGTGCGCACCGCGTCGTCGGTGTCGGCCAGCAGTCGCGCCAGCAGCGGCGCGGCGAGGTCTTCCCACCGCGCGCAGGCAGTCGCCCGCACTCGGGGATCGGCGTCGGCCGCGAGGCTGGGGAGGTGGTGTGCGGGGATCCCCGGGAGTTCGGCGGCCTGAGTACGGGATGGGCCTGCGAGGAGGTCGTCGTAAAGGTCCTCGGGGAGTTCGACGCCCCAGGCGCGGGCATGCTTGGCCCAGAGCACGCGCCGGCTCGGCGACGGTTCGGCGCGGACCAGGCGTATCCACTGATCGGATGTGAGCTTGGGCCGGAAGGTGTCCGCGGGCCTGGACCGTACTTGCGGATCGGGATGCGCCAGGGCGGCGTCGAGTACGGCGGGCCGGTCGCAGTTGTGTAGGAAGCCCGCCTCCACGTCCAGCAGTCGGATCAGGAGTTCGTCCGTCGCGGCCGGATTGGACCCGATGCCCTCGGCCCAGTGGAGAGGCCACGCACGGGGGCCGGGCACCGCCACCCACACCTCGGCGCGTTCGGCCTCCGTCTCGCGCCCGGCGGCCGCAGCGGCTTCCTCCAGCCGCTCCGGCAGCCGGTCGAGGGCCGTCACCCGAGGCCCGTACGCGCCGGGCACCTCCGTCAGCAGCACCTGCCCGTCGAGGGAGAGCGCCACGAACCCGGGGTCGCCGGTCAGCTCCGGTACACCGCTCCCGGTGTACCGGACCCGGGTCCACCGGGAGTCGTTGCCGCCGATCCGGTGTCCGAGAACGGCCACCAGGAACTCGCCGTCAACATCGCAAAGACGGCGCCACCACGCGGGGTCGAGCGCTTCCCGGGCGGCGCCGTCCGGTGCCGCGATCCCCCGCGCGATCCGCCAGCCGGCTTCCGGCGGGAACAGGCTGCCCGGGAGCACGTCCTCGACGACCGTGAGTCCGGCGCGTGCGAGTAGTTCGTGGAGTTTCTGTTCGTGCGGCACCCGGTCATGATCCCCATCGGCTCACGGTGGGACAAGGCCCTCAGCCCAGGCGTACCGCCCTCACAGTCGATGTCGCTCTCCGCCCGCAACGGCTTCGACGCACCCCACGAGGAGGCGGAGTCCACCTACGAGCAGGCGGACTCCGGCCTGGCAGGCTGGGTTCCAGTTCCAGTGCGACGACGAACGGCTATGGAGGGCTGATCGGCCCGCATCCTGGTCAGGAAACGCAGGTGCTGAGTCGTGGGCCGTGCAGGCAGGATGCCCGCATGTCTACCGAGGTCAGCGGAATGATCGAATGTCGGCCCAGTGCCCGCTCCTGGGGTCCCGATGACGAGGACTCGGGGTGGCACGCCACCATCGACCTCTTCCTGCTCAACAACGGCAACGCCTACGACGCCCTCGCCTGCCTTTTCGGCATCCGTAACTCCTTCGGCTTCCGAGCCCTGGCGCAAGACCGCGGTTTTCCCGGCGATGCGTCCAAGACGCTACGAGCCGAGTACGACCTCTACAACGCCACCGGCGATGCCCACGGGACAACATGGATCACCTGGGCCGAGCTCGCCTCCGCCGACTGGCAGGAAACAGACAGCTCCGGCAAGCGAAGCCGGGAGTCGGTCGCCGGAGACCACACCCACTGGGGACCGGTGTGGAGCGTGATGCGGACACTCGGCGAACTCCACGGAGCCGACCATGTACGGCTTGTTGCCTGGTTCCACTGAACTGGACTCCGCGCAGAGTCGCCGCATATCCGATAGGACGCAGTCGTGACCGAACGCGACATCATGCTCAACGAACTCGCGCAGGGACTGCACCGATGTCGCAGGGCATCGAATGGTTCGACGCACTCGGCCCAAAGGAACAGTCCGAAGTGCCGCCCCGATTCCTTCGAGATCTTTCATGGGTCACATGATGAGGGTCCCGCGGGATCATCGACGTGAGGCCCTCGGCATGCCGGTCAGTAGTTCCCGGAGTCGCAGCTCGACGAGCCGCAATCGTAACTCGGCGACCCGGATTCGTACGACAAGCGGGTGACGACGAGGACGAACCCGGGTCGTACGCGGCCGGGCTCGTGTTGGGGGTCGGGCCAGACGAGGACGCCGGCGCGGCCGGGGGCGTTCGACGAGGAGAGGGCTGCATCTGCGCCCCGCGGCGCCTGGAGAGGCAGTGCCTACCGCTCGCCTCCGCTCAGCCATTGGCGCATTGTTTTGCGCCGGGAGTCGACGAACCGCGCCCATGCAGTTCGCAGCCAGGCGCGCGGGTGGCGGAGTTTCTTCGACCACCATTCGGCCGCACCAAAAATAGCCGGGGGGACTAACAGTTCGTTTCACAATGAGGTCCGTGAGGGACGAGATACCGAGACACTCAGCCTCGTCCGTAAGATCACTCCATGCCTGCTGACGAACGCGTAACCCGGTCCACGTTCTCCGGTCGTATCCAGCCGATATCAGCTCCTCAGCTGATGCCGGAGCTGCCTCAGCGGATCTGGTCAGATGATGACTGGAAGTGGATCCAGCTCGGCTACGCATCGCGGGACATGGATGAAAAGTGGGACGTCTTCACGGAGGGTGAGGTCGTCTTCCTGCACCGAAGCTGGACCGGTAACGGAACCTTCGCAGCGACCTTCGTACCCGTTGTCGGCTGTGGATGGCGGATCGACAGTGCTGTCGTCGAACGTGACTCCGAACGCTATCGAGGAACGGACGATGCCTACGACTGCGTCACCCTTGAGTTGGTGATCAGCGCCATCGTGCTTGGCGAGCCGGCGACAGACCTCCGTACGAAGTTGGTCGAGTTGACGCGTCGGGGGTCGGGTTCCGATGCTCCAGCCAGCGTGATTCAGCACAGCGCCTTGGGGCTGCGCTCCGACTCCTAGCCGATCACTCCGGGAAGACGCCGGATGCAGATCAGGCTGCATGCCAGTTCGAGTAGGCCCTGGTGGAGATCGGCGCGTCGTTCGTAGCGGGTGCGGAGCCGCTTGAACTGGTGGAGCCAGGCGAAGGTGCGCTCGACCACCCAGCGCACCTTGCCCAGTCCGGAGCCGTGGGCTACGCCGCGTCGAGCGATCATCGGCTTGATGCCGCGCTTCCACAGCAGGCGGCGGTACTTGTCGAAGTCGTAGCCCCTGTCGGCGTACAGGCGCCTCGGTTTGCGGCGCGGATGTCCTCTGACATGCGATCTTGACCGATTGACAAGTGATCGTGACCGTTCAGCCGATGGTTGCTGCGGCCAGCCTCGTTCGAGTGGGTGTGGGGCGGTGAGGTCGTGTCGGCTCATAGCTGGTGACCGACGGGTGGTGGGCTAGCTGTGGTGCCCGGGCGGCTGGCCCGGGCCGTACCCCCGCTCCCCGGAGTCCCCTGTGCGACACACCCGCCTGCTCACGGCCGCAGCCACCTGCGCCTCGCTCCTGGCCCTGACCGGCCCCGCCCGCACCCACGCCGCCCCCGCACCACGCGAGGGTGATGCCGCCGCCGTGGCCGACGGCCTCTACCGCATCCACCCCGTAGGCACCGCCGGCACTACCTTCCCCGACGGCGCGTGCCTGGTCGCCTACGGCGGCGACAACCGCACGTACAAAGACCTGCTCGCGGGCCCGTGCAAAGGGACCGAGGAACCGTGGCGCGTCACCAACTACAAGGACGGCCGCGTGGGGATCGCCGAGGGCCACAAGAGCCCGTGGTGCCTGCGCCCCTCTGACCCCAACTCCTCCAACACCACGGTGGTCGTGGGCAACGGCTGCGGGGGACGTGCCGTCCGGTGGATGTTCAACGGTTCCTCGGAAGCGGTCCGCATCGAGTACAAGGAAGGGCTCGTCCTGACCGCAGTGGGCTGGAACCCCTCATTGCAGCGCGTGGCCGCGGACGCCTCCGTGGTGACCTGGCGCTTCGAGGCCGTACCCACCCCCGAGGAACCCGGCACCGAGCCGGGCGACCCTGGCACCGACCCCGGCGAGCCCAGTGACCCCGGCACCGAGCCGGGCGAGGAGTAGGAGAAGCACCGGGCCTAGCCCACCCGGTCAGGGTGTGTCAATTTAACGGCTGATCTTGGTTGTTGAGTGGTCAGTTGTTGCTCGGGGTCAGGCGACCCTCGAAGGCGATCTGGAACGCGTTGAGGGGTGCTTTCCAGCGCATGGTCCACCGCTTGCGGCCCTTGCCCGTCGGGTCCAGGCTCATCAGGGCCATGTAGATGCACTTGAGGGCGGCGGCCTCGTTGGGGAAGTGGCCGCGGGCGCGGACGGACCTGCGGATGCGGGCGTTGACGCTCTCGATCGCGTTCGTGCTGCAGATGACCTTGCGGATCTCGACGTCGAAGGAGAGGAAGGGCACGAACTCGGCCCAGGCGTCCGACCACAGCTTCACGATCGCCGGATACTTCACGCCCCAGGACTCCTGGAACTCCAGTAACCGCTCCGTCGCCGCGTCCTCGCTGGGTGCGGTGTAGACGGGCTTGAGTGCCTTGGCAACCTTGTCCCAGTCCTGGCGGCCGCGTAACGGAACGAATTGCGCAGAAGATGAACCACGCACGTCTGGACGATCGTGCGAGGCCAGACGGTCTCCACGGCCTCCGGTAGGCCTTTGAGCCCGTCGCAGACCAGCATCAACACGTCGTCCAGGCCGCGGTTCTTCAGCTCCGTGAACACGTGCAGCCAGTACTTGGCGCCCTCGCCGCCGTCGCCGGCCCAGATGCCGAGGATGTCGCGGGTGCCGTCCACGGTCACCGCCATCACCACGTAGATGGGACGGTTCGCGACCTTCCCGTCCCTGATCTTGACGTTGATGGCGTCCACGAACAGGACGGGGTAGACGCGGTCGAGCGGCCGGTTCTGCCATTCGGCCATGCCGTCCATGACCTGGTCGGTGATGGTGGAGATGGTCTGCTTGGAGACCTCCGCCCCGTAGACCTCGGCCAGGTGAGCGGCGATCTCCCCATGGGTGAAGCCCTTCGCCGAGAGCGACAGGACCATCTCGTCCACTCCCGTCAGCCGCCGCTGCCGCTTCTTGACGATCTGCGGCTCGAACGTGCCCGAGGTGTCACGCGGGACCTTGACCTCGACCGGCCCGACGTCGGTCAGCACGGTCTTGGCCCGGCTCCCGTTGCGGGAGTTGCCGCTGCCCCGGCCGACAGCATCGTGGCGTTCGTAGCCGAGGTGATCGGTGATCTCGCCTTCCAGGGCAGATTCCAGGACCCGCTTGGTCAACTGCTGCAGCAGCCCGCCCTGCCCGGTCAGCTGCAGTCCCTCCGACCGGGCCCGCTCCACCAGCATCGCGACCAGTTGCTCATCGGACACGGGCGCAGGCTGCCCGGACAGGGTGCTCTCGACAGGTTCCACGGTCTCCAACTCCACGGCGGTGTCAGTCACTTGACGTCTCTCCCATGATCGTCGGATCCGCCGTTAGATTTACACTCCCCCAACCTGATGCGCCCAAGTCCGTCAGCATGCCAGCGATACGATCATGGCCATGACGGCATCGGAACCGACCATCCTCGCGACTTCCGGCGGGCATCGAGTCGGAGGACGAACCAGGGTGATGTTTGATGCCCTGGTGCATCATGCGGTTGACCTCTCCGGGGTACATGGCCGGCGCCCGCGCATCATGTATGTCGGTACTGCTATCGGGGATGCCGAGCACTTCACGACCCGTATGACCGAGGCTGCGCGGGTGGCGGGATTCGATCTGACGCCCCTGCACCTGTTCCCCATGCCCAATGTCGAGGGCTCGGTCCTCGACCACGACGTGGTCTGGGTCATGGGGGGCTCGGTGGTGAATCTGCTGGCGGTGTGGAGGGCGCACGGTCTGGACCGCATCATGCACCGTGCCTGGCAGGCCGGTGTCGTGCTCAGCGGAGTCAGCGCGGGCTCCCTCTGCTGGTTCCAGGGAGGCGCGACCGACTCGTTCGGGCCGGAACTACGCCCGGTCACGGACGCACTCGGTTTCCTGCCGTATGGCAATGGAGTGCACTACGACTCGGATGAGGGTCGGCGCCCGTTGATTCACCAGCTTGTCGCAGACGGCACCATGCCCACTACGCACTGCACAGATGATGGAGTCGGCCTGGTGTACCGCGGAACGGAATTGGTAGAGGCGGTGACGGAAACGCCCGGTAAGGGCGCCTACATAGTCAAAAGCGACGGAGCCAGGGCGGTGGAGGAACCCATAGAACCCCGCATGCTCACCTCATCCGGGCGATAACCAGGTATTTCACCCGCGAGGCGAGACGATTTGCGTCGAAGTCGTTCCAGCTCGGCGGGTCGCCGGAGGCTTCTTGGCCCACTGGCTGGTGTGTGGGCTCGGGTGACGTTCCCGATCAGACGGCAGGGCCCGGATCAGCGAGCGAAGGACCGTGTCATGGCGGATGGTTCGCAAGGCGAGCAACTCGATCTGGCTGGGAGAGACCGGTCGGACGCGTCATCCGTGCAGGACGCGTGCTGGAGTCAAGGGCCCAGCGTCCAGATGGGCTGCGATGCGTGTGATCGTCCCGATGTTGTCCTCGAACAGATGTGCCTGCATGCCCGCCGCCTGGGCGGCCTCAACGTTGGCTGCGACATCGTCCACGAAGAGACAGCTCTGCGGCCCCACCTCCAAGCTGGCGCAAGCAGCTTCGAAAGCGCGCAGGTCAGGCTTCTCAATGCCGATCTCGTGCGAGTAGACGATCTGCTCAACCAGTTCGTCGAAGTGGTACAGCGCCGTCTCCCGTTCCCGAGCCCCGACGAAGCTGTTGCTCAGGATGCCCAGCCTGCATCGTCCCTGCAGCCCCCGTACATAGGCGATGAGTTCCTCGTTCGGCGTTCCCAGATAATCCGCCCAAAGGTCAGCCATGAAGGCTTCGAGCTGGTGAACGTCGAGGCCCAAGCGTGATGCCACTTCCCGGTGCACGTCGTGTTCGCTGATGCTCCCGACGCTTCCAGCACGCCACACGTCGCGCATCCGCTCATCCACGGTGCCCGGCGGCAGCTCCAGCTGCTCTTCCCACCGTTGCACCACTCCGGTTTCCGGCGTGATCTCCAGTACGCCACCGATGTCGAGAATGATGCAGGTCGTGGTCACGCGAACTCCCCCTCTTCGTCCCGCCTGGCCAGCGAGCGCACTCCTGTGATCTACGGAGACACTGTCGTCCTTCCCCTGGGGGCAAGGTCAAGCAATCTTGGAACCTGTGACAGCCCTGTCGCGAGCTGCTGACACGATTCGGCCGCATCAGCAGGTGCCGTCAAAGTGACGCGAGGAACGATCGCAGCAGCGCACTCAGCTCAGGCAAGCAAGGTGAATGCCTGGGGCGACGCATTGCGTCAGGCATCCGGGCCGGCATCGGCAAGGAACAGATCGGTTCTGCCCCAGCGCCCTGGACGGTCAGCAGCCGGACGGGCCGCCCCACGCGGCGCAGGCTGAGCTGAGCGAGGTGCTGGACTGGGCTGCCGCTCGTACGCTGGTGGTGTAGGATCTCGCAACTCGTGGCATACGGCATTGCGCTGACCAGCAGGTTTCTGACGTTTCTCAGAGGGTGTCTCTACCCCTGTATCTCAACTCCCCTGGCATTTCCTCGGCGTGGTGTCAGGCCCATGCTGAAAGATGGGGCTGTGCCGACCTACGTTTACCGCGTCACCAAGTACGACCCCGCCGACCGCGATGGACACGGGCACTACACCGGCCCCAAGGACATCGTCAGCGACCATGGCGAGGTCGAGGCGGCGTATCTTCAGGCCGTCGCAGCATTCGCCGGGGACACTGGCATCGATCACCTGGCCGTCCGCGAACCGCACGTTCCGTGCTTCGCGCACTTCGGCGTCGAGCCTCCGGTGGACGGTTCTGGGCTGGACGGGCTCTTCCCATTCGGCCCGACCGGCTTCCACGACGGGGCTGAGGTGTCGCTTGATGTCGCGCTGGAGCTGGTGCGGGCCATGCTGCGCGACAACGGCGCCTGGTGCCGACTGGAGGCGGAAAACATGTTCGCGGTCCACGTGGGGTGGGACCAGTACCTCTACATCAGCAGCAGCCGGCCTTGCGCGGAGGCGCTGGCCCGGACCCGCAAGCTCGGTCTGTTCCCGGAACGCTTGGATACCTCCCCGTACGCCTTCGAGGTCGAGGGGGAAGGCGTCCAGCGGCCCGGCGACGATGACTTCTGGGCCTACTTGCACGAGGCAGTCGGCAACGGCAGCGCCGGAATCCTGGAGGAGACGTATCTCGAAGGCGCCTCACGATGGCACCATCTCACCCGCGACACCGTCGACACGGTTCGCACCGGTCTGGCTCCCCGGGCCCGCCTGGCTGTTTGGCCTCCCTTGTCCTCCGACGTCGATGCCGTCCTGGGAGCCCTCCCCACCGAGGGTCTCATCGAAGGCGTCTGGCAGGATAATGACGGCCATATCTTCAGCGCCATCGCCGACGAGGGCGAGTTCCTGGAGCTGACCGCCCGGATATCCAGTGCCCCCGCCGCCGCGCTCTTGTCCGTTTATGCGGATGAACGTATTCCTCTGTTCACCGCTGTCATGCCCGACAACGACGGCGTCCTACGGGCTCGTTGGCAGACAGAGCCGACGCCGAGCGACCGGACCTGGGCCCTCCGTCACCGCAAAGGGTGAGCGCTCCGACCAGCAAGTCTCAGCACCACTGCATAAGTGCTGCTGGTGTGCAGTCGGATCTGAGCCTGTGAAGCGAAATCTGAGATCCTACAATGACCTTCTCGGGGCACGTCGCGGAGGTCAGCCATGCCCCGAACCATTTGGACAGGCTCGATTTCATTCGGCCTCGTCAATTCTCTGAACTAACTCATGCCGTGTCAGGCAAGGTTCGTCCTGGTGACGATGCAGCGTAGGTGCTTGTCGGCGGCGTGGACTGCAGACGTATCAGCCCAGATGTCGGGCGAAGAACCGCAGCGAGTCGTCCATCTCGAACGGCGGCAGATCTCCGTGCTTGCCGGGGCTGGCGTGCAGTGTCTTCTCGGCTGAACCGATGGCATCGAACAAGGCCAGGCTCTGTGCACGGGGCATCAGTTCATCGTCCCACTGGGCCAGAAATTGCACCGGTACGGTGATCTGCGTGGCGGTCCCGGCCAGTACGGGCGCTCCTTGCAGGCCCAACACCGCGGCGCGGACTCGAGGTTCTGCGGCGACGAACGGTATACCGAACGCGCAGCCCAGCGACACGCCCCAATAGCCCACCGATCTGCCGCCGATATGATCGAGTTGCTGGACTGCGGTGAGGACCGCCTGCCATTCCGTGACGGTCTGCCCGGCCAAGAGCGTGTACATGGCGGTGTTCAACGCAGCCGTATTCTCTCCGGCGGCCATACGCGCCCGGTACTCGGTCGCCATCCGGTCGAACTCCTCGTCCGTCAGTCGCTCGCCGTGGTTGGGCACGTCGATCGCGGCGACTGCGAACCCGCCCTCGGCGGCGAAGCGATGCGCGTGGGCCAGGATGTCGGGGGCCTTCTTGTGCTGCCCGCCGCCGTGTCCCATCAGGATCAGGGGGCGGGTGCCGTGGGCGGCTTGCGGCGTCCACAGCACGCCGGGGATCTCGTCGAGGGTGAAGAGCTGTTCGGTCACGCCGCCCAACGACGTGTTGGAGATGAAGCGCATAGCGTTTCAAGCCTTTCAGGGCACTTCTTTGTACGTGGCGCGTCACGCCCCGTTACCCGGGCAGATTCATATGGCGGGCAGCCAGCTGTTGTTCGTGCGTCCGCGATCAGCTCACCGGCCGCTATGAGTGTGTTCCATCTGCGCTCGCGCGGCGAGTGATCCAAGAGCGTCGTGGTCATGGGTGGTCGGCCGTAGAGGTGCGTCCGGCGAGGTTGCCATAGGAGGGCATCCCCAGGTTGACGGTCTGTCGTGCGCGGGCTTGCTCTGCATCGAGCAAGGTGAGTTTGTCCTGGGCTCCGGCGAGGCTGATTTCGAGTCCTTTCATCTCGCCGAGCCATCCTTCGCGTTCGGCTTCGGTGATCCGGGCGAGAAGGTTGTCGCGGATCTCCGTCAGGCGGCCTCGTTGGGCAGGGTCGGGGCGGAGCATGGAGCATCGGATGCAAGCTTCTCTGAACTTGACCACCGGGCGTCCCGCCTGCCGCGGGGACCTCGGTAGAGTCGGGCCAGTGACAGGTAACCGGGGCCGCTGGCCAAAGATCGACCAAGATCGCGGCATCGAGGACGTGACGCTACTCATCCTGGAATGGTTGGGTGAGCAGGGCGTGAATGCCATGATCAGGGTGGACGCCGAGAGGGTGGCTGACAACGTGCCGGCGTGGACATTTGCCGCCGGTGGGGGTCCCTTGGAGCATGGCATGCGTGCCGATGGCAGGACTGTGCAGCAGTGCATGTCCGCCGCTCTGGCCAAGCTGCGCGAGGCAGGACTGTCGGTTCCTTTTTGACCTTCGTTCGCCACGGATTTCGATCACGGCGTTCGTTTCCTCTCCTCCGCGGTTCTTCCGGACTGGCCAAAGCTCGGCATCCCGAGCTGGACGGCAGTTGACCGTCTCTTGACGAATGCATCGACCTGGGCGAGCTTGTTGTTGGCGCCAGTCAGACTGATCTGCAAGCCCTCGACTTCACCTATGGGCTGTCCCGTAAACGATCTTTAGGTCACCTCGGGTGCGCTTCGCCGCAGTGTGGTTCGTTCGTTCATCCGGCGAGGGCGAGGTTGTGCCGACGGGCGATGCCGTGCATGGCGTGGTGAACTCCGTCGCCTTTGAGACGGCAGTCGCGGAGGATCTTCCAGGTCTTCATGCGGGCGAAGACGCGCTCGACGCGGGCGCGGACCTGCTTGTGGGACTTGTTGTGTGCTTCCTTCCAGTCGGGCAGTTCTTCGCCTTTGCGTCGACGATGGGGCATGACGAGTCCCGTGCCGGGATAGCCGCCGTCGGCGATCGTGAGTGTCCTGCCGACGGCGGTCTTGGCGCCGGATTCTTCCCACGCCTTGCAGTCATTGCGGTTCCCGGGCAGCGGTCGGCCGACCACGACGACTCGCCGGGTGTCGGCATCGATCACGACCTGGTGGTTGGTGGAGTACCGGTAGTTCTTCGACTGCTCGGCGATGGCGTGGTCGCGGGTGGGGACCAAGGTGCCGTCCACGATGAGCACGGTGTCCTTGGCAAACCGCTTGCGGGGCTGGAGCGCGAGCATCGGCCCGAGATGGTCAATTACGCGATCTGCCGCGGACTTCGACACCCCGAACAACGGGGCGAGCTGGCGCATCGTCAGATTTGTGCGCCAGTACGCCGTAACCAGCAGCGCACGGTCCTCCAGGGACAGGCCCCACGGCCGACCCTTGCGGACCGCTTCGGCACCCTCGCGCCGCAGCACGGTCACCAGTTTCCCGAAGGCACGCGGGCTCAGCCCGGTGAACGGGGCTATCCAGGACGGCTCCGACGCCGTGATCACACCAGCCACGTCGGGATCATCGCACTGGGCCGACCTGCCCTGTCGGCAAGCTTCCCCGCCTCAGCGGAACTCGTGGACCAACTGGATCTCGCCGACAATGTGGGCGTTGAAGTCATCCAGCTCCTCGGCCGGAACCCAGAGCTCGAGAATCGTCTGCCCGCCCGCTTGTTGGATGGGATACCGGCTCAAGAACTCCGACTCGACCTCGAACCGGGTGACGAAGCCTGCGCCATCGTGCTTCACGTTCCAGTCCCGCGCGATCCTGACCGCGTAGTCCTCGTTGAGGACCGGGTAGAAGATCGGCTGCTCGGGCAGCCGGGGCGGCCACGCACTCCAGTTCAGCTCCCGAACCAGATCCAGCTCCTTGGGGCCGGTGGGGCGCCACAGGGTCGTCGTTGCTTGCTGGCTGGTCATGTGCATCGCTCTCTGAACGTTGGCCGCTGGTACGGCAGGTCGGGAGACCGGACGATACCGGCACCGCGAACTCGGCAGCTACGCAGTTTCCGCACCTGGCCAACTCCGTGACCAGCAGTTACGGGACAACCCTTATAGGCCGTTTCCTGTGGATCACGACGCGAGTCAGTGCATCGAAGCATTGACGAGGCTTACCAGTACGGATTGCCATCAATGGCACTCTGATCAGAGGCGCGAGTGAGGACGCCCGAAGCCAGCGAGCTCAGGGGGACCTGCAGCGGGCCGTACCGCTTGTACTCGGGTGAGGCGGCCGTTGGACGACAAGCGGCTTCAGTGAAGTCCGCGACGGTGAGCTTCCCGACGGATCCACGCCGCTTGGCTGCCGGCCTCCTCCGCCCGCTCACGTGCCTCGCCGACCAGGTGATCCGGAATCGGTTTGGGTTCGTCGTTCGGCTCAAGCAGCAGATCCGCTTTGTGGGGCAGAGGCAGCATGTCGGCGCTGGCGTAACAGTCCGTCCAGCCGATGCTGTGGCCTGATGGCGGGCACACCCGGTCGGCGTGAACCGTGGCCAGTAGGTGGTGGGCGGGCTCGCTGCCAAGATCCGTCTCGTGCGGTTCCGGTAGAAGGCGAGCGATGAACTTCGCGGCGTTGACGCGGCCTACAGGCACGAGTCCTCCCAGACTCTTGCAGCGGTCGTACCCCGACCGCCCAGGCCCCGCACCTACCGATCAAGCTACAACACGCCACTGACAGCCACCGGCAGCACGCGACGCTGGCCCCCCGTAGCCGTCCGAGGAACTGGTGGCCAGCTGTGCGGTGTACGTCTGGTGCGGCAGCGGGCCGGGGTCGGGGCGGTCGGCGATCCTCAGGCCGTGGTCGGGTGCGCGAGCGTCACGCCTCACGCCGACGGCGCGCCCGGGCCGTTGTAGGCCGGACGCGCCGTCATCTCAGTTGCGGAGGTGGGTGGCTTGGTCAGCCGCCCGGGTGGTGGGTGGTGTCAGCGGCGGGCGTCGCCGTGGCGGTGGTCGCGGTCACGGTCGCGGCCCCAGGACTCGTCGTCGATGAAGCGGCCGTGGTCGTTGCGCAGGGTGGCCGTGTCACGGTCGTTGTTCCACACGTAGTTACGGCGGTCCTGGTAGAGGTCGGTACGGGTGTCGCGGCCCTCACCGGTGTGGATACGGACCGTGGCACGGCCGTCCAGGCGGTAGTGGTCGAACGTGTAGGTGTGGCCGGAGGCGTCCTCGAGGGTCCAGCCGTCGAGGTTGACCGTGTGACGGGTCGTGTTGGTGAGGTCCACCCACTCCTTGTTCAGCGACCGGTTGGAACGGTCGTCGCGTCCCGGGGAGTCGTACTGGACCGCCGAGATCTCCACCTTCGGGTGCTGCGGGCGGGCAGATCCGGCAGCGGACGCCGGCAGCACCGCCACCGAAACCAGAGCACCGGCCGCGAGCGCCGCGGCGGCCAGACGACGGGCGGTGACAGAAGCAGAAGCGGACAAGAAGTCCCCCAGAAGTGCAGGCACCCTGCCCCCGTGAGCGGCCTTGCGGCTGCCGTGGGAGTCGGTGCGGTGTGCGGGTGGCGGCCGGACTGGCCGCACACCCACACCCTGTCCACCCCGCGCAGGACTTGGGTAGAAAACATGGACTGTGTTACCTGTTGCCCATATTCCTGTGACTCTCGCCTGCCTCAGCCATGTATGCCGCTGATGCCCGAGGTTGACGACCCGTCATGATCCCGCCCCGTGCAGGAGTTGACCCCCGCCCCCGCAGCCGCCGCACCGCGCACCTGGCGCCGCGCGGGCCGTCACCCGAAAGTGAGCAACAGCCCCCGCCCTTCCCGGCAGCCGAGCAAGGGCTGCCAACCGATCGCCGGATTCACCGAAGGGTTCTGCGCAGCCTTGGCCAGCCGCCGCTGTCCCGTCCCTGGGCTCAGCGGGCTTTGGGCAGCGCAGCCAGGGCAAGGCGGTCTCGCCGTCGCCGACGACACGCCACACCGGCTGATCGGGCCCGTGCTCGGTCAGCTGCGCCAGGGTCGTGGTCGCCACGATGATCCGGTAGTTCACGCTGTGGACGCGGCGGGCTCGCTCGTGGAAGGCGGCTTCCCTCGTTGCCGGGGCCGCGCGGCGCGGGGCCGGGGCGAAGACGAACAGCACCGGCGGGAAGGGCCGGTCCATGGACGACCGGGTGTAGGTCTCCTGCCAGTGGCTGCGCGGGGCCCGGGCGGCGTTGCCGCGTCCGGACGGCGGCGCGTTGCGGTAGGCGTCGTAGCGCTCCAGCTTGGCGACCAGCCGGGCATACGACATGGTGCGGTCGATCTCCACGAACGCGCTGGAGCCGGTAGCCAGGAGCACCACGCCGTCGGGCACCAGGTTTCCGGCCGGGGTGGGGTGGGCGACCTCCACCTGCCAGTCGGCATGGTCGGCCGCCTGCGCCTCGTGGAAGGCGACGACGGTGTCGACCAGGGCGAGGCCGTGTTCCCGAAGACCCGTCTTGCCGGCGGCGACGCGCTTCCCGGTGGTCCGGCCGGCCCTGGGTGCGAGTTCGCCGGACGCGGCGGCTTCGGCGAGACCGGCCGGGGTGCAGTACCAGTAGCTCTGCTGTTTGCGGTGGGCCCGGCCGACCAGAGCCGGGGATTCAGCGAGCAGATTGCGCAGCGCACGCCGGACGTGGTCAGTGCCCTGCTGGCGGGGCAGCAGCAGCGCCTTGAGCTGACGGGGTGTGGCCAGGCGCAGCTGAGCGAGCGTGAGCAGGACCTCGCCGCAGATGTCCGCCCCAGCCTTCACCGCCACGGCCTTCCGGGCCCGGGACGCTTCTCCAGGCACATCAGTGCTGGGAGAAGAGGAGTTGCAACCGGCCCGGGCGTACGAATCGGGGGTCTGATCAGCGACAACCGCCAGACGGCGGCTGAAGGTTGCGGGGCTGGGCGCGGGGCTTGGTGCAGGGCTCGGCGCGGGGCTTGTTGTCGCAGCGTCGTCCGGCCCGGCCGTCGGAGCCGGTGGGAGGGGCGGGAGGGGTGCGGTGGTCATCGCGTCCTCGGGATTCTCCGGCCTCACGCGGCCGAATCGGTGACAGGTCCGGCCCGCACGCACGAGACGTACGGGCCGAAGCCACCCTGAGGAAGCACCCCTTGTCCGCGACCTGACGGCCACCGCTCCCGGGTGTCCGTTATGGCCCTTGACCACCCCTTGACCGGACGGTTTGTCCGTGGCTGAGTTCACCGTCGTCGAACACGACGATGGCCCCGACCAGCGAACCGGTCGAGGCCATCCCCATGCCCTGCGCGGGCCCGCTACTTCCTACGCCGGACAGCCAGCGCCAACGCCCAGAAACCCACGGCCGCGCTGAGCAGCGGATGGGCCAGACGAAGTCCGCGGTGTAGGAGAGCTGATCCGGGGCCGGAATCCGCCGGCCCTTCTGCGGCACGGTCAGCTGACGGCCGTAGCGCTCCAGTGCCCGGTCGGCGATATGACTGTCGATACCGGGCACGTAGGCGCGGCCGCGCAGGGTCTCCATCAGATGCCGTCGCGCTTCGGCCAGGACATGGCGGCGGAAGAAGACCCCGCGCACGGTGAAGACGACCGCCGCGACATCAACGATGGCGAGCGCGGTGTCCACCCGTGGCCCCACCCGGGCCCGGATCGCGGCACCGGCCGCCTGGCACCGCTCCAGTAGCCCGTCGACCATCCGCTGCCCGAACCTCAGGAGCGCGGAGACACGCCACCACGCGAGCAGTTGGTCCAGCGGGCGCGGGGTCTTCTTCTCCGGGCGGGTCTCCTGCGCCGCCCACCACGCCAGACCGTGGCTGGCGCGCTCGCCGGGCAGATGACCGTGCTTCTTCACGTACTGGTCGGTGATGCCCTCCAGGACGTCCTCGATCCGCCGGCGGCGGGTGGAAGACCAGTCGATGAGCTCCTGGTCGACCCCGGCTATCTCCATCACCGGGCGCAGGCCCGGCGTCACCTCCCGGGGCACGGTCGCCAGCCCGAGCGTCTCGCACACCTCGGTGGTCATCTCCAAGGCGTACAGCGTGTCGGCCGCCACGATGTGCTTGTAGAGCCGGACCGTGTCCAGCGCGTATGTAGGCCCGCATTGGAAATGTCCCATCCCGCTCTGGCGACCTGGGCTCTATCAGCCGTCTCACTCAAGGGCCACAGCATTCTCTGTCTCACGATCTTGTCCCTTCGGCTCCGGTCAGTGACCGTTAGGCACGCACATCGTGCGCTGGCTGGTTGCCTCGTTCGAGGGACATGGCGGGCGTGAGTGCATGGCCTCGGATGTGCGCGGGTAGCTGCTCGGGCGTTGCCGTGGGCCTGGGCCGGCGGTACGGCGCTCGGCCGGTGGTGGCCCGGCTGTCCCCGGCCGGCCTTTGGGCAGGGGAGGTTGGGTGTGCCGCGGGGTGCCGCACGCAGTGTGGCATGGGCGTTGCAGTGTTCGAGAAGTCGACGGAAGGAAGCCCTTGAACGACACCTCGCCGGTCATCGACCCGGTGGAGAACGCCCCGGCCGGAGACGCGTTGTACACCCCGCCGCCCCTGCTGCCCGGGCCTGGAGCGGTTTCGGGGGACCCGGTCTACGTGCGGCGGCTGGACAACCCCGCGGCGGAGCTGGAGGCGGGCGAGAACTGGCTGGTCCTCTACCGCTCGAAGGACGCGCACGGCGGGGAGGTGGCGACCTCCGGGATCATCGCGCTGCCGGACCGCACCCAGCACACGATGCCCAAGGGCGGCTACCCGCTGATCAGCTGGGCCCACGGCACGGTGGGCGTCGCCAACCGCGTCGCGCCGTCCCGGGACCGGGGCGACACCGGGGCCTCCCCGATGAACGCCTACCCCAACGACCTGCTCAACTCGTTCCTGCGCCGCGGCTGGGCGGTGGCCATGACCGACTACGAGGCTCTCGGGACAGGGACCGAGGAGCACATCCACCCCTACCTCCTCGGGCATTCGGAGGCGAACGGGGTACTGGACATCGTCCTGGCCGCCCGGCGCATCTTCCGGGGCGCGATCGGGGAGAAGTTCGCGATCGTCGGGCACTCGCAGGGCGGCCAGGCCGCGCTGTTCGCCGCCCACCACGCCCACGACCGGATCAACGGCCTGGTCGGGGTCGCCGCCATCGCCCCGGCCAACCACTCCCTCAACCTGGTGCAGGCCGGCGCCGAGGACGACAAGACGGGGGACGGCTTCGCGTTCACCCCGCTGTTCCTGGCCGGCGCCATCGGCGGAAACCCGTCGATCGAACCCGCCCAGGTCCTCACCGACGCGGCGCTGCTGCTGTGGCCGCAGTCCCTGCACCTCTCCCGGGCCGAGCTGAGCGACGACAAATCCTGGGGCGGCATCAAGGGCACCGACCAGTTCAGGGGCACGTACCCCGAGGACCCCAACCCGCACCAGCAGCTCTTCGACGATCAGCTCGCCAAGATGAACCCCAACGTGGAGATCAGGGTTCCGGTACGCATCGCCCAGGCCGCTGCCGACATGCGGGTGTTCGCCGCACTGCCGCTCCCGCTCAAGGGCACCGACGTTCTCGTGGACGAGCTCAACGAGACCAACAAGAAGCACGGGATCGAGGTCGAGTACAAGCGGTACGGCCCGCTGCAGGTCCCCCTGACCGAGCCGCTGGGCGTGCACTTCGCCACCATCAACCGTGACGCCCCCGCCCTCGCCGACTGGATTCACGACCGGTTCGTCGGCGCCTGACGCGAACGGCCGGCGCCGTGCTCCGCTACGCCTCGCCCAGCGAAGCACCGTACAGGCGAGCTGGGTGGGAGGGTCGTCTGCTCGGGTGTTGATGTCCACAGTCGGCAGGCAACGGAAGTCACTCGAACGGGTGGCATCAGGGCTCGGACGGTTCCCTGCTGCCACCCAGGGCAGAGCTGAGCGACGGCAGTCCAACCAAGGATGAGGGGATCGGTCGTGACCGACGATAATCGGCGCTATGTCTTCCTGAGTGCAACTTTCCTTTCGAAGCAGTACAAGTCCATTCCTGTCGAGGCGCTTGAAAACGCGGTCTTCTTCTTCGGGTCGAAGAGGAGCTGGCTGTTCCCGGCAACCAGGGAAGAGATGCTCGAAGCCCGGAAGCAGTCGGCCAAGTACCTCGAATTCGATGAGGACTTCAAGTCCCTCATCCGGCACAAGGAAGATCAGAAGCAGGTCTTCTGGCTTCTGCCCGGCAAAGACTTCAGCGAAGGCTCGGCGCTCCTCGAAGCCCTAACCGACCCGGCCAGCGGGGAGAACTATCTTCCGCTCATCCTGGATGAGAACTGGTGGCTCACCGAGTTCAGCTCCAAGGACGCCAAGTACTCCCAGGATGCCGGGCTCATCGTCAAGAACTTCAAACAGGGTGAATTTGACTACGACGCCGTGACGGAGCTGCTTTATCAGAGTAACCCGACGCTCGTCCCCACCTTGTACTGGGCGGAGAGCTGACGCCCCGGTAGCTGTTCGGGCGGCTGGTGCGGAGCTCCTGTGAGAAGGGCTGCCGTGGTGGCGGGACCGAGGTGGGCCTGGCCTGCCCATCGGTACCGCCACAGGCCGCCGCCAGCTTGAGTGCGACAGGACACAACTGCCGTCTCGCTGTCTGTCCTGTCGCAATGCATATGGCAGGCGGTGGGCTCCTGACTGGCTGTTCTCTATCCGCTCGTGTGGTCGGTGGGGTTCGAACAGAGGCCTGGTTCGGGTGAGTTGAGCGGTGTTGAGGCATGAAGGAAGGGCCTCTTGGTAGCTCGCGGTTGTCGAATCCAGCGAGTTGCAAGAGGCCCTGGTGCTGAAGTGTTGCGTGGTGGTGGCCGACGGGTCCAGTCGGTCCACCCCTGGGTGTGACTGTCTCGCCCACAGGTTCGGGAACGCGGCCGACCGGCCGGGCCGTCGGCCGCGGTACGACTCCGACATGAGCGATGCCGAATGGACCCTGGTGCGGGATCTGCTGCCGGTGCCGGGATGGCTGGCGGGCAGGGGCGGGCGGCCGGAGAGCTACTGCCAGCGGCAGATGATCGACGCGGTGCGCTACCTCGTCGACAACGGCATCAAGTGGCGGGCGATGCCCGCGGACTTCCCGCCCTGGCCTCGCGTGTATGCCTTCTTCGCCCGCTGGCGGGATGCGGGCCTGGTGGCTGAGCTGCACGACCGGCTGCGCGGAGCCGTCCGTGAGGCAGAAAGCCGTGAGGAGGAGGCGAGTGCGGCGGTCGTGGACTCGCAGTCGGTGAAGGCGGACGCCACCGTTTCCTTCGCTTCACGGGGTTACGACGCCGGGAAGAAGATCAACGGACGCAAGCGGCACCTGCTCACCGACACGCTCGGGCTCCTGCTGGACGTGCTGGTCACGCCGGCGTCCACGACCGACCGGGACGCCGCCCGCATCCTGCTGCCCGCGGCAAAGAAGCACTTCCGGCGGCTTTCGCGGATCTGGGCCGACGGCGGCTACCGCGGCCACCTCCAGGACTGGGCTGCCCAGCACCTCGGACTCGTTCTCGACGTCGTCCGCCGAAGCGACGACGTCAGCGGCTTTGAGGTCCTGCCCCGCCGTTGGGTCGTGGAAAGATCCTTTGCCTGGTTCCTGCGCAGCCGGCGCCTGGTCCGTGACTACGAACGGCGCACCGACACCAGCGAAGCCGTCATCCGGTGGTCGATGACCACACTCATGAGCCGCCGTCTGGCCGCCCAACATCAGCAGCGTCCTGCTCCAGCGCGGACGGCATGAACCTGCCCGGCTTCTCCTCGACCAGCCAGCCCCGTTCCACCAGCCGTTTCAGCCGGGCCCTCGCGCCCTCGACGCGGGAGACGGACGCGCTGTCCCAGCCCAGCACCACCGCCGCACGCCGAGCACCCAGCCCATCGGTTCCGGCGTCCAGGGCGGCGGCCATCAACGCCTGGTAGTCCACCGACAGGTCATCCACCCCGGCCGCGTTCTCCCGGTGAGGCACCGCGCGTCGCGGCCCGACCGCTTTCCTCCGGGACGACGACCCGACAGCCACCACGGCGGGCGCTTCCTCCTCGGCCAGCGCCTCCAGATACTGCTCCAGGCCGATCACCCGACGCCTGAGTACCTCTTCCGCCTCCGCCAAATCCGTCCGCACCCGCACCAGTTCGGCTTCGAGTTCCTCCACTCGCACGGCCGCGGCCTTCCGCCGCGCTTCCAACACCGCCCGCATCGACGGCATCCGCCACCTCCACCGCAACTCGCTCAGCAACGAGTCGAGGCTTCCGCAACGGCCGCAATCCCAATGTCTGACCAGCGGAATCCGCACACGAGGTTCGGAAAGAGAACGGCCTCTAACAAAGCCTCTGGACGTGCCGGTGGGTGATCAGACAGACGGCAAGTCCGAGGAAGGCCTCGTGCATGTCGTCACGTCGTTCCCAGCGGATCC
>NZ_JBITHE010000041.1:0-41059 GCF_044457665.1 Streptomyces sp. NPDC050535
GCTCGACCGCCTGTCCCGACTGCTGGCCGGACCCCCCCGCCGCCCCGCGGGGGGGGGGGGGGGGGGGGGGGGGGGGGCGCCGGCGCCCCCGGGCGCGGGGGGGGGGGGGGCCCGTGGGCGGCCCCCCCCCCCCCCGGGCGCCACGTTTCTGCTCAGGCGCTGCTTGGGATCAGCCCTCGTCGTGGGAGACCGCGCGGCGCGCGTCCGCGTCCAGGACACCCCAGCTGATCAGCTGTTCGGTGAGGACCGAGGGCGACTGGTCGTAGATGACGGCGAGCGTGCGCAGGTCGTCCTGGCGGATCGACAGCACCTTGCCGTTGTAGTCACCGCGCTGCGACTGGATCGTCGCGGCGTAGCGCTGGAGCGGGCCGGCCTTCTCGGCGGGCACGTGGGCCAGCCGCTCCAGGTCCAGGACCAGCTTCGGCGGCGGCTCGGCGGCCCCGCCCGGAGTGGTGCCCGGCAGCAGCTCCTGCACCGGAACCCCGTAGAAGTCCGCGAGCTCGGCAAGACGCTGCACGGTTACGGCGCGGTCTCCGCGCTCGTACGAACCGACGACGACCGCCTTCCAGCGTCCCTGGGACTTCTCCTCGACGCCGTGGAGGGAAAGGCCCTGCTGGGTGCGGATGGCCCGGAGCTTGGCCCCGAGCTGTTTGGCGTATTCGCTGGACATATAGCTCCCCGGACGCTGTATCAACGTGCGGCTCGGCCGCGCGGCTGGTGACTCACTGTGAGGTTACGCAGCGTTACTCTGCCCCGTCAAGCCGAATGGTCCGGACCGACTCTTCCGTGAGGGCCACCAGCGATGGCTCGAAGGGGGGGTGATCAGGTGTGTTGCGGGGCTGGTAGCGTGGATGGCGCAATTCCGACGTCCTTTAATGATCCGTCCCGTGAGGCGGAGAAGGAGGTCCGTTTCCTATGGACACCGAGCACGACAAGCAGAGCTACGAGTCCGATGCGCGGCCGGTTCTCGAAGGCCCCGACATCGCGCGGGTACTGACCCGCATCGCCCACGAGATCGTCGAACGCGCCAAGGGCGCCGACGACGTGGTGCTTCTCGGCATTCCGACCCGGGGCGTCTTCCTCGCCCGGCGGCTCGCCGTGAAGCTGGCGGAGGTCACCGGCCGCAAGATCCCGGTCGGCTCCCTCGACATCACCATGTACCGCGACGACCTGCGCATGCATCCACCGCGTGCGCTGGCCCGCACGGAGATTCCCGCCGACGGCATCGACGGCCGCCTCGTCGTCCTCGTCGACGACGTGCTCTTCTCCGGCCGGACCATCCGCGCGGCGCTCGACGCGCTGAACGACATCGGCCGTCCGCGCGCCGTACAGCTGGCGGTCCTGGTCGACCGCGGTCACCGTGAACTGCCCATCCGCGCCGACTACGTCGGCAAGAACCTCCCCACGTCGTTGCGGGAGACGGTCAAGGTCCAGCTCGCCGAGGAGGACGGTCGCGACACCGTCCTGCTCGGAGCGAAGCGGACCTCCACGGGCGGCGAGCAGTAGCCACGCGAGGGCGTCCGTCTCTGTCGTGCGCCCTCGTGCTGCCGCGCGCCCGAATTCTCCCGCGAACTGAACTTCCTTACGGAGCCTGAAAGATGCAGCGTCATCTCATCTCGGCCGCCGACCTCTCCCGCGACGACGCCGTCCTGATCCTCGACACCGCCGAGGAGATGGCCCGAGTCGCCGACCGGCCGATCAAGAAACTGCCGACCCTGCGCGGCCGTACCGTCGTCAACCTCTTCTTCGAGGACTCCACCCGTACCCGGATCTCCTTCGAGGCGGCGGAGAAGCGGCTCTCCGCCGACGTGATCAACTTCACCGCCAAGGGGTCGAGCGTCTCCAAGGGCGAGTCCCTCAAGGACACCGCGCAGACGCTGGAGGCCATGGGTGTCGACGCCGTCGTCATCCGGCACGGCGCCTCCGGAGCCCCCTACCGGCTCGCGACCTCCGGCTGGATCGACTCGGTCGTCATCAACGCGGGCGACGGCACCCACCAGCACCCCACGCAGGCCCTGCTGGACGCCTTCACCATGCGGCGCCGGCTGGTCGGCCGGGACGCGGGGATAGGGCAGGACCTGGCCGGCAAGCGGATCACGCTCGTCGGCGACATCCTGCACAGCCGGGTCGCCCGCTCCAACGTCGACCTGCTGCACACCCTCGGCGCCGAGGTCACCCTCGTCGCCCCGCCCACCCTGGTGCCGGTCGGTGTCGAGACCTGGCCCTGCGAGGTCTCGTACGACCTCGATCGCACGCTCTCCAAGTCCGACGCCGTGATGCTGCTGCGTGTGCAGCGGGAGCGGATGAACGCGGCGTTCTTCCCGACCGAGCGTGAGTACTCGCGGCGCTACGGCCTCGACGGCGACCGCATGGCGAAGATGCCCGAGCACGCCATCGTGATGCACCCCGGCCCGATGGTTCGCGGTATGGAGATCACCGCCGAAGTGGCCGACTCGGACCGCTGCACCGTCGTCGAGCAGGTCGCCAACGGCGTCTCGATCCGGATGGCCGTCCTCTACCTGCTCCTTGGCGGCAACGAGCCCGCCGTCACCCACACCCGTACCGAGGAGAAGTAAGCACATGAGCAAGATCCTTATCCGTGGTGCGCGGGTGCTCGGCGGCGAGCCGCAGGACGTCCTCATCGACGGCACGGTCATCGAGGCGGTCGGCACCGGGCTCTCCGACGAGGGCGCGGAGGTCGTCGAGGCGGACGGCAAGGTGCTGCTGCCGGGGCTCGTCGACCTGCACACGCATCTGCGCGAGCCGGGCCGCGAGGACTCCGAGACCGTGCTGACCGGCACCCGGGCGGCGGCGACCGGCGGCTACACCGCGGTGTTCGCCATGGCCAACACCTTCCCCGTCGCGGACACCGCCGGTGTCGTCGAGCAGGTCTACCGGCTCGGCCAGGAGCACGGCTACTGCGACGTACAGCCCATCGGCGCCGTCACCGTGGGCCTGGAGGGCAAGAAGCTCGCCGAACTCGGCGCCATGCACGAGTCCGCCGCCGGGGTCACGGTCTTCTCCGACGACGGCAAGTGCGTGGACGACGCGGTGATCATGCGCCGGGCGCTGGAGTACGTGAAGGCCTTCGGCGGAGTCGTCGCGCAGCACGCGCAGGAGCCGCGGCTC
The DNA here is from genome assembly GCF_044457665.1 of Streptomyces sp. NPDC050535. Lineage (NCBI taxonomy): Bacteria > Bacillati > Actinomycetota > Actinomycetes > Kitasatosporales > Streptomycetaceae > Streptomyces > Streptomyces sp. NPDC050535. Next base: position 3,130 of record NZ_JBITHE010000041.1, read on the forward strand.
ACCGAGGGCGCGCAGATGAACGAGGGTGTCGTCTCCGCCGAGCTGGGCCTCGGCGGCTGGCCCGCGGTCGCCGAGGAATCGATCATCGCCCGGGACGTCCTGCTCGCCGAGCACGTCGGATCCCGCGTCCACATCTGCCACCTGTCGACCGCCGGGTCCGTCGAGATCGTCCGCTGGGCCAAGTCCCGCGGCATCGACGTCACCGCCGAGGTGACCCCGCACCACCTGCTCCTCACCGACGAGCTGGCACGCACGTACAACCCGGTCTACAAGGTCAACCCGCCGCTGCGCACCGAGCGTGACGTGCTGGCCCTGCGTCAGGCGCTCGCCGACGGCACGATCGACATCGTCGCCACCGACCACGCGCCGCACCCGCACGAGGACAAGGACTGCGAGTGGGCCGCCGCCGCCATGGGCATGGTGGGTCTGGAGACCGCGCTGTCCGTCGTGCAGCAGACGATGGTGGAGACCGGGCTGCTCGACTGGGCCGGCGTCGCGGACCGCATGTCCGTCAGGCCCGCCGGGATCGGCCGGGCCGTGGGCCACGGCCGTCCCGTCTCGGCAGGTGAGCCCGCCAACCTCACGCTGGTCGACACCGAATACCGTGGAGCCGTGGACCCCGCGGGCTTCGCCTCGCGCAGCCGCAACACCCCCTACGAGGGCCGTGAGCTGCCGGGCCGTGTCACGCACACCTGGCTCCGGGGCAAGGCCACCCTCGTGGACGGGAAGCTCGCGTGACACCTCAGATGATGATCGCCGCCGAACAGAAGTCGGCGGAAGTGACCGACTGGGCCGCCCGTATCGGCTGGCTCGTCGGCCTCGCGCTCTTCGTCGCGCTCCTCTACTGGCTGATGCGCGAGGGCTGGAAGTGGCGCGGCACCCTCCAGGGCGACCTGCCGGAGCTGCCCACCGCGCCGTCCGAGCTGGGTCCGGTGAGACTTGAGCTGACCGGTCGCTACCACGGCTCCACCACCGCCGGGCAGTGGCTGGACCGGATCGTCGCGCACGGCCTGGGTACCCGCAGCCGGGTCGAGCTGACGCTGACGGACGCGGGCCTGGACGTCGTACGCCCGGGAGCCGCGGACTTCTTCGTCCCGCTCGCGCGGCTCCGTGAGGCCCGGCTCGACAAGGGCATCGCTGGCAAGGTCCTCACCGAGGGCGGTCTGCTCGTCGTCACCTGGGCGCACGGCGACCGGCTGATCGACTCGGGCTTCCGCTCCGACCGCGCGGCCGAGCACAACGAATGGGTCGACACCCTGAACAGCATGATCAGCGAGATCAACGACACGGAAGGCGCACGATGACGACCTCCACCCGGGGAGCCGTGAAGGTTCCCGCCGTACTCGTCCTGGAGGACGGCCGGATCTTCCGCGGCCGTGCCTACGGGGCCGTGGGGGAGACCTTCGGCGAAGCGGTGTTCTCCACCGGCATGACCGGCTACCAGGAGACCCTCACCGACCCGTCGTACCACCGCCAGGTCGTCGTGATGACCTCCCCGCACGTCGGCAACACCGGCGTCAACGACGAGGACCCCGAGTCGCGGCGCATCTGGGTCGCCGGATACGTCGTACGGGATCCCGCGCGCGTGGCCTCCAACTGGCGCTCCCGGCGCTCGCTGGACGAGGAACTGCGCAACCAGGGCGTCGTCGGCATCAGCGGCATCGACACCCGGGCGCTCACCCGCCACCTGCGCGAGCGGGGCGCGATGCGCGTCGGCATCTTCTCCGGGAACGCGCTGCCCGACGACGGGACCATGCTCGCCGAGGTGCGCCGGGCGCCCGAGATGAAGGGCGCGAACCTCGCCGCCGAGGTCGCCACCAAGGAGACGTACGTCGTCCCCGCGATCGGCGAGAAGAAGTTCACCGTCGCGGCTGTCGACCTGGGTATCAAGGGCATGACCCCGCACCGCATGGCGGAGCGGGGCATCGAGGTGCACGTACTGCCCGCGACCGCCACGGCCGAGGACGTGTTCGCGGTGAACCCCGACGGGGTGTTCTTCTCGAACGGTCCCGGGGACCCGGCGACCGCCGACGGCCCCGTCGCCGTCATGCGGGAGGTGCTGGCGCGGAAGACACCACTGTTCGGCATCTGCTTCGGCAACCAGATCCTGGGCCGCGCGCTCGGCTTCGGCACCTACAAGCTGAAATACGGCCACCGCGGCATCAACCAGCCGGTGCAGGACCGAACGACCGGCAAGGTCGAGGTCACCGCGCACAATCACGGCTTCGCCGTCGACGCGCCGCTCGACAAGGTGTCCGACACCCCCTACGGCCGCGCCGAGGTCTCCCACGTCTGTCTGAACGACCAGGTCGTCGAGGGTCTCCGGCTCCTCGACCAGCCGGCCTTCAGCGTCCAGTACCACCCCGAGGCGGCGGCGGGCCCGCACGACGCGGCCTACCTGTTCGACCGCTTCGTAGAGCTCATGGAGGGCCAGCGTGCCTAAGCGCACCGATATCCAGTCCGTCCTGGTCATCGGCTCCGGCCCGATCGTCATCGGCCAGGCCGCCGAGTTCGACTACTCAGGCACCCAGGCGTGCCGCATCCTGCGCGCCGAGGGCCTGCGGGTCATCCTGGTCAACTCCAACCCGGCGACGATCATGACCGACCCGGAGATCGCCGACGCCACGTACGTCGAGCCGATCACCCCGGAGTTCGTCGAGAAGATCATCGCCAAGGAGCGGCCGGACGCGCTGCTGCCCACCCTGGGCGGTCAGACGGCCCTGAACACCGCCATCTCCATGCACGAGCAGGGTGTCCTGGAGAAGTACGGGGTCGAGCTGATCGGCGCCAACGTCGAGGCGATCAACAAGGGCGAGGACCGCGACCTCTTCAAGGGTGTCGTCGAGGCCGTCCGCGCGAAGATCGGGCACGGCGAGTCCGCCCGCTCCGTGATCTGCCACTCCATGAAGGACGTCCTGAAGGGCGTGGAGACGCTGGGCGGTTACCCGGTCGTCGTCCGTCCCTCCTTCACCATGGGCGGCGCCGGCTCCGGTTTCGCGCACGACGAGGAGGAGCTGCGCCGCATCGCGGGCCAGGGACTCACGCTCTCGCCGACCACCGAGGTACTCATCGAGGAGTCCATCCTCGGCTGGAAGGAGTACGAGCTGGAGCTGATGCGCGACAGGAACGACAACGTCGTGGTCGTCTGCTCCATCGAGAACTTCGACCCGATGGGCGTGCACACCGGCGACTCGATCACCGTCGCGCCCTCGATGACGCTGACCGACCGCGAGTACCAGCGCCTGCGGGACATCGGCATCGCGATCATCCGTGAGGTCGGCGTGGACACCGGCGGCTGCAACATCCAGTTCGCGGTGAACCCCGAGGACGGCCGGATCATCGTCATCGAGATGAACCCGCGGGTGTCGCGTTCCTCCGCCCTCGCCTCCAAGGCGACCGGCTTCCCGATCGCCAAGATCGCGGCCAAGCTCGCCGTCGGCTACACCCTCGACGAGATCCCGAACGACATCACGGAGAAGACCCCGGCGTCCTTCGAGCCGACGCTCGACTACGTCGTGGTCAAGGCCCCGCGGTTCGCCTTCGAGAAGTTCCCGTCCGCCGACTCGACGCTGACCACGACCATGAAGTCGGTCGGTGAGGCCATGGCGATCGGCCGCAACTTCACCGAGGCGCTCCAGAAGGCGCTGCGGTCGCTGGAGAAGAAGGGCAGCCAGTTCACCTTCGTCGGCGACCCCGGCGACAAGGCGCTTCTTCTTGAAGAGGCCGTCCGGCCGACCGACGGGCGCATCAACTCCGTCATGCAGGCCATCCGCGCGGGTGCCACTCCCGAGGAGGTCTTCGAGTTCACGAAGATCGACCCGTGGTTCGTGGACCAGCTGTTCCTGATCAAGGAGACCGCGGACGAACTGGCCGCCGCCGACAAGCTGGACCCCCAGCTGCTGGCGGACTCCAAGCGGCACGGTTTCTCCGACGCGCAGATCGCCGAGATCCGCGGGCTCCGCGAGGACGTCGTCCGCGAGGTGCGGCACGCGCTCGGTATCCGCCCGGTCTACAAGACGGTCGACACCTGCGCCGCCGAGTTCGCGGCGAAGACGCCGTACTTCTACTCCTCCTACGACGAGGAGACGGAGGTCGCTCCCCGCGAGAAGCCCGCGGTCATCATCCTGGGCTCCGGCCCCAACCGCATCGGCCAGGGCATCGAGTTCGACTACTCCTGCGTCCACGCCTCCTTCGCGCTCAGCGACGCCGGCTACGAGACCGTGATGGTCAACTGCAACCCCGAGACCGTCTCGACGGACTACGACACCTCCGACCGTCTGTACTTCGAGCCGCTGACGCTGGAAGACGTGCTGGAGATCGTCCACGCGGAGACGCTGGCCGGTCCGGTCGCGGGTGTCATCGTGCAGCTCGGCGGCCAGACCCCGCTCGGCCTGTCGCAGGCGCTCAAGGACAACGGCGTGCCGGTCGTGGGCACTTCGCCCGAGGCCATCCACGCCGCCGAGGACCGCGGCGCCTTCGGCCGGGTCCTCGCGGAGGCGGGCCTCCCCGCGCCCAAGCACGGCACCGCCACCACCTTCGCCGAGGCCAAGGCCATCGCCGACGAGATCGGCTACCCCGTCCTGGTGCGGCCGTCGTACGTGCTCGGCGGACGCGGCATGGAGATCGTGTACGACGAGACGCGACTGTCCTCCTACATCGCCGAGTCGACCGAGATCAGCCCCTCCCGGCCGGTCCTCGTCGACCGGTTCCTGGACGACGCGATCGAGATCGACGTCGACGCCCTGTTCGACGGCGAGGAGCTGTACCTCGGCGGCGTCATGGAGCACATCGAGGAGGCCGGGATCCACTCCGGCGACTCGGCGTGCGCGCTGCCGCCGATCACCCTCGGCGGGTTCGACATCAAGCGCCTGCGGGCCTCCACGGAGGCCATCGCCCGCGGCGTGGGTGTGCGCGGACTGATCAACATCCAGTTCGCGCTGGCCGGGGACATCCTGTACGTCCTCGAAGCCAACCCGCGTGCCTCCCGCACCGTCCCCTTCACCTCGAAGGCGACCGCGGTACCGCTGGCCAAGGCCGCCGCCCGGATCTCGCTGGGCGCGACCGTCGCCGAACTGCGGGCCGAGGGCCTGCTCCCGGCCAACGGCGACGGCGGCACGCTGCCGCTCGACGCGCCGATCTCCGTCAAGGAGGCCGTCATGCCGTGGTCGCGCTTCCGCGACATCCACGGTCGCGGCGTCGACACGGTCCTCGGCCCGGAGATGCGCTCCACCGGTGAAGTCATGGGCATCGACTCGGTGTTCGGCACGGCGTACGCCAAGTCCCAGGCGGGCGCGTACGGTCCGCTGCCGACCAAGGGCCGCGCCTTCATCTCCGTCGCCAACCGCGACAAGCGCTCGATGATCTTCCCGGCGCGTGAACTGGTCGCCCACGGCTTCGAGTTGCTCGCCACGTCCGGCACGGCCGAGGTGCTCAGGCGCAACGGCCTCAACGCCACCGTCGTACGCAAGCAGAGCGAGGGCGTGGGCCCCAACGGCGAGAAGACCATCGTCCAGCTCATCCACGACGGTCAGGTCGACCTCATCGTCAACACGCCCTACGGCACCGGCGGCCGCCTCGACGGCTACGAGATCCGTACGGCGGCCGTCGCGCGGTCCGTGCCGTGCCTGACGACGGTTCAGGCACTCGCCGCCGCCGTCCAGGGCATCGACGCGCTCAACCGCGGTGACGTGGGCGTGCGTTCACTCCAGGAACACGCCGAGCATCTGATCGCGGCCCGCGACTAGCAGCCCCGAGGGGGACACCGGAAACGGTGTCCCTCTCTTCGTGAGGACACCCTGTCTTCGTGAGGACACCCATGTACAAGATCTTCTTCAACCTCGTCTTCAAGCGAATGGACCCCGAGCGGGCCCACTACCTGGCCTTCCGCTGGATCCGGCTCACGGCCCGTGTCCCCGTGCTGCGCACCTTCGTCGCGGCCGTGCTCGCTCCCCGCCACGAGGAACTGCGCACCGAGGCGTTCGGCCTGCGGATGCACGGCCCGTTCGGGCTCGCCGCCGGCTTCGACAAGAACGCCGTCGCGATCGACGGGATGTCGATGCTCGGCTTCGACCACGTCGAGATCGGCACGGTCACCGGGGAGCAGCAGCCCGGCAACCCCAGGAAGCGGCTGTTCCGGCTCGTGCCGGACCGGGCGCTGATCAACCGCATGGGATTCAACAACGAGGGTTCCGCGGCCGTCTCCGAGCGGCTGGCCGCCCGTACGCCCGTCTTCAGGACCGTCGTGGGCGTCAACATCGGCAAGACCAAGGTCGTACCGGAGTCGGAAGCCGTCGGCGACTACGTGAAGTCGACCGAGCGGCTGGCCCGGCACGCCGACTACCTCGTGGTCAACGTGAGCTCGCCGAACACCCCGGGGCTGCGCAACCTCCAGGCCACGGAGGCGCTGCGGCCGCTGCTGAGCGCCGTCCGTGAGGCCGCCGACCGCGCGGTCACCGACCGGCGGGTTCCCCTCCTCGTCAAGATCGCGCCCGACCTCGCCGACGACGACATCGACGCGGTCGCCGACCTCGCCGTGGAACTCGGCCTGGACGGGATCATCGCCACGAACACCACCATCGCGCGCGATGGACTCGGTTTGAAGTCCCAACCCGAGCTGGTCAAGGAGACCGGCGGCCTCTCGGGCGCGCCGCTGAAGGCACGCTCCCTCGAGGTGCTGCGCCGTCTCTACGCGCGCGTGGGCGACCGGATCACCCTGGTGGGCGTCGGCGGCGTCGAGAACGCCGAGGACGCCTGGCAGCGCATCCTGGCCGGCGCCACGCTGGTCCAGGGCTACAGCGCCTTCGTCTACGAGGGCCCGTTCTGGGCCCGCGCCATCCACAAGGGGCTGGCCGCTCGGCTGGACACGAGCCCGTACGCCACCCTCGCCGACGCGGTCGGCGCCGACGTGAGGAAGTCCGCATGAGCCTGGAGCCCTTCGGAGCACGTCTGCGCCGTGCGATGGACGACCGCGGCCCGCTGTGCGTCGGCATCGACCCGCACGCCTCGCTGCTTGCCGACTGGGGCCTGAGCGACGACATCGCGGGCCTGGAACGCTTCAGCCGCACCGTCGTGGAGGCGCTGGCCGACCGGGTCGCCGTCCTGAAACCGCAGAGCGCGTTCTTCGAGCGCTTCGGGTCGCGCGGCATCGCCGTACTGGAAAGGTCGGTCGAGGAGGCGCGGGCCGCCGGGGCGCTGGTGGTGATGGACGCCAAGCGTGGTGACATCGGCTCGACCATGGCCGCCTACGCGGAGACCTTCCTGCGCAAGGACGCGCCACTGTTCTCGGACGCGCTGACCGTGTCGCCGTATCTGGGCTACGGCTCGCTGCGGCCCGCGGTCGAGTTGGCCCGCGAGAACGGGGCCGGCCTCTTCGTCCTCGCGCTCACCTCCAACCCGGAGGGCGGCGAGGTGCAGCACGCGGTCCGCGCCGACGGCCGGAACGTCGGAGCGACCGTGCTGGCCCACCTCGCCGCCGAGAACGCGGGGGAGGCGCCCCTGGGTTCCTACGGGGCGGTGGTGGGCGCCACGCTGGGCGATCTCTCCTCGTACGACCTGGACATCAACGGACCGCTCCTCGCGCCAGGGATCGGCGCTCAGGGGGCCACCGCGGCCGATCTCGCGGGTGTCTTCGGCGCGGCGGTGCGCAATGTCGTCCCGAATGTCAGCCGGGGTGTTCTGCGTCACGGTCCCGGTGTCGTCGCGCTGCGGGAGGCCGCGGCGGGCTTCGCCGAGGAGATCAGGGCCGCGGTGACGGCCGCCTGAGCCGTCCGTGAGCTGTCCGAGGGCCTCGCGGCAGGCCTTCGGCGGCGCGTCCGTGGACCGTCGGCGGCCGTTTCGCGGTCCGTCGACGGTCCCGGGGAGTCCTCCGGTGGACGCCTTTGGAGGGCCTCGATCTTGGATACATTCTCAAATCCGGGGCGGTATGTCTGAAATGTCAGGCTCCAGGGAGGCTGACCAGGACTTTTCCGCTGTTCTCGCTGACTCTGGCGCACTTGCCCGCTAGTCTCCGTCGAGTGGGAGCCCCTCCCGCGCTCGTAAGGGAGTGGGGGGCACCGGGCAAGCGTGTTGCTCGCGGTTCCCCAGGTGTGGGGCGACTAGGTTCCTCACCGGTCCGTATCCGACAGTTCGACATCCGAGGTGACGTAGGCGTGGCTCTTCCGCCCCTTACCCCTGAACAGCGCGCAGCCGCGCTCGAAAAGGCCGCCGCGGCTCGCCGGGAGCGGGCCGAGGTCAAGAATCGACTCAAGCACTCCGGCGCCTCCCTTCACGAGGTCATCAAGCAGGGTCAGGAGAACGACGTCATCGGCAAGATGAAGGTCTCCGCTCTCCTCGAGTCCCTGCCGGGCGTGGGCAAGGTCCGTGCCAAGCAGATCATGGAGCGACTGGGGATCTCCGAGAGCCGCCGTGTACGCGGCCTCGGTTCGAACCAGATCGCCTCCTTGGAGCGTGAGTTCGGCGGCTCGGGCGCCTGAGTTCTGGGCACCCCGGGATTGCTGGAATAATCGCTGCATGAGTGAACGTCCGCGGCTGACCGTGCTCTCCGGTCCCTCAGGGGTCGGCAAGAGCACGGTCGTCGCTCATATGCGCAAGGAACACCCCGAGGTCTGGCTCTCGGTGTCGGCGACGACCCGCAAGCCGCGCCCCGGTGAGAAGCATGGAGTCCACTACTTCTTCGTCAGTGACGAGGAGATGGACAAGCTGATCGCCAACGGCGAACTCCTGGAGTGGGCCGAATTCGCCGGCAACCGCTACGGGACGCCGCGTGCCGCCGTACTGGAGCACCTGGAGACGGGTGTGCCGGTTCTCCTGGAGATCGATCTCCAGGGCGCCCGGCAGGTCCGCGAGTCCATGCCGGAGGCCCTGCTCGTGTTCCTGGCTCCGCCCTCCTGGGAGGAGCTGGTGCGCAGGCTCACCGGTCGGGGCACCGAACCGCCCGAGGTGATCGAGCGCCGCCTGGAGGCGGCCAAGATCGAACTGGCGGCCGAGACCGAGTTCGATGTCACCCTTGTCAACACCTCCGTCGAGGATGTAGCACGTGAGCTGCTAGCCTTGATGGAAGTTGTTTGATCTTTCAGGTCTTTTTCCCTTTTCGGAAGGCAGAGCGTGTCCTCTTCCATCACCGCTCCCGAGGGCATCATCAACCCTCCGATCGACGAGCTCCTCGAGGCCACCGACTCGAAGTACAGCCTGGTGATCTACGCGGCCAAGCGTGCCCGTCAGATCAACGCGTACTACTCGCAGCTCGGTGAGGGTCTCCTCGAGTACGTCGGTCCCCTGGTGGACACTCACGTCCACGAGAAGCCGCTTTCTATCGCGCTCCGCGAGATCAACGCGGGTCTGCTGACCTCCGAGGCCGTAGAGGGCCCCGCTCAGTAGTCACTGTTCTCTCTTCATCCCAGGCCCGGCAGCGCGACTGCCGGGCCTGTGGTGTGTCATGGGGTTGAACGTTTCCGAGAGTTGTCGAACGTTTTCGAGAGTTGGGGAGGCCCGGTGGACAAGCCGAAGGTCGTGCTGGGGGTCAGCGGCGGCATCGCCGCGTACAAGGCCTGTGAGCTGCTGCGCCGGCTGACCGAGTCCGGCCATGACGTACGCGTCGTGCCGACGGAGTCCGCCCTGCACTTCGTCGGCGCCGCCACCTGGTCCGCCCTCTCCGGGCACCCGGTCTCCACCGAGGTCTGGACGGACGTCCACGAGGTGCCGCACGTCCGCATCGGCCAGCACGCCGACCTGGTCGTGGTGGCCCCGGCGACGGCCGACATGCTAGCCAAGGCGGCCCACGGCCTCGCCGACGACCTCCTCACGAACACCCTCCTCACCGCCCGCTGCCCGGTCGTATTCGCGCCCGCCATGCACACCGAGATGTGGGAGCACCCGGCGACGCGGGAGAACGTGGCGACGCTGCGTCGCAGGGGTGCCGTCGTCATCGAGCCCGCCGTGGGGCGGCTGACCGGCGTCGACACCGGCAAGGGGCGGTTCCCCGAGCCCGCGGAGATCTTCGAGATCTGCCGGCGGGTGCTCGCGCGCGGCGTGGCCGAGCCGGATCTCGCCGGGCGCCATGTCGTCGTCAGCGCGGGCGGCACGCGTGAGCCGCTCGACCCCGTCCGCTTCCTCGGCAACCGTTCCTCCGGCAAGCAGGGGTACGCCCTCGCCCGCACGGCGGCCGCGCGGGGCGCCCGGGTCACGCTGATCGCCGCCAACACCGCGATGCCGGACCCGGCGGGTGTCGACGTCGTCCAGGTCGGAACCGCCGTGCAACTGCGTGAGGCGGTGCTGAAGGCGGCCTCGGACGCCGACGCGGTGGTCATGGCCGCCGCTGTCGCGGACTTCCGCCCGGCGGCGTACGCGACCGGGAAGATCAAGAAGAGGGACGGCCAGGAGCCGGAGCCGATCGTGCTCGTCCGCAACCCGGACATCCTCGCCGAGATCTCCGCGGACCGGCCCCGCCCCGGCCAGGTGGTCGTCGGTTTCGCCGCCGAGACCGACGACGTACTCGCCAACGGACGGACGAAACTCCGGCGCAAGGGATGCGATCTCCTGGTGGTGAACGAGGTGGGGGAGCGCAAGACCTTCGGAGCCGAGGAGAGCGAGGCCGTGGTGCTCGGGGCCGACGGCAGCGAGACCCCGGTGCCGTACGGGCCGAAGGAGGCGCTGGCCGACACCGTCTGGGATCTGGTGGTCCCCCGGTTCCGGTGAACGTCTCAGTCACGTGAAATCTCGGCCGGCGGGAACGCCCCGATTGCCTCGACAGGGGCCTCGGGACGCGCGAGAACGGGCGTGGCGGCCCTGGCGAAAATCTAGCGGGATAGCGCAGAATGCCCGTGCCGCAGGTCACAGCGCTTCCGAGAAGCGAGACAGATGGGCCTGTGGGTGAGTGCGACCGATAAACTGTTCGCGGACGACGCCGGGCGCAGCCCCCGGCCGTTCACCAATGATCAGCCAGCAGCCGCTGCAACCTCAGGGAGCGTTGTGTCCCGTCGCCTGTTCACCTCGGAGTCTGTGACCGAGGGTCACCCCGACAAGATCGCTGACCAGATCAGTGACACCATTCTCGACGCGCTTCTGCGGGAGGACCCGAAGTCCCGGGTCGCCGTGGAGACGCTGATCACGACCGGTCTGGTGCACGTGGCCGGAGAGGTCACCACCAAGGCGTACGCGCCGATCGCGCAGCTCGTGCGCGACAAGATCCTCGAGATCGGTTACGACTCCTCGAAGAAGGGCTTCGACGGCGCCTCCTGCGGCGTCTCGGTGTCCATCGGCGCGCAGTCGCCCGACATCGCGCAGGGCGTCGACTCGGCGTACGAGAATCGTGTCGAGGGTGACGAGGACGAGCTCGACAAGCAGGGCGCGGGCGACCAGGGCCTGATGTTCGGCTACGCGACGGACGAGACGCCGGCCCTGATGCCGCTCCCGATCCACCTCGCGCACCGCCTCGCGCGCCGCCTCTCCGAGGTCCGCAAGAACGGGACGATCCCCTACCTGCGCCCGGACGGCAAGACCCAGGTCACCATCGAGTACGACGGTGACAAGGCGGTCCGCCTGGACACGGTCGTCGTCTCCTCGCAGCACGCCTCCGACATCGACCTGGAATCGCTCCTGACCCCCGACATCCGCGAGTTCGTGGTCGAGCCGGAGCTGAAGGCCCTCCTGGACGACGGCATCAAGCTGGAGACCGAGGGCTACCGCCTGCTGGTCAACCCGACCGGCCGCTTCGAGATCGGCGGCCCGATGGGCGACGCCGGCCTCACCGGCCGCAAGATCATCATCGACACGTACGGTGGCATGGCCCGCCACGGCGGCGGCGCCTTCTCGGGCAAGGACCCGTCCAAGGTCGACCGCTCCGCCGCGTACGCCATGCGCTGGGTCGCCAAGAACGTCGTCGCCGCGGGCCTCGCCACCCGCTGCGAGGTCCAGGTCGCGTACGCCATCGGCAAGGCCGAGCCCGTCGGTCTCTTCGTCGAGACCTTCGGTACCGCCAAGGTCGACGCCGAGAAGATCGAGACCGCCATCACCGAGGTCTTCGACCTCCGCCCGGCGGCCATCATCCGCGACCTCGACCTGCTCCGCCCGATCTACGCCCAGACCGCCGCGTACGGTCACTTCGGGCGCGAGCTGCCCGACTTCACGTGGGAGCGGACGGATCGCGTGGAGGCGCTGCGTAAGGCTGTCGGCCTGTAGGGCCGGTTTCACGGTGAGGCCCGGTGCCCCTTGGGGGGTGCCGGGCTTCGGTGTTTTACTCCTCCGGCTCCGGGGCCGTTTCTCCGACGTCGTCCGCGTCCGCCCGCTCCTGGCCAAAGCGTCGCCCGAGCTCATCGGCCACCTCCGATTTGCCGTGAACGCGGGCCAGCTTGATGAGCCGCCCGGCGAACAGTTCCAGGTCCGGATCGGAGGGTGAGAAGCCGAACCACGCCAGGAACGCGTCGAGCGAAGGTGCGGGATCCGTCCCTTTGTTCGATGCCGCACCGGTGATGTCCTGGGTTTCCTCCCACTCGGACGGAGGCCGATGACCGACGTGGTTTTCGGCGTACGGCTCCGATGGCGGGGACACCAGGTGCTCGAAGACCGGTGCGACACCCTCGTTGTTGGCGGCGGCGGACAGGCGGGCGAGCATGCCGATCCGGTCCACTGCTCCCTCGACTTCCCTTTCGTTCTGTGAGAGCCACCACACCACGGCGCTGCCGGTGTCCTTGAGAACGTCATCGCCCAGGTAGGTGCGCTTACTGCGTTCGTAGTTGCGCTCGTGTTCCCAGACGTCCTCGTCCTTGCGGACGCTGGAGAGTTTGGCGAGACGCTCGCGATCGGACTCGGGAAGGCTGAGTGAGACGTCCTGCGCCATCGCCATGACGCGACCGTGGGAGTCCGGGCGCATGGTGCCCAGAGCTCCGTCGAGCTGGTGCTGTGCGAAGGTGCTTCGATGGGGCGGCTGTTGGGCCGTTACCCCGCGAGCGCGCTGGAGCACAGCGTCGACGGCCAGGCCGGCAGGGTTGATGTAGGGGGCGTCCCCTGCCGTTTCCAGCACCAGCCATCGCACCGTGGCCGAGAAGGAGAAATCGTAGTCCGCGACGGAACTCGGCAGGGCCACGTGCGTGATGCGATGCTCCTGGCGCTGGGGTTCCGGCAGCGGGAGGTCGGGTTCCGGAAGGAATTCACGCGGAAACGCTTCGTGCTCCGGAGCCAGGGTGCGATGCGTCACCAGCGCGATGACCAAGAGGAGCACGGCCGTGGTGGGCCAAGCCCACCACGGCCAGCCAACGCTCAGCCCGAGGATGACGAGGATCAGTCCCAGGATGACGGTGAGGAAAAGCGTCATCGTCTTTTGGCCAGAGCGCATGGAAAGCCCTCGCATTCGGTGTCAGACGGCTTGTTCGTAGGACTCGATGCCCTGAGCGGTATTGATCTTCTCGAGCAGTTGGTAGACGGTGTTCGCCCGCTCGCCGGTGAGGTCCGGGCCCTCGCGTTGCCAGTCGAGAGCGACCCGATAGAGGCGCCCCGAGACGTGGCTGTCCGTCGCGCAGGCCGCGACGAGTACGTCCAGCGCGAAGTCGCGACGACCCTGGCCGCCCGCCGAGTTGAGCCAGTGGGCGACGGCTGGGGCCCAGAATTCGACGGGCCGGCTCACCGCTCCGGCCCAGCCCAAGGTCAGCGAATCGCGCACGATCTGAGACCCGATGAGCCGTACGGGATCGGCGACTGCCAGGAACAGCTTGAAGTCCGCAGGCCACCGCTTCTGGGCGATACTTGTGGAGAGTCGATCCAGCATCCGCTGGTAGAGACGGTTCTCGCTTCTCGCCAGTCGTAGCACGGCTCCCTGGGCAGCTACGCCCGTCGGCCCCTCCGCCCTGCGTGCCAGGTGATGCAGACGGACGAGTGCCTGGTCCGGATGGGAGCGGGCCATGGTCGCGGAGCACACCAGGACCAGGACCCGCCGCAACGTGTCGCCCGTGTCCGAGACAGTGGCCCAGTCGTAGATCCGCTGTCGGAAGTAACGACCGTGCTGGTCGTCGTCCAGTCCGAGCGCGAGCACCTGCGCGGCATCAGGGACCAGGTGGGCCGACGTGCTCCCACTCGTCCATTGTTCCGCCAGCCAGATCAGATCCTGGGGACGGCCGGTACGCAGACTCTGCGCCGTGAACCTCGCGACCGCCTCCTCGCGCTCGGACTGGGTGAGTCCGGGCTCCTTGAGACAGGTCCTGAACCAGTCGCGCAGTTGACGGCGGATGTCCGGCAGAAATGTCCAGAAGTGGTCCCGGACAGCTCGGTCGTAGCCGGCGAGACGGAAGAACACACGGCCGTTCGGCTGGGTCTCGGCGCCGATCGCCATGAACTCCGCGTGGAGATCCGCCCGGTCGAGCCGTGGTGCGGGATCCGGAGGGTGGCTCAGGACTCCCAGCAGGGCGTTGGTGGACTGAAGCACTGTTGCCGGGGTGGTGCCGTGAAACATCGCGAGGGCCAGCAGCAATGCCCGACGGTGGCCGTCCTGTTCGTTCGAGAGGTCCGCCGCCACGCGCGCGGTCTGGTCGTGGAGATCGGCCAGGGATTCGGAGAGCCAGTCGGAGAAACCGCGTTCAGGTCCCGCTGAGTTCCGGCGGCGCCTGATTCGGTCGGCCAGCTCCGCCACCTCGCGCACGGGCGCCTGGGGTAGGTAGGCCGTGAGTTCCGGACCGGCGAGTTCGTCCGCCGAAGGCACCATGCCCTCGCATCGCAGATGGCGGACGAGCAGTCTCCTGGCCGAAGGGCGGCCGATCTCCACGATGAAGCGTCGTAGTTCGTCGTGACGCAGGTAGCCGAGATGGTGCGGTAGTACCACAGCGAGATGAGCGTCGTGTCCGATGAGGCTTTCGCGGAAGGCGGGGAAGTCCTTCTGGATGGCCAGATACCGGGATTCGTCGACTTCGGAGAGATCGAGCAGGAGTCGGTCGCCGTCGTTTATGTCGCGTGTGTCGAGCGGCGAGGTGTTCCTGTCGTCACTGGTGTCGGGGAGTTCGTGCAGACTCCCCCTAGTTCCCGAGAGCTCGTGGAGCAGCATCAGGGCAGCCGCTCGTCGACCACTGCCCGGCAGTCCGTCGACGAGCACTGTTTGCGAACCGCGCAGTTCACTGCGGGCCTGTCGCATGCGCGGAGGTGGTACGAATCGCTGGTAGAGGCGCTCGCGATCGTCCTTGGAAATGGCCAGACGACCTCTGCTCACCTGTACCCGCAGCCGCGCTTCGGCGGCTTGGAGATGGAAGGTGTTGTACTGCGGCCCCGGACCGCTGTGGACCGGGCCCCGGGCCTCGTTGACGAAGGTGGCGAACATGTCGGTCACTTCTCGTCGCCCTCGTGCGGGAGCCGCGATCCGAACCGCTGGCGTATTCCGCCCTGGTTGTCCCCGGCGATGTAGTTGGTGCCGTCGCCGCTGATGTGGGGGCCGTCGTACTGGTTTCCGCTGCCGGTGTGCAGCGGGGCGTGCGCCTCGTTCACGAAGGTGCCCACCGAACCGCCGACCTGACCGATCCCGCCGCCCTGCCGGTCGGTGCGCACGGTCGCATCCTGTACAGGCTCGGCGGTGGCGTCCGGTCGCGCGGCACGGTCAAGCGCCGCGAGGCCGGGAACCTGCTGCACTAGCCGGTCGCCGAGCTGGGCCAGATCCGCGTCCATGCTGTGCAGATCGAGACGCGCATACTGGCATTCGGCGAGCTCCTCGATCGTCTTCGGGAGGCTATGCGGATCGAGCTGTTCGACATGGCGGCCGACAAACAAGGGGATCACCAGTGCGCCGGAGGACAGGGCTTCCTCGATCTCCCGTCGTACCCAGTCCTGGGGGTTGTCCAAGGCCCTCCTGCCGGGCTCCTGCCGATCCGGTGCTGCGAGCCACTGGTCGTCAATGACCGCGAGCAGAACACGACTGCGCCGGGCTGCCTGGACGAGTGCTCCCTTGAAACGGCTTCCGGGATCGATGGACTTTCTGGCGAGGAAGACGCTGTCCGCCCCGAACCTCGCTGACAGCTCCCGGTCACACATGTAGGCGACTTCCTTGCCGCCCCTGGTCCGGTAGTTGATGAAAATCTCGTGCATGATTCGGTCCTCTCTAAGACGGAGTGCCGCAGTTCAGTGAGGAGGCCAGCTCCGGAGCGAGCCCACGTACCGAAGAGTTGCGGGCGTGCCGTCCGAGGGTGTGGGAAAGCCGCCGAAGGTCGGCGTGGACGGTTGCGGAGCGAGTGAGCCGTACGGACGGCAGGATGTCGGCGGCCACTTCGCACGCCCGGTCGACATCGCCTGCCGCGGCGTGGGCGAGCGCACGCCGGACGCCGTACCGGGCCCGGGTGCGAAGCGCGTGCTCGGGGATTCGTTGTGTCTCCACGTCGAGCAGGGCGGCGGCCCGCCGTGGGTGGCCGAGATCGTAGAGGCACCAGCCTGTGAACATCGAGACCACGTCCGGTACGTGGGATGCGCCGAGCACCGGCTGCTCGGGGTCGGCGGAGTCCAGTGCGAGCAATTCACGTGCACGGTCGAGGCTGCGCATGCAGGCGTCGTAGTCGCCCTCGACCGCCGTGCTCTGCGCCAGATGCTGGGCGGCGAGCCCGCGGATCCGGGAGGGCGCGGTGCTCTCCAGCGCATGGGTGGCGAGTTGCGCGGCCTCGGACACGTCACCGCGGTACAGGCTGACCAAGGAGCCCCGGACATGGGCGTACATGGCCAGGCCGGTGTCGTGGCCCGCGTGCGCCAGCTGAACGGCCCGATCGGTCCACCACAGCGCCGACGCGTCGTCGCCGCATTCTTGGGCCATCCACCCGGCGTACTCGGTGTAACGGGAGGCGAGGACCAGCAGTGAACACCGCGTGCGGGGGCCGCTGCGTAGCGCGAGCTGCTCCAGACTGTGGATCTGCGCGATGAGCGGAGGCAGCACGCCTGCCGGCCCCGAAGCCTGGCCGAGTCGCCGAAACTGGTCGAACAGTAGGCGGGCGGCCTCGACAACCGTCGCTGCTCCTTCGTCGATCCAGGGCTGGGACTGTGCCTCACCTGCTCGCACGGTCAGTACGGACGCGGCCCCGGCGGTGATGACCCCGCGCCGCGTCAGGGATTGGAAAGAGCTCGAACCGTCCTTACCCAGTTGCATCAACCACACCTCATCGTCGTGATCGGAAGGAGGCACCGGCGGACGGGAGCGCACCACGGGTACCAATCCGGCGAGCGCACCGTCGGCCTTCAGCTGGGCATCGCACAGTCGTGCCAGTTCCGGCGTCGCACGCTTGAGGCCGCGTTCCACCTTGCTGAGCTGGCTCTTGCTGTAGTGCACGCGCCGTCCGAGCTGCTCCAGAGAGAGTCGGGCGGCCAAGCGCCGCCTGCGCAGTTCCTGCCCGAAGTCGTGCGACTGCTCCAGCACTTCGACCTCCGTCACTCACCGGCCGACAGCCGGCGAGCACCGCATCAGCGTGCGGCCGGGCAGCTGGGCCGATCAAGGCGAATAGGGGGTTTCCCGTTTCCTCTTGCGGAGGGAAGCCGACACCGGACGATGTGTCGAGAAAGCGATATCGGCCATCGCGCCCCACCGAGACCCGGCGGGTGGAGTGCGCCTTGGGCGTGCGGTGAATCTGGATCACGGGCCGCTGCCGCTTGGAATTCGGGAGGACTGGTGTCGCGGCGCCCTCGGGGACTTTCTGGTCCGTGACCGAGTGGGCGCAGGCAGCGTGGCGGTGTCGGTGCGCTCTGGTAGGAATGTGGCTGTGAGCAGCGCTGACGGGGATGGTGAGGGTGGGGCGGAAGGTGCGCCGCCTGAGCAGCTTGCGTTGATTCGGGAGAGTGTGCGCAAGGCCAACGCGCCGAAGGCGAAGCCGCGGACGTGGCGGGGGGCCGCGCTCGCCAAGGAACTGCCCGTCGCGCGTGTGCTCGTGGACAAGGGTGTGCTGCATCTCGACCGGTATTTCGACTACGCCGTTCCCGAGGACCTCGATGCGCAGGCGCGGCCCGGGGTGCGGGTGCGGGTGCGGTTCGGGGCCGGGCGTCATCGGGTGCGGGAGGGGCGCCGCGAGGGCGGCGGGCTGATCGACGGGTTTCTTGTCGAGCGGCTCGCCGAGTCGGACTACGCGGGGCCGTTGGCCGCCCTGGCTCAGGTCGTCTCGCCCGAGCCGGTGCTGAGCGAGGAGCTGCTGGGCCTCGCCCGTGCTGTCGCGGACCGGTACGCGGGCAGTCTCGCCGATGTGCTTCAGCTGGCCGTGCCGCCGCGCAACGCCCGGGCGGAGGGCAAGGACTCGCCCGCGCCGCTGCCGGTTCCCGGGGTGCCCGAGGTGGGGTCCTGGGCGCGGTACGGGCGGGGCACGGCCTTTCTTGAGTCGCTCGCGGCGGGGGGAGCGCCGCGAGCGGTGTGGAACGCGTTGCCGGGACCCGGCTGGGCCGAGGAGCTGGCGCGAGCCGTGGGAGCGACGCTCGCCTCGGGGCGGGGCGCGCTCGTGGTCGTGCCGGACGGGCGGGCCGTCTCGCGCGTCGACGCCGCGCTGACCTCACTGCTGGGGGAGGGGCGGCATGCCGTCCTCACCGCCGAGGCCGGGCCGGAGAAGCGGTACCGCGAGTGGCTCGCCGTGCGGCGTGGGTCCGTACGGGCCGTGGTGGGGACCCGGGCCGCCATGTTCGCGCCCGTGCGGGACCTGGGCCTGGTGGCCATCTGGGACGACGGGGACGGCAGCCACAGCGAGCCGCACGCTCCTCAGCCGCACGCGCGGGAGGTGCTGCTGCTGCGGGCCGCTCACGACAAGTGCGCCTTTCTGCTGGGGAGTTGGAGCTGCACGGTCGAGGCGGCGCAGCTGGTCGAGAGCGGCTGGGCGCTGCCGCTGGTCGCCGAGCGTGAGCAGGTGCGGGCGGTCGCGCCATTGGTGCGGACCGTGGGGGACGGGGATCTCGCGCGGGACGAGGCCGCCAGGGCCGCGAGGCTGCCCACGATCGCCTGGCAGGTGGTCCGGGAAGGGCTGCGGCACGGGCCGGTGCTGGTGCAGGTGCCCCGGCGGGGCTACGTACCGCGGATGGCCTGTGCGCAGTGCCGGGCGGCCGCGCGGTGCCGGCACTGCGCGGGGCCCCTGGAGTCGCAGGACGCGGGGGCGCTGCGGTGTACGTGGTGCGGTCGGGACGAGGCGGCCTGGCACTGCCCCGAGTGCGGTGGGTTCCGGCTGCGGGCGCAGATCGTGGGCGCGCGGCGGACCGCGGAGGAACTGGGGCGGGCGTTTCCGGCGGTCCCCGTGCGGACGTCCGGACGTGAGCAGGTGCTCGACACGGTGCCGGGCGCGCCCGCGCTGGTCGTGAGCACACCGGGCGCCGAGCCGGTCGCCGACGGCGGCTACGCGGCCGCGCTGCTGCTCGACGGCTGGGCGATGCTCGGACGACCCGACCTGCGGGCCGGTGAGGAGGCGCTGCGGCGCTGGATCGGCGCGGCCTCGCTGGTGCGTCCACAAGGCGCCGGGGGGACCGTGGTGGCCGTCGCCGAGCCGACGCTCCGTCCCGTGCAGGCGCTCGTACGGTGGGATCCCGTGGGGCACGCCGTCCGCGAACTCGCCGAGCGCGCCGAGCTCGGGTTTCCCCCGGTGTCGCGGATGGCGGCCGTGTCCGGTGTGCCGGAGGCGCTGGCGGAGTTCCTCGCCGCCGCCGAACTGCCCGGTGACGCCGAGGTGCTGGGGCCCGTGCCGATGCACGTCACGGAGGCGGGGCGTCCTCGGCGGGTCGGTGGGCCGCCTCCGGGTGAGCACTGGGAGCGGGTCCTCGTCCGGGTGCCGCCCGGCAGCGGGTCGGCGCTCGCCGCGGCGTTGAAGGCCGCGCAGGCTGCGCGGATGGCGCGTGGGGGGAGTGAGCCCGTACGGATCCGGATCGATCCGCCGGACATCGGGTGAGGTGGGTGGCCGGAGGGAGTGAGCACAGGGCCGCCTCCCGGGCCTGGCGGCGACGGGAGGCGGACGGACCGAGGGATGTCAGCCGTTGCGGCGGACGGAGGATGGGTGTCAGCCGTTGCGCGGACCCGGGAAGGCGGTGGGCCTCACTTCCTCGCGAAGGGCGGAGCTGCCCGCCGTCGGCTGGGTCGGCATGGAGCGGGCGGCGGGGACCGTCGGCACCGGCATGGTGGGGATGCCCGTGTTGACGGCGACGGTGTGGTTGCCCGCCGGCTCCGTGGCGCGCTCCGCCTCCGCGGCTGCCTGTGCGGTGGCCCGGCGGGCGCCGTAGCGGCGGTGCACCGCCTGCTTGGTGACCCCGAGGGCCGAACCCACCGCGTCCCACGAGAAACCCAGTGAGCGGTCGAAGTCCACCGCGGCCGTGACCAGGGTCTCGACGCTGTCCCGCAGCTCCTGGGCGAGGCGGACGGTCGGGGCGGGGGCGCGTCCGTAGACGACGAAGCCCGCGGAGGGGCCCGAGCGGCGCGGGCGGTAGACGTTGCCCAGTTGGGCGGTGAGCGTGCGCAGTGCGTCCACCTGCCGGCGGACCCGCTCGATGTCCCGCACCAGCAAGTGCAGGCTGGCCCGAGCCTGGGCGTCGTGGGTTGCGTGGTCGGCCATGAACAAGCCTCTCGAACCGGCGTTGAAAAGGATCGGGCCGCGATCGCGGCCCGTTGTGGTCAACTCTTTCTTGACCAACGCGTTTACGGGTGAGTGGTCACGCTGCGGGGGCGTAAGGGCATATGCACGGGGCGCGTCACAGGGCGTACGCCCCCGGCGGACTGTTGACCCTCGGCGGACTTCGCCCGGCTCGTGCGTTCCCGCTTGGACCGTCTGTGCGAGTGGCCGCCGGGTGCGGGCCTCCCGAGCGGTCCGAGCGGCCCCCGCGCCCCCGACGCCCCGCCCCGCATAGACTGGTGCGCTGCCCCGCACCCCTGCCGAGGACGGTGTGCGCGCGGGGTCTGAAGCGTTCCCCTCCGAGAGGTCAACCGCCACCCATGAAGCTCGTCTTCGCAGGTACCCCCGAGGTCGCCGTTCCCGCCCTGGACGCCCTGATCTCCTCCGGGCGGCACGAGGTGGCCGCCGTCGTCACGCGGCCCGACGCGCCGGCCGGGCGCGGGCGCCGGCTCGTCGCGAGTCCGGTCGCGGAGCGTGCGGAGGAGGCCGGCATCGAGGTGCTGAAGCCGGTGAAGCCACGGGACGAGGAGTTCCTGGCCCGGCTGCGGGAGATCGCGCCCGACTGCTGTCCCGTTGTCGCGTACGGCGCCCTGCTGCCCCGGGTCGCGCTGGACGTCCCGGTGCACGGGTGGGTCAACCTGCACTTCTCGCTGCTGCCCGCCTGGCGCGGTGCCGCACCCGTGCAGCACTCGATCATGGCGGGGGACGAGATCACCGGCGCCTCCACCTTCCTCATCGAGGAGGGGCTCGACTCCGGACCCGTGTACGGCACCGTCACCGAGGAGATCCGGTCCACCGACACCAGCGGCGACCTGCTCACCCGGCTGGCCTTCGCCGGCTCCGGGCTGCTCGCCGCGACCATGGACGGCATCGAGGACGGCACCCTGAAGGCCGTGCCACAGCCCGCCGACGGCATCTCCCTGGCACCCAAGATCAGCGTCGAGGACGCCCACGTCGACTGGACGGCTCCGGCGCTGCGCGTGGACCGGGTCGTACGCGGGTGCACGCCGGCGCCCGGTTCCTGGACCGTCTTCCGGGGCGAGCGCCTCAAGCTCATCCAGGTCGCTCCGGTGATCGACCGCGCCGACCTCGCGCCTGGCGAGCTGGCCGTCGGCAAGAACAGCGTGCACGTGGGGACCGGTTCGTACGCCGTCGAGCTGCTGTGGGTCCAGGCCCAGGGCAAGAAGCCGATGCGGGCCGCCGACTGGGCACGCGGGGTGCGGATCGCCTCCGGGGAGCGGGTCGGGGCCTGACCCGGCACGCCGCCGGGGTATCCGGCACCACGCCCGCGACCCGGCATCGCCTCCCCGACACCGTCGGGACATCGAGGGCGGCGCCCCGCACCACCCCGCGCACCGGGACAGGCCACCCGGCGACACCACCGAGCCCCGACGCCGGTCCCCCGGCGTACGCTGACAGACGTACCTTGTTTACCGGATCCGGAGCACCTTTTTCGTGAGTGAGCAGTCCCGTCCGCCGCAGAAGACCGGCAAGCCCCACCGTCGTCCCAAGAAGGACGCGGTCCGCATGCTCGCCTTCGAGGCGCTGCGTGCCGTGGACGAGCGGGACGCCTACGCGAACCTCGTGCTGCCGCCGCTGCTGCGGAAGGCGCGCGAGAAGGGCGACTTCGACGGGCGGGACGCGGCCCTGGCGACCGAGCTGGTGTACGGGACGCTGCGCCGGCAGGGGACGTACGACGCCATCATCGCCGCCTGTGTAGACCGGCCGCTCCGCGAGGTCGATCCGCCGGTCCTCGACGTGCTCAGCCTGGGCGCCCACCAACTGCTCGGCACCCGTATCCCGACCCATGCCGCGGTCTCCGCCTCCGTCGAGCTCGCCCGTGTGGTGCTCGGCGACGGGCGGGCCAAGTTCGTCAACGCCGTCCTGCGCAAGGTGTCGCGGCACGAGCTCGACGAGTGGATCGAGCAGGTCGCACCGCCGTACGACGACGACCCCGAGGACCATCTCGCCGTCGTCCACTCGCACCCCCGGTGGGTCGTCTCCGCACTGTGGGACTCCCTCGGCGGCGGTCGCGCCGGGATCGAGGACCTGCTCGAAGCCGACAACGAACGGCCCGAGGTGACCCTTGTCGCCCGGCCCGGGCGGTCCACCGCCGATGAGCTCCTCGACGTGCTCGGCGAGGAGTCCGCGCTGCCGGGCCGCTGGTCGCCGTACGCCGTGCGGCTCTCCGAGGGCGGCGAACCGGGTGCCATCGACGCCATACGGGAAGGCCGTGCCGGGGTTCAGGACGAGGGCAGCCAGCTCGTCGCGATCGCCCTGGCGAACGCCCCGCTCGACGGGCCCGACAAGGCATGGCTGGACGGGTGCGCCGGTCCCGGCGGCAAGGCCGCCATGCTGGCCGGGCTCGCCGCCGAACGCGGTGCCCTGCTGCTCGCCTCCGAGAAGCAGCCGCACCGCGCCAAGCTGGTGGCGAAGGCACTCGCCGGGAATCCCGGGCCCTACCAGGTCATCGCCGCCGACGGGACCCGTCCGCCGTGGCGGCCCGGCACCTTCGACCGCGTGCTCATGGACGTGCCCTGCACCGGGCTGGGCGCCCTGCGCCGCCGTCCCGAGGCCCGCTGGCGGCGGCGCCCCGAGGACCTGGAGGGCTTCGCACCGCTCCAGCGGGGACTGCTGCGCACGGCACTCGAATCCGTCCGGACCGGCGGCGTGGTCGGTTACGCGACCTGCTCGCCGCACATGGCGGAGACCCGGGCCGTCGTCGACGACGTGGTCAAGCAGTACGACGCCGAACTCATCGACGCCCGGCCGCTCCTGCCCGGCGTACCGGCCCTGGGCGACGGTCCCGACGTACAGCTGTGGCCGCATCTGCACGGGACGGACGCGATGTACCTGGCGCTGATCCGCAGGACCGGGTGACCCGGCTAGTCCGGCCGTGAGGCCGGTTCCGGGGCCGGTGCTTCTGCCGTCGGCGGGGCCGGGTCCGTGCTGTCCTCGTGCGCCAGCCGGTGTGGCCACCACACCTTCGGGCCCGCGTCCAGGAACAGGGACGTGACCAGCACCGAACGCACGATGAAGGTGTCGAGCAGGACGCCCAGCGCCACCGTGAAGCCGAGCTCCGCGAAGGCCACCATCGGCAGCGTGGCCAGTGCGGCGAAGGTGCCCGCCAGGACCAGGCCGGCCGAGGTGATGACCGCGCCGGTCGCGGTCAGGCCTGTCACCACGCCCTTGCGGGTGCCCTGACGGGCCGCTTCCTCGCGGATGCGGGTGGTCAGGAAGATGTTGTAGTCGATGCCCAGGGCGACCAGGAAGACGAAGACGAACAGCGGAAAGTCCGTCGACTCGCCCGCGTAGTCGAAGATGTACCGGAACGCCAGAGCGCTGATGCCGAGCGCTGCCGCGAAGGACAGCACCACCGTTCCGATGAGCAGCAGAGGCGCAACCAGGGCGCGGAGCAGCCCGCACAGGATCAGCAGAACCACGACCAGCACCAGCGGGATGATCAGGAGGTTGTCGTGGGTCGTCGCCTTGTCCATGTCGAGCAGGGCCGCGGTGCCGCCACCCACCTGAGCGTCGGCGTCCGGGACGGCGTGAACGGCGTCCCGGACCCGCTCCACCGTCTGTTTCGCGGCCTCGCTGTCGGCGGGGGCGGTCATCGTGGCCTCGAAGAGGGCCTGCCCCTCGAACTCGCTCTTCGTGCCGGGTGGCAGGCCGAGGGAGTCCGGTACGACCCCGGGCGTGTCGGCCACCGCCCGCCGGACCTCCTCGGACCGGGCGCTGTCGCTGACCACGACGAGTGGATCGCCGCTGCCCGCGGGGAAGTAGCGCGCGGACACCTCCTGACCGACGATCGAGTCGGGTTCGCCGGTGAAGGCGTCGGCGTTGCTGATGCCCTCCGCGCGCAGCTGGATCAGGCCCAGCGAGAGCAGTGCGAGCACCGCCGCGGTGACGCCCCAGATCATCCGCGGGCGGCGCGAGATGCGGCGGCCCATCCGTGCCCAGATGCCGTGCTCGGTCGGATCGGCCGAGCCGAGTGTCGGGATCACCGGCCAGAAGATCCAGCGGCCGAAGATCACCAGCAGAGCGGGGAACAGCGTCATCATCGCGACCAGCGCGACCGCGACACCGATGGCGGCGACCGGGCCGAGGCCGCGCGTCGAGTTCATCTCGGCGGCCAGCAGCACCAGCATGCTCAGCACGACGGTGGCGCCGGAGGCCAGTACGGCGGGGCCCGCGCGGTGCAGGGCAAGCGCCATCGCCTCGTGGCGGTCCTCGTGGCGGCGTAGTTCCTCCCGGTAACGGGCGACCAGGAGCAGGGCGTAGTCGGTCCCCGCGCCGAAGACGAGCACGGTGAGGATGCCCGCGCTCTGGCCGTTGACCGTGAGTCCGGCGTGCTCGGCGAGGAAGTAGATCAGCGCCTGCGCGGTGAACAGCGCGGCGATCACACCGAGCAGCGGGACGACGATCAGGGTCGGGCTGCGATAGGTGAGCAGCAGCATCACGATGACCACGCCGAGCGCGGAGAACAGCAGCGTGGAGTCGATGCCCTCGAAGGCTTCGGAGAAGTCCGCGGACGTGCCGCCCGGGCCGGTGACGTGCACCGCGAGCCCCTCGCCGCCCTCGCCGGTCACCTCACGGATCGAGTCGACCGCGGGCGCGATCTCCTCCCAGCCCTTCTCGTCCATCGTGATGGGGACGATGATCTGGGCCGCGCGCGGGCCGGTCTCCCGGTCGTAGACCGGTCCCCGGGTCTCCGCGCCGCGGATGCCGTGCGCGGTCAGTTGCTTGATCTGCGCCGCGTCCTCGGCGATCCGGGTCCGGTCCTGTGCCGTGAGGCCGTCCGCGCGGGCGTACACGACGATCGCCGGGATCTGCTCCGGCCTGAAGTCCTCGGAGATCTCGAGGACTTGGGTGGACTCGGCGGAGCCGGGCAGCCAGGAGGCCGCGTCGTTGTCCTGGGCGTCGGTGAGTTTCTGGGCGAACGGCGCGGTGAGCACCAGCAGCACCAGCCACAGGACCACCACCGCCCACTTGCTGCGCCGACCGCAGACAAGCCGGGCGATTCCCCGCCGTCGCTTTCCCGCTGGAACCTCTGAGACCTCTGGGACCTCTGGGACCGTCATGGCCACCCCCGTAGCCGCTCCTGGAGCCGGTGGGCCGCCCAGCATGGCATGTCGCGCCGTGCCACAACATCCGCGGAACGACCCAGGTCCGGACCGAGGAGAGCAACCGGCCCGGGACATGGCAGTCTTGGTGCATGGCCGTGCAGATCAACCCCAGCATCCTGTCCGCCGACTTCTCCCGTCTTGCCGAGGAGGCAAAGGCGGTGGAAGGGGCTGACTGGCTCCACGTCGACGTCATGGACAACCATTTCGTACCGAACCTCACGCTCGGGGTGCCGGTCGTAGAGTCTCTGGCCCGTGCGACGGACACACCGCTGGACTGCCATCTGATGATCGAGGACGCCGATCGGTGGGCGCCCCAGTACGTAGAAGCGGGTGCCGGTTCCGTCACCTTCCATGTCGAGGCGGCCGCCGCGCCGGTGCGGCTCGCCCGCGAGATCCGGGCCAAGGGCGCCCGCGCCTCCATGGCGCTCAAGCCCGCGACCCCGATCGAGCCGTACGAGGATCTGCTCCCCGAACTCGACATGCTGCTGATCATGACCGTCGAGCCGGGGTTCGGCGGCCAGTCCTTCCTCGACATCATGCTCCCGAAGATCCGGCGCACCCGCGAGTTGATCAGCAAGCACGGTCTCGAACTCTGGCTCCAGGTGGACGGCGGAGTTTCGGCCTCCACGATCGAGCGGTGCGCGGACGCCGGAGCCGACGTTTTCGTCGCCGGATCGGCGGTCTACGGGGCATCCGACCCGGCCAAGGCGGTACGTGCATTGCGCACGCAGGCTCAGGAGGTGACGGCCCGGGCGACATGGGCTTGCGACCACTGACCGAAGGGAACGTGAACGCCGCCCATCTGGGCTGATCAAGTACGCCGGATCTGCAAGGATGAACGGCGAATCCAGAGTGTGAACAGCAGTGAGGAGATCGCCGTGTCGGGTATGTCGACGGGCCGGTCAGCCATGCGGATGGGACCCGCAGAGCTGGTGCAGGCGGCGGCCATGGCCCGCCGCTTCTACCTCGAGGGCAAATCCAAGATCCAGATCGCCGAGGAGTTCGGCGTCAGCCGCTTCAAGGTGGCCCGGGTCCTGGAAACCGCTCTCGAACGGGATCTCGTGAGGATCGAGATCCGCGTCCCCGCAGAGCTGGACGCGGAGCGCTCGGACGCGCTGCGCGCCCGTTACGGCCTCCGGCACGCGGTCGTGGTGGAGTCCCCGGTCGAGGCCCAGGAGTCGCCCGACCCCGAGAACCTCGGCGAGGTCGCCGCGGACCTGCTCGGCGAACTGGTCAACGAGGGCGACGTGCTCGGCCTCGCCTGGGGCCGCTCCACCATTCACATGGCGGCGGCCCTCGACCGGCTCCCGCCGTGCACCGTGGTGCAGCTGACGGGGGTGTACGACGCCGGGACCGCCGAGCGCGGTTCGGTGGAGGCGGTACGGCGGGCGGCGCAGGTCTCGGGCGGCGACGCGCACCCGATCTACGCGCCGATGCTGCTGCCCGACGCGGCCACCGCGGCCGCGCTGCGCAACCAGACCGGGATCGCCCGCGCCTTCGAGTACTTCGACAAGGTCACGGTCGCCTGCGTGTCCATCGGCTCCTGGGAGGCCGGCATCTCCACGGTGCACGACATGCTCACCGAGGACGAGCGCGCCCACTACGCCACTCTCGGTGTCGCCGCCGAGATGTCCGCGCACCTCTTCGACGCCGAGGGGCGCCGGGTCGGCCGTGACCTGGGCGAGCGCTGCATCACCGTCGAGACGGACCGGCTGCGCCGCATCCCCGAGGTCGTCGCGATCGCGGGCGGTCAGCGCAAGGCGGCCGCCATCGACGCGGTGCTGCGGTCCGGGCTGGTCACCAGCCTGGTGACGGACACTTCCGCGGCCGACTACCTGATGACGGCGGGAACGACGCCGCGTCCGGCGCTGAACCGGGCGGACCCGGACGGTCCCTGAGGGCTCGTACGACGCGCCGTGAGGGGGCGGCCGTGGCAGCATCGACGTCATGTCGCCGCGGTTCGTCCCCCGTCTGCTGTCGGGACTGGTCATCTTGTTCGGGGTGCTGCTCATGGGCTGCGCGTCGACGGACACCAGTACGTCGCCCACTGTCACCAGTACCGTGCTGTCGGACGTGTCGGCCCCGCCCTGGGCCGGGGACCTCGCGACCGTCCCCGCCTCCCGGCTCCCCGCCGAAGCCCGCGAGACCCTCGCGCTCATCGACGACGGCGGCCCCTTCCCGTATGCCAGGGACGGCGCCGTCTTCGGGAACTTCGAGCGGGAGCTGCCTCGGCAGCAGCGCGGCTACTACCACGAATTCACGGTCAGAACCCCCGGCGAGAGCGATCGGGGAGCCCGTCGCATTGTCACCGGGGAGGGCGGCGAGATCTACTACACCGATGATCACTACAAGTCGTTCAGGGCGGTGCTGAGATGACGGACGACCCGCTCGCGCCGGTGCTCGACAGAAGCGCACCCGCCGGTGTCCTCTCCTGGCCCGCACAGCTGCCCGTGGAGCCCGCGCTCG
Organism: Streptomyces sp. NPDC050535; assembly: GCF_044457665.1. Classification (NCBI taxonomy): domain Bacteria; kingdom Bacillati; phylum Actinomycetota; class Actinomycetes; order Kitasatosporales; family Streptomycetaceae; genus Streptomyces; species Streptomyces sp. NPDC050535. The sequence continues at coordinate 31,286 of NZ_JBITHE010000041.1, forward strand.
AAGCCGCCCGGAAGGCGGGCTGGGAGACCCCGGTCCTGGACCTCTCGGGTGTCTCGGACAAGGACGGGCTCATGGCCGCATGCGCCACCGCGCTGCGGCTGCCGGACTACTTCGGCGCCAACTGGGACGCCCTCGCGGACTGCCTCGGCGACCTCGCGTGGTGGCCCGCCTCGCACGGCCGGCTGCTCCTCGTACAGGACTGGCAGGAGTACGCGGCGGCCGCGCCCGCGGACTGGCGCGTCCTCCAGGAGATCTTCGCCGACGCGGCGGCGCGGTGGCGGGACACCGACACCCCGCTGGCCGTGGTGATGGTCCTGTCGGAGGCCCACTAGCGCGCGGTTCCGGGCGGGGTGTCGGAGGATGCCACGAACCGTGCGCACCCCTGTCTGGAGGATCGGCCCGGGCCGCACATACCCGGCGCCGTGGGACAATGAAGTACGTGCTCTTCCCCCTGGCTGACCTGTCCGGGGGCCACCTCTGATCGACCGGGATGTGCAGCACGTGCGTTTCCTCAACGACATCCAGCCTCCGTACGACCTGACGTACGACGACGTCTTCATGGTGCCCAGCCGCAGCGCGGTCGGCTCGCGTCAGGGTGTGGACCTCGCTTCCCCCGACGGCACGGGCACCACGATCCCGCTGGTCGTCGCCAACATGACGGCGATCGCGGGCCGCCGGATGGCCGAGACCGTCGCCCGTCGCGGTGGGCTCGTGGTCATCCCGCAGGACATCCCGATCGAGGTCGTCACCGAGGTCGTGTCCTGGGTCAAGGGACGCCATCTGGTGCTCGACACCCCGATCATCCTCGCCCCGCACCAGACCGTCGCGGACGCGCTGGCGCTGCTGCCCAAGCGCGCGCACAACGCGGGCGTCGTCGTGGACGAGGAGGGCCGCCCCGTCGGCGTGGTCACCGACGCCGACCTCACCGGTGTCGACCGCTTCACGCAGCTCTCCGAGGTCATGGCCAAGGACCTGCTGCTGCTCGACGCCGACATCGAGCCGCGGGAGGCCTTCAACAGGCTGGACCAGGCCAACCGCCGCTACGCACCCGCCGTCGACAGGGATGGCCGGCTCGCGGGCATCCTCACCCGCAAGGGCGCCCTGCGCGCCACGCTCTACACGCCGGCCACCGACGCGAACGGACGGCTGCGCATCGCCGCCGCCGTCGGCATCAACGGCGATGTCGCGGGCAAGGCCAAGCAGCTCCTCGACGCGGGCGTCGACACGCTCGTCATCGACACGGCGCACGGTCACCAGGAGTCGATGATCAGCGCCGTCAGAACGGTGCGCGCGATCGATCCGCAGGTGCCGATCGCGGCGGGCAACATCGTCGCCGCGGAGGGCGTGCGCGATCTGATCGAGGCGGGCGCGGACATCATCAAGGTCGGTGTGGGCCCCGGTGCCATGTGCACCACCCGCATGATGACCGGCGTCGGCCGGCCGCAGTTCTCGGCCGTGAAGGAGTGCGCCGCCGAGGCGAAGAAGTACGGCAAGCACGTGTGGGCCGACGGCGGGGTACGGCATCCGCGCGACGTCGCGATGGCGCTGGCCGCGGGCGCGTCCAACGTCATGGTCGGCTCGTGGTTCGCCGGTACGTACGAGTCCCCGGGCGACCTTCAGCAGGACGCCGACGGGCGCCTCTACAAGGAGTCGTTCGGCATGGCGTCCGCCCGCGCGGTCAAGAACCGGACCAGTGACGAGTCCGCGTACGACCGGGCCCGCAAGGCCCTGTTCGAGGAGGGCATCTCCACCTCGCGCATGTTCCTCGACCCGTCCCGCCCGGGCGTCGAGGACCTGATCGACTCGATCATCGCGGGCGTCCGTTCCTCCTGCACCTACGCGGGTGCCAACTCCCTGGAGGAGTTCGCCGAGAACGCGATCGTGGGCATCCAGAGCGCGGCCGGCTACGCCGAGGGCAAGCCGCTGCACGCCAGCTGGAGCTGACTGCGCGTTTCTTCTCCCTGGTGCGGCCCCCGTGGGTGACTGCGGGGGCCGTCGCCATGCCGTCAGGACACCTTGACGTCAAGCTCGCTTGACGCGACGCTGAAGGCATGACGACACCACAGAGCATCGAGCCGCAGCACACCCTGCTGACCGCCGTGGCCCGGCTCGACGAGCTGCGGGTACGGGAGTCGCTCGCCGGGGCCGGGAGCGACGCCGAGGCGCTCGACAGGCCCGGGCTCCTTGAACTGCTCGCGCTGAGCGAGGTGGTGGCCCGCAAGGCGGCGTACGGACGTCAGCTCACCGTCCGTACGGCCCGCGAGGCGGGTGCCTCCTGGTCCCAGATCGGCGCGGCCCTCGGCACCAGCAAGCAGGCGGCCTGGGAGGCGCACAGCCGCTGGATCGACGGGCAGGCGGCGGCGTACGGGCGGCCCGGGCAGATGGGGTTCGACGAGGACGACGTGGCGCGGGCGCGGGCGGTCGCGGGGGAGCCGGACGAGGCCGAGTCCGGTTCGGACGGGGGCGGCCCCGGTTCGGAGAGGGCGTGAACCCGGCTCGGCTCCGACGGCTCGCGGATCCGTGTTCGGTCGCGGACTCCCGTACGTCAGCCTCTCGGCCGTCACCTGGGTGGTCTTCGGGGTCTGGACGGCCGCCGGGCTCGTGTTCTACTTCAGTTACGGCTACCGCCGGTCCCGTGTCGCCACCGTAGAAAAGTGAACCACCCGTAGTGCTGAACGATCTCGACGAACGCATCGTGCACGCCCTCGCCGAGGATGCGCGGCGCTCCTATGCCGACATCGGGCAACAGATCGGCCTGTCCGCGCCCGCCGTGAAGCGGCGGGTGGACCGGCTGCGGTCCAGCGGCGCGATCACGGGGTTCACCGTGCGGGTGGATCCGGCGGCGCTGGGGTGGGAGACCGAGGGGTTCGTCGAGATCTACTGCCGGCGCAACACCTCGCCGGAGACGATTCAGCGGGGTCTTGAGCGGTATCAGGAGGTCGTGGCCGCGTCCACCGTCACCGGGGACGCGGACGCGGTCGTGCAGGTCTTCGCCTCGGACATGCGGCACTTCGAGCGGGTGCTCGAGCGGATCGCGGGGGAGTCGTTCGTGGAGCGGACGAAGTCCGTGCTGGTTCTGTCGCCGTTGCTGCGCCGTTTTTCTTCCGGGTCGCCCACGTAGGTGCCGTCGGGGTTCGGTGGCGGCCGCGGGTTCATCGCGGCCGGACGCGGAGCCCTCGAGCGGCGCTTCTGCCCGGGGTGCTGCCAAGCCGCCGCTACTCCGCCGTTTTGCGGGCCAGCGCGTTGTTCCCTATCGAGTTGTGCACGCTGAAGCTCACGGCGTCCGAGCGGTAGCGGTCGTCGGACCACTCCACCGGGCGGCCTTCGCGGGTGGTCGTGACCCGGCGGACCCGGAGGAGCGGGCTGGTTCGGCGGACGACGAGGAGTTCGGCGTCCTGGGCGCTCGCCGCCACCGCGTCGATGACGTGCTCGCCGTAGGCGAAGACCAAACCCGTGTCCTCCAGCAGGTGTTGGGTGACGGAGGGGCAGTCGGGTTCGATGGCCTCGACGGCGGGGGAGATCCAGTCCGCGTAAACGGTCCGTTCCAGAAGGACCGGCTCGCCGTCCAGGCCGCGGACCCGCAGCACCTGCAACACAGCGGTTTTCTCCGGGAGTTGGAGACGCACCGCGTCCTCCGCCGTCGCCGGGCGGTACTCCTGCGTCACCACCCGGCCGGTCGCCTCCCGCCCCATCGCGCGCGCCCACTGGGCGAAGCTGCGCAGCTCGGCGAAACTCTGGCTGCGGCGGCCGGCCAGTACCACCCGGCGGGCACCCTGGCGTGAGCCGATGAGTCCCTCGGCGGTCAGGGTCGCGAACGCCTGACGGACCGTGCCGCGCGAGACGGCGTACCGCGCCGCGACCTCGGTCTCCGCCGGAAGCAGGCTGCCGACGGTGTAGTCCTCGCGGTCGATCGCCCGCCGCAACTCCTCGGCGATCTCCTCGTGTCGGGCCGGCATGCTTCCCCTCTGACTAGGTGGTTGTGCGCAGAGTGAGCAGCCTAGCCGAGGTGTGGAGGGGGCGGCGTAGGAGGGGATTGGCCAGGGAATCAGGGCTCAGGGTTTCGCCGGTGTTTACGAACAAGACATCAGCGGCGGGCCTACTGAGGGCAACTTGTTCATACAAGTTTTCCGTCCCACCACACCCTCGCGCGTAATTCCTGGAGAGACCGTGTCCGTGTTCCTGCCGAGGACCGCAGTCCTCACCGGCGGCCTCGCCGTCGTCGCCGCACTGACCCTGAGCGCCTGTGGCGCGGCCCCCGAAGAGTCCACCGCCGCCAACGGCAGGAATGCGGCCACCGCGACCTCCGCCGAGGACTTCGGCGGCCTCGACGCCCTGGTGACGGCCGCCAAGAAGGAGGGCAAGCTGTCGGCGATAGCCCTGCCCCGTGACTGGGCCAACTACGGCGCCCTCATCGACGGCTTCGAGAAGAAGTACGGCATCAAGATCACCGTGGAGAACCCGGACGGCTCCAGCCAGGACGAGATCAACGCCGTCACCTCCCGCAAGGGCCAGGACCGCACCCCCGACGTCCTCGACCTCGGCAGCTCCTTCGCTCTGAGCGCCGCCCAGCAGGGGCTGCTCGCGCCCTACCGGGTCGCGTCCTTCGGTGACATCCCCGAGGGCCAGAAGGACCCGAAGGGCCAGTGGTACAACGACTACGGCGGCTACATCTCCATCGGCTGCGACGCCAAGGCCGTCAAAACCTGCCCCACCACCTTCAAGGACCTGCTGAAGCCGGAGTACAAGGGGCAGGTCGCCCTCAACGGCAACCCCACCAAGTCCGGTTCGGCCTTCGGCGGCGTGTACGCGGCGGCCCTCGCGAACGGCGGCTCCTTCGACGACATCCAGCCCGGCCTCGACTTCTTCGCCGAGCTGAAGAAGAACGGCAACTACACGCCCGTCGAGTCGACCCCGGCCACCGTCGAGAAGGGCGAGACGCCGATCAGCATCGACTGGGACTACCTGAACGCCGGCTACGCCGAGGAGTTCAAGTCCAAGGGCGTCGACTGGAAGGTCTCGGTCCCGGAGGACGGCAAGTTCTCCCAGTACTACTCCCAGGCCATCAACAAGGACGCCCCGCACCCGGCGGCCGCCCGCCTGTGGCAGGAGTACCTCTACAGCGCCGAGGGCCAGAACCTGTGGCTCGCGGGATACGCCCGTCCGGTCCTGATGACCGCCATGGAGACGGCCGGCACGCTCGACAAGACCGCCGCCGCCAAGCTTCCCGAGGTCTCCGGCACGCCGAGCTTCCCGAGCGAGGACCAGCAGAGCAAGGCCAAGGAAGTGCTGGCCCAGGGCTGGGGCAAGGCCGTCTCCGGATGACCGCCACTCTCCCCGCGGTCGACGTGGTGCCCGTCGCTTCCCAGAAGCGCGGGCGCCGCGTCGCCGGCTGGCTCCCCGTGGTCCCGCTGCTCGTCTTCGTGGCGATCGCCTTCGGGATCCCCGCCCTGGCCATGCTGAACGGCGCCTTCACGGTGAAGGACCAGGCCACCGGCGCGACTTCGTACACCGCGGCCAACCTGACCGACTCGCTCCAGGGCGCCTACCTCACCGCCCTGATCGGCAGCGTCAAGCTGTCCGCCGTCTCCGCCTGCATCGCGACCGTCCTCGGACTGCCGCTCGCCCAGGCAGTGGTGACCTCACGCTTCAGCGCGCTGCGCGAGGCCGTGCTCACCGCGTCCGGTGTCCTCGCCAACTTCGGCGGCGTCCCGCTGGCCTTCGCGTTCGTCGCCACACTCGGCAACGCGGGTGTTCTCACCAGGCAGTTCGGCCTGGCGGACAAGGGCTGGAACCTCTACAGCTTCTGGGGTCTGGTCATCGTCTACCTGTACTTCCTGATCCCGCTGATGGTCCTCACCATCACGCCCGCCCTCGACGGACTGCGCTCCCAGTGGCGCGAGGCAGCGCGGAACAACGGCGCCACCTCCTCGCAGTACTGGCGGCACGTCGCCCTGCCCGTCCTCGCACCCTCGCTGCTCGGCGGACTCGTGCTCCTCTTCGGCAGCGCCTTCGCCGCGTACGCCACGGCGGCGGCCATGGTGGGCAGCGCGGTCCCGCTGGTCACCCTCCAGATCGCCGACGCCATCTCCGGCAACGTCCTGGTCGGCCAGGAGAACGTGGCGCTCGCCCTCAGCCTCGACATGGTCCTGATCGCGGGCGTGGTGATGGCCGTGTACCTGCCCCTGCAACGACGGAGCGCGCGATGGCTCGCCTGAACCTCTGGCGGTGGGCCGTACTGGCCCTCGCCGGGCTGTACTTTCTGGTGCCGCTGGCCGCGTCCGTGATCTTCACCGTGGACGTGCCGGGCCAGGGGATCACCTTCGACGCGTACAGCGAGATCGTCTCCACCGAGGGCTTCACCTCCAGCCTGGTGCTCTCGCTGGAACTCGCCCTCGCCACCATCGCCGTGGTGCTGCTCCTGATGGTGCCCGCGATGGTCGCGCTGCGGCTGGGCGCGCCCCGGCTGCGGCCGGTCGTCGAGGTCGTGTGCTCGCTGCCGCTGGTCGTCCCGCCGATCGCGTTCGTCGCCGGGATCTCCACGGTCCTCAAGTGGGGACCCGAACACCTCTCCCGTACACCGCTGTTCCAGACCTTCGTGGCGATCCAGAACCCGAGCTTTCCCTTCATCCTCGTGCTGGCGTACGTCGTGATGGCGCTGCCGTTCGTGTACCGGGCACTGGACGCCGGGCTGCGCGCCGTCGACATACGCACGCTCGTCGAGGCCGCCCGGAGCTGCGGCGCTCCCTGGCCGCAGGCGCTCGTCCGGGTCGTGCTGCCCAACCTGCGCGGGGCGCTGCTCAACGCCTCCTTCCTCACACTGGCGCTGGTGCTCGGCGAGTTCACGGTCGCGCAGCTGCTCGGCTTCCAGCCGTTCGCCGTGTGGATCTACAGCGTCGGCGGCTCGCAGGCGCAGCTGTCCGTCGCGGTGTCGGTGCTCAGCCTGCTCCTCACGTGGGCGCTGCTTCTCTCGCTCGCCGTGTTCGGCGGGCGCTCCCGTACAGCATCCGCTTCGGCCTGACGAGGGTGAACCATGACTGCCACCACGATCCAGAAGACGGCCGAGAAGGCCGCCACCGTCGAGTTCCGCGGCCTGCGCCGCGAGTTCGGCTCGACCGTCGCCCTCGACGGGCTCGACCTCACCGTGCGGCCCGGTGAACTCCTCGCCCTGCTCGGCCCGTCCGGCTGCGGCAAGACCACCGCGCTGCGCATGCTCGCCGGGTTCGAGCACCCCGACTCCGGCGAGGTGCTGGTCGACGGCGCGGACGTCACGCGCGTCCCCGCGCACCGCCGGGACGCCGGCATGGTCTTCCAGTCCTACAGTCTCTTCCCGCATCTGAGCGCCCTCGACAACGTGGCCTTCGGTATGCGGATGCGCAAGGTCCGTACGGCTGAACGCCGGGCCCGCGCGGCCGAGTTGCTCGAACTGGTGGGACTCGCCGACAAGGGGGAGAGCTTCCCCCACCAGCTCTCCGGCGGCCAGCAGCAGCGCGTCGCGCTGGCCCGGGCGCTCGCCCTGCGCCCGCGGGTGCTGCTGCTCGACGAACCGCTCTCCGCCCTCGACGCCAAGGTACGGCTCAGCCTCCGGGAGGAGATCCGCCGGCTTCAGCAGGAACTCGGCATCACCACACTGTTCGTGACGCACGATCAGGAGGAAGCCCTGTCCATGGCGGACCGGGTCGCCGTGATGCGGGCCGGGCGGCTCGAACAGTGCGCCGCGCCCGCCGAGTTGTACGGCCGTCCGGCCACCCCGTTCGTCGCCGAGTTCGTCGGCACGATGAGCCGGATCCCGGGACGGCTGAGCGGCGGCCTGGCGGAGGTGCTCGGGCAGCGGCTTCCCCTCGACGGAGAGGCGCCCGTCGTGGCGGAGGGAGATGTGGTGGACGTACTCGTACGACCCGAGGCCGTACGGGTACGGGCCGACGACGCCGGTGACGCCCGGGTCGTCGCCACCGCGTTCCTCGGGGCGGCCACCCGGGTCACAATACGGCTCGCCGACGCCACCGAGGTCAAGGCGGACCTGCCGACGCACGAGGCGGTGACGCTCGGATCGGGGGCCGCCGTGACGGTGAGCCTGCCCGAGCGGCCGGTACTGGTCGCCGCGCGCGCCAACTGAACCACCCCCCGGTCGAGCCCTTCTCGGGCCCGTGTCGATTGAAAGAGAGTTCCGTGACCCACCGCACCACCCCCCGGCCCATCCTCCAGGCCGTCCTGTTCGACATGGACGGCACGCTCGTGGACACCGAGCGGCTGTGGTGGGAGGCGGTGGAACAGGTGGCCGACGGGCTCGGCCGGCGACTGACAGGGGCCGACCAGCCGGACGTGCTCGGACGCCCGGTCGAGTACACCGCGGCCTGGCTGGGCGGGATCACCGGCACCCCGGTGGAGAGGGTCGCCGGGGAACTGCACCGGGAGTTCGCCGACCGCGTCCGCACCGGCATCGTGCCCCGCCCCGGCGCGCTCGAACTGCTCGACTCCCTGGCCCGGGACGGCGTACCCACCGCGCTGGTGACCGCGTCGCCGCGAGCCGTCGCCGACACCGTCCTGGAGGCTCTGGGCGCCGGGCGCTTCGCCGTCTCCGTCACCGCAGACGACACCGAGCGCACGAAGCCGGCACCCGATCCCTACCTCGCGGCCTGCCGCGCCCTCGGGGTCGACCCTGCCGCGTGCGTCGCCGTCGAGGACACCCAGACGGGCGTCAGCTCCGCCGAGGCCGCGGGCTGCGCCGTGCTCGCGGTGCCCTCGCTCGCGCCGATCGCCCCCGCCCGCGGACGGACCGTCCTCAGCAGCCTGCGTGAGGTGACCCCGGCGCGGTTGCGGGCCATGGTCGCGCCGCACGAGCTGCGGGTGATGAGCTGGAACCTCTGGTACGGCGGTACGAAGGTCGACGACCACCGGGAGAAGCAGCTCAAGATCATCACGGAGGCGGGCGTCGACGTGGTCGCGCTCCAGGAGACGTACGGGACCGCCGCGCGGGAACTCGGCGAGGCGCTCGGCTGGTACCACCACCGGGCCGGCGGCAACCTCGGCATCATCAGCCGGTATCCGATCACCGCCCGCCTCGGCGACCCGGACGTCGGCTTTTACGGGGGCACCGGGGTGCGGATCAGACTGGACGGCGGCCAGGAAGTCGCTCTCTGGAGCGCCCATCTCGACTACACGCCGTACGGGCCCTACGAGGCGCGCTTCGACGGGCTTCCTGCGGCCGAGCTGATCGCCCACGAGGGGGTGCGGCTCGGCCAGATGCGGGAGATCCTCCGGTGGATCGCCGACTCGGCCGATGCCGGCACGCCCGTTCTGCTGCTGGGGGACTTCAACGCTCCCTCGCACCTCGACCGGTCCGATGTCGAGTGGCCCGTCACGAAGGCGGCCGAGGAGGCGGGGCTGATCGATTCGTATCGCGAGGCTCACCCCGATCCCGTGCGTGATCCGGGGCACACCTGGTCGCCGGTTCACGTCGAGCACGAGGACGGGAGCGGGCGGGCCGAGCCGCAGGACCGGATCGACTACGTCCTGTACCGGGGGTTGCGGGTGCTCGACTCCCGCGCGTTCGTCAGCGGGAGCCCGCGGGCGTGGCCGGATGTCGCGGGGAACGAGTGGCCGTCTGACCATGCTGCGGTGATCTCCACGTTCGGATTGAGGTAGGGGTTGTTCGCCCCCTCCGCCCCTTCCCGTCCCGTTTCTGGGGGCTGCCGCCCCCAGACCCCCGCTTCGCGCTGACGCGCTCGTCCTCAAACGCCGGACGGGCTGGAAATAGCCCCTCCGGCGTTTGAGGAG
>NZ_JBITHE010000042.1:0-37160 GCF_044457665.1 Streptomyces sp. NPDC050535
AGGAGCAGGTCGAGGGCGAGCAGGACGCAGATGCCCGCGTCGATGCCGATCGGGAACACATAACTGAAGTTCCCGAAACCCTTCTCGATCGCGAGTTCGCGGACGGCCGCGTACGAACCGGCGAAGCCGATACCGGCGATGACGAAAGCTCCGAAGACGACCACGCCGATGAGTACCCGGTGCGTCCGCGTCAGCTGGATAGGTGGTTCGCTGCCGCTGCTCCCCGCAGTCACTCTGCTGCCACTCCCCTACCGGTTCCTCATTCTGAGCAGTTCTCACACTCCCACGCCGAGGCGCGGGTTGGGATGGCTGGCAGCTGCTTTGTGGCGGATCGTCAACGAAAAGTGATCAGCGTGGCGACTTAGGCGTTGATTGCTCCTGCCTGAGCGGGCCGCGGTCTGGCTGCACCTTGAGCGGACGGTATGGTCAACACCGGCCAGAGACCTGCCTTTCGGTTATAGCTCTCAATATCTTCCATAACGGGCGCCGTGATGGTTTGTGATTGCGGCGCAATCACAACCACGCCTACGGCCGCCCTCTTGCGACGGATAAGCTCCGGCCGCGCACATGTTTCAGCACCCCCATACGGAGACGCCCATGGCTCAGAAACCCGGCCTCACGCGAGACCTTGCTGCCGAGAGGGCAGCGCGCAAGGCAGCCAGCCAACAGGCCCGGCTGGTGCCGCAGGGGCTGCCAACTGTGCGCCCGCATCAGCTGATGCCGAGCCCGGAGAATGGGCGCAAGAACTTGTTGAAGATTGACGAGCTGGCTGAGTCGCTGAGCTCCGACGGGATGAACACCGCTATGACGGTGATTCCGCCTGACATCTATGTCGACTTCTATCCGCAGCACAGGGAGGCAGTCGAGGAACGGGTGGCTGACGGAGTTCTCTTCGTCGTTCACCACGGCCACCGTCGGCTTGCCGCTGCCTTGGTGGCCGGCTTGAGCGAGGTGCCAATCCTCGTTCGCCGAGAAGTGCCCAGTCTTCGCATCGCAGCGATCCAAGAGAACCTGCAGCGGATGAGCCTCAACCCGATTGAGGAAGCGGTCGAGTTCCAGGGGGCGCTCGACGAGAAGGACGAGGATGGCAAGCAGTTGTCACAACGGGAGCTCGCCAAGCGCGCCGGGTGCTCTCAGACCTATGTGTCGCACCGTGTCGCACTGTTGCGCCTCGTTCCAGCTCTGCAACAGGCTGTCGTCAATCACTGGCTGAAGGAACAGCAGCTGGCGGGGTCCGCGGGTGCTGAGGCTGCGGAGTCAACACTGGTCCTGCCAGTTCGCGAGGCTGCCACCGTCTACGCTCGGCTGAGGCCGGATCTCCAAGAGGCCTTTGTACGTGGTGAAATCACCTCTGCGGAGTCAGCGATCGTCAGCAAGCTCCCTGCGGAGGAGCAGGCCCTTCCTTCGCCTGAGCGCGAGGGTGATTGCGATGCAATCACCGCGGGGGACGACAAGCCTTCGCTGCCGGAGCCGCGGGGGAGTGAGTCCACCCAGCGGGACACGCCAGCAACGCAGCCCTCTGGGCGGCAGACCGAGACCGCGCCGCGGCCTCCGGCGATTCAGAAATCGGAGGGCGACCCGGCCCGCCAAACGGAGACCCCGCAGGCCGACCCGGCTGCCGCGGGCACCACCATCGCGGTAGTAGCTCAAGAAGAGCCGCGCGGTGTGATTGTGGTTCGTAGCGTGGAGGAACTGGCTCGCAGCATCATCGACCTGCTGGATCCGGAAGAGGTCGAGGCCTTGAAGGAGCACCTCTCTTCCTGAACCGATTCTTCGGCGTCCCGCCGGTTCAACCGGTGGGGCGACTGGTCTTCGGATACTGGTGCCCTGTAACGTGCGGCGCGGCATCGCACTGTCTTCCGCGCCCATCGCCAGTGCGTCGGTGTTGGCCTTCTGGAGATGTGTGATTGCGGCGCAATCACACCCAACACTTGCCGAGTGGGCTAGGCGCCCCAGGGCAGCGCCTGCCGATCCGATCCCACATCTTGCGGACTACGTGCCACGACCCGCGCGATCCTCACTCCAGTAGTGATTGCGCCGCAATCATCCGTGGAGGCTTCTCATGACTTCATCCAAGAACCGCAGCGCCCGCAATGAGGCGTTGGCGACTCGTCCGCTGCTCGCTCGCATCCTTGCCCTTACGAACCAGAGCGGCGGGGCTGGCAAGACGACCTCTGCCGTCAACATCGCTGCGTGCGCAGCGGATCTCGGTTTCTCATCGCTCGTGATTGACGCTGACGCGCAGTGTGACGCCTCAGCCGCCACTGGCTACGACAACCCTGATGAGATCCCGAACCAGGCGAACCTGTACGACGTCCTTACTGGTGCGGCCAAGATCGAGGACGCCATTGTTCCTGCCCTGGCGGGCCCGTTCGGCGAGGACAGCACCAAGGCGATCCCCAACATGTTCCTCTTGCTCGGATCCAGCGAACTCGAAGAGGCCGAGCAGCTCCTTGCGCCTAAGACCGGGCGTGAATTCTGGCTCCGGACGCAGATCGAGCGTATCCGCGACAGCTATGACCTCATCCTGATCGACTGCCCTGGCAACCTGGGTCTGATCGTCGTGAACGCCATCGTGGCTGCCGACGAAGTGGTCGCGTGCGTAAAGCCAGGATGGAAGGAACTGCGGGCTCTCACCCGCATGGAAGCGAAGATCGACAGCATTCGCGACACCTTCTCCGCGATGGGAGCTCAGGCCGAGCTCTCCAACATCCTCATCGTCGACTGCCCGACCACCCGCAACCAGGGTGCCGTCTACGACGACAGTCAGCAGCAGGCAAAGGATGCCTATGAGGAACTGGTCCTGCCCACCGTTCGCAGGAGCCCCAGGATCCCCGAGGCGTATGCCGCTCAGAAGGTACTGCGCTTCTACGACCCAGTGACGGAGAATCCTTCCAAGCTCAAGCCGGAATCGGCGCTCTCTGCAACAGACGACTACTACTTGGTAGCGCAGGCTCTGGGCTTCAAGCGGTAAGTGATTGCGGCGCAATCAAATGTCGTGGGCAGGCTAGCGGCCTTCCTTCTCATGTTGAGAAGCCGGGACGCTGACCTGCTCACGATTGCGATGTGGTGCAGTCAGTCAGACCGGGTCCGCGCGTGGCTGGCTGCATCTCCACAGTCCGGGCCGTCACGGGGGAGTGGAGTGCCCGATTCCGAGCCGCCTGAGTGAGCGGCCCTGAGATCGGCGGACCAGGCCCGAAGATGCGTGACTAACTCGACTGCTCGCACCTGTCCCCACGGCCACAGAGGCAGTACAAGAAGAGCCGGCGCCCAACAGGCCGTGACAACAAGCAAGGGCGCCAACTGCACAGCGATGATCAGTAGTGGCTGCCTCCCTCTGGAGCACTGAGCCAGCAACGACAAGATGGTGGACATAAGGGCCTCCGGTCCAGGCTTGGTCCTTTGTGAACCAGGCGAGGAGGTCAGAAGGCGCCGTCCGAGGGCTTTCCGGCGACTTCACCAGCTCGGGCACAGACCCGGATCGATATCCTGGCCTGCTGAAGACAGGTTCAACGCGTATTCCGGCATCGATAGATGCCCGGATGGCCCGTAGAGGGCTCTCCCACGCTCTCGCTTCGTCGCAAGCCAGGGCGTCGTCCATACACCCTGTTCTCCACCCTGCGTCCCGGTTACACCCCTCTGAGTAGGAGGGGTTAAGAGAGCCCGGCGGTAGGTGTGGCGAATGGCCGTGTGCCGACCCGGAGGCAGGACAGGCACGAGCCTGGCTGATCATGGAGTTCTTGACGCTCAGTGATCACCGGAGGGCTCGTGCCTGTCCTGCCGTCATGCCTGCTCGAACCCCTGTGGGGCCAGTTCGCAGCGCTGCTGCCCGAGCATGTCGAGACCCATCCGCTCGGCTGCCACAACCCGCGCATCCCGGACCGGATTGTCTTCGAGCGCGTCATCGCCGCCCTGGTGCACGGCTCCGGATACGAGCGGATCGCCGACCGCCAGGGCTCCGACCGCACCATCCGACGCCGCGTCAAGTACTGGTCACAGCTGGGCATGGCCGAGCAGGTCCACGGGCTGGCCGTGCAGGCGTACGACCGCATGATCGGCCTCCGACTCCATGAGCTGTCCGTCGACGGGTGCATCACCAAGGCTCCCTGCGGCGGCGAGAGAGCCGGACGCTCCCCGGTCGACCGGGGCAAGCAGGGCCTGAAGCGCTCAGTGGCCACCGAAGCCCGCGGCGTCCCGATCGGTCTCGTCTCGGCCGGGGCCAACCGTCATGACTCCCCGCTGCTCGTGCCCACCCTGGAGGCCGCGAAGAAGCAGGTCGGTGTGTTTCCCGAGCAGGTCAACGTCAACTTGGACCGGGGCTACGACAGTGACAAGACTCGAGCCGCGCTCGAGGAACTGGGCTTCACCGGCGAGATCGGCCGCAAGGGCGTGCCCGCACCGATCCAGGCCGGCAAGAGGTGGGTCGTGGAGCGGAGCCACGTATGGATGAACGGCTTCGGCAAGGTCCGCCGCTGCCCCGAGAAGCGCCAGTGCGCTGTGGACTTCTACCTCTACCTGTCCGCCGCAATCGTCACGCTCCGCATGCTCATCCGCCGCGCGACCCCGCTCTACCGCTGGGATGGACGGCCCACCACCAAGAGACTCGAGTGACGCCTGCTGACGGGCGTCCGTCTGCGTCGGGCAGACAAGCACTGCCGCACGCCTGGGGAAGGCGCGCTGCTCAACGAGGGCAGGGCCGGCCCGCGCTCCTGGCTGTGGAGGCTGTGGTGATGATGGCGTCGAGCCGGTCCCGGGTTTTCACCAGGGTGCTGACCTGCGTATCGATGCGGTCCCGCTCGGCCGACAGCCGGTCGAGCAGCGCGCCCATCCGCGTCCCCACCGGCAGCCGCACAGTGCACCGCCGTCCGCCCCAACCGATCCCGACCAGTCATGCCGACCATCCTCACCCGGCTTGACCAAACAGATAGGGGCACCCCCCGCTGCAGTGTCAGTGGCGCCCTTTCGATAGAGGACACACTCCAGCCGGTGGCGTCGACGAGCACTCCCAACTGGGGAGTTGGGCCCGCAGACCCTGATTCATGGGATTGGCGACGTCGACGGGTTCCCTTCAGCTTGGGAAAAGGCTGGCGGCGGCCGCGTAGGCGAGCTCGACTCCGTCGGTTGTCGCGACCGGCCGGGGCGAACGCAACTCCGCTTTCCTCAGCTCCCGGACGACTGCTCCCACGTAGGTGCTGAGGCTAACTATCTGCGTGGGAGTTTCACAGTGGGGGAGGACTGCGGCGACTTCATCGAGCCAGTAAGCCACGTCGCCGGCATCAGGTAGACCGGCGCGGTGGTCGATCAGATGCTGGGCTATCGGAACGAGTGCCTCGTGCCGGCGCTGAGCCGCCTACCGCGCGCGGCGTTGTACTGCGGTGCGTGCCGCGATCCGGTCTTCGGCTGCCACCACTGCTTCTGGGGTCCGGCGGAGCGCTTGGCCGTTGAGGCTTTCGTCGACGAGGATGAGGGCTTTGAGCCGCTTGGCTTTCTGGTAGGCGCCGCTCTTTCCACCGACGGCGAGGGCGGGCGCAAGCTGGGTCCACTCCGCGCCTGCTTCGCGGGCGGCCTCGATCGCCTTCACCTGGTGGATCTCGGCCTGTTCACGGAGGTACTCCCACAGCTGGACTCTCTTGATCGCGGCGGAGCGCCGCGTCTCCTCACTCGTTCTCCGCAGAGCGCTAGTGTGTGCCTCGGTGTAGAGGAGCGCTCCGTACACCTCGTCGTCGGGCATGGCCCCCATGTCGGGGTCCTCAGCCCTCTCGTGAATGTCACGCAGTTCGCCGATGGCTGCTGAAGCGTCCAGGGCGCCTATCCGAAGGGGCTTCCTGAGCAGGGGATTCGAGCGCTTCGGCACTTTCCGTTGCTTCGTCGGCATGACCGCATTCTGGTCTCTTCAGCGGGTTCACATTGTGTGAACCGAGCAGGACCCGACCGTCGAAAGATCATTTACTGCCTCTGGACAGGCTTGTCCTGCTCTCCCTCCGGTACCGCGGCGTCAACGTGCGGGTAGTCGTTTTACCAGGTCAGCTCCGCCCGAGCACGGTCGAGAACGAGTAAGCCGCCTTGCCGACTACAGACTGCGCCGCCTTGGCGACCTCGGCGCTTACGGTCGGCGCCTCGGTCGACAGACTGGGAGATGACCTGGTGACCTTCTGCAAGGCACGGCTGGACGAAGAGACCGATCTGGCCCGGCGTTGCGACGGTGACGGATGCGGCGAGTGGTCAGCCCACGGACATACGGTCGACTGCGAGACGTCCGTCGGGAGAAGAAGGCGAGGGAGACGACCGGGCCGCGATCGAGGGCCAAGACTAGAGCTTCCTCTACAAGGTCTTCCTGTACCAGGCCTTCCCGTATGAGGTCGTGCAGCACGACGTATCCGGTCTCACCGCCGAGAGCGAGCAGTTGGCCGTTGGGGGAGAAGCCGACTGACAGGAAGCGCCGGTGCTCCTGGGTATGGAGGAGTGCTCGTGTCGTGAGGGTCTTGAGGTCTCACAGGCGGGCGGTACCGTTCATGCTCACGGTGGCGAGGGTTCGTTGATCGGGGGAGTAGGCGACAGCATGGACGGCATCCATGCTGGCTGGCGGGGGACCGAGCAGGGTGCCGGTCGGTAGTCGGGTTGCCTGGTCCCAGAGCAGGACGCGGCCGTTCTTGTCGGCGGTGGCGATTCGCTGCCCGTCGGGGGAGTAGGCCAGGGAGACAACCGGGCCGTGCGGGTGTTCGTCGTCGGGTCGCAGGTCTCCGAGGAGTTCGTTGGTTGCCGGGTTCCGCAGCTGGTCAGTCCCTTTGCGTTCAACGCCGGCGACTTGCTGACCCGTTGGGGAGTAGGCCAGCCTCTGCACGCCGTTCAGTCTCGGCGCCTGGGCTGGCAGGAGAGCGTGTCCGCTGCCGCCTTCCGTAACTGGAGCGACGCGACGTGCGATGGACAGGTCGCCGGTGTCAGAGGCTTTTGCTACTGGGACTTGACGGCGGTCTGCGGTGCGCTTCTCGTGGAGGTCTCGCCACCCTTTTCTCCACGGGGTGAGTTCCGGGGAGCGACGGCCTGGCGGGGCACATTCGTCGCCGACTCGTCCCACGACATCACAGCGCGCACCAGCCACATCAGCTTGTCCAGGGTGAGGTACCGCTCGCCCGCAAACACTTTGCTCATGGTGGCCTTGGAGCATGCGCTGGTGGGGGAGTCCTCAAGGATCTTCTCTCCGTGTTCGGCCCTCAAGATCATGAATCGGAGGAAGGCCCGATTCGCCGGTCCTCCAGCGGCACAGCAGCTGTGACGAGCAATGTGCGGCCCCTCAGGGCGGATGGTGTCTGCCTCGATGAACCGGTAGGTGTCCTGTTCGCTCGCCCGAAGGCCCTCAGCTCAGGCCAAGTCCGGGTCGTCAGGGAGCAACCGAAGTTCCGGCGCAGATGAAGACCTCCAAGGCGGGCGGTCGTGCGGCCTGCGCAGGTGCGGAACCAGGCCCAGCGCAATGGGGCCAGCCAGAGAGAGCGGAGCACTCGCCCGGCCTCGGAGAGACAGTGGCTACGTGGGAGTCATCAGCGGCGTCCTCCGGAGCGCACCTCATTGACGTGACGTACATGAGGTGCGTTCCGTGGGACGGTCAGGTTGCGCGGCGAAGGGGGATAACGACGTTCTCACCCATCCGCTTGGGATCGAGCCGGAAGTACTTGATGTGCCCGATCTTTCCGGTCTGCTCAAGCCAGCCGGCTTCGATGACCTGGTTGCGGGTGCGGGAGAAGACCGGGGCAGACAAGCCGACGAGCTTGGCCAGTGTGGCGGCGGTCTCCTGAACGGCGCCGGACCGGTCGGTCGGGTGCAGGGCGTAGAGCATCACGACGAGGCGCTGGTTGGCAGTCATGCCTGCCGTCGTCTCCAGCAGCTTGAGGTTCTTCTGCTTGTCGTCGATGATCACTGGGCCTCCCACAGGGCAGGGGCGTTGTTCTGGAATCCGGGGATGTCCGGCGGGTTGCACGTCTTCACCGCATCGCGCTGTTCAAGCCCTGTTCCGTGGAAGGCAATGTAAGGGCTGATGCGGTAGAAGCTGTAGTTGCCGATCTTTCCGCGGACGATCAGGATGCGTTGCTTAGCCAGCTTCCTGTTGATCTTCCCGACGGCGTCGGGGGACATCCCCACGCGTTTGGCGATGTCCGCTCCCGTGGCCCTCAGTGGTTCCAGGCCTTCGGGAGAGACTCCGATCCACCACAGGACGAGGAACTTCTGGCTCGGCGTGAAGGCTTTGGACTCAGTGATCGCCTCGACGCGTGCCTTGTCGACCTGCGTGTGCCTGCCGGAGAAAGCATACGGTGCGTAGGGGACGGGCTCGCCTGTATCGGCGTCAACCAGTCTGCGTGCTGCTCCCAACGGGCCCTCCGTGCGTGGGCGTTGATGGATGGCTCATGAGGGACGACCGCGAGGCCGACCTGATGAACTTAACGTACATGAGCAGGAAGTCAATTGAGTCCGCCTGTCAGCCGTGTCGCTTGCCAATCGGCATCGAATCACTGCCGACTTGACCAGCTCGGCTGAGCTAGCTCATGTACTTCAAGTCAATCTGGTGCGCTTCCAGGATCGTGGTGCCCAGATCGTAGAGTCGCGGTATCAGTTTCCTCAGGCTCGGTGCCAGATCTGTTAGCCGTGCTATCGGATCAGTGGGACCTGGTGCCAGGTTCCTGGGACTGCCTACAGCGGCGCAGGGATCTGGGCACGCAGATCTGAGAATCGTCCTCAGCGGCTGGCCGAACTGCCTGCCAGTTCCACCGATCTTGATTGATCAGGGCATTTCTGCAGGTCAGAGGCAAATTGGCGAGCGCACTCTCTTACCTAAGGCTGAGCCCCAGTCACGCAGGCCGCGTTAGCGACTCAGGCCTCAGTTTGCTCACACACTCCAGCCGACACATCAGCACCGACGCTCCGGCATTTGGCCAACGATCAACAAGCAACAGCGGACCTGGGCCCTTGTGACTGCGTCTCATGGCTGCGCGCGGTCGACACTCGACTCGTAGGGCTGTGCTTCCTCCCCCGACAGGCCTCCGCCTAGGACACAACCCCGGTGCTTCTCGGCGCGTACGGTCCGGGACCACGACGAAACGGATTCGCGCCGGGAAGTGACGGGGCAGCGGGGTCCAGGGGCCGGCGAAGGCCCCTGGTACCACGCTGCCTAGCCCCCATGCGGGTCCTACAACGACCTGTGATCCTCTACTCGCCGTCATTTTGACCGGCCCGGGTTTCTGTGACCTCATTCCTGCTCAGGCACCTGACGCACAAGACTTCTCAGCCTGGTGCCAAGTCGAGCTTTCAAGCACCGCCGGCACGCATCAGGAGCGAGTCGCGGGGCGCGTGTGGACGGTGCGCCTGGACCCCTGCAGCCGTCCCTGAGCCGGTGAGGTGAGACTCTGCTACTCCCGCCCGGCCTCTGCGCTTCAGCGCATCTCCGGCGGCGCCGGTGCGGGGCACAAGGCCGCCGTCGAGCACATCAACATCCACCTCGCCCACATCGGCGGGGACGGTGTTGGCCCGCTCGCCCAGCGATGTCGTGGCGTACTTGCGGCGGAGCAGCGTCATCGGGGCGATGATGGGGCCCTCGTGGGCAAAGCGGTCCAGTTCGGCGCAGATCCGGGCGACGAGCTCGCGCCACATCGGGTAGTCCTGGAAGTCCTTCTGTCTGCCCGGGTCGTCGCCGATGCTCTTGCACAGCAGGAACCCGACCTCTTCGGGGTCGGTCGTGATGGCCCCATCGAGGTGCTGGTGGAGGAGCGCGGCCAGCGTGGTCTTGCCGCCGCCGAAGGGGCCGTTGGTCCAGATGATCATGAGGCTTCTCTCTCGTGTTCGTACGGACATCCGGCCGGGCCGAGGTCCGGCCGGATGTGGCTACTGCTGGGGCAGGAGGGGTACACGGTTCTGGTGGTAGGCGAGGTGGAACCGGTCCACGTACAGGGCCCACAGCCGATCCAGTTCCGGGAGCGGCTCCTCAGGCACGGTGAGGGTGACCGTGTGCCGACCCGGTGTGGCGGCCAGGACAGCGTGATCGTAAGAGCCGCGCCGGGTGGAGTGGGGCCGAAGATGGACGGCGAGCAGGCCTCGGGCCCGGTCGGGCACGGTGACGTGGACGTCAGCCGGTTGACCCGGGAACAGGGCGTTCGGGACGCCGACATCGAGGAGGAGCAGGGTCGCTGGGAGGCTGAGGGCGGGCCCGCACCTGGGGCAGCGAAGAGTGCGCCGGTCGGTGAGGCCGAGCGGGCTGGTCAGGTGCTCGTACTCGCGGGGTGCGCGGCAGTATCCGCACGCGGGAGCGGGGGACCAGTGCGAGGTGTGGTGGTGGGCGCGGGAGGCGATGAGCTGGCAGGAGAACGTGCCGCCGCGGCTGAGGATGGAGAGCACGGCGTGCCCCCAGTTCAGGCTGTGCTGCTCGATGCGGTCCTCCCACGCTCTGTCCGGCGTACGGAGGGCCGCCAGGAGCGTGCCCAGTGCCGCCTGGCGGTGGGAGGCCATCTCCTGAAGGCAGGCAGACAGGTCCGCGTCGGGGCGCCGGTCGAGGGAGACGTGCAGCCCGTCCTCAAGCGCTTCGGCGTCGTCCAGCCGTGCGCGCCACCGTGCCAGCGGGTCGACGTCGACCTGCGTACGGCTGGCCGCGCGGGCAGCCGGGGCGGGCGGGGTGATCTCGCTGTCGGGGCGTGGAGTTGCTGTTCGGGGTCGTCCAGCAGGATGGCCGAGGGGCCTTATGCGGTCTGTCAATCTGTTCCAGCTCGGAAGGCAGTCCCGGAGGAACCGGATGAGCCTGCCCCCGCTCCCCAGACGCGGCGGACGCCTTCCGCAGAATTACTCGGTCCGGCGCCCTCGTCACCTCGGTGGCAGTCCGCACGGGCCGCGCCCGGCTCCCACTTGGGCGTCAGATGTCCTCTCTGGTCACAGCCTTGTTTCGTTGACACCACGCGAGAATCGGCGGTGGCACCTTCTGAGAAAGCACAACGCATCGTCGCGAGACATCACAGGTGACCCAAAGCCCCTGTACCTGCCGGTCGTTACCTCATTCATGGACCACCTGCCGCTCCGTTCCCCCGTCGACCGGCACTCCGAGACCGTCGATGTCGCCGCCTGCCACCTGGCAGACGCCCTGACGACTTCCGGCCGGACTCCGGGCGCTGCCGAGGACCCCGTACACGTCATCGAGACCCTCGCCGACGCCCTGGCCCTGCTCGGTCCCGAGGCGGCCGCGATCCTCGCCCCGATGCTGCGCGCCACGGCCGCGCTCAACTCACACCTGTCCCCGTCCGGCGAGCCGTCGCCCGCCGTGCCCGCAGATGTCTTCTTCCCCAGCGCTCCACAGCAGCGGCGGCGGGGGCTGGTCTCGAACCTGTTCCACGCTTCTACCTGTGCGGCCGGTGTGACACAGCGCGCGCCGTGAGAAGCGTTTTCATGCTGGTGGGTGCCTCGGTGCGCTGGCTGTGCTGCGCTCGGACCGTTCCGCACCCTGGCGATGGCCGCCCGGACCGGCCTACTGTTCCAGCAGAGGCCGGTACCCGTGCTGATGTCCCGCACGGTCACCGCGCCGCCAGGCTCCCAGACCCCGGGCCGCACAGGAATCAGGACGGCCATGAGACGGCCGGAGCCCTTCATCCTCGCAGCGGACACCCAGGGCCCGGCACCTCGTCCTCCCCGCCGACCTGGGGCGACTCCCGCGCGCCCCAGCAGGGAGGACCAATCGGCGCGGGGACACCCGCGGAAGCAGGGGAGCCCCTGGTGTCCCCGCGCCGACACGGCCAGCCACCGCCGATCGCCGACAACCGGCGGTAGCCGCCCCCGCCCCCCACCTCGTCCTTGCAAACGGACTACAGGCCGCCCCCTTCGTGCGGACGGCCCGCCGAAGGCCCGGGCCGGAGTACAGGGCTACGGCCCTCACGCCGTAGCGGTTTCCTCGTTGAGGACTCCGCGCAGAGCGGCCAGGCCGGCCAGATCCGCGTCCCGTACGAATCTCTCCATCAAGACGCCCGCCCGCCAGTAGTCCACGTCACGGACCGCCGCCACGATCTCCACGATCGCCGCGCCCTGCTCTGCTGATGAGGCCTGCAACAGGCCTCCCTTCCACGGGGGAGGATCAGAACCGAGAACGGCTACGGGTTCCACCCTCCTCGCTTTGCCCGAAGAAAACCGAAATCGCCTGTAACAGTTCCTTTGCAGACCTGCGGGCCGTCTGACGCTGGGCAAGTGTGTGCATGGCTGTCGGACGCCTGCGCGTTTCCGTTTCGGATCGGTTCCACCGTCCGAGCATGCCCACGGGCGCTTTCGAGGCAGGCTCCGGTACGTACTCTGGCCCGGGCCGCATCAGCGAACGCAGTGAGGACACCGTGACCCAGCCCCATCCAGCGGAGCCCGGCCCTCTGTCAGCCAGCTCCACGACCGTGGATGGCGTGCACGTCGTCACCCTGGTCGGCGAACTGGACCACGACGCCTGCAAGCGCGTCCAGAACATACTCATCCCGCCGGCCGCCACCGGGCCGTCCTGGACCGTGGTCGACCTGTCCGGCGTGACCTTCATGGACTCCAGCGGCGTCAACATGCTCATCACCGCCTACAAGTCCGCCACAGCCACCGGCGGCTGGCTACGCGTGGCCGGCGCGCAGCCGCCGGTACGGCGCGTGATGGAACTGGTCGGTCTCGACATGGTCATCGCCTGCTATCCCACCGTGGACCAGGCCCTGCAGAACCACTGACTTCCGTCAGCCGCAGAGCGCTACTTCGGCTCGGCTGAAGCCGCCGCCGCGGCTGGTGAACCAACGGATGACCGCGAGCGGCAGGAACAGCCCAGACCGCCGAACCCCGTGGGGGCCCGGCCCCTGCTGAGGTTCGGGCCCCCACAACGCACACATGCCCCGGGGGGGAGCCGGTGTGCCGGAACTGTCCAACGACCCTCATCTGCAATGGATACACGAACGCGCGGCCCGTGCCACCTCGGTCTAGCACTGCCCCCGCCGAACCGACCTCCGGCCAGAGCATCCCCGGCACCCATGGTGCGATGCCACTCTTGTGGGTGATGACAGCCGCCGGGTTCGGCGAGACGCTCGGCAGGAACCCGATGGGGGACCAGTCGTTGAGCGCGGCCGGCCTCGCGCCGTGAGGCGAGCATTGCGCAGACTGCCCCGCCCCCGCCGGTCCGCGAGGGCGGGGCAGTCGTCCGGGCGCCCGGACGTCAGTTCACCGCGGGGGTGAAGGCGTCGACCGCCAAGGTGCCGTTGTCGTCCATGCGGACCCGGTCGGCGAGCTGGGTAAGAACCTGCTCGGCACTCAGGCCAGCGCAGGCGGCGATCGCGCGCAGCCGACGACTCGTATCCGCGTTGAGCCACACCTGCGCCTTGAGTTCGTCCCGCGCGTCCTGCTGTTCCATCTGCCACGCCGCACGACGGGCGAGTGCGCCTTTCCGCTGTATGTCGCGCTCCTGCGCCCACGTACTGCCCTGGACGTCCCGCTCCGGGCTGTAGACCGGCCAGCCCTGGCCGTCCATCAGCGCGGCGACACGGCTCCACTCGGCATGCCGCGCCACCCACTGCCCAGCGATCTCTGCCGGGTCACCCTCGTAGAAGCCGCGGTCGACGCCCGGAGAACTCAGCTCCTGCTGGCACTCACGCTCACGCCGCTCCGCTTCCGCGACCTTGTCCGCGACCTGAACCACGCTCAGCCCCTCGCCCTGCCGCCGGACCGTCGCCCGCGCCACATCCTCCACACCCCACATCACGCCCCACCCTCCAGCACTGCCCACGCCAGACCGAGCGCCGCCAACTGCGCACGCCGCTCCGCACTCAACTTCCCCACCCTCTAACGGGTGTTGTCGAGCCATGCCCCAAGCTTCACGGCTTCCTGGTCACCCTCCCCGCCACCGTTCACGGCACCCACGCGGGCTCGGATTCGTCCGCGGCGGGGCGTTGGTAGCCGACCACGACCTCGTAGTAGCGAAGGCTTCCCGGAAGGCGCTTGAGCACCCCGAGCCTTTCCAGGATCTGGGTGTGGTGCCTGACGCCCGGTGTGCTGATCGGGCCCACTGCTTCGCCGATCTCGCGCAGCGAGGGCGGATACCCATGGCGCCCGGTCGCTTCCTGGATGAAGACGATGATCCGTTGCTGTCGCGGCGACACAGGGGGATGTGTCGGCACGGCTGGTGTCGTTGGTGGTTCAGGTGGGGAAGCGGTCGGACCCGCCGGGTCCAGACCAGGCATGGAGGAACTCTCGAACGAAGCGGCTGTTGCCATTGGGAAAGGGGTTCTCTCTCGCGAGTCGTTCACATCAGACGGATGGTTTGCGGGCACCGGCTCTGCCGCCGGTTGCGCCGCTCGTGGGTGCGCGGGCGGGAGCCCGGCTGTCGGGCAGCGAAGCCCGCGCGGCGTGCACGATCTGGGAACGCGCCTGCTGGTGCGATTCCGATGGGATGAGGAGGTACGACAGCGTCATGCGTACGACGGTCTCGACAGCTTGGAGCTGGTCGGGATGGGCGGGTTGTCCGCCGGTTACGACGGCATCGACCAGGCGGCGGTAGAGCTCCGTGATGACACCTGCCCGTCCCCGGCCGCAGCTCGTGCCTGCAGGCCCAGGACCGTCGCCGGTGAGCCCATCGCGGAGCAAGGGGTGGGAATGGCTCGCGGCGAGCAGCCAACTCATGGCCGCGGCGAGGCAGTCGCCGGCTTCTGCGTCGCTCTCGCGGACCTGGCGCCACCGCTGGTCGACTCCGTCCAGCAGCCGGTCCGTCTCACGCCGCAACAGTGCCTGGGTGACGCCATTCCGGCCACCGAACTGGTTGTAGAGGGTCTGTCGTGTCACGCCGGCAGCGGCCGCTATCTCCCGCATCGCGGTCCGCTCCCACCTACCGTCCGCGTGCAGGTCCAGCGCTACGTCCAGTACGAGGTCCCTGACGCTCGGCCGGGTCCCCACCGTGCGCTGACGGTTCGGCGCGGCGGTGCCGCTCATGCTGCCGAGCGGGGGACGGGCGTGACCAGGTCCTCCTGACCGCGGGCGGCGTGGAAGGCGAGTAGGAGACGATGCCGGGCTCCACCAGCTCCAGGCCCTCGTAGCAGGCGGCCGTTCACGTGCGTGAGGCGGATGGTGTCCCCGCCCTGGTAGGCGATCACAGGCTCGATCCCGGTTTCGCGGGCCACGATGGCGGCTTCGCGCTGCGCCGGCAGCGGTATGAACAATCCCTGCGCGGAGGGGATTTGGGGTGTAGCGGGCACTCCTGATGGCTCCGTTCCTTACTGGGATTCTTCGGGGAGGGGCGAGCTTCCGGATCCGGTGACCTGCCTCTTGGCCGGGCGTATCCGGCCGCCTGATGCCCTGACCAGCTCTCTCTCGAAGTCGGGGTCGTCGCGCCGTGCGCTGGCCAAAGGGCTGCTCCTGATTCCGAGGGTTTCGCAGGCTTGTCGAAGCGAGGTTCCGGATCCGATTTTGTCGATCAGTGCTTGCTTTTCCGACGCGTCCAGGGGACGGCTCTGTTCGTGAAGAGCAGCTTTCAGGTGGGCGTCGAACTGGGCGTCTTTCTGTCGTGCCGTCACGACGGAGGACACAGAGAGGCCAAGGATTCTGCGGGCTTGTCGGACTGAGGTTCCGGATCCAACTGTGTCGATCAGGGCTTGCTTTTCCGACGCGTCCAGGACTCGGTAGTGCGTCTGGCGAGCGGCTCTCAGCCGGGCGTCGAACTGGGTGTCCTTCTGCCGTGCCGTCGTGACAGCGGAATCGCTGAGGCCGAGCGCTTCACGGGCGTCCTGGAGCTGCGCGCCTGCTTGCACCTTCTCGACCAGGGCCGCCTTCAGGTCCTTGCTCAGGGCAGTGACCCGCAGTTCCAGAGCGACGCCACGTTTCTCCAGTTCAGCACGGTGGTCGGCATCCAGAGTCCGCGGTGTTCCGTCCTGGTCCTTGACGGTGCCCTGGGCGACGGAGCGCGCATAGGAGAGGGCCGATCCGAGGCGGTAGCCCTCGTCGTCGATGAATTTGACCGGTACATCGAGGTTTCCGAAGCGCTGGCGGTAGCGGTCGCAGGCGTCCAGCAGTTCCTGCCTTTTGGCGGCTTGAGGGTCCCAGCGCATCCCCAGCTCGTCCAGCGCGTCGATCAGGGGCTGGAGCAGGCGGCCTTCACGGTAGGCGAGACGCAGCGCCCTGAACTGCGAGCCCAGTAGCCGCCCCTCGGCCGTGACATGGTTGTTCGGCACATTGAGGCTGCCGTTTGCACGGTGGTAGGAGCGGGCATCGCTGAGCAGCTGCTGCCGACGGGCATCCATCGGTTCCCACTCGATGCCGATGCGGTCCATGGCGTCGATACGGTCCTGGGGAACCCAGCCCTTGCGCCGGTGCCGGCGCAAGGTACCCAGCCACGCATCCAGCCTGCGGCCACTGGCGCCGGGGCACTTCTCTGGCACGTTCAGGTGGCCGTGCTCATTGCGGAAGGCGACCGCGTCCGCGTATCCCTCCCACCACGAGGAGGTGGAGTTGCGTACCGTCAGCAGACGCAGCTGTTTGAGGATCCGGTCGGAAGTGCCCTCCGGCAGATGGAAGGTGACTCTCTTCGGCAGACCGGGTACGTCTGGATCCTGCTCTCCGGGTCCTTCGGCGTCCTGCCTTCCGGCGCTACGCAGTGACCGGTTCGCCCGCTCCCGGTCCAGTTCGGCGGCGAAGCCTTCGTCGTGGGCCCTGAGGGCACGTACGACTTCGAAGAGAACCTCGAAGTCGCCGGCGTCGAGTTCGTCGTCGACCTCGGCGGTGTCGTCCGGAACGATGACCGGCACGATGATCGTGGCTATGGACGCAGTGTGGCGGCTGCGGCGCATGGCGCGGCCCACGGCCTGGGTGACTCTGGTCGCGGACCGGGACGGGTGGGTGAACACGATGGTGTCCACCGCCGGCACGTCGACGCCTTCGGTCAGGCACTGCGCGTTGGAGACAACCGTCCACCCGCCGGCGGGCGGCTGCGCCAGCCGCGCCATGATGTCCTCCCGCTCGGCGGTGTCCATCGCCCCGCTGATGTGGGTGGCGTCCACCACGCCCGCCGGCTGCTTGGCGGCAGGCAGGCGGTCGACGGTGGCAGGAAGGGTGCGTGCGAAGTCGGCGGCCTGCTGTACCCGCGGGTGGAAGGTGATGGCGCGCTCGGTGCCGTACGCGGTGCGGGCGTGTGCCAGCGCGGCCTGTGCGACAACCGTCCTCAGGGCGATCTCGCCGTCGACGTAGTCGGATGCGGTGTCGGCCAGCAGGGCACGGGCCTCGGCGTCGCTGATGCCCAGCACCACCAGCCGGTAGTCCTTCAGATAGCCGTCGGCGATCCCGCGGGCGAACGGGTACCGGAACAGCACCGGGCCGAACAGTTCCTCGTTCCGCCAGCTCAGCGAGTCCGCGGCCTGCCAGCCCGTCACGTTCGGCGTTGCCGTCATCACGAGTCGGCGGCTGTGGGGCAGGAACGTCGGGTCGGTGATGATCTGACGGCGGACGGCATCCCGCTTGCCGAACAGGTGGTGCCCCTCGTCGCACACCAGCGTGTCGGCTTCGAGGCCGGCCAGGCGAAGCCCTTCACCGACCCGGTCGGCCGAGGTGTAGGTACCGAAGATCACCCGGCGTCCCCCGCCTCCCAGCCAGGATGCGATCACGGCCGGATCGGTACTGACCGGCACCTCAAGATCCTCGGTCCGTACCGGGGCATCGGAGACCTTCTCGTCCGAGCAGACCGCCATCGCACTGAAGCCGACCATTCTGGCGTCCTGCCACTCACGCAGAATCTGCGCGACCAGGGCCAGCGACGGGGCCAAGACCACGATCAGCCCGTCTCCCGGGACCAGCTCCTCCACCGCACGCAGCGCCATGAACGTCTTGCCGGCCCCGCACGCCGCGTGCAACTGTCCACGCTTCCCGGTCGTCAGCCCGGTGATGATCGCCTCGTGAGCCTCCCGCTGATACGGACGCATCGAGGGAAGATGCCCGGAGGCGGAGCGACGGGGCGTGCCAGGGGCGGTCAACCGGGTCATTCATGATCCTTCTGTATGGGTGTGGCTGAAATGGGCGCTGCGCCATGCAGGGGCGGTGAGCCGGATCAGATGAGCTGACGGGCGTGCGGCGCCGCCGGCTCGCGCCGTGATCTCGTCAGCGGCGCCGGCACGCACGAGTGCGTGACTGGCTGTCGGACAGCCGGACCCGTAACGCGCGCGGTCTGTGGACGAGCAGCACGGCGGGCAACGGGAACGGCGCGCAGGCGGCGTTATGACTTGCGGGCGACGCCGCCGTGGATGTCCGTGGGCTCAGGGGACGTACCGGGTGCGGGTCGCCACAGAGGGCAGGAGACGATGCGGGGCTCCAGTAGGTCGAGGCCTTCGTAGTAGTCGGCGAGCTGCATGGGGCTACGCAGGACGTAGGGAACGGCGCCTGTGTCGTCGTAGCCCTGCTGGGCCTTGTTGAGGTCGGGGTCGGCGTTAATCCCGTCGTAGTGCACGAAGTAGCTGCCGCGGGGCAGGGCGGCCTGGAGATGGCGCGCGATCGACGTGGCCTCCGCGTGGTCCTGGATGTGGCCGAGGACGCCCAGCAGCATCAGCGCGATGGGCTGGTCGAAGTCCAGGAACTTCTCCGCACCCTCGATGATTTGGTCCGGTTCGTGCAGGTCGGCGTCGATGTAGTTCGTGGCGCCTTCGGGCGTGCTGATGAGCAGGGCGCGGGCGTGGGCCAGGACGACCGGGTCGTTGTCGACGTAGACGACCTTGGATTCCGGGGCGGCCCGTTGGGCGACCTCGTGGGTGTTGTCGTGTGTGGGCAGCCCGGCCCCGATGTCGAGGAACTGGCGGATGTCGAGTTCGTCGGCGAGGTGGGTGACCGCGCGGATCAGGTACGCGCGCGATTCGCGGGCCATCGCGTCGGCTTGGGGCGCGATCGCCAGGTAGGCGTCGCCCGCCTCCCGGTCGACCTCGTAGTTGTCCTTGCCACCCATCCAGTAGTTCCAGATGCGGGCCGAGTTGGGAACGCGCTCATTTTCGGGGCCAGTTTCCTGACGTTCAACGTGCTGCATGTGCTCGACAACTCCTATAAGAGGGTTGCTTCTGCGTGGGTCATGGACGATTGCTGACGTCCGTACGGTCTGGTGTTGTCCGGTCCCTTTCCTGGGATAGTGGAGGAACGAGGGATGGTCGGGCCGCACTGTTGTTGTCCTTGATCTGTTTCTCGGGAAGGTCTGTGGCGGGTCAGAAGGCGAGGTTGTACACGGCCTGGCGAGCCATCTTGCGGCGCAGTGCTTCGGCCATGCCGGCACGGGAGTAGACAACCTTCAGGCCGTCGTGGTCGCTGTCGGGGGTGTCGATAACGCTGACCTCAACGACGGCGTTGACGAGCCAGGGATCGCAGTAAATGCGGTCGATACGCCGTTCGCCGCCCTGGGAGTGCTTGTTCTGCCCGGCGGTGGCGCAGAGCGCATCCGCCTGCCCGAGCGTGTCGGCGGCGTACCGGGCGGGGTCGTGCAGGCCGGCGCCCAGCAGGGTCTCGTCGGCGTAGGTGCAGCTGATCCGTGTACCGTCCGGGCTGCGGTTCGTGCGGTGCATCATGTGCATCCGGTCGGTGATGCCGTCGTCTGTCCAGTCGATCGCCGGGACCCGTTCACCCGAGGGGTGCGGGTACTCGTTCATGTCGCCGCCCCCGAGAAACGCCAAGCCTTGGTTGATCTTGTCGGCAGCGGCGAGGATCTCGTCGGTCTCCCGCTCCCGGCCGCGGGGCGAGTTGAAGGCCAGGTGCCAGCTCATCATCACAATCGGGACGTCGGGGACTCCCCGCAGGCTGGCCACGATGTGGGTGGGCGGGGTGCGCCATAACGGGGCGTGGTCAACCTGCTGGTGGACGTCGAACACGTCGGGCCGCAGGAACAGTCCGGTCGGGTTGTTGCCCGAGCCCGGTGCGCCGTTGAAGCCCCTCATGCCCAGGAGTCGTTCAGCCTCATGGAGCCGGCGTTGGCCGCTGGCCCGGCTGTAGGTCATCTCCTGGCGCAGCAGCACGTCAGGCCGATGTTCCTTGATGAGTTCGTGGGCATTGCGCCACCGCCTGGGGGGATGGCCGTGTTCGTCGGGGCCTCCGTCGCGTTCAAGGTTGAAACTCATCACGGTGACCACGGGCTCGTGTGTACTGGTCAAGGGATCCTCCGGTGGGTGAGGAGTGCGCGGTCGTCGGTGAGGGGTGCCCGGCCTGGGGGTGGCGTCGAAGCCGGGACTGCGGCCACACCGGGTGGGGTCACCTGAGGGGGTACCTCGGGTCGGTCCTGAAAAGACGCAGCCTCATGCCGGTCCCCCTGACGTGTAGGGGGCGAAGTCGTCGACGTCGTACACCGCGAGCTGGGCCCACGGGTCCGTGCCCGACCCGAAACGGGCGGCCTGCTGGGTCAGTTCGAACAGCAGGCACAGCACGGTGCTCGCGATGCGGTCCATACGGTCTGAGCAGCCCACGTTGGAGGTGGCAGGGCTGGTTCGATGGGTCTCTGCGAGGTGGGGCAGGAGGTCACGCACGGAGGAACCCCCGCTCCCGTTCGATGTCCGTGACCTGGCCGTGCTGCGCGTCGATCTCGGCCGCGGCAGCGTGGGCGTAGTGCCGTACCAGGGGTGCGCCGAAGGCCCGCAGGGCGATCCCGCTCTCGGCGAAGTCGGCCAACGCCTGGTCGAGGGTGGGCGGCACGGGGAGAGGTTCGGTCTCGTGATAGGCGTCGCCCTCACAGGGGGCTGGCAGTTTGGGGTGATCGGTGACGCCGTGGATGACAGCGGCGGTCACCGCGGAGAGCGCGAGGTAGGGGTTGGCGTCGGCTCCCGGCAGCCGGACTTCCAGGTGGGTGTTCTCGTCGCGGCCCACGACGCGGACGGCGCAGGTGCGGTTGTCCATTCCCCACGTGTAGTTGGTGGGGGCGAAGGAGTGCGGGGTGTACCGCCTGTAGGAGTTGATGGTGGGTGCGTACAGCGGGGCCAGCTGCGGGAGTGCGGAGATCAGGCCGGCGATCGACTGCTGGAGCACGTCGGGCAGTTCACCGTCCGGCGCCATGGCGAATACCGGCTCGTCGTCGTCGTTCACGAGGGAGATGTGCAGGTGCATGCCGGAGGCGATTCCGGTCCGCGGGGACGCCATGAACGTGGGCGCCATGTGGTGCTGTTCGGCGATGTGGCGGACGGCGTGTTTGTAGAGGGTGTAGGTGTCGCAGGCCCGAACCGGGTCCCCGTAGGGCCAGGTCACCTCGCACTGTCCCGGGGTACCTTCGGTTTTGATCGCCTCGACGGGGGCGCCGGCCTGATGCAGGGCTTGACGCAGGTCGCGGAAGAACGCGGTCAAAGCGGGCGGGCGGCTCAGTGCGTAGTCGAGGTTGTGGGGCCACGCCGGGATCAGGTCCCGGTACCCGGATGCATGAATCTCTGCCGGGGTGCCCCGGTAGGCCATGAACTCGCCCTCGATTCCCACCTGTAGGTACAGGCCGTGTTCGCCAAGGGTTTCGATCTGGTTGCGGAGCATCCGGCGCGGGGCGATGTCGACGGGGCGGCCGTCGGGGTGGGCGGCGTCGGCGTGGACGAGGACGGTGCCCGGCAGGTAGGACAGACGGCGGATGGTCTCCAGGTCCGGGATGACGTGGAGGTCGCCGAATCCGTTGTGCCAGCCGGTGAGGTCGAAGCCGTCCATCGGGGTCATGTCCACGTCCGAGGCCAGGACGTAGGCGCACATGTGCGGGCCGGCGGGGAGGTGGGACAGGAAGCGACGGGCGTCCAGGTCTTTGCCCGCGAGGCGTCCCATCATGTCCGGGACAGCGACCATCACGGTGTCGATCTCATCGGACTCGACCAGGGCGCCGAGATCTTCACCGGTCACGAGCAGCACCGGCGTATGGGAGGCGTCGTTGTGGCTGGTCTGGTCGGGCATCAGATCACGTCCCCGGCGAGGGCGCGGTTCTCTGCTTCGCTGCCGAGCGGAGGGATCTTGTAGTCGCGCTTGCCCTTGGTGATCCACATGATCCAGGCGAGGAAGAGGACCGCGAGGAGGGTGACGCCCGCGTAGTTGAAGGACTCGCCGGTGATCGGCGAGGCCTGGGGCAGGCAGAACACCACGGTCAGGACCACCACGTAGGTGACGGAGATCCAGCCCAACGGCTTGCTCCAGACACCCAGGTTCCACGGGCCGGGCCGGAACCGCTTGCCTGCCCGGAGCCGGAGATAGACCGGGATGGCATAGGCGGGCGTGATGCCGATGACATTGATCGCGGTGACTGCGGCGTAGGCGGTGGGCGAGTACAGGCTCGGCAGAGCAAGAAGGAACGCGACGCCCACCGACAGCCACACCGCGGCGATGGGGGTGCGGGTGCGGCGACTGACACGCCGCCACGTCGCAGAGAACGGCAGTGCCCCGTCGCGGGAGAACGCGAACACCATGCGGCTGGCCGCGGCGGTCTCCGCGTTGCCGCAGAACAGCTGGGCCACGATGACGACCAGGAGCAGGCCCTTGGCCATGCCGGTGCCCAGGACGTCGATGAAGATCTGTGCCGGCGGCACACCCGTGCTCGTGCCCAGCGTGCCGTCGTAGTCCTGGATCGCGAACAGCATGCCCGCCAGGAGCACGAAGCCTGCGGCCCAGGACCAGGCGATGGCGCGGACGATGCCCTTGGGCGCGGCCGTCTGCGCCTGGCTGGTCTCCTCACTCAGGTGAGAGGAGGCGTCGTAGCCGCAGAACGTGTACGCGGCCAGCAGGCAGCCCAGGGCGGCGACGTAGAGGGGGCTGGTGAAGCCGGTGCCGTTGTTGAAGTGACCGAACACGAAGGTCACATCCTGGTGCTCGACGGGGGCGAGGGTCAGCGAACCGACGATCAGAATGACGCCGCCGACCTGCCACCACACGGAGATGCTGTTGAGGACGTTGACCAAACGCACCCCGGCGGCGTTGAGGGCGCCGTGGAGCAGGAGGATGCCCGCGAAGATGACGATCGTCGTCTCCGGGGTGGGCACTATGCCCCACTGGAGGTTGGCGAAGGCGCCGACGAACAGTGCGCACCCGTAGTCGATGCCGGCGATGGCGCCGAGCAGGCCGAGGAGGTTGAGCCAGCCCGTCACCCACGCCCAGCGGGGGCCGCCGAGACGATCGGCCATGAAGAACAGGGCACCTGAGGTGGGGTAGGCGGAGGTCACCTCGGCCAGGTTGAGGCCCAGCAGGAGTGTGAAGAAGCCGATGGCGACCCAGCCCCAGATCATGACGGCGGGGCCACCGGTGTTCAGGCCGAAGCCGAACAGCGTCATGCCGCCGGCCAGGATGCAGATCACGCTGAAGCTGATCGCGAAGTTCCCGAAGCCGCCCATCCTGCGGTCCAGTTCGGGTGTGATGCCCTGCGCGCGCAGCGCGGCATCGTCGTTGAGAGCGGGAGCTCTTCTCGGAGACAACGGAGAAATCCTCTGATCGAAAGGGTGGATGAAAGGCCGGGGATCTGTCGTGCGGCGCTGGGGCGGAGGCGCCCGGATGCTCATCGGCGGCCCCCCGCGACGCTCAGGGCTCTACTGCGCGCGGAGCGAAATTCGCTCTGCCACCACTGGGGATTCGAGGTGACCAGCGCCCACGGTGCGGCCGTCACGTACGGGCCGATCGCCTCGAACACCCCCGCCGCACGCCCCACGCCTGTGGCGGTCGAGGCATAGGCCAGGTAGTGGAGGTCCAGTAACGAGCAGGAGCGCGGGTCAGCGTGGGCGAACCAGACGTCCAGACCCTTGCGGACGTAGTGGGCCTTGTCGGCAGTGCTCCAGTACGCGATCACACTGGCGGTCTGCTGGTGCTCCAGTTGCAGCCGGTAGGTCTCGACATAGGCGTACAGCGGGAGCAGATTCAGCGGCGATCCCTCAGGCGCGAAAGTCGTACACCACTGGGCGAAATCGAGGGCTCCCCGTCCACGGGCGTGATAGACGCCCAGCATCCGGTGAAACGCCTCGCGGTTGCCGGGGTCCCGCTCGTTCACCCAATCCAGCACCCTCCACGGCCCGCGCGGCAACATCTGCTCGGGCGGAGGATCCCAGTGGCGCCGGTGATGAGGGAAACGCTCATCGACGTCGGTCTGAGCGAGTGCCAGGTAGCACACGTACGGCACGGGATCGGCCGGCCACCGATCCGCGGCGGCCTTGCAAGCCACCCGGGCAGCGACGACCGAGGCGATGAGAGCCGGACCGGAAAGCCCACTGCGGAAAGCGTTAAGCACACGCTGCGTCAGCACCCGGGCCCGCATCATCAACGCGTCCGGATCGGAGGGCTCCTCGACACACCACTGGTCGACCGCCTTGTTGTTCGCGGCGCCGACGGCCAGCACCTGACTGCGGGAAGTGCGCAGCGCCCAGTTCCCGTCCGTGGCACGCAGCAGCCGCTTCGCCTCTAGGTACCGGTCCATCCGCAAGTCCTCAAGCGCCAGGCGCAGGTCTTCGTCCGGGCCGGCAGCATGTTCAATCAGGTCCATGTCACCGCGCGACATCAACGCACCCCCATACCGGGCGAGGAACTACAAGCGGGAGACACGCCTGACCGGGCGCAGGTAACGGGGACATGGGGGGTGAATCCTCAAAATGGAGTGAGTGGGAGACCGTCGGGCGGCAGTCGGCTTGTCCAGTTCTTGGGGGAGCCAGAAAGCCGATGACTGCAGCCCGACGGCCGATCAGGGGAGCCGCGTCAGAGACGCGGCCCGACCGGTTCGGACAGCACGGTGTCGTTTCTGGTCCGGGCGTCGTACTGGGCGTGTGCCTCTAGCCCTAGGGCCGCACGCCGCTCGTCGAGTCCTTCGAGGTCAGCTATCGGATACAGCACGAGCCCGTTGATACGGTGCTGGACGTACTGAGTTCCAAAACGCTGCGGCCGTCCGCGCTGAGCGCAGAGCCGGTCAGTCAGTAGCGCGTAGTGATCAGGATCGGCATCGCCGGCGAGCACGGCAGCTTCCAACAGACGCTGCGCTTCAGCCTGGAGTTCGATGTCCGGACAGTTGTGCGCGATGTGCCAGGCGACTCGCGCAGCGTCCTTGCCCACAAGCGTGTATCCCGGCCATCCGTGCTCCATCATGATCGTCCGCAAGATCTCTGCGCTGGCTGCCAACACTGCAGCCACAGCCTCCTCCGATGCCGGCGGAGGGCTCGTCGGCGCTTCGTGAAGGCGCCACTTGCACCGCAAGAGCTCAAGCCCCAAGTCGCCGCGTAGCGGCCTGTGAACAGCTCGAGTCAGGGGACGTGCGGTAGGCGGTGGGGCAGGAGTGGTCATGAGCGGTCTCCGGGAAACAGGGTGAGCCAGACGTCCTTGCCGCCGCCGGTGGCCGGAGTGACGCCGTACTCGTCGGCGCAGGCTGCAATGAGGCTGATCCCGCGCCCGTCCTCGGCGTCAAGTGGTGTGCAACCCAGCTGCGGAAGGGCCGGATCGGGGTCGTGGACGCATAGAAAAAGACCGTCTCCTGGAACGCGAGTGAGGATGAGCCGTGCGTTTGGAGCTAGGCCCTTCCTGCTGGGCGGAACGTGCTTCACCACGTTCGTGAGAAGTTCGGACGAGGCAAGAACGGTCCGCTCGACAAGCGGCTCAAGACCCCACAGACGGACGTGGGCACCCACGATGGTCCTCACGAGGCCGACCGCCCTCGCCGTCACGGCGAGGTCCATTTCAAGCTGTCCGGGGCTGCTACGCGTCATGGCGGAAACGCCCGTTACTGACGGGGTGGGCGGTGCTAGAAAGATAGTCATCTCTCAGATCCACTCTCGGTCTGCGAAACCTCTCCAACGAGGCCTGACAGCGGTGTGTACTGGTGTGGAACCGTTCAGCAACTATTCAGTCAGCAGGCGAGCTCCGCGTGCAGATCCGGATGCGGACAGCTGAGGAATCCGCATCGAGACCCAAGGAACCCTGATGCCGCAGCCCGAGAAGGAACTCACCCCCGATGCCTCCCCACAGGCGTGGTTCGGCGCCGAACTCCGTTACTGGAGAAAGAGGAACCCAGGGCTTCGAGCAGCACAGTTAGGGCCGCTGGTGCAGGTCAGCCCATCCGTCATCTCGAAAATCGAGAAGGGCGAGTATCGCTGTCACTGCGAGCTCGCCGAGCGCCTGGACGATGTCCTCAAGACGGGTGGAGTGCTCGTGAGGGCCTGGGGAATGGTCTTCGGCGATGCGGATAAAAAGCGAGGTGATGCGGATAACACTGGCTCCACACCAGCGGACGGAACCATTCAGGTCCGTCGCGGCCGCATGCTGGGCATAGACCCTTCCCCGCGCTCCGGGAGTCCTGAGTCTGTGGACCGACGCCAATTCCTTGCTGCTGGCAGCCTTGCCGCAATTGCTCCGATAGACCTTGCGAACATGGTCGCTCCCGCGGCACCGCCAGGACTTCCTAAAAAGATCACTCTGCGCGAGATCGAGCAGCTCCATCACGCTGCCGACGCACTCCACCTTGCGGACAACAGGCATGGCGGCGGAGGCCTGGTCAGCGTGATGGCCAGCCGCACCATGGAGTGGGCCGTACGCCTGCTCTCCGTCAGATGCCCCCAACAGCTGCAGAGTGCGTTTCTCTCCGCGATCGCACGGCTGGGCATCGTGGTCGGCGCCTCCCACTTCGACGCCTACGCTCACGACGACGCCCGGGTCGCCTTCAAGATCGCATCAGAATGTGCCACCGAAGCTGGCGATTGGCATTTGCGCGCGAAGACATACTCCTTCCTCGCCCGCCAGGCGATCTGGATCGACGACCCCGACACTGGCCTGACCTACGCCGACACCGGACTCGTACGCTCGGAACGACTTACGGCCACTGAGAGGGCGATGCTGCACAGCGCCCGTGCCCGCGCTTACGGGAGAATGCACGATGTGCCGGCCACCATCACCGCGGTGTGCCAGGCTGATGAAGCCTTTGCCCACTCCAACCCCGCGGAAGACCCGCCGTGGATGGCCTACTACGACGAAGCGCAGCACGCCGGAGACACGGCCCACGCCCTGTTTGAGATCGCCGTGCACATGGGCCAGGACCCAGGGCAGGCGGGACGACGCTTCGCGACAGCCGTCGCAGGCCACGGCGACAGCTTCCAGCGGTCACGTGCAATATCTCGGACCAAGTTGGCATCGCTCCTCATGGCGAAGAAGGGGGACCCACAGCAGGCCGTAGCGATCGGGCATCAGGCACTCGACGATTTCGGTCTACTCACTTCGCGTCGAGCTGCCGACGACCTCAGGGAACTCGGACGATTCTCAGCCCACCACCGAAGCATCGAGGCAGTTGTGGAACTGCGCCAGCGAATCAGGGGAACCCTGCAGATATGAGGATCTCGGCCACCCCCGCCCGTGCAGCAATGGAGGAAGCCTGCAACATCGCAGGCTTCAACTCCGCTGGAGCCGTACCCGTCCGTGTCGCCGAGAACGAGATCTGGCGCCTCCCCAGCCGCGTGATCGTGCGAATCGCGAGGCCGGGACAATGGGACGCCGCGGCCCGCGAGGTACGCGTGGCCGAGTGGCTGGCCGACAACCAGGTCCCTGCTGTTCGGCCACTACCAGTCAAGCAGCCCGTCGAAGCGGACGATCGTCCGGTGACCTTCTGGGAGGAACTTCCGGCGCACGAAACGGGATCAATCATGGACGTGGTGACGCTCCTCAAGCTGCTCCACGCACTGCCCATCCCCGATCTAGAGCTTGGCCGGCTGGATCCCTTCGTGCGGGTCGCTGAACGGATCGATGCCGCAACGTCTCTACCGGACGACGATCGCCGGTGGCTGCACCGGCACCTTACGGATCTTCAAGAACGGTGGCTGAAGCGTCCCGTGGGCCTGCCCGAGTGCGTTGTGCACGGCGACGCTTGGGTGGGGAACGCCGTACGAACGACCCTTGGCCCAATCCTGCTTGACCTCGAGCGAGTCTCTGTTGGTCCCCCTGAGTGGGATCTTGTCTCCACCGCAGTAAAGATGACCACAACCGGAGCCGTGTCCGAGGCCGAGTACGCACAGTTCTGTGCCACCTACGGCTCAGACGTGACTCGATGGGACGGCTACGAATTGCTCGCTGGGGCCCGCCAGTTGCGCATGACCAGCTACGCCGCCCAACACGCCGCATCACGGCCGGAGTGGCAGACTGAAGCGCAGTACCGGGTTGACTGCCTTCGTGGCCGTACAGCACCACCCCCGTGGGAGTGGAAGGGCATCCTGTAGCTCTATCTTTCGCTCGTCGATCCTGTTCGAGTCGCTGACCGCCTTGGTCCACCACGTTGGACGGCCTGTCGGGCGCTGCGAATTCCACGTTCCGACGGCACGTCACCGCGCGTGGTTGTCCTGGGCCGGCACCGACGTGTCTCCCTGTGGCGCTGTCCTTCGCGATCCTCCACATCCGCGGCGGGTCCCAGGGACTGGGCCTGGTGCTCGCGGCCGAGACGAGATCGCTACTGCTCATGCTGCTGATCGGCGGTGCGGTCGCCGATCAGGTCCTTCCCCTACGCGAGTGCTGGCCGCGTCGACGCGAGCTGAGCGGACGAGCAGTCGCAACAGCTGTTCTCGTTCCATGGCAGCGGTTCCGGTCTCCACCCCGCACGGGTCACTCTTGAGAACGCGCCGCGCGCTCATGCGCCCCTGGAATGCAACGCTGCGCTGAC
Organism: Streptomyces sp. NPDC050535; assembly: GCF_044457665.1. NCBI lineage: Bacteria > Bacillati > Actinomycetota > Actinomycetes > Kitasatosporales > Streptomycetaceae > Streptomyces > Streptomyces sp. NPDC050535. Next base: position 28,574 of record NZ_JBITHE010000042.1, read on the forward strand.
AGCGCGGCATTGTCAGCGTGGTGCTGCGCCGGGAGGGTAAGGCGTATGACGAACACTGACAAACCCGCTCGTTCGCCTCGACCGGTCCCGTACGTGATGGACCACGACCAGGCCCTGCTGCTCGCCCGGCTCTCCGAGGACTACGTTCACGCGCTGCCCGAGATCCGCGATCGTGCGCCGCAGGCGTCGGTGGCCGTGCTGCTGCACGCGGTCCACGCCCACCAGGCGCAGCGTGTGTTCGCCTGTGACGCGCGCTGGCGGGAGACTGCGGGCATCACGGAGGTGCCCGAGGACCGAGCAGAGGACGTCGCCGCCGCGCTCGCGCTGCTCCACGTCGCCCGCGCAGACCTTGAGGGCCTGGAGGGTACCCTGCTGCTGGCCGCCCGCACGGCCAGCACCCGCACGGGCAAGCCGCTGCTGACGTACAAGCAGATCGCCGCCGCGCTCGGCGTGGAGTCCGAACAGGCCGCCCAAGGCCGCTATCGCCGCAAGGTCGGCAACCTCAACGGCAGCGACTCCGGCGCCGACGGCACCCTTTAGGCAGCGGGCCGTACGAACGACCGGTGCCCTTAGCCAGGGTCCGGATGGCAGCACCGCTCTCGGACGCCTTCTTCAAATCGGCGGCAAGTTTGTCGCGCGCCGCGCCCGCGATCTTCGTCCCCCTACCCACCATGCCTCGTCTCCTTCAGTGCGTCCCGGAAGGTGATCCTCGCGCATCGGCGCGGGGCCCGCAGCGGATCTGGTGACGAGCATCTACAGGGTGCCGTCGACGCCGGAAGACGTGGGTTCAGCCCGCCGGCCTTGCGGCAGTAGCGGTCCTGGGCGGCCTTCTCGGACTCGACGTCGAGTCCGGCAGCGAACCTCTCGGCCGCCCCACCTCATGAAGCCAGGCCGATGGACCACTCCGCGCATCCCTCCCCGCCGAGGACAGGGTCGGGCTACCGTGGGGGGATGGCGAAGGAGATCCGAATCAAAGTTGACGATGAGACGTTCGAGGAACTGCGCCGTCGCGCCGCCGATGACCATGAAGACCCAGGTCAGTATGCGAGCCGGCGGCTGACCGACGACCTCGCGCGAACCCGGTTCCTCGAGGGAGCCAAGGCTTTCGTCGAGGAGCACGGGCAGGCCTTCGCCGAACGCTTCGGGACCGGCGCCAGCAGCCACGCCGCCTGATGCCGCCCGTGGTGGTCATTGATGAGCGATGGCTGCTGGATATCGCGCAGAACCTTGTCCCTGGCGACCCCGATGTCACCGACTACGGGGCGCTGGCTGCCGCCGTGGCCCGCCACCGGCACGAGGTCATGGGGACCCTGGTCTACCCGGCTGCACGTCACCGGGCTGCCGCGATCCTGCACGCTCTCGCACGGCTTCCTGCCCTTGAGCATTCGAACGAACTCTTCGCCGCCCAGGCCGCCTACGCCTATCTCCACGCCAGCGGCATCCAGGTCAAGGTCGGCAGCCAGGAAGCGATCACGCTGGTCGCCGACGTCGTCGAAGGGCGCCGCGACATCCGTCAGGTCGCCGAGGCGCTGAAGAGCTGGGGCTGATGTGCCCGGCCGTCCGAAGAGGCACCACTTCGTGACCAGTTCCTGCTGCGCCGATCCGTCCGTGCCGCCGGGCGAGGTTCAAGGCGATCACGGTGAACACGAGGTCGCGATGGGCCTTGGCTGTCTGGCCAAAGCGGTCTCCGACAGTGGAGGGGTGGGGCCCGGCGCGAGGGCGGTTCGACGTCCTCACAGGGGGGAGAACGCCGGTCCGGCATCCCCGCGCCGGGCCGGGTCCCGCGCCTGGTAACGGGGGGTACCTGGCGCGGGACGTTCAAGACCGGCCTTTGGTCAGTGGCCGGCGGGACGGGCTAGCCAGGGAGGGGGCAGAGGGCTGCTGAAACGCCGCGGCCAGAATCCCGGCACGCCGGTCTCCGACGTCAGGGGTACAAGGTCGGGCCGGGTCCAGACCCTGTTGAACGCGTGGAGGCCCATGCTGTCGATGATCTGTGCCACCTCGGCGACACCTTGGGTGAAATGGGCCTTTTGGGGGCTGCGGTCGCGCATCTTGGCCAGCTCGCGGTAGTGCTCGGAAGCGAGCGGGCTGGTCTCGTCGGTCGTGACGGGCTCATCGAAGATCTTCGTGGTGATCTCCCGGTCCGCCCAGTACGCGTGCCCCTCCAACAGGAGGCTGTAGGCCCGGTCCGCGGTATCGCGCAGCCTGGGGAAGAACGTTTCCCGCATCGCCCACACCTGACCGTCACTGGCCGCGTACTGCGCCAGGTGTGTCGTCTCGTGCGCCAGGGCCTTGCACAGGACACGGTCGTCGTCGAAGACGCCCGCATGCTTGAGCGCGTCGGGGAGGATCACCACCTCGGGCTTGCCCGCCGTGAAGTCGTAGGCCTGGCCGAGCATCAAAGGCCAGCACATCTGGAAAGCGCCGATTATGGCCTTCTGCTTGAGCTGGGCCTCGGGAATCAGCTCGACGGGAACGCCGAGCTGCTCGACTTCCTCGGCCAGTCGTTCCACCAAGCGGTTCTGGTGCGCGCGTAGCCAGCTGTCGACCGTCATCGTGCGAATGACCACCTCGTCGGGCAGGGCCAGCCCGGTGATGACGCCGACGAGGGGGACGGTTGCGGCGGCCGCTGCTTCGAGCCGCGGCACCAACGAGTCGAATGTGCTGTCTGCCTCATGACGGACAGTGATCTTCATGCGGTTGCGGTCCTTACGGAAAGAGACGGGATGATGAATGTGAGGGCCCGCTCACGGCTCATGCGGATCTCTGCAGGAGCTGAGCGCGGGAGTGTGCGGCGGTACGGCGTTCGGCGAACACGCGTGTTGTCCGCGATCGGGGTCCTAGGGGCCACTGGTGAGGGGCCCGTTCGACCGCCGAAGGGTCGGGCTCGCAGTCATCAGAGCCAGGGCCACACAGGTGCATTCGGCGCCGGCCAGGTCCTCGCGCCCCAGGAACTCGGCGAACTCCCGTACATCCGCCGTGGTCTTTCCGGGGGCTGAGCAGGCGGCTGCGATGACGCTGACGGTCGCCTGATCGCCGTCGAGAGTCACGGTCACGGCAAACCGGTGCGCCTCCAGCAACGGCCCGCCCTTCCCCTCACGCCTGCCACCTACGGTGGCCGAGTGGCGGTCGACCGCGGCGGCGGTGAGGTCCCGGGCCAACGCCGCAAGCCGCTCGACCTGGGAGGCAGGCAGGCCCCACCAGGTGTAGGCGATGCGCGCGTGGCGGGCCGCCCGGTACACGACGTCGGGGCCGTGCAGATGCCAGGTGATGGACTCCTCGGCAGCCGGCGCGGTCGTCAGTCCCTGGGGCGGCACGTGCTGGAGATCCGGCCGCGCGGTATGCCCTGGGCTGCTCATCGCCCCGCCTCCGAGATACACCCGGCGCTCGGCGCCTTGCCGTGACGAGTTGTCAGCCGGTGCAGGGCCTCTCTCAGATACACGGGAGAGACCAGGTGATGACTGCCGTCAGGCGGAGAGATCCACTGGTGAAAGGTCCGCCAGGAGGTTTGAGGCCCGTCGGCAACGGGACGCACGGTGCTGACCCAATGGCCCGCGCCCTGGGCCTCTGTGCCGTCCTCGCCCTCCTCCTTCCACCACGTCGCCGTACCGGGGGGAACGAAAATGTACAGGCGTGTCGGGACCGCTAAGAGCGGTGCGCCTTCAGGGAGTTGGTCATGCCGGACAAGGTCATCGACGACGTCCAGACCGAGGCTCTGCGGCAGGCGCACCGTGTCCCACAGACGGCCTGCGGGCAGCATCGAAACCCCCTGACGGTCCCACTCGGCCCATACCTGGGCCGGGTCGGGGTGGCAGCGGGTCAGCCATTCCGCGCCGCTCTCGTCTCGTCGCATCACGTGCTCGTCTCTCTCGTCAGATCGTGGGTGGGCTCTCGTCGAGCCACGGGGCGGCCCGCCGCACAAGCACCGTGGCAACCGCCTCGGCGAGCGCATCGGCATCGGTCGTCGTCACGGCGGCGGCGGGCGGCGCGGTCCATACGCGGCCATCTGCGCCGCGCCCGCTGACGCTGGTCACCTCGGGCGACGGGCAGCACATCACCGCATCCGCCACACACACCGTGTAAGGCAGCGCGGGCCACGTGGCCGCTGTCCCGGGCGGGACCAGCATTTCGACGCACCGTCGGCGGACGTTGCACAAGACGGCCCCACGGGAAAGACGGCGGTCCCGGAGGACCGCCAGGACATCAGCGCTGATCAGGAAATGGATGCGCAGGACGTCGACACCCTCGATACGCACCGCCCCGGCATGGCCGCTCCGCCACGCCCACAACAGACGGGGACCAGGGGGAGAGCCGGGCCTCCACCGTTCGAGGCCGGCCCCGGGGATCACTGCGGCCCCTCGGTGTCCATGTGGCCGGGGCATACCCGCACAGGCCAGGCCAGATGGCCGCCCGTGCCGGTGGTGTAGGCGAATCCGCCTGGCCGGAGCTGGTCATCGGTCCTCGAACTTCGGGCGCATCGGCGGCCGTTCAGCTGTTGTCCCTGTTCGGGAGTCAGCCGCACCAGGTCGAGCACCCGGGCCCGCACGTCGGCCGCCGCCTGCCACGTCGTGGACATGTCCGCGCACCCCTCTCGGTCAGCTCAGCGCCATGCGCTCACTACATCCCGTGATGCAATCCCGTTTAGAGTCCCTCATGCAATCCCATGAGACAAGCCCAAACGGGAATCAGCCGCTCACGAGGGAACTACCGGAACGGGGTGATGGGGCATGCCTAACGGCCCGTCGCGCGATGAGGCAGACTTGCACCGAGCAAACCCACGACGACAGCGCAGACGGGGAGGGCAGCGGGTGAGCGATCCAAGCGGACCGACCGTTCGACGACGGCGCCTCGGTGGCGAGCTGCGTCGACTGCGCGAGCGCGCAGGCTTCGACCAAGCCGCGGCCGCCGCCCATCTGGAATGCTCCACGTCCAAGATCAGCCGCGTGGAGACGGGCCAGGGCCTGGCGAAAGTGATCGAGATCCGCAGCCTGCTGGATCTCTACCAGGTCACTGAAGACGCTGAGCGCGCCGTGATCCTCACCCTCCACAAGACCGCCGGTGAAGTCGGCTGGTGGGAACAGGCCGAGTACGAGGAAGTCCTCCCCAGCGGCCTGGGCGTGTACGTAGGGCTGGAGTTCGACGCACGGTCGGTGCAGACCTGGGAACTCGGCTACGTCCCCGGCCTCCTCCAGACCGCGGAGTACGCGCGGGCAGTCCTGGAATCCGTACCGCGTCGCGCACCGGATGAGGTCGACCGCCTCGTACAGGTCCGGATGCTGCGTCAGAAGCGGCTCGCACAGGCGAGTGACCCGCTGGAACTGTGGGCCGTCATCGACGATGCGGTACTGCGCCGGCCGATCGGCGGCCAGGCCGTACGACGCGCACAGCTCAAGGCGCTCGCGGACTCCGCAGCTCAGCAGAACATCACCGTGCAGGTCTACCCCTCGACCATCAAAGACGTGCACCCCGGGCTCCGAGGCAGTTTCTCGCTACTCGATTTCGGCCCTGCGGACCCCCGCATCGGCTACGTGGATTCCCCCTCCGGGAACGCCTTCCTGGAGAAAGACAAACAAGTGCGCACGCTCGTCGACACGTACGACCGCCTACGGGCGGGCGCACTCGACCCCGAGGAGTCCGCGGCGCTCCTGTACAACCTCGCCGCAGAGGAGAACTGACATGACCCACCCCATCCCGCCCCAGTGCAACCCGCAGGAACTCGCCTGGTGGAAGGCTTCCTACAGCTCCGAGCAGGGCGCATGCGTAGAAGTCGCGCACGCACCGGAGGGCTGGATGGCCGTTCGGGACTCCAAAGAACCCGACAAGGGCCTGACCATGGTCACCGGCACCGCCTGGAACACGTTCATCATGAGCATCACCTCACCGACCGTCTGACCACCCACGCAACGCCGAAGGGCCGCCCTGACGGGCGGCCCTTCGGCGCGTGTGCAGCCGAACCGCTACCGGGAAGTGCACACGATGGCAGATCCGAGCGACGTCCCCCGTCTCCCGACCGGCCATTCCTGGCGTGCTCACGCCAAGCTCGTCCTATGGTTTGTGAGTTTTTCAGTTGATTTGCGTTCAGTGATGCTTTCAGGGCGTCTGGTCGATTTGCCCACGTCGTAACGGGTGGCGGATCGCTGGTTCCTGGCGCAAGGGGACGGTATGAGGAGGCAGTTCGCCGAGGTGCCGGTTTCGGACTCTTGCTCTGGGCGGCCTGCTTAGACGATCATTCAAAACTCATGGTTCGGGTCGCCTCGGCGCCGTAGTGTCGGCGACAGCGTGACAAGTTGATGAGTCAACTGCCGGGAGCCCGCGAGTGGATGCGCCGTTACTCAAGTTCACGTCAGGGTGTGGAGTTGTGACGCGCTCACTGCGCAGCAGACGAGTGACCCCGCATATACCGGACGCTCTCTCAGTTCTGCTCGGCAGTGTGCCGAGCAGCGGTGAGGGGGACCGATGAGCTGGGCCCACGGTCTGGGCAGACTTCTGGCGGCGCTGGGGCCGGACAATGCCCCCTCCGAGATGCGGTGTCTGGCGGCGGAGCTGAAACGAGTTCTGGGGCAGCGGATCGGTACAACTCCGGTCGGCGTCCGGCAGCTGGCGGAAGCGCTGTGCGAGGAGATGAGCCGCCGCCGCGCCGAGCGCCCCATACAGCTCCGCTTCGAGCGGATTCCCGACGAGTTCGAGGTCACCGGTCTGTGGATCGAGTTCCACGACTTCGACCTCGTGGTCATTGAAGAGCGTGCCGAGGAGGTGCAGCAACTCGTCATCCTCGGTCACGAGTTGTGGCACATACAGCAGGGACACCGACATCGCCGCGTCAACGCAACGGCTGCCGCGGTACGCACTCTCGCGGACGGCACTGGCTGGCCGGAGATCGCCCTTACGGTGGCCGCCAGAAGCGGTTCCCACGCTGCCGACGAGGCAGAAGCGGAGGAATTCGGCATGCGTCTGGCGAGTGCCTTCCGCAGGCGTCTGGACCCCCGCAGCGGCCCGGAGCGGACTCCCCTCGACCCGGTCGGGCGGGCCATCCAGGCATCACTGGGCTATCGCGGACCGCAGGACTGACATCTGATGAGCACCTTCTCTCTCGACGGCCTCTACATCGCCTTCTGGGTGCCGGCGCTGGTCCTGACCGCCGCGCTGGTGATCAAACTGCCCAGCATCGTGAAGCTCTGGAAAGACCCGCTTCTCAGATCTGTGGGTGGTCTCCTCGTCCTGGCCTGCGCCATCTTCGTCTTCGCGGCGCCGCCGACCATCGCCTGGACCAACCGCGCCTTCGGCGTACCGAACATCTCAGCCCCGCTGGTCTACAGCCTCCTCACCACGTACTGCGGGTCCTGTCTGCTCCTGGTCGCCGCCTGGAGGAACGGCATATCCGACCGGTCAGCGGTCACCCGCCGTGCCATGCGGGGGGTCCTCCTCGCCTACTCAGGCGTGATCGTCGCGATGTGGGTGCTGTTCGCGCTCGCCGACGTCCACGAGGAGCGGCTCCGCGACCTCGACACGTACTACGCCAACACCGCCTTCATACGCGAAATGATCGTGCTCTATCTCCTCGCGCACGCCGTGGCCGGTCTGATCACCGCCAAACTGATCTGGAACTGGGTGCGTACCGGCGGGCTCGACGCATGGCTGCGCGCCGGTCTGACGTGCCTGGGCGTGGGCAACGCAACGAACCTGATTTTCGACAGTGCGAAACTCTCGGCCGTCGCCGCCCGCTGGAACGGCCACGACCTGGACTGGCTGAGCACCGAACTCGCCCCGCCCGTCGCCTCTGTCGCCGCCATTCTGATCGCGGTGGGCTTCGTCCTGCCCCACGTCGGCCAGTACCTGTACCGCCGATCACGTATCTGGCTGAGCCACTGGCACCTGCGCCCTCTGTACGGGCTGATGCGCACCGTCAGCGGCGACCGCGTCCCGTTCAGACTGCGTTCCGCCGCCGAACTGCGGCTGACGCGCCGCGAGACGTTCATCAGGGACGCGCTGCTGCGACTTGGCCGGTACGTCGACGAGGACCTGGCCCTGCGCGCGTACGACGCCGCGCGGCACCTGGGATACGAGTCCGGCGGGGCGACGTCGCTCGCCCACGTGGTGACGATCCACGGTGCCATCGAGACCCGACGACGCCTTCGCGAGGAGGGCACCCCCGGGCCGTCCGACAGCCCGGACATGGAAGACCTGCTGGAGGGGATCGAGGACGTGTCCCGGGCTCTCCGCCACACCGAAGACATCCGGGCGGTCCGCGAGCGCGCGGCCGCCGCAGCAGCAGAGAAAGTGCCCCCCATATGAATGCCGGCCCCACCAGCAGTGCTCCCTCCACCGCGCGGGCTGTGAGGTCCGCGGTCGTCCTCGGCGGCAGTCTCGCCGGCATGCTCGCGGCCCGCGCGCTCACCGAGTCCGCGGACGTCGTCACGATCGTCGAGCGCGACGCGCTGCCCGAGGGGCCCGAGCGCCGCAAGAGCCTGCCCCAGGCGCCGCACGTCCATCTGCTGTGGTCCGGCGGCGCGCGGGCGATCGAGGACCTCCTCCCCGGCTTCACCGGACGGCTCGCCGAGGCGGGGGCGCACCGGCTGGCGCTCACGAC
>NZ_JBITHE010000043.1:0-35334 GCF_044457665.1 Streptomyces sp. NPDC050535
GGGGCGCGCCGGGGGGGGGCGGCGGCGGGGGGGGGGGGGCGCCGGGGGGGGCGCGGGGGGGGGGGGGGGGGGGGGGGGGGGGGGGGCCCCCCCCCCCCCCCCCCCACCCCCGCGCGGAGAAGGCGGGGGTCAGCCCGCCGCCCCGTCGAGGAGCCTGCTGTAGCGCAGTCGCAGGGCCCGCTCCGTGCTGGACACCACGCTCGCGACCACGACTGTGACGTTGAGCCATGCCGGCAGACGGACGGGTGAGGTGAACGTCCCGAAGCGCTCGGCCACGGGAGGTACCTCGCTGAGCGGTTCGGCGATCTGCGGGATGAGGAGGAGCAGCGCGATGACGAGCACAGTCGCCGACAGGAAACCGATGAGGCCACTGAGCACGGGATGCGCGCGGTCGAACCGGGCGCGGCGTCCTTCGGCGGAGCGGGGGTCGGGGTCGAGCTGGTACTCCGTCCCCTCGGTGGTGACGTAATGGCAGCGCTTGAGCCCGAAGGTACTCATCCTCACTTCGATGGCGCCGCCCGGGACGGGAAAGGCGGCAGGGAGTTTTGCCCGGGCGTGATGCCTGCCATGGAGGTACAGATCGGCCTTGAACTCGCCGGTCTGCTGATCTCCCCACCGCTTGGCGTCGACGGCGTAGACGGTCTGCCGGCCGTCGTCGCCGTTCAGCCGCAGGTAGAGCAGTACGCGGCTGAGCGACTGCCACCAGCGGAACTGTTTAAGCGCTCGCCCGTCCCCGGGCTTGACCCTCCGCACAGCCCGACGATGCCGCGACGTTTCGAACATGGCTCCCGCTCCCTCACTACTCGTTCGGCTCGGCCGTGCGGGCCTTACTTGGCCGGTACCGCCGCGCAGGCGAGGTCGCGCTTCGGCCGCTCCCCGGTGGTCAGGAACGTGGTCGCGGAATCGTTCACGCAGGTGTTACGGCCCCAGGGATAGATGCCGTGTCCGCCCTGGTCGGCGGTCACCAGCGTGGCCCGGTTCCCGAATGCCCGCCGCAGCTTCTGGGCGCCTACCAGCGGCGATCCCGGGTCGCGCTCGTTCTGCAGCAGGAGTACGTTCGACGGCCCTCGGTCACCGATCCGCACCGGCGGTTCGACCCTCTCGTCCGGCCAGAACGCGCACGGTCCGACGCTCGCCGTGGACGCGCCCAGCATCGGGTACCGCAGCCGGTCGACCGCGACGTTGCGCTGATAGTCGCGGACCGAATCCGGCCAGCGTGTGTCACCGCAGACCACGTAGAAGCGCAAGGACATGAAGTTCTCCGCGTTCGGCACCTGCGGTTCCGGCGGCGGCGTCTGATTCGTGTCGAGCGCCCGCCAGACCTCGGCCAGATGCGGCATGGATCCATCGCTGTAGAGGCTGCCGAACGTGACGGCACGGAACATCGTCCCGTCCATGCCGTGGGCCGGCTTCTTGTCCAGCCGCTTGGCGAGAGCGAAGAACTTGGCCCTCACCTGCTTCGGTGTGGTGCCCAGTTTGTACTCGGGGTGCGCGACGGCGAACTTCGCGAAGTCCGGGAACCGGTCCTCCAGGCCACGGCCGAACAGCCGCATGGCCGTGACGTCGTACCCCTTGGGGCCCACGTTGCTGTCGAGCACGATCCGGTCGCTGCGCTTGGGGAACAGCGTCGTGTACACCGCGCCAAGGTAGGTGCCGTAGGAGTGACCGAGGTACGAGAGCTTCCGCTCGCCCAGCGCCGCCCGGATCCGGTCCATGTCACGCGCGGTGTTCGCGGTGGTGGTGTGCGGCAGCATCCACGACGTCTCCGAGGTCGCGCACTGCTTGGCGATCTTCCGTGCGTTCGTCGCCTCCCGTGCGACATCGGCCGCGGAGTGCGCGTACGGCGGGAAGTTGCCGCGTGCCCGCTGCTCCTTTGTCAGATCACAGGTCACCGGCGTACTGCGGCCGACACCGCGCGGGTCGAAGCCGATCACGTCGTAGGAGTCCATCACCTTCTGTGGCAGCCCCGTGGTGGCGAGAACGCCCGGGAAGTCGAGCCCTGTGGCGCCGGGGCCGCCCGGATCGGTCAGCAGTACGCCGCGACGCTGTGACGGCTTCTTGCTGGCCAGCCGGGAAATCGCGATCTCGACCTGCCGGCCGTCCGGATCCCGGTAGTCCAGCGGGACGTCGAGCGTCGAGCACTCAAGTTGGTCAAGACCAGGTGCGACGGGATCTTTCGGGCACGGGCCCCACCGCAGCGCGTCCGGCGTGGCCGCCTTGTCGGGCTCTGCCGCCGGTCCTCCGATCGCGGCCGTCGCCGCCACTGTCGCCGTCGCCACCACGATCGCGGCGAGGGCGAGAGGCAAGGTTCGGTTCATCTGATGTCCTCCTGAAAAAGGGTGGCGAGGCGCCGGAATACGGCGACCGCTCGGCGTCAGCCGCGGGCCATGGCCGAACCGGCCGTTCGCCTCCGTCCGGCGCTCCGACGATGGGGCTGATCCCGGAGTTTCTGTCAGGAATAGTCCGCGCCTGCCGTACTATTTTGCGTTCATTTGTTCGATTGTGTAGCTGGGGCGGGTCAGCCCGGACGGCGCCAGACCGTTTCGCGGCTGCGCATTGCCCCCAAATCAGCGGCTGGTCCGGTGTCCGCCGACGCCCGGTCTCCGCCGGTGTCCGGTCGCCGCCGGTGTGTGCCCAGCCACCGGACACCGCTGCGACGAGCGCGATGACTCCGCGGAGGATCATTTGGTCCCTCCGTCCGCCGGGGGCCCAGGTGTGGCTGCCCCAGAGCAGTTCGAAATCCGGGTCGAACAGGCCGCGGATCACATCACCGTCTGGGCGGCCAGGACCGTAGTCACCAGCCCGACCGCCTCAAGGGTTCTGCTGCCGCCCTTGCTCATCGCGCGTCTCCGTCTCGTGTCCGGTTGTCTCAGCACGTGAACGAGTCTGGTCCGCGCGGTGCGGCCGACACATCGGACTGGCGGCCCGAAACGTCTTCGACCCCGGGCGAGGTGGCGGTTCGACTTTGGTCTAGGGGGGTATCCGCCCTGGTCTGGCTCGCAGTCCGCACGTTTCGCGATAATGACGAGGTGAACATGGACGTCGCGGCACGGCTGGGTTGGTGGCAGCAGACTTGGCGGCTGGCCGGGGCCGCGGCGGTCGGCGTACCGGTCTGGCTCTCCACCGGTGTACTGCTGAAGTGGCAGTCGGCCGAAACGGGCTCCTGGTTTCTCATCGGTGATCCGCTGGTGGCGCTCGGCTGCCTGACGGCGCTTGTGTGGCGTCGGCGGTTCCCGCTCGCCATCGCCCTGACGGTCACTATCGCCTCGACCGCGTCGTCAATGGCCACCGGCGCCGCGCTTATGGCGCTGTGCTCGATCTCCACCCGTCGTCGCCCGGTGGAGATCGGCGTCGTCGTGCTGGCCTTCGTGACCGCGTCGCAGTTCGCCGTCGAGCTCTACCCGATCCCGCGTTCGGCCGGTTCGTTGTGGTGGCAGCTCGCGTTCCCGGCACTGACGGCGGGCATCGCGGTGGCCGTGGGTATGGCCATCGGCGCGCGGCGCGTCGAAGTGCGGTCCTTGCGGGAACGGGCGGAGATCGCGGAACGGGAACAGACCGCACGAGCGGCGCAGGCACGGGCCCTGGAACGCAACCGGATCGCGCGTGAGATGCACGACGTACTCGCCCACCGCATCTCCCTGGTCGCCATGCAGGCGGGAGTGCTGGACCACCGCGAAAATCTCAGATCCGAGGAGAAGCGCGTACTGGTCCGCGGCATCGCCGAGGGTTCCCACCAGGCCTTGGAAGAACTGCGGGATGTCCTCGGTGTACTCAGGGCCGACCAGGACCACCAGGAAGTCTCACAACCCTCACTTGAGCGAATCCCCGCCCTGGTGGCCGACGCCCGCACCTCCGGACTGGACGTCACGCTCACCACCACCGTGACAGGAACCCCCTCCGACGCCGTTGGGCGAACCTGCTACCGGGTCGTCCAAGAAGGACTGACCAACGCCGCCAAGCATGCTCCAGGCGCACACATCCGGATCACACTCCAGGGAACCGCGGGCGACGGACTCGACGTCAGCGTTCACAATTCGTCAGCCACGACGAAGACCACGCAACCGCCCGCATCCGGATTCGGCCTGCTCGGCCTCGTTGAACGAGTCGACCTCGCAGGCGGAAGCCTCAGTCATCACCCCACGCACGACAACGGATACGTCCTCACCGCACGGCTACCCTGGCCCTACCCGACCCACGAAAAGAGCGTATGAGTGGACAGCAAGCGGGAGTTGGTGCGTGTCGTCATCGTCGACGACGAGCAGCTGATGCGCATGGCGCTGCGGCTCGTCATCGACGGCGAACCGGACCTGACCGTCGTCGCGGAGGCGGCCGACGGGGATGCCGCGATTGCCGTGGTCGATGAGCAGCGGCCGGACGTCGTGCTGATGGACGTACGGATGCCCGGCCGTGACGGTCTCAGCGCCACCCGGGAACTGCTCACCCGGCCGGCGCCGCCCCGGGTCCTCATGCTGACCACATTCGACTCCGACGAACTGCTGCTCGACGCGCTGCGCGCCGGAGCGCTCGGGTTCGTCCTCAAAGACACTCCGCCGCCGCAGATCCTCGACGCGGTACGGACCGTCGCGAACGGCAACCCCGCGCTGTCCGCGGCGGCCACGGCACGAGTGATCGCCGAGGCCACCGGTCCGCAGTCCCCTCACATTCGTCACTCGTCCCGCGAAGCGGCACGGAAACAGCTTGCCGCACTGACCGTGCGAGAACTCGAAACCGCTCGGGCCATCGCGGACGGACTGGGAAACCCGGACATCGCCCAGAGGCTGAACATCAGCGTCGCGACCGTCAAAGCGCACACCGGCAACCTGTTCGCCAAGCTGGCGGTGGAGAACCGCGTACAGATCGCACTGCTGGTCCGCGACGCGGAGGAATAACTCCGCGACGAGGCGAAGCTCAGGAGCGTCGCAGCATCGGCGTGGGAGAAGGGACGACGGTCGGGGTCCGCCTCGACCCAGCTCAGACAGCCAGGCGCCAGCTCGGGAATCACCGCCATAGGCTGCATGTCCACCGGACACCCGTTCAAGCGGATTACCGCTGGTCGGGTAGCCGGATCACACCGCCGTGGAGGGTCGGGCGGTGACGGATTCACCAGTTCGCACAGGTCTCGCCACGGGATCCCCGTCCGCTCACGGATCAAGATCTCGTTGATCACCCTCCGGTGGCCGGCCCACCGCCCACCGCGCCGCCCGCCCGGTCACCGGCAGCTGAGCCTCCAGTCCTCGTTCGTCAGAGATCCTGTTGTCGCCGCAGGCAGCGGCACGCTGCACGACGTGGCGAACCTGGTGGGCCGCGGCGACCCGCTGGAGGCCGCCTACCTGCTGGCCTCGCGGCACGGCCTGCGGCCCGAGGACGTGTACGACGCCGTGAGTTCCGACGCCCGGGCCGTTCTCGGGCTGCCCGAGGAGCGCGTGGAGGGGTGGATGTCAGGGGCGCAGGTACTGGGTCAGCCGGTCAAGAAGGTGTGCGGCGTCCTGCAGGCTCCGGGCAGTCGCGGAGAAGTCTCCGGCAAGCAACTGCTCAGCGCCCGTGCCGTCCTCCTCCACCGATCCGGCTACGGGGGTGGGGACGCTCGTGCCGCGGTATCCCACGGGCTCCGATCCGACGTGGTGCCGGTAGCCGACGAAGTCGGAGATGCCGGGCTGCGGGGGTGTGTCGGCGCCTTCGACGCCATAGAACTGCACTCGGGACAGTTGGGTCTCATCGCCCCCGCAGTTGGCGGTGATACGCAGGCGGTAGTACCGGTAGCCCAGGGAATTGGGGAACGAGAACTCCCTGGTGTCGAAGCGCCTGTTGAATCGCTCGTTGTCCTGCGCGTCCAGTCGTGCCCAGGTCCCGCCGTCGTGGGAGCCCTCGAGCAGCCAGTCCGACGGGTCACGATCGGGGCAGTCGTTGGCGGAGGTCAGGCTGTACGCGGTGACGACGACAGGACTGTCGAAGGTGAACTCGAGGTCGGCGGAATCGTCGTGGGCCAGCCACTTGCTGCTGGCCTTGTGCAGGAGATTGGCCGCGACCTCGCCCCAGTCCTCGAACTCCTCGCTGGCCTCCACCTTGGACACCTTGCCGGTGACGTCCCGGCGTTCGCCGGTGGCCGACGGGCCGGACATCCCGGTGACCGCGGTCCGCAGAGTAAGCGAGGTCGCGTCTCCCTTACGGTCGCTCCACGTCACACGCTCCACCGGCGCGCCGCCGTCGTCGAGCAGCAGACACAGTCGGCCGACGGGGCGCCACACGCCATCATGCTCCTCCTCGGTGGCGAAATACCGCCCGACGACCTCGGAGGTACCGTCCGCGGCGACTGCCCTGCGCCCGGTGAGCGTGCCGCGCAGTTCGCCGATGACACCGTCTGAGGTCCGAAAATGCCCATGGAAGCCGGACAGGTCGCTGCGGAACGCAACGGCCGATTCAGCGCCGTCGGTCCCCCGCCACGACAGCCGGGCAGCGGATTCCCCTTCCCCGCGGTCGAGGTGGAACAGCAGTCGCGGCCCCGGCTG
Organism: Streptomyces sp. NPDC050535; assembly: GCF_044457665.1. NCBI lineage: Bacteria > Bacillati > Actinomycetota > Actinomycetes > Kitasatosporales > Streptomycetaceae > Streptomyces > Streptomyces sp. NPDC050535. The sequence goes on from NZ_JBITHE010000043.1 coordinate 6,507, forward strand.
CCAGGTAGGCGCGTCGAGGGTGCGCCGCTCGGTGGCGAAGGTCCAGACGGTCTGCGCGCCCTTCCTCTCCGCGAGGATGCGCTCCGCGCGGCCGGCTTCCTCGGCGGGCTCCACCGTGATCGTGCGCACCCGGAGCAGGCCGTCGCCCGTGTCGGCGTTGTCGGCGTTGCGTATCCGGAGGACGTTCACGCCCTGGTGCAGGGCTTTGCCGGGCACACTCATCAGGTATTCCCGCAGGTCACCCGGATCCCCGTCGTCGGGCAGTGAAAGCCCCTCCATCAGCATCTCGTCGTTCAGCGTGACGTCCAGGGGGACGGCAGCGCCGAGCACCGCGACGCGCAGCACGGTGTCCGCGATGTCTTCCCCGGCTTCCACCACGAAGTCGACCTTGAGGTGGCCGCCGGCCGCCACGACGACGTACGAGGAGGCGATGACGCTACGGTGATGGCGAACGACTGCGTTCGTCAACTCGGCTGGCCGGGTGGCGAATTCGACAAGAACAGGGTCCATCTGCGGTTCTCCTCATGGTCGTTGTGCAGACCGTCCGCTGCCGGGCGGTTGTCGGAGACGCTAACGGACCCCTCTGACAACGGCACTTCACCCCCGTCCCAAGAGCACCACAGACCCGGCAGTTGCCCCGCCGGTGAATCGACCCCCAGCGACGGGACTTCGGGCGACGCGGTGTCCGAATCGGGCGTGGCCCGGGCGGCGATGGCCTCGATCGTGAGGGGTTTGTCGTCTGCGTCGTCGAGGTTGAGCTGGCGTGTGGCGTTGGTCGCGGGCTGCATCGCATCGGCGCGCAGTGATGGAGCGCACGCGGGCGCGCTGTAGTCGGAGAGACTCGTATACCCCGTATGCGGCGCGCGCCAGGAGGGCGTGCAGGGCTTCTTTACGTTGGGAGGTAGGACGCCCACTTCTCCGTAGGAGGGTTATCAGTCCCGTGGAGTTGGTGTTCGGCAGGAGGGCCACGAGGGGCTCGTACACGGGACTCCCGGTGTATGGGCCTCCGGGAGGAAGGGCGCCTCGTCGGACGTATGGTCCGTCCAGGTGAAGCGGATGCCGTTCGCGTGCTTGACCACGGCCTTGAATCCGGAGGGCGCCCCGGCACCGGAGCCGTCCAGGAGGCGGCCCAGGGCGGCGCACCCTGTCCGAAATGAGGCCGGGCTGCTTGCGCTCACCGACCCTGCCGACAAGGCCCAAGCGGTCGCCACCGCCCCCTGCGGAGGCCGCAAGGTGAGGACGCTGCCGTTCTCCACCGGCTTCGTGCGCGTCCACAAGCGCGGCGGCTACCTCTGTGCGTCACCGTCCCGAAGCGCGTCGACGGCCGAAGAACGATGTCGGTGAGTGTGCAGGCGCACGGCAACCGCCCGGTCGTCGACCAGGGCCGCTACGTCCGCAGGGCCGGCCCGGTCACCGTGCACGCGGGCCGACGCCGCTGTCCCGGACCGCACCGCTGTGTCAATGGCGGATCGGGAGCGGCACGCGACCGCCCATCAGCCGGTTGACGAGGGCGAGCAGCAGATCCCGGCTCGCCCGTCGTTCGCGCAGGTCGCCCATGACCACGGGGACGGCCGGGTCGAGGTCGAGTGCGTCCTTGACCTCGGACACGGTGCGGTCCTGCAGTCCGTGGAAGCAGTTGACTCCGACCACGAAAGGGACGCGGCGGCTCTCGAAGAAGTCGATCGACGCGAAACTGCTCTCGAGTCGCCGGGTGTCCGCGAGGACGACGGCACCGAGGGCACCGTGCACCAGGTCGTTCCACATGAACCAGAAGCGTTCCTGACCAGGGGTGCCGAAGAGGTACAGGACAAGCTCGGAACTCACCGTGATCCGGCCGAAGTCCAGCGCCACGGTTGTGGTGGTCTTGTCCTCCACCCCGTCGAGGTCGTCCACCCCGAGGCCCGCGACGGTCAGCTGCTCCTCCGTGTTCAGGGGCGGGATCTCGCTCACGGAGCCGACCATGGTGGTCTTGCCGACGCCGAACCCGCCGGCGATCAGGATCTTCATCGCGGCGGGTGCCGTGGCCGCCTCCGACACCGGTACCCCGGTCTGCTGTTCGTCAGAGTCTGAGTAGGGCATCCTTCACCGCCTGAAGAAGAATCAAGTCCGGTTCCTCGCCGGCCACCACCGTGAGCGGTGGCCGGATCGCCACTCGTCCGATGCCGAGCAGGTCGTCGACGAGGATCTTCGTGACCGCAATGGGCTGCCGCAGCATGGCGGAGACCTCGGCGAGCGCCACGGGTGTGCGGCACTGCTTCAGAATCAACCGGTGTTCGGGTTGCAGGCCTCGGTCACCCTGCTGGTCGACGAGGCCGACGACAGTGGCGATCACCGTGATGAGGGTGAGGTCGCCCCGCACCGAGGCGGTGCGACCCTGGGTGATCGTGTATGCCCTGACCAGGCTTTCCTCGGAGTCATCGTCGTCCGCCGCCGCGTCGGCCCAGTGTCTCACTCACGTCCTCCCCCCGTTCCTGCCACGCCGGAGCGGGAGGATCCCCAGTCCTGCGTATGCCCCTGGACGACCCGTACTTCGGTGCCCAGATGCTGTCCCACTTGCTGTACGAGGGTGTCCATCGCCACGGCCATCACCTCCGCGTCCACCTCCTGGTCCGCGACGACCGCCAGGTGGGTGCCCCGGCCGGCGGAGCTGATGAACAACCACAGTTCGTCGAGTTCGATGATCAGCTGGCGGACCGCACCGCCTCCGAACACCTCGCCGACTCCTCGCGCCAGGCTCTGCTGCCCAGTGGCGATGGCCGCCAGGCGTTCGGCGTCTACCCGGGCGATGCTGCTGGACTGACTGACGACCAGACCGTCGTCGGACAACACCACGGCGTTCCGGGTGCCCGGAACCTGGTCGACCAGACGATCGAGCAGCCAGTCGAGATCAGAGTTGGTGGCAGTGCTTCGCAGAGTCATCGTCCGTCTTCCTTCCGGGGCCGTTCGGGTCCCGGTGCGGGATCGTTGGGTTGGTGATCGGGGGTGTGCCTGAGCCGGGCGGCCCGGGACTGGCGTTGGAAGGCGCCGACAGTGGCGCCGGGGCGTGCCCCGTTCCGACGGGGCAAGGGCTGGGCCTCGGCCGGGTCCGCGTACGGCTCCTCGGGGTGCGCGGCGGGAGGCTGCCGGAGTTCGGTGGCGAGGCTGGCCTGCCGTACCCGCCGGGGCAGTGGGTCGTTGGCGAGCCTCGGTTCCGGAGCCGGAGCGGGCCGGGCCTGCGGCTCGATCCAGGGACCGACGAGCGGACGGGTGAGCTCCTCCCGGTCGCCCGGCCGGAGCCGCGGCCGGAGATCGGGGTGGGTGTCCGCCTGAGCGGGCATGCTGTGCAGCGCGAGCTGGTCGGGGTAAGGGAAGGCGTCGGCCGGCATCTCCTCCGGGAGCGGTCCTCCGTCGGTGATCAGCTCCCCGGGCACCAGGACGACCACCCGGGTGCCCCCGAAGGACGAGGGCCGCAGCTCCACCTTGAGACCCAGGTTGGCGCAGAGCCGGGCCACGACGTACAGGCCCAGCCGGGCGTCGTCGGCGCGGGACATGACGTCCATCCGGGGCGGTGCGGCCATCAGCGCGTTGGCCGCGTCGTACTGCTCGGGCTCCATGCCCATGCCGCGGTCCTCGATCTCGATCGCGACGCCGCGGCCCACCTGGGACACGGTCACCTCGACCGGCGTCGGCGGCTTGGAGAAGGACACCGCGTTCTCCATCAGCTCCGCCAGCACGTGTGCCACGGGACCGACGGCGCGCTCGGACAGCCAGGCCTCGACGTCGATGTCGATCCGGATGCGGCGGTAGTCCTGCACCTCGCTCTGCGCGGAACGCAGGACGTCCAGCAGTAGTACGGGCCTGCGCCAGCGGCGCTGTGGCTGTCCGTTGCCGAGGATGACCAGGTTCTCCTCGTAGCGGCGCAGCCGGGCCGCCAGGTGGTCGAGGTCGAAGAGACCTTCGAGGACCGCGGGGTCCTCGTGCTGGCGCTGCATCTCACCGAGTCGCCTGAGCTGCATGCCGATAAGCAACTGGGTCCGCCTGGCGATACGTTGCAGCAGGCGCTCGAAGCCGCGGTACAACTCGACCTCTCGTACGGCGATCTCCAGGGACGAACCCCGGGCCTGGTTGAGAGCCTGGCCGAGCTGGCCGAGTTCATCGTCGGCGTGGCGGATCTCGGGCAGTTCGGCGTCGGTGTCGACCTTCTCCCCCCGGCGCAGCCGCTCCACCATGTCGGGCAGCCGAGTCTGCAGTTCCAGTGCCTCCGAACGGAGCGCGAAGATCCGCAGGCGCAGGATTCCGGTCAGACGCAGCGTGAACAGGAGCAGCAGCATCACCGCCGCCGCGCTCGCTGCGGCCGTGATGATCAAAGTTTGCACCAGGCCGTCGAGTTCGCCGTTGGTGACGGCGTCGAGGTCGGAGGCGACTGCGTCGCCGGCCTTCTCCAGCTCGGGCGTGATGTCGGTGCGGACCTGCTGCCACTGTTGGCCGACCGAGGCGGCCACGGGGGTCCGGCCGGCCTCGTCCTCCTCTTTGGTGCTGAGGAGGCCCGTCTCGATCCGGGCCTTCTCCTTCCAGTCGGCACTGGAGAGCACGCTCTCGTAGGACTTGGCCAACGGCGCGGGCAGCTGTGCCACGATCTTGTCGTCGTAGATGTGCCGCTGAGCGCCGATCGCACCGGCGAGCTGGAAGCGCTGCTCATCGGTGAGCCGGCCGCTCGCCACCCCGGAGGCGATGATCTCGTCCTCGCGCGCGATCATCTCCAGGCCCCACGCGGCGTCGAACGTCGGCCGGCCGAGCTCGGCCTGTTCGCCGAAGCCCACGTTGCTGAAACCCTCGAACATCTCCAGGTCCCAGGTGATGATCTCGGTGTAGTCGTCGAGGGTCTGCTCCGGGTCGGCGGATCCCTGGTCCAGGGCGTCGCGCCGGTCGGGCAGTCGCCCCATGGCCCGGTCGAGCTTCCGGAACGTTTCGCCGAGATCCTCCGGTACGGAACCGGACAGCGCGTCGAGGCGCCGCACGGCTGTGTCGGTGAGCCCACGCTGACGCGTCAGTTCGGACCGGTCCGCCCGGGGAGCCGACAGCGCCATCGAGGTCAGCCGCCGCTCCGTCTGCACAGCGGAGATGACGCCCAGGAGCGGCTCGGTGAAGCGCTCAGTCGACCCCTGCCGATCGTGGACCTCACGCCACTCCCCGTACTGCTGGGCCGAGTTCGTCACTGCCAGGGCGACCAGGACGAGGCAGGGCACCAGGGCGAGTGCGAACAGGATCGTCCGCAGCGACATCCGACGCTTGGGAACCGTCTCTTGACCTGTCGGACGGCTCGCGGCTGGTGAGGTTCGTGTGTGGAGTGCCACTGGGGTCCCCGGCGTGTGAGTGATGACGGACCGTTACTGGGAGCGGTGGTCCGAGTCATGACAGAGGGGAGCCTACAGACTGGATAAACGATCTCAATACGGTTCGGCTGATTGATACATTGCCGATATTGTCCCGAAGAGACCACTCTGCGGCGCATCTCTCTCACAGCGGCTGAACGCAGCTCGCGAATGCTCCCCGCCGAGCCGGACGTAAAGGGCGGTGTCCGCGGGGCACTTGGCCTGTACGTTGACGGCCTCGGTCACCTCATACCCGAGTGCGTTCTCCGCCTTCCCGTCGCAGACGGGCTCGCGGACCTGGCTGCCGCCGGTGCCGGTGCCGGTGCCGTAGAAACAGTCCCCGACGATGGTGTGCGCGACCTGCCTCCGCCGCCCGGGTCCCCGGGGTGCGGCGACCGGATGCTGCGCATACAGGCGACGCCCTGTGCGGTGGTCCCGTCACCGTCCTCGTCCTGCGCGGGCCGCCGTTCGCTGATGTGCAGGACGAAGTCGCTGGTCCCGGGGCAGGAGTGGCCCGTTCGCGACTCGGCCGTTGTGCCGGTCCATGACCCGCGCGGCCGCGCGCTCGCCCGAGCAGGGCACCTCGCTGAAGCTGCTCGTGCCGAACGAACTGCACTCGTCGATCGCGAGGAACACCGCCCCGAACCCGGACTGCCGGGACACCACCCCGACAGACACGTCGACCCCAGCGCCGTCCCTCAAAGAGACCCGCACCCATCCGAAGGTCACCGATACTCCGGGCCTCGGCCCTCGCCAGGCTCGGGCCGACCCTGACTCATGATCAGCCCGCACACCACGACCGCGAGCACGCCCGACGCCTCGACCTGCTCGGCCAGCAGATAGGCGCTGAACGGGATCAGGGTGATCGTGAGGTTGTCGAGCATCGTCTCGCCGAGCTCGCGTACGAGGTGGCGTAGCCGGATGCCGAGCCATGCGACCAGTACGGGAGCACCGGCAGGAAGACGAGCAGCAGCACCTCTGGTGGCAGCTCGGCCTCGCAGAGCAGCAGGACGCTAGCGGCCAGTTGCAGTACGGGGGTGGCCACCTTGAGCTGGTGGGCGAGGGCGCCGCTCACCAACGAAGCGCATCCGAGCAGCACGACGAACTCAAGGGCCGCCACGACTCAGTCTCCTCGAGGCCGTTGGGGTCGTTGGGTTCATGGAAGTCCTTGGGGCTCTCCTGGTCCCTCGGCTGCTGCGGGTCACCATGTCGTGGCGACCGTTCTCAGGGGGATCCACGTCTCGCCGCGTCGGCCGTAGTCGGTGGTCAGGAGCAATCGCCAGTCGGTCCGGCTTCCGTCTACCTTCGCGTCGGTCATGGTCCGGACAGTCAGACGGGCCGTGCCGTCGTCAGGGTCGAGCACCGTGTCCACCTCGTGGATGGAGTGGTAGACGAACTGCCCGGCCTTCATCGCGGCCAGCCACTCGGCTTTGGGCTGCACATAGCCCGTCATGTGGGTGAGGGTGAAACCCTCGCCGAGCAGGTCGTCGAGCACGTCACCTCCGCCCAGTACATAGCCACCCGCACCCGCACCCGCAGGCGCCGCAGCAGCTGACTCCCGCCCAGCGCGAGGGAGCACCCCGAGCATGACCGACCTCTTCTGCGGCACCGGCCCTCACTGGACAACCAGCCGGGTTCCAGCACTCCAGCCAGGTCCCGGTCAGATCGTGGTGCGCGCGCGGTGGCGAACTACCGGCGGAGCAGATCGCCGCCATGCGCTACGGCAACAAGGTGCCGCTGGTGTACGCGCGGGTCGCGCTGCGCGACTGGCACGCCTTCGCCACCGCCCGCGTCTCCCGCGTCAGCACCTCGTCGATGTTCCTCTCCAGTTTCGGCCTGCCCACGGTCACCGAGACCGATGACTTCACGATGCCGCACCGCCCCGAAGTGCCCACCGTCGTCTCCCTGTCGACCACTCCCAACTCGCCCGGACTGATCTGCCGCGAACAGCACAAGGCGGGCCGCCGGACACTCATCCCCATGGCCTTCGAGGACTTCGAGTGCGAGATCCGCGACTCGATGGCCCGTTCTCTGGGCGCGTTCGGCTTCGATCCGGCAGAGGCTGTTCCAGCCCGAGTCCCAGCGACCGTACGCCAAGGCCCGCCGGCCGATCGGCCGCATCGCCCTCGCGAACTCGGACGCGGAGGCCTTCAGTTACACGCACGCGGCCTTCGACGCGGCTTTCCGCGCGGTCGCGTATCTCCTGTAGGAACGCGCATCGCCTGACGGAGACGCGCCTCTCCTGAAGGACCGGACAGGGCCCTACGGTTCGATCTCGGACGAGGACGTTCCTGGACGAGGCTGTTCTTGGACTAAGACCTCGCCGAACGGGCCGAGGGCTGGCGCAGCAGCTCGGCAGTTCCGCCAGAGCGTCTCTTCGCTCCCCGGCGGCATCCCCGGACGAACCGTCACCTTCGTCCGCCTCGATGCCGCCGGACACTGTCAGCACGGATGCTCACACGCGTGACGCCCCGGACAAGGATGTCCGGGGCGTCACGGGCCGCGGTGGCCGCTTTCTTACACCGCGACGATGCCCTCCATGCCGGACTCGGCGAAGGCGGGCAGCCCTGTGGCGGTGGTGACCTTGATGAGCGAGCCGTTCCTGCCCACGCGGAAGCCGTCGACCGTGCCGGAGACGGCGTTCTGCACGTAGAGGAACCGCTCGTCCCGGGTCACCGCCAGGTCGATCACGCCCTGCGACATGGCGGAGGGCGGGGTGGCGATGCCGACGTCGTTGGTGAGCAGGAGCTTTCCGTGCCGGTCGGTGCGGTAACCGGTGACGGTGGAGTTGCCGGTGTTGCCACCGTAGAAGAAGTCACCGGCGCGCTCCAGCCAGCACAGCGTGTTCTGGCCGTTGGCCAGCGGCTGCTGGACGACCTTGAGGGTTCCGTCGGCGCGCACCTTGTACGTGCTGACCGTCGACTTCTCGGCCTCGGCCACCAGCATCCGGCCGCCCTCGTCGAAGGTGATCGCGAACGGCACGCCGCCGGCCGAGTCGTTGACCACCGGCCGCTGGGCGGGACGTCCGTCACGCCGCATCGGGAAGACCTCGACGGTGTTCGCCGATTTGGTGGTGACGACCAGCGCACGGCCGTCCGGCGTGAACGCGACCTGGCCGGGCGAGCTGCTGAACAGCGGCACCTTCTCGTTGTCCAAACCCAGCGAGCGATGTGAACCGCTCAGCGGCACCAGGCCCTTCGCGGTGATCCGGAATCCCTTGACGCTGCCTTCCCCTCCCGCGTTCATGACGTACGCCAGCTTGCCGGAGACGGTGATCGACGCGGGGAAACTTCCGCCGGAGGAGACCACTTGACGACTCGTCAGCTTCTGCCCCTGGACCCGGAACGAGGTCACGGTGCCGCTGCCCGCGTTGACCGCCAGCAGTAAGCCCGACCTGTCGTCGTAGACGAGGGAGCTCTGGGACGCGAGCGAGTCGGTGGGCGCGTCTACCTGGTCCCCTCCTTTGCCACCGGTCACGTAGTTGCCCGCGGCCCTCAGCGCGCCGTCGTCACCGCGCTCGAAGACGTGGATGGTGTTGGCGGCGAGTTCGTTGCCCTGCACGAACACGGCATGGTCGGCCTTGGCAGTGCGCCCGGACTGCTGGGGTTCCCCGGCGGAGGCGAAGTTCACCGTGGTGGCGGCCGCCACCGCCGCGAGGATCCCGGCTCCGGCGACGGTCAACCGAACCTGTAGCGATGACCTGCGCCTGGTGTGCCTGCTCATGCATTTGCTCCTCGGACCTCCGCCGCCACCACGAACCGGCGGCGTGCAGCACCAGAGTTGCCTGCGGGACGAGCGGGCCACGAGGGGTTTCACCACCACGTCAGGCTCTCGTAAGGTCTGCCCCCCTGGCACACCATCCACGGGAACGGTTCTCAACTCGTCCGACCCTGGCCGGACCCGTCGGAGAACTTCCCGGAAAGCGGCCGGAATGACTGGCCATCTCATTTTGCACTAGCAATGATCAGGCAGGGGAGCCGACCGACGGTCGTTGCCGTTGCCGTTGCGCCCAGGAGTGACATCGGCAGAGTTTCGAGGCAGCCTCGCTGCGGACGAGCTACCGGGGGATGAGCTGTGAGCGTGGACGGCTCATCCCCCGCACCACAGGCCCGAACAGACCGAGGGCGCCCCGACGACCACGGATCCACTCGGCACTCCCGGCGACGAGACTGCGTCCCCACTGCCTGAGGACCCGCGGAGTAGAGGGAACGTGACCGCTCAAAGGCACGGCGGCATGGGTACGCCCGAAGGGCAGGACGGCACTCCGCCCGGCTCCGAGGAGTTCGGTTACGCGACGACTCACTGTCCGGCACGCAAGTCAGCGCGCCGCCCGGCCCGTCGCGCACTACAGGCAGTGCGCCCCAGATCAGCGCACTGGTTGTCAGGCGGGAGTCGTCGTCAGGCGCTCCGCCAGCCTGGTCGCGAACTCCTCAGCCCGGGCCAGCTGCGTACGCAGATCGGCGACCCGCTGCTGTGCGGCCTGCTCGAACCCGCGTATGCGGTCCAGCACTTGCTCACGGACCACGGGCGGCAGTTCCTCGCCCGAGTCGATGCGGTCGGTGGCCTCGAGCAGGGCGCGCATCTCGTCGAGGGTGAAGCCGAGCGGCTTCATGCGGCGGATGACCATCAGGCGGGCGACGTCGGCCTCGGTGTAGAGGCGGAAGCCTCCTTGTGAGCGGGCAGAGGGGATGACGAGGCCGGTGTCCTCGTAGTGCCGGATGGTGCGCAGTGACAGTTCGGTTCGTGTCGCGACCTCGCCGATCTGCATGTGCTCGCTGCTCACGCGGGGGCCTTCCTCGTCTCTCACTGCGGCCGTGGGCGAGCGCCGCCGATCTCTACTCTAACGTTAGAGTAGAGTCTCCTCGGTGTCGGGCCAGTCGGTCTGCCGTGCCCGTTCCCGTGGTGCGGGTAGCCGTCCCGTGAACATCAGCCGTGTCGGGGCCGCCGAAGCCCCCGGCAAGGACCTCAGTCCGCAGGAGAGAGCGTGCGCATGTCCGTGCCGCCCGGCGCCGCTGCCTGTCCGCCGTGACCCTTCGCCCTCAGGCTGCGCCCGATTCCCTCGCAGGTCGCTTCGCCGCTGCCCACTGATTTCGGTCCGCGCCGCTCGCGGACTTCGTGGATCGCCACCCCGGCGCTCCAAGCCTTCCTGCGCGCCCGCGTGATGCCGGGTGTGCCCCGAGCACGACAGGTTCCTCTCGCCTTGCACTCCCCCGCACTGTCCCCAGCCACGTGGCTGCGTGGCTCCCGACGTCCCACCTGGCTGTCCGACCCGAAAGTGCTGCACACCGAGGTGCTCGCCGGTCTCGTGGTCGCCCTCGCCCTGATCCCGGAGGCGATCTCGTTCTCGGTCATCGCCGGAGTCGACCCGGCGATCGGCCTCTTCGCCTCGTTCACCATGGCCGTGACCATCGCCATCGTCGGCGGCCGACCGGCCATGATCTCTGCGGCCACCGGCGCCGTCGCCCTGGTCATCGCCCCACTGAACCGCGAGCACGGCTTCGGCTACCTCGTCGCCGCCGTCATCCTCGCCGGCGTCTTCCAGATCGTCCTCGGCCTGCTCGGGGTGGCGAAACTGATGCGGTTCGTGCCGCGCAGCGTGATGGTCGGCTTCGTCAACTCCCTCGCCATCCTCATCTTCATGGCCCAGGTACCGGAGATGACCCGGGTGCCGTGGGCCGTCTATCCGCTGCTCACCGCCGGGCTGGCACTGATGGTGTTCTTCCCGAAAGCCACCACGGTGGTCCCGGCCCCGCTGGTGTCCATCGTGACCCTCACGCTCATCACCGTCGCGGTCGGCATCGCGGTGCCGACCGTGGGCGACAAGGGAGAGCTGCCCTCCTCTCTTCCGGTACCGGGCCTGCCGGACGTGCCCTTCACCCTGGACACGCTCACCACCGTCGCCCCCTATGCGCTCGCCATGGCGCTGGTCGGGCTGATGGAGTCGCTGATGACCGCGAAGCTGGTCGACGAGATCACCGACACCCGCTCCTCCAAGACCCGTGAGTCGATCGGCCAGGGCGTCGCCAACATCGTCACCGGCTTCTTCGGCGGCATGGGAGGCTGCGCCATGATCGGCCAGACGATCATCAACGTACGGGTCTCCGGCGCCCGTACCCGGCTGTCGACGTTCCTGGCCGGCGCGTTCCTGATGGTGCTGTGCATCGCCTTCGGGCCGGTTGTCTCCGACATCCCCATGGCCGCCCTGGTCGCGGTCATGGTCATGGTGTCGTTCGCGACCTTCGACTGGCACTCCATCGCCCCGAAGACGCTGAGGCGCATGCCGGCCGGGGAGATCAGCGTCATGGTGATCACCGTCGCGTGTGTGGTCGCCACGAGCAACCTCGCCATCGGCGTCGTCGTCGGCTCGATCACCGCGATGGTCATCTTCGCCAAGCGCGTCGCTCACCTGGCCGAGGTCACCGCCATCACCGACCCGAACGGCAGCACGATGGTCTACCGGGTCACGGGTGAGCTGTTCTTCGCCTCCTCCAACGACCTGGTCGGCCGGTTCGACTACGCGGGCGACCCCGACAGGGTCGTCATCGACCTCTCCGCCACCCACATCTGGGACGCCTCGTCCGTCGCCGCCCTGGACGCCATCGAGACCAAGTACACCCAGCGCGGCAAGACCGTCGAAATCATCGGCCTGAACGAACCCAGCGCCCGTATCCACAAGAAGCTCAGCGGCGAACTCGCCGGCAGCCAATGACCAACACGCGGCGCCGACTCGGCAGCGATCGCAGACATGGTCACGGCGGGCAGTCCGTCGCGGGTAGCCACGCGGACCAGACGGTCGACGCGCTGGGCTCAGCGCCGCGCACGGTCGCCAGTCCCCACCACTGTCAGACGCGAGCCAGTTGCGCGGCGCCGAACGACACGTCGAAACGGTCGCACCAGATGCTCACGCTGCTGTAGCTCGACGGATCCACGTCCCTGGGCACGGTGTAGTTCTGGCTTCCCTTGTTGCCTTTGAGCTTGCCAAGGCTGACGTACTCCCCGTCGTCGAAGACGTGCCACCCGGCCCGACCCGGCTTCACCGGTGCATCGGTCAGCAGGACACGCAGGTCCGGCCCGTTGCTGGTGTCGAGGTTCTCCAGCCGGACGACATAAGAGCCGTCAACCAGCCGTACGAGCTTCACCGCGCCCGATGTCGCGTGCTCGTGGCTGAGCAGCTCACCGGTCGCCAGCGTCTGCGGACCAGGGGCCGAGGGCTCGGCCGAGGGCGCCGCAGCGGAAGGAGCGGAAGTCTCCGCCACTCCGGGCAGTGCCTCCTCGACGGTTTCGTCCTGCCACAGCTTCCACGGCTGGAACCAGTACAGCCCGAAGCCCCCAGCGACCGCCACCACCAGCACCGCGATGACCAACGGCCTGGTCAGTGCCTTCCACACACGCGCCATCCCTGTCCCACCTTCTGGCATTCCCTATGTCGTCCGTCTTCCGATTCAACGAATACGGGCAGCCGTCCCGCACCCTCAGGTGATGACGGAATCCTTACGCTGCGGGCGTCGCGCACAGCCGGAGGCCAACGACCACCTCAACACCGATGAGACCCCAGTCACGCATTGCTCAGAGTGGCGGTGTCGTCGTCGTTGTTCTGCAGACCCGGCCTGCGCGAACGTGTCCTGCCCTGTCGGTCAACTCCGGGGGACGTCCGTGTGGAGGCGGACGATGGTGCCCTGCTCTCGGGTGGAGCGGATTTCCACCAGGTCGCAGAGCTGGTGGGCGAGCCAGAGGCCGCGGCCGCCAATCTGGTCGGGCGTGGGGCGGGTGCGGCCGGCCATCACGTCGGGGATGTAGCCGGCGTCGCGAAACTCGCACAGAAACGTCGCGTCCTGAGTCCAGGTACGCAGAGTTCCGCGGCCTCCACCGTGCCGGATGCTGTTCGTGGCGATCTCCGAGACGGCGACGGCGAGCTTCAGCCGCTGATCCTCCGAGACGCCTGCGTCCGCCGCGCACTGGGACACCTTCGAGCGGATCGCGGCCAGGTCACCGTGTGTGTAGCTCAGCTCCTGGTAGGGATCGCACGGGGCGTTCAGGACCTCGAAGGGATACGCCTGGGCGCTGAGGTAGCTTTCGTTGCGGACGTAGTGGCCGTCCTGGCGGATCAGGGGGTGGCAGCGGGACAAGGACTGCAGGGCGCTCTGGTCGTCGTCGGCGTCGTCGTAGGGACACAGCATCGACCAGGCGGAGCTGCGAGCGAAGGCGCGATTCAAGAGCCATTCGTGATAGCGCAGCTCAGAGAGGTGTGCGGCGTTGCGGGCCCCGCGCCAGGCTGTCTCTCCGATGCCCCGTACCGGCCTGTCGCCATCACCTCGCTCTTTCATCCAGGTCACCCAGGCGCTGACGAGCCGACCGGGGTTGGGCCCGAGCGTCGTGGTGTCGACGAAAGTGACGTCGTGCTCGTCGGCGAACTCGCCACGCAGGAGTGACGCCTTGTCCGCGGGGACAGCGACGACTACGGCCTCGCCGCCTTCCAGTGCTTCGTGGATGTAACCCAGTGTTCCGGACAGGAATTGCTTGTCCCCGCGATAGGGGTAGAGCTCGTGGCGGAACGACGGCTGGTCCTGGTCGGACGGCTTCGACGGCAGGATGGCGGTCATGCGGCCATCACCACCGGCACGCCGGCAGTCGCGTAGCCCGCAAGCTCCCAGCACAGGCGCACGGTTTCGTTGGCACCCTCCACGACGATCCGGCGGTCCGGCAGATGACGGGCGGCGTCGACAAGCGCGTGCATGCCGGCGGCATCAATCAAATCCAGGGAGTCAAAGCGCAGTCTCACTTTCGGTGAGAATCGTGTAGCAGCCCGTACCGCAGTGTTGAACGCGTCCGCGCACTCTGAGTCGATCACTCCGTTAACGCTCCAGCTGTCGGCACCCGTGCTGTACATCCGGAAGGCCGGACGCTCAGCGCGTTTGCCCATCTCGTGCGGGTGCACACCTGCCATACGTTCCAGGGTAGGCGCGTCCCACTGCGACAGTCGGAAAGCACACACCACGATGGCGTTGCTCTCCGAGGCGAACTCATCGAGCCTCAGCTCCTGAGCCACCAGCTCCTCGGTCCCGCTGTGCACCGCTCCCGGCACCCGTTCGGTAAGTACACGTACCGAGCGATAGCCCTCCAGGGCCGCGGTTCGCGCTTCGCGGCGCACCGCAGCCAGGACGGAGTCGGGGTCCGCAATGCGCGGGAAGTCGAGAATCACCGACTCGGTGGGCACAGCGTCACGGGGAAGACCAGAGGCAGCGCCAGTGGAGCCGACCACCACAATCTTGTCGCCGTACAGAGCGCCGTCAGCCACGTAGGCGAGGACATCCGCAGGGGACGTGGCAGCTGAGCCCGAGTGCCAGCAGACATGGTCACCAAGCTCGACGTCATCGAACGAAGCCAACGCCCGAGCCCCTCTCACCTGGCCCCCTTTCCAACTTTTCAACCCGTCCCGGATTACAGAGAATACTGGGCCGTCCAGGCGATCGTTAAGCCGAATGGAGACACCCCCCGCGTACGCCAACCGACGACTCCATCCGCCACTGCTTCAGATGCAGCCACCGTCTGCCAGTCTGCGCCTCGCGCAGACCGCCGCGCGAACGGTGATGCAGGGCAAGGCCGGACGTACGTTCGCGGCGGCTTTCGGGGTAGGGCGTTCTCGTCGGCCGCCCGCGCGCAGACAGGACGTGAGCGCGCCACGCCTCAGTACATCGCTGGTGGCCCTCCACGCGGCGCCACGGCGAAAAGGCGCGCGAACGCGGCCTCGCTCAACCCGCTGACCGCCTCGGCCACGCCGCGTTGAACCGCTTGGTTGGGCAGTCGGTGGATCACCTCGGCAGACTCTCCGGTAACGTCAGAATAATGAGTCATCCGCACCCCGAACTAAAAGCCGCCCCTCCCCTGCCTGAAGGAGGGCTGAGGGTCGTCGCCCTTGGCGGCCTGGGTGAGATCGGCCGCAACATGACCGTCTTCGAGCACGCCGGCAAGCTGCTCATCGTCGACTGCGGCGTGCTGTTCCCCGAAGAGAACCAGCCCGGCGTGGACGTGATCCTGCCGGACTTCACCTCGATCC
Source organism: Streptomyces sp. NPDC050535 (assembly GCF_044457665.1). Classification (NCBI taxonomy): domain Bacteria; kingdom Bacillati; phylum Actinomycetota; class Actinomycetes; order Kitasatosporales; family Streptomycetaceae; genus Streptomyces; species Streptomyces sp. NPDC050535. Next base: position 21,912 of record NZ_JBITHE010000043.1, read on the forward strand.
GTGATCGCCTGGACGACATCGTGGCCGTGGTACTCACCCACGGCCACGAGGACCACATCGGTGGCGTGCCGTACCTGCTGCGAGAGCGCTCCGACATCCCTGTCGTGGGCTCCAAGCTGACACTGGCGTTCCTGGAAGCCAAGCTCAAAGAGCACGGAATCCGGCCGCGCACGACGCGGGTACGTGAGGGCGACCGGCGCGGCTTCGGCCCCTTCGACTGCGAATTCGTGGCGGTCAACCACTCCATCCCGGACGGTCTCGCGGTCGCGATCCGCACCGCGGCCGGGCTGGTGCTGCACACCGGTGACTTCAAGATGGACCAGTTCCCGCTGGACGACCGCATCACCGACTTGCGTGCCTTCGCCCGCCTCGGTGAGGAAGGCGTCGATCTCTTCCTCACCGACTCCACCAACGCCGAGGTCCCTGGCTTCACCACCTCCGAGCGGGAGCTGAACCCGGCGATCGAGCAGGTGATGCGTACCGCCCCGCGCCGGGTGATCGTCTCCAGTTTCGCCAGCCATGTGCACCGTATCCAGCAGGTCCTGGATGCCGCGCACCAGCACGGCCGCAAGGTCGCCTTCGTGGGCCGTTCCATGGTCCGCAACATGGGCATCGCCCGCGACCTCGGGTACCTGAAGGTTCCCAGCGGCCTGGTCGTGAGTGCCAAGGAAATGGAGAAGCTGGCCGACCACAAGATCACCCTGGTGTGCACCGGATCCCAGGGCGAGCCCATGGCGGCTCTGTCCCGGATGGCCACCCGCGACCATGCGATCCGCATCGGCAAGGGCGACACCGTCCTGCTCGCCAGCTCGCTGATCCCCGGCAACGAGAACGCCATCTACCGGGTGATCAACGGGCTGACCCGGTGGGGTGCCCATGTCGTCCACAAGGGCAACGCCAAGGTGCACGTCTCCGGGCACGCCAGCGCCGGTGAGCTCGTGTACTGCTACAACATCGTCAAGCCCCGCAATGTGATGCCCGTGCACGGTGAATGGCGCCACCTGCGGGCCAACGCCGACCTGGCGATCCGTACGGGGGTCGATCCCGAGCGGGTGGTCATCGCCGAGGACGGCGTCGTCGTCGACCTGGTGAACGGGCGTGCGTCGATCACCGGCAAGGTGCCCGCGGGCAACGTCTACGTGGACGGCATGGAGGTCGGCGGCGCCACCGAGGCGTCCTTGAAGGACCGTGTCACCCTCGCGGAGGAAGGCGTGGTCACCGTGGTGGCGATCGTCGACGCCGACACGGGCGCCCTTGCCGAGACTCCCGACTTCCTGGCCCGGGGGTTCGTCCACGACGACACCACCTTCGAACCGGTCATCCCTGTCATCGAGAAGACTCTGGCGACCGCAGCCCAGGAGGGCGTCGGCGACGCGCACCAGCTGGAACAGCTCATCGCCCGTGCCGTGGCGAACTGGGCCTTCCGCACCCACCGCCGCAAGCCCCTCATCATCCCCGTCATCATCGACGCCTGACCGACGGACACCGTCCCTGCCCCGCCGACCGGGGCAGGGACGGTTTCGCGGCTGCGTCCGCACCTACGCAGAGCGGCGTACCAGGCACCGGATTCGGGCACCGACGGTGCGTCAGAAAGGTAAACGGATGAGCGCGCGTTTCGAGGAGATCGACTGGCGCCCGACACCGATGGGCGACATCAGCCTGCGGCGCCGACGCGACCCGGCATCGGACACCGATGTGTTCGAGGTGAAGCTCGGCGACGAGTTCCTGATGTCCAGCCTCTTCACAGCCGGCGAGATCGCGCTCGCGGAACTCGGACTGGCGAAACTGCTGTACACCGAACTGGACATCGCCGTCGGCGGACTCGGACTCGGGTACACCGCCGAGGCTGTACTGGACGACCCGCGGGTGCGCTCGCTAACCGTGATCGAAACGCTCGCCGAAGTCATCGACTGGCATCAGCGAGGCCTGGTCCCTCTCGGCGCCCGGCTGACTTCGGACGCCCGCTGCCGCCTGGTTCAAGGCGACTTCTTCGCGATGGCGGCCGATTCGTGCGGTCTGGACCCTACGGAGCCGGGCCGCCGCTTCCACGCCATTCTGCTGGATGTCGACCATTCCCCGCGCCATGTGCTCCACCCGAGCCACGCGGCGCTCTATCAGCCGGCCGGGCTCCGCGCTCTCGCCGAACGCCTTCACCCCAACGGGGTCTTCGCCCTGTGGTCCAACGACCCGCCGGACAAACAGTTCACCTCCGCACTCACAGAAGCCTTCCCGCAGTCAGCGGCCCATATCGTCGAATTCGACAATCCCCTGCAAGGCGGCACCTCGACCAACACCGTCTACGTGGCCAGGACAGATCCGGGCCCGGCGTAGACAAACAGTGGGTGACGATGCCCCAGGGGGGGAATCGCCCATGCCGATGAGGTACTTGAGATGCTCGAGGGCTCTCGGAGAAGTACACACATGAAATTCCAGGAGCACATGCCGGCCCTCCTGTCCGCAGTGGTGCAGGCGCTTGCCGTCAACGCGCGCGGAGTGTGGATCTCAGGCCGCAACGAGGACCGCGCGCACCTGCCAGGAAGCACTGGCGAACGTCCGCCGCGCTGCGGCTGAGAGAGGTTCACCCAGCGCGTGCGGCAGGATAGGGGCCAACGCGGCTCTTGTGCCAGTGGGTTGAGGCTTCGGACATCTCCCTGACTGCACGGAAGCTTTGTGCTGTCGCGCACCCCGTCGGCATCACCGATCGGTGGACACGCTGAAAGGCCTTGCAGCGTTGCGTTACGCGCCACGAAGGGGCGGACCCGGCCCGCAAGGACAGACTCTGGAGCCTGCCGCTGGAGGGCCGGGTGCTGCTAATACGCCTCACCGCATGATCGGACATCCCACCAAGGCAGCACAGGCTGCCTGTTCGCGGCCTGCTGCAACACGCTCCGCATGGAGGCGGATGTGGTCAGCGACGGCCGCGGAATTTGCCCAGCAGCCCCTTGGCCTGGTCCCGGCGACGGGGGTCCGCTGCGGCCCGCCGCGCCTGCTCGACCGCACGACGCCCCTGAGGACTCCTGGCAAACTGCTTGATACGTTCCAGCATGCGTGGCATGCGACTCCAACCCTCGATACCGGCGACTGCCTTCCTCCGCTCGACTACCCCTTGTGGGACGACTCAGCCCTCCCATCCGCTGGGATGTGCCCCGCTCATGGACTCCGTGTGGAGCTGAGGCTGATGCGCTTCAACGTGCGCCGGCGTTCCTTGAGTTCCCCGCGGTGCGTTCGCCGAGGGCCCGCACATGTTCGATTAGGGGTTGGTCATACGGGTGTGGAGCCCGTCTCCCCATCCGAGATCCACAAAGGCGTGCAGTCCAGTATCAGGTGTGTCATGCCCTCGGCGCGAGAACGGTCCAACACCGCGTACAGGTCGGGGGCTTGGTCTGCGAGGATGCCGATGCCCCCTCGTGCAGGTAGCGGTAGCCGGTCGCCTGGGACACCCCGGCGCCCTGGGCGAGGCAGTACACACGGCCTCGCTCACGGATCCAGCGCAGCACCAGCACCGCCTGCCGGATCGGGCCCAGCACCCGCGCCCCCTTCGGGGTTCCGATCCGTCGACGGTGCGCGGCCGACAACCGGCCCAGGTACTCCACGACTTGGCGCGGGACGTCGAGCGTGGCGATGTAGGTGACCAGCGTGAAGCCTCGGGTGGTTGCGGCAATGATCTTGTGGTGAGACCTGTCCTAGCAGGGGCTTTACGTGCGTCTGCGGTCGGGTGTAATCCGTCCGATTCAGCTTCACCAGGCGTCGGTTCACACCGCTTCGCTCAGACCGTTTCGCTGAGGAACCCTCACTGGCCGGCCTGTTCTACCCAGGGCTCGGCGGACCGGCCGGCTAGCGCGCCACGCGGTAGCCGAGGTAGACGACTCTCGAGCGGAAGGTGCGGGTCTCGACGAGCTCGAGATCCACCCGGCGCTCGTGCTGGGGGAAGAACGGAATGCCGCCGCCGACCAGCACCGGGTGGACCCTCGCCCGGTACTCGTCGATCAGACCCAACGCGGCCGCCTCGGCGGCGAGAGTCGCGCCGCCGATCGCGATGTTGCCGTCCCCCGGCTCGGCTCTCAAACGCTCGATCTCCTCCGCCAGGCCGCCGGAGGCCAGGCGGGCATTGCCCTGTACCGCCGAAAGCGTGGTGGAGAACACCACCTTGGGAAGCGTCTTCCAGATCGCGGCAAACTCGAGCGTTGAGAAGTCGAGTGATGGAACCTGGTCGACGGTCTCCCAATACAGCATCGACTCGTACAGCCGTCGTCCCAACAGGTGGACACCGAGCTCTCGCACCTCGTCGGTGGCGAAGCGAAAGACCTCCTCGTCGGGCGGTGTCCAGTCGAAGCCACCGTCCGGCCCGACGATGTAGCCGTCCAGTGAGACGCTCATCGAATAGGTCACGCTGCGCATTGGGAATCCTCCTCGGTGACGGGTTCGACAGTACGACCGCCGGACGTCGCAGAACTCATCGCGGCTCGCGAAATCCCCTGGGCCGAGTCACCTTACGAGATCATTTCGTTGCGAAGACCTCAGCGGCCGGCAACAGCAGGTCCTCCTCGCTGTCGAAGTACCGGAAGAACGTCCGCTCCGACACGTTCGCGACAGCAACGATGTCGGCCTCGGTGGTCTGCGTGAAACCGCGTTCGGCGACCAGCCCAGCCACGGCCTCCCTCGGCGTGGTCCGCGTCTGGTTTTTCTTGCGTTCCCTCAGCCCCGGGCCGCCCGGAGGGGATTCGTGGAGTTCGATGTCCACGCCCATGTCGCGCGCCTCCTTCGCGAAGGTTCGGCAAGCCGGCATCAGGAGGTCCTGGGTGCCGATGGACACGGTGGTTGGTGCACAGGTTGGCGAAGTCTCCGTGGAGCGGGCTGGCCGCCGGGTCCCAAGGGCCATTGTCATGCCGAGCTGTAACCGGAAGGGGCCTACTCCTGGGTTCTCGGGTATGTCTGGCCGGAACGGTGGAACCCTGACAGGGCGCGCATGCCCCACACCTCCGAATTTGCGTTGGAGCACACTCCGACTCCTAGGTTCGGAAGCATGCGATACATCAAACTCGGAACGACCGGACTGGAAGTCTCCGCCATCACCCTCGGCTGCATGAGCTTCGGCGAGCCGGACCGGGGCGGCGAGCCCTGGTCGCTGGGCGCGGACGCCAGCCGGGACATCATCAAGCAGGCCCTTGAGAGCGGCGTCAACTTCCTCGACACGGCCAATGGGTACAGCGCCGGAAGCAGCGAGGAGATCGTCGGCCGGGCGGTCAAGGACTTCACCCGGCGCGAGGAGGTCGTTCTCTCCACCAAGGTCTGGATGCGGATGCGCCCCGGCCCGAACGGCGCCGGGCTGTCCCGCAAGGCGATCTTCGCCGAGCTCGACGCCTCCCTGAAGCGACTGGGGACCGACTACATCGACCTGTACCAGATCCACCGCTGGGACTACGACACCCCGATCGAGGAAACCCTCGAGGCGCTGCACGACGCGGTCAAGTCCGGGAAGGTCCGCTACATCGGAGCCTCTTCCATGCACGCCTGGCAGTTCGCCAAGGCCCTGTACCTGGCTGACCTGAACGGCTGGACCCGGTTCGTGTCGATGCAGGACCACTACAACCTCATCCACCGAGAAGCGGAGCGGGAGATGCTCCCGCTCTGCGCCGACCAGGGCATCGGTGTGATCCCGTGGAGCCCGCTGGCGCGGGGAAGGCTGACGCGGGCCCGGGACACCGCCACGGCGCGTGCCGAGACCGACGAGGGCGGCAAGATCCTCTGCCGCGACGAGGACCAGGCAGTGGCCGAGCGCGTCCACGAGACCGCGGGCAAGCGGGGTTTGTCCCCGGCCCAGGTCGCCCTGGCCTGGGTCATGCGCAACCCGGCGGTGACCTCGCCCATCGTCGGGGTCACCAATCCGGCCCAGCTGGCCGACGCGGTCGCCGCGGTGGACGTCGAACTCGACGAGGACGAGGCCGCCTACTTGGAGGAGCCGTACCAGCCGCACGAGGCCGCCTACCTGGAGGAGTCCTTCTACAAGCCGCACCCTGTGGCGGGCTCCCGGTAGTCCGGGCTACCGCCGGGCCTTCGACGAGTCCTTGGCCTTCCCAGCCCTGTGGTGGGCCGGCGGTGCTTGCGGACGGCCGCGCGCAACTGCGTGATCTGCGCGCTGCCCGCCAGCGCGGTGAGCAGGATGCCCGCCACCGCGGCCAGCAGCAGGGCCCCGCGCAGCGGAACGTGCCCGTGGGCACCGAAGGAGCTGACGTCCACCGACTGCTCCTGAGTTTGGTCAATTGGTAAGACACTTCGCGGGTAGGGGCGTCAGGCTGATGTGACGCGGGGCCCGGGATCCGTTTTGACGTGGAACTCCTACATCTCTACATCTGAGAACGGAGCACCGGTGCCCGCCGTCGAAGCATGGGCGATCAAGCCCTTGTGGGTCCAGTTCGAGGCCCTCCTGCCACCACACTCGAGACACATCCGTGGGGCTGTCACAACCCACGGATCCCGGACCGGATCGTGTTCGACAAGCTCGTCGCGAAACTCGTCTTCGGCGGCTCGTACGAGAAGCAGGCCGATCAATCGTGCTCGGCGACCACGATGAGAACCCGACGCAACGAGTGGATCGCGGCCGGTGTCTTCGCAGGGCTGGAGCAGATCGTGTTGGAGACCTGCGACCGTGTCGTGGGCCTGGAACCGGACCTGGCCGACATCACCGTCGACGGGCAGATCACCAAAGCGCCCTGCGGTGCCGAGGTCGCCGGGAAATCACCGATCGACCGGGGAAAACAGGGATCAAGTGGTCGCGTATGACCGACGGACGCGGGACCCCGCTGGGCTGTGTCGTGACCGGCGCGAACCGGCACGTCTCCCCGTTCCTGCGCCCGACGCCAGAGAGGCAGCCTCCCCCTGACGTGGACGCACATGCGCACACGGCTTGCGGCGGCGGCTTGGACAGCGTTCGCCGCGCTGCTGCTGGCCGGCCGCGTCTCCCCCGCTGCTCAGGCGGAGGACTCGCCGATGTCACCAAGATCTTCGTCAGCAAGGCGAGAAGATCTGGATCGGCCCCTGCGGCGTGCTGCTGCTCGGTCTCTTCATTTGCCCGGCCTGTGCGCGATGTTCGCTCTCCGCGCTGCGATCTCTGCCCGAACTGCGAGGTACCGGTCGTTGCCACGTATTGAGGCGAGGCCACACATCATTCTAGTGTGATCTAGGTCACGCCATCGTCGACGTCGCATCTTTGCCCTGGCGCGCACCACAGACCCCTTCGCGGGTGATTCACACCACCACCCATCAGCTTCACCATGCGTAATCAGCCAGAACGTATTGGCGAAACGCGTTTGTGGCAGAAGTTGCCGTCGGAAAGTCTACGCGCGTAGTGGACTGACCGCCCTAACCGGACGTAGTGGCGTGCTCGCACATTCGCTTGACCCTGATCGACGGGGTCGCTTACATGCATACCTCAGCCGTGCGGCGGCGAGATCGGCGGTCCGCCACCGATCCGTGGCCACGACCCCGGCTTCCTCGTCGTCCCCTGTCAACTCCGCTGCTTCCGCTACCGCACGTCCGCAACTCCGGCGGTCTCGACGAGCTGTGCGCCAGCACTTCGGAAAGGAACGCACCCGGTGCCCCAGCCGCAGGCCATAGATCGTCTTCGCCACCGAGCCATCGAGTGTGGGTGGGAGCAATGAGCAGACACAGGGGGAAGCCCGTGCGCATCAGGCCAAACACCGGCAGGGGCCGCAGCATTAGAACATCGCTCATCGCCCTCGCTCTGGTCCCTGCGTCGGCGATGGTCCTGCTCTGGTTCAGTGGCTCGGCCGTCCTGTTCAACCAGTGGCGCCAGGCCGGCCACGTCGGCCAGGCAGCGAAGACCACGTACGCACTGGTACCCGGTGTCGCCGAGTTCCAGAGGGAGCGGCAACTGACGGTCCTGCTGCTCTCGGCACACGGCAGCCGTGCGGCTCTGGACGCTCAGCGTGCCAGGACGGACGCCATACTCGCTGACTTCCACGAGGCTGACTCCGTCTCCGCCGGCGATGCTACGGCGGAATACGAGGCCCAGTTGGTCAGCGTGCGGAAGCGGCTGGACACCCTGACGGCCGAGCGGACCGACATCGACGGGGGCAACAGCGACAGGCATCACGCCTACGACGTCTACTCCCAGACGATCGCGTCGGTGCTCAACCTGTTCGGAACACTGAGCACGGACAGCGGCAGCGGGGCCACGGCGGCCGAAGCCGCCCACGCTCTGTCGTTCCTGCGCGCGACCGAGGCGCTGGCGGGTGAGAGGGCCATCCTCGACAGCGCTGCGGCCTCCGGAAAACTGAGTGTCCAGGAGAGGACGACCCTGGCATCGGCCGCTGCCGTGAGAAGTTCCGTACTCTCCAACGAGGTGTCCCCCTACCTGCCGCCGAAGATGAGAAGCGCGCTGCAGAAGGTCATGGGCGGGACGGACTGGGCGGGGCTGGATGCCTTCGAGGCAGCCCTTCCCCTGGCAGCCACAAAGGGGAGCGACACCGTCGAGGTTCCACGTCTCACGGCCGCTCGCAAGGCCGCTCCGGGCCGTGTGTTCACCGCGGTGCAGAACACCGAGAACGAGTATCTGGGGCAGGTAACAAAGAACAACGAGGACAGGAACCACGACCTGTTCATGAGGGTGATGTACGGCAGCGCCCTCGCATTGGTGGCGGTGGCCGCGGTCGCCGTCCTGTCCTGGAACATCACGCGTTCGCTCATCGGCCGCATGTCCAGCCTGCGCGAGGCGACACTGGACCTTGCCGAGAACCGGTTGCCCGAACTGATCCAGCGGCTGAGGGCCGGCGACAAGGAGGCCGACGCCGACGCCCTACCAGAACTTGCCTATGGTGAAGACGAGTTGGGCAAGGTGGCGCAGGCCTTCAACAGCGCCCAGCGCACCGCGGTCGCCCTGGCCCTGGAACAGGCGGCACAGCGTGAGGGCGCGAGACTGGTCTTCCTCAACATGTCACGCCGCACACAGATCCTGATTCACCGTCAGCTGACCGTGATCGACTCCATGGAGCGCAAGGAGCAGGATCCCCAACTCCTCGCCGAGCTCTATCGCGTCGACCACCTCGCCACGCGCATGCGACGCAACGCGGAGAGCCTGACGGTACTGTCCGGCTCGACGCCGCGCCGCCGCTGGAGGGAAGCGGTGGCGCTCGAGGACCTCCTGCGCAGTTCGGTGTCCGAGGTCGAGGGCTACTCGCGGGTCGTGGTGGAGCCGATGCCGCCGGTGGCGGTGACCGGCCCTGCCGTCGGCGACACCATTCACCTGATGGCCGAACTCATCGAGAACGGCGTCACGTTCTCGCCCCCGCACACCGAGGTGCGCGTCCGTGCCCTTCCGGTGGCGCAGGGATACGCCATCGAGGTGGAAGACCGTGGTCTGGGACTGTCGTCCCAGGAGTACGAGGCGGCCAACGAACTGCTGCACCATCCGCAGGAGTTCAGCATCACCTCGCTGGGCGAAGACCCCCGCCTGGGCCTGTTCACCGTCGGCCACCTCGCCCGACGCCATGGCATCACGGCAAGCCTCCAGGCATCCTCGTACGGGGGATCTCTGGCGGTCGTCGTCCTTCCGCAGAGTCTGACCCAGCCCTCTGCCGAAACCTCGCCGATGGCGCTCGACCCCCGTGCGGACCGCCATCTGGCTTCGGTCGGCGGCCCTGCGCCCGGGGGCCCCGAAGGCGGGAGCATCCCGATGCGAATCCGCAAAATGCCTGTCGAGAGACACTCCCCCACGGCGACGGAACCGCCGATGACCCCGCCGGTGCCTTCGCCCGGCGACAGGGTCGGCGCCGGCCTCGGGAGCGCACCGCACACAGGCGCTCGTCCCGGCGGTTCCGGCCGCCTTCCCCAACGAGTTCGGCGGGCCAATCTCGCCCCGCAACTCCTGGAACGGCACGAGGAGCCGGATCGAAGTGCGAGCCGGGAATTCGAGGAGCGCCGCCCGGAACAGGCCCGCTCCATGCTCGCCGCGCTGCGGGACGGCACCCGGCGGGCCCGCGAACAGGAAGAAGTCCCGGCACCCGCCTGGCCCACGGCCCAGCCCGACCGGCGTCCGTTGCCCACCCGCTCTTCGACAAGGAACAGCACCTCATGACCGCGACCAACTCCACCCGCGACGGACTGGCCTGGCTCCTGGACAACCTGATCGAACGGATCCCGGAGACCCGGCACGCGATCGTGCTGTCGGAGGACGGTCTGCTCGTCGGTGCTTCGCAGGGACTCGCCCGAGCCGACGCCGAGCAGCTTGCGGCCATCTCCTCGGGTGTTCACTCCCTGGCTCAGGGAACCAGCCGCCATTTCGGCGGCGGACGTGTGCAGCAAACCGTCATCGAAATGGACGACCTCTTCCTCTTCGTCACCACTGCCGGCGGCGGCGCCCGGCTCGCGGTGCTCGCCACCTCGGCGGTGGACGTGGGCAGTGTCGGCTACGAGATGACCATGCTGGTCCGGCAGGTGGGCCAGTTCCTGAGCGCCGCCCCGCGCTTTTCCGAATACACCGGTGTCCCACTTGCGGGTGAGCATGAATGAGACATTGGTCCGAGGAAGATCCGTGGGAGGACGACGATCCCGGCCGTATCGTGCGCCCCTACACCGTCACACGTGGCAGGACGCGGTCGGGCCACGGCGACGTCGAACTGATCACGCTGATCACCACGGTGCGTCCACCGACCCGGGCCCAGCGGCTTCAACCCGAACAGGACAGACTGCTCGCGATGTGCCGCAGGCCGATGGCCCTCGTAGAGGTCGCCGCCCACCTCGATCTGCCCGTCGCAGTGGTACGCATACTCCTGGGTGACCTCCTGGACAATGAACTCATCTCCGTCTCCTCACCCCCGGCAGTCGGTGCCCCCGACGCCCGTCTCCTTCAGGCAGTGATCGATGGCATACGCAGACTATGACCCCGACCTCACCGCGATCGCGCCCGACGCGGCGACGGCCAAGATCCTCGTCGCCGGTGGCTTCGGCGTCGGCAAGACCACCCTCGTCGGCACCATCAGCGAGACGGTGCCCCTGCGCACCGAGGAGCTGATCACCGAGGCCAGCGTGGGGGTGGACAACCTCTCCGGCGTGGAGCGGAAGACCACGACCACGGTCGCCATGGACTTCGGCCGGATCACCCTCAGCCAGGCCCTCGTGGTCTATCTCTTCGGAGCGCCCGGACAGGACCGCTTCTGGTTCATGTGGGACGACCTGTCGCGCGGTGCCCTCGGCGCTGTCGTGCTCGCGGACACGCGGCGGTTGGACAACTGCTTCGCGTCCGTCGACTTCTTCGAGCACCGTGGCATTCCCTTCGCTCTGGGTGTCAATTGTTTCGACGGCATCTGCGAGGAGGACCCGGACGAGATCCGCGCGGCGCTGGACCTCTCTCCCGACGTACCGCTCGTGCTCTGTGACGCCAGGGACAAGGAATCTGTGAAAGGAGTGCTGCTCGCGCTGCTGGAACATGTCATGCGCGGATTGGCGGCCGAGGTGTCGGCGGACCGGCAACCAGTCTGAGGCCGGTCGAAGTCCCGAAACCTCCGACGAGCACCTCTGCCGCGGCCGCCCTGGGTAGCGGGTGGGACCGCAAACAGGCGTCCCGGGCTTGTACGTACTGCCTCAGGAGCGGTCCGGAAGCAGGTCGGCGATCGCGCGGGTGAACTGTGCCGGCTGCTCGATGTGGCCGAAGTGGCCGCTGTGTTCGAGGACGGTCAGTCGGGCCCCGGGGATACCGTCCCGCAGCATCACGGACCAGCGTGGACCGCAGATGAAGTCGCGGCGCCCCGCGATCACCACGGTCGGCGCGGTGATCTCGCCCAGCCGGTCGCGGACGTCGAAGGGCACCGAGGCGGGTGCGGTGGCCGGTTCGGCGGAGATGCGTACACCGGCCAAGAAGTCGGCGAACTCTTCGCGCCGGGCCCAGAAGTCGGCGAAGTAGACCGGCATCGCCTCGCGCAGCCGTGCGTTGACCTGCTCGTCGTCTGGCGCGTTGAGCGCGTTCTGGAACGCCGCGGGGATGCCGGCCGCCTCGGGCTGGTCGGGGTAGAGGTCCGGGTAGGCATTCAACCCGGCCATCGCGGCCTCCCACCACTCCGGGCCCGCGGCAGGTGAGGTGTGGTAGAGAACCAGGCCGGAAAGGCGGTCCGGGTGGTCCAGGGCGTACTGCTGGGCGACGAAACCCCCGTGCGAGTGGCCGAGCACATGCACCCGCGGCTCGCCGAGGTGGTCGATGAGGGCGGCCAGGAAGTGGACGTAGGTGTCCAGGCCGTAAGCCTCCGGGCTGTCGGACGTTCCTGTGCCGACCGGCTCCGGGTAGACCACGGTGAAGTGCTTCTCCAGTTCGGGAGAGCGGAGGTAGGCGTAGTCGAAGCCCGGGCCGCCGGGGTGGGCGACGAGCGTGGGCCCGCTCCCGGCCACGTGGTAGTTCATCCGGACGCCGTCGACGCTTATGGAGCTCATACGTTGTGCTTCCTGCTCGTTCGGAGGGAGGTGTCTACGGGGCCACAAGCTACCTTCTGCTTCTCAACACCGTGGACAGGCAGGGGAGTTAAGGCGCCAGCGCCCCGGCCTCGCCGGGACGCTGGAGAAGGTGACTGCGGTCAGCACCGAGCGCGTCGCCATATGGCAGCAGTACATGGACCGCGGACCGGAGTATCCCTGGAGGCGACGAGGACATCGCCGGCCTGTCCCCCGCCGAAGTTCTCCCACATCAACTTCCACGGCCGCTACATGGACCGTCGGCGACAAGGGGTTCTTGGGGGCCCGTCAGACATGCTGGGCCTGCTGCCGGCCGCCGCCCTTGCGGAGGCCGAGGCCCGCACCGAGGGAGACGACACCCATACCGATGGAGGTCGCGATGCCCTGGGCGCCATCGACGACGAAGGGTGCGGCGAGGGCGACGACGAGGTTGAACAGGAACAGGAACCAGAGCACCGGCCGGGACGAGAGCAGCGACTTCATGAGGGTTTCCTTCTCGGTTGAGGGCTGTGAACTTCCGAGATCAACGATCCCGGTGCGCACCCGCCGTCACGAGGAGGCCCACTCCCCAAACGATGGTGTAGCCCGCTACACCGTTGACGCGGAAGCCTGCTCCGCCCGCGCCCGCGAGCTCTGACGCCTGCGTGACCGGCACGGTGAAGCCGAACGGCAAGCGGCGCAGGTCGTCCGTCCGGCCGACCGTGGCGAGTTGGGCCCCGTGCGGGATCCCTGAGGTCTGTCCACCGCAACGAATAACTTGCCTAAGTTAATCAATCCCTCTACGGTTGCGTGAGTCAAGCAACTTCGCTGCCCTGACGGAGGCTCCCCCATGTCCGACGCCCTAGACCGAACCGCCGAGGCAGGGGGTTCCACCCCGCCGAAGTCGAGCGCCGTGGTGGCCGTGCTGGCCCTTTCCGGCATCGTCGTCTCGCTGATGCAGACCCTGGTCATTCCGATCGTGCCGGAG
>NZ_JBITHE010000044.1:0-13424 GCF_044457665.1 Streptomyces sp. NPDC050535
TGCGGCTCGCGAAGTACGGCGTCCCCCTCGCCCAGACGGCCCCCGCGGGCCTGGCGGCGGCCGGCATCGAACCCGTACTGCTGCCCCCCGCGCCGCAGTTGGAGGTGGTCCGCGAACCGGAGCCGACCGCGCCCGTCCTGCAGAGCAACACGGCGCCTGTCCGGGAGCAGCTGCCCGCTCCCGAGGCGAACGAGCCCCCCGAGCAGCCGGAGGACTACGCCGAGGCGCAGAGTCAGTGGCTCCAGGCCCGGGACCCGCAGTCCGTCGCGTATCAGGGCGGCTACGACCCGACGTACGACCCGAACGCCGCGGACCGGCAGTGGTACGCGGAGCAGCAGCAGGCCGAGCTGTTCGAGGAACAGCAGCAGTTCCAGGAGCAGCAGCAGTTCCAGGCCCGGCGGCAGTTCGAGGAACGGCAGCGGTTCGAGGAACAGCAGCGGTTCGAGCAGCAACAGCGGTTCGAGCAGCAGACGTTCCCGCAGCAGCGGTACGAGGAGGAGCCTGCGCCCGCCCCTGAGCCCTCCATGGAGGACACCGGTACCTTCCCGATCCCGTCCGGCCCGGGCCGTACCCGTGAGATGGGTGCGGGCGGCGGCACGGAGCCGTCCGAGGAGGAGTACTACCTGGTCTTCAAGAAGTCGATAGACGGCAGCTATCCGACCTCGGGCCAGTTCAGGGGCAACGTGGAGGCGACGTTCGGCACCACGCTCCCGCAGCGCGAGGCCGACCGGTTGGTCAAGCGCTTCACCAACCGTCACACGGCGGATCTCCAGGAAGAGCACATCGCGTAAGCGGACCTCCTCGGACCTCCTCGGTTCTCCCAGACTCTCGTACGACGACGGGGGCGCCCGGTGCCATTGAGCACCGGGCGCTCCCGTCGTCGTAGCGCCGGGTCTACTCCCCGAGGAGCCTGCGCACCCTTTCCTGTCCCACGGCCAGCAGCAGCGTGGGCAGGCGCGGGCCGGTGTCACGGCCCACCAGCAGGTGGTAGAGGCGGGCGAAGAAGGTGCGCTGGGCGACCTTGATCTCGGGCGGCAGTTCCTTGGCGGTGGCGTCGGCGGGGAAGCCTGCCTGGACCTTGGGGACGCCGTAGACGAGGGTGGTCAGGCCGTCCAGGGACCAGTTGTCGTCGAGTCCGTCGAGGAGCAGGCGCAGCGACTCGCGGCCCTGGTCGTCGAGGGACTTCAGGAGCTCCGTGTCGGGCTCCTCCCGGACGACGGTGCGCTCCCCGGCGGGGACCTGGGTGTTGGTCCAGGTCTCGGCCCGGTCGAGCCGCGGCCGCACCTCGTCGAGGGAGCCGAGCGGGTTGCCGGGGTCGAGCTCGCTCAGGATCCGCAGGGTCTGGTCCTCCGCACCGGCGGTGATGTCGGCGACGGAGGCGAGGGTGCGGTACGGCATCGGGCGGGGCGTCCGGGGCAGCTCACCGGCGGCGGTGCCCACGGCCCGGGCGTGCGCGGCGGCGTCCGCCGGGAGCACCGAACCGTCGGCGACCTTGCTCTCGAGCTTGTCCCACTCGTCGTAGAGCCGCTGGATCTCCTGGTCGAAGGCGATCTTGAAGGACTGGTTGGGGCGGCGGCGGGCGTAGAGCCAGCGCAGGAGTTGCGGCTCCATGATCTGGAGGGCGTCGGCCGGGGTGGGCACCCCGCCCTTGCTGCTGGACATCTTGGCCATGCCGCTGATGCCGACGAAGGCGTACATGGGCCCGATCGGCTGCTTGCCGCCGAAGAGCCCGACGATCTGTCCGCCGACCTGGAAGCTGGAGCCCGGAGAGGAGTGGTCGACGCCGCTCGGCTCGAAGACGACGCCCTCGTAGGCCCAGCGCATGGGCCAGTCGACCTTCCAGACCAGCTTGCCGCGGTTGAACTCGTTCAGCCGGACGGTCTCGGAGAATCCGCAGGCGGCGCAGGTGTAGGTCAGCTCGGTGCTGTCGTCGTCGTAGGCCGTGACGGTCGTCAGGTCCTTCTCGCACCGGCCGCAGTAGGGCTTGTACGGGAAGTACCCGGCGTCGGAGCTGCCGTCGTCCTCGGCGGCGGCGCCGGATCCCTCGGCGGCCTCGATCTCGGCCTCGTCGAGCGGCTTCTGCTGCTTCTGCTTGGCCGGGGCCTTCTTGGTGCGGTACTGCTCGAGGATGGCGTCGATGTCGCCCCGGTGCTTCATCGCGAACAGCACCTGCTCGCGGTAGACACCCGAGGTGTACTGCTCGGTCTGGCTGATCCCGTCGTACTCCACGCCGAGTTCGGCGAGCGACGTGATCATCGCGGCCTTGAAGTGCTCGGCCCAGTTGGGGTGTTCGGACCCCTCGGGGGCCGGTACGGAGGTCAGCGGCTTGCCGATGTGCTGGGCCCAGGACTCGTCCACGCCGGGGACGCCGGCCGGGACCTTGCGGTAGCGGTCGTAGTCGTCCCAGGAGATCAGGTGCCGTACGACGTGGCCCCGCCGCCGGATCTCGTCGGCGACGAGGTGCGGCGTCATGACCTCCCGGAGGTTCCCGAGGTGGATCGGGCCGGAGGGCGAGAGCCCGGACGCGACGACCACGACCGGGGCGGTGGTGGCTGACGTCGCTTTGCCCGGGGCCCGACGCTCCGACTCCTCGATGACCTCATCCGCGTAACGGGAGACCCAGTCGGTGGTCTCGGTGCTCTGAGCCACGATCGGCACGTCCTCTTTTTCTGGAGTTCCTTCGGGAGCAGCCGGCATGATCGGTCGGCTGACGGGCCTATTCTCCCAGCTCGGACCGGAACCGCGAAAACGGCTTTTCACCACGTGGGATACTGGGTTTCCTGTACTCAGATTTCCCGGACCGGATCCTTCGGATCCGCACCCGGAACCGGATCTGTACGCAGAGCAGACCTCCGGAACCCGAGCAGAACGGCAGCCACTCCATGGCCTCGGTCACGTCCCTCACCGCCTCCGTCCACCAGCGCCTCGCGGACGCCCTCTCGGCAGCCCTGCCGGAGGCCGGTGCCGCGGACCCGCTGCTGCGACGAAGCGACCGGGCGGACTTCCAGGCGAACGGCATCCTGGCACTCGCCAAGAAGGCGAAGGCCAATCCGCGGGAGCTGGCGACGCAGGTCGTGGCGCGGGTCGAGTCGGGTGACGTGATCCAGGACATCGAGGTGTCGGGACCCGGCTTCCTGAACATCACGATCAGCGACGGGGCGATCACCCGGACCCTGGCCGCGCGGTACGCGGACGCGGCCCGCCTCGGTGTGCCCTTCGCCGAGCACCCGGGCACCACGGTCATCGACTACGCCCAGCCGAACGTGGCGAAGGAGATGCACGTCGGTCACCTGCGGTCGGCGGTGATCGGTGACGCGGTGGTCCAACTCCTGGAGTTCACCGGCGAGTCGGTCGTGCGGCGGCACCACATCGGCGACTGGGGAACCCAGTTCGGCATGCTCATCCAGTACCTGGACGAGCACCCCGGCGAGCTGGACCACAAGGACGCCGAAGTCACCGGCGAGGAGGCCATGTCGAACCTCGACCGCCTCTACAAGACCGCCCGCAAACTCTTCGACTCCGACGAGGAGTTCAAGACGCGGGCCCGGCGCCGGGTGGTCGACCTCCAGGCGGGTGAGCCGAGGACGCTGGCCGCCTGGCAGAAGTTCGTGGACGAGTCGAAGATCTACTTCTTCTCGGTCTTCGAGAAGCTGGACATGGAGATCCGGGACGCGGACATCGTCGGCGAGTCGGGCTACAACGACATGCTGGACGAGACGTGCCGCCTGCTGGAGGAGTCCGGCGTCGCGGAGATCTCGGACGGCGCGCTGTGCGTGTTCTTCGACGACATCAAGGGTCCGGACGGCAACCGCGTCCCGCTGATCGTCCGCAAGTCCGACGGCGGCTACGGCTACGCGGCGACGGACCTGTCGGCGATCAGGGACCGCGTCTTCGGCCTCAAGGCGAGCACGCTCCTCTACGTGGTCGACGCCCGGCAGTCGCTGCACTTCCGGATGGTCTTCGAGACCGCCCGGCGGGCCGGCTGGCTCGGCGACGACGTGACGGCGTTCCAGCTCGCCTTCGGCACGGTGCTGGGGAAGGACGGGAAGCCGTTCAAGACCCGTGAGGGCGAGACGGTGAAGCTGGAGGACCTCCTCGACGAGGCCGTCCAGCGCGCCACCGCCGTCGTACGGGAGAAGGCCGAGAAGGTGGGCCTGAGCGAGCGGGAGATCGTCGAGAACGGCCGGTACGTCGGGGTCGGCGCCGTGAAGTACGCGGACCTGTCCACGTCCGCCGTGCGGGACTACAAGTTCGACCTGGACCAGATGGTGTCGCTGAACGGCGACACGTCCGTCTACCTCCAGTACGCGTACGCCCGTATCCAGTCGATCCTCCGCAAGGCGGGCGACGCCCGGCCCGGCGCCCACCCGGAGCTGGAACTGGCCCCGGCGGAGCGGGCGTTGGGCCTGCACCTGGACCGGTTCGGCGAGGAGGTGACCGAGGCGGCGAAGGAGTACGCCCCGCACAAGCTG
The DNA here is from genome assembly GCF_044457665.1 of Streptomyces sp. NPDC050535. Classification (NCBI taxonomy): domain Bacteria; kingdom Bacillati; phylum Actinomycetota; class Actinomycetes; order Kitasatosporales; family Streptomycetaceae; genus Streptomyces; species Streptomyces sp. NPDC050535. The sequence continues at coordinate 4,473 of NZ_JBITHE010000044.1, forward strand.
GCGGCGTACCTCTACCAGCTCGCCTCGCACCTGACGACGTTCTACGACCAGTGCCAGGTGCTGTCGCCGGACAACGCGCCGGAGGTCGTCGAGAACCGCCTGTTCCTGGTGGACCTCACGGCCCGCACGCTGCACAACGGCATGGCGCTCCTCGGCATCAGGACGCCCGACCGGCTCTGACCGCTCGAGGAACGGCGCCGGGAGACCTCCCTTCGGGTCCGTCTCCCGGCGCTTCCCCTTTTCAAAGCCGACGCGAACCTCAGAACCGCCCTCCGGTGAGCCTTTCGAGCGCCGTGATGCAGGCCAGCACGCGGTCGCGTTCGTCGACGAGTTGACTGATCCGGGCGTCCACCTGTCTGCGGTCGTAGCCCCGCGGGACCAGTTCGAAGTCTTGGAGGGGCTGCCGGGTCTGACGGGAGCGGGCCTCAATTTCCCACTCGGCCTGCTGGTAGGCGCCGTTGACCAAGGACCCGCCCAGGTGCCGCGCATCGCCGCGTGGATCGACGGAAAAGGGCCCGAAGTCCGGCGGCGGTACGGCCTCCTCGATCTGCCTGCCCAGCTCGACGACACGGGACAGGGCGCGGTCGCGGTCCGTCACCAGCTCGGCGATGCGCTCGTCGACCTGCTTGATGTCGTAGCCCCGGCGGACCAGGTCGAACCCGAAGGGTGGAGACTCCGGTGCCGGGGCGGGCTGTGGGAGGCCGTGAGCGGCCTGGGGCGCGGCGTCGATCTTGGCGAGGGCCGAAACGACGGCGGCCAGAAACTTGGCCCGACGCTTCGCCAAGAGCTGAGGTGCCGGGCTCTCGTCGACGGCCGGTCCCCTGCCCAGTACCCCCTCGGCGGCCCTGACCTCCTCGTCGAAGCTCTGGACGACCTCGCGTCGGCCCTGACTGCGCACCAGCTCACTCTTGGCGACCGCGTCGGCGTGCAACCGCTCGGCCTCCGTACGCAGCCGACGCGCCTCCTCCTGGAGCTCGACGGTCTTGGCGCGGTACGCCTCGCTGTCGTCCTTCGCCTGAGTCCGGGTGCGGTCCGCCGTGTACACGGCGTTCGAGACCATCTCCGTCGCGCGCCGGTCGGCCTCCTCGACCAGCCGTACGGCCTCCTCCTGGGACTCCTCCACCCGCTTGCGCGCGGAAGCGAGCAGCTCCTCGCTCTGCCCGCGGGCCCGCTCACGCTCCTGGTCGGCTTCCTGGCGCGCCGAACCGAGCAGTTCCCCGGCCTCGCGGCGCCGCCAGACAGCCTCCTCCTGCGCGACGGCCAGCGCCTCAGCACCCTCGGCCGCCAGCCGCTCCGCCGCGGCCTGTGCCTCCGCCCGTACCCGGTCCGCGCTGTCCTGCGCCTCCGACTTCAGCCGCTCCGCCTCCGCCCGCCGTGCCGCACTCCGCGTCTCCGTCAACTGCCAGAGCCCCCACGCCTTGTTGAGCAGGCGCCCCGAGAGCGCCTCGCCCTGTCCCAGTTGGGCGGCGTCCAGGATGTTTCCGCCGGGCAGGGTGAGCGCGTGGTCGACCAGTACGGTGCTCAGCGCGTCGAAGACGGCGGCGGCGTCGGCCGGCCGGTCCTCGGGCCGCTTGGCGAGGAGGGCCAGGATGAGATCGTTCAGGCCGCCCGGGAGTCCCTCGGCGAGGACGGCCGGCGCTGTCGGGGTGTCCTCCATCTGCATCCGGAGCACCGCCCACTGCGTGGTGCTGCTGAAGGGCTGCCGGCCGGTCACCGCGTGGTACAGGAGACAGCCCAGGGAGTACAGGTCACTGCGGTGGTCGATGTCCCGGTTGCCCTCGGCCTGTTCCGGCGACATGTAGGCCGGGGAGCCGAGCGGCGCACCGGTGACGGTGAGATCCCGCGCACCGATGGTCTCGCCCATGAACTTCGCGACCCCGAAGTCGAGGACCTTCACCGTCCCCTCAGGAGTGAGCAGCACATTGGCGGGCTTGATGTCACGGTGGACGACACCCTGCCCGTGTGCGGCGTCCAGCGCCCGGCTGATCTGCGCGGCCCAGCCGACGGCGAGCGGCCAGGGAACCGCGGACTCCCTGAGCCGCTTCTGGAGGGGCACGCCGAGGACGAGTTCCATCACGAGGTAGAGGGTGTGGCGCCCGTCGACCGGCACCTCGCCCCAGTCGTGCACGGTCACGATGTTCTGGTGGGAGAGCCTGCCCGCCAGCTGCACCTCGCGCTGGAAGCGGGCCTGCGTCTCCGCCTCGTCCATGCCGAACTGCGGATGGACGACCTTGACCGCCACGTCCCGCCGCATCCGCTCGTCCTGCGCGGACCAGACCTGGCCCATGCCACCCGCACCCAGCCGGTCCCCGATCCGGAACCGCTCAGCGAGCAGTACGCCCTGCACCGGTTCCCTCCCTCGTACGCCGCTTCACGTGAATCACCGGTCCTCCTGGATGTCAGTGTCCTCCCGAGCTGCCAGAGCTGCCGTACGAGCCGCCCGCCAGCAGCCGCAGCCGCCGCGCCTCGTTCTCGATGCGGTGCGCGACACCTCCGGCGCCGGTGGTGTCGTCGAGCCCGCTGGCCAGGAGTTGGGCGGCGAGGCTGGTGAAGTAGTGGGCGGTGGTGAGGAGATGGTCGTCCGCGTCGGGGGACACGGACCCCGCGGATCTGCTGTTGACGTCGTCGAGTACGCGGTTGATCTGCTGGGTGATCTCCTCGCGGGCGTCCTGCGTCAGCCCGACCGCGCGGCCGACCTGGGCGAGGATGGAGTGGCAGGAGCCGCTGAGCGCCTGGAGCAGCCGGTCGTCACGGTTGAGGTTGGTGATCACCCCCACCGCGTTGCCGGTGTTGCCCTGGAAGATGCGATCGGCCGCGACGAGTGGCTCGTAGCGGCGGAGATCCATGGCACTGGTCGCGCCGAGTGCCGCGCGGAAGCACCGGTGGACGTGGAACTCCGTCTCGTGCGGCTGTACCGGCAGGTCGTCCTCACCGGCGAACACCACGTCGTTCCCGCGTCGCACCCCGAGGAAGCCCGCCCCGTACAGGATGTCGATGACACCGGAGAGGGTCAGCGCGTCGGCGTAGGCGGGGAACAGCCCGTGCAGCGACTGGGCCGCGGCCTCGAAGCGGCTGCCGAGCGCGGCGCGGGTCACCACGTACCCCGTGTTCTGGAACAGCGGGAAGAGGTGCTTCAGGAAGGGGTGCGCGACCAGGTACTCCAGGGTCAGGTCCTTGAGTTTCCAGGCGGAGAACTGGCGGCCCGCCTGGAGCACGTCCGCCTCCGTGATGCGGTCCCGGCCGTGGATCAGCGAGGCCGTCTCCTGGCAGAGGTTGAGGAACTGGATGGCGTCCCTCGGCCGGGGCAGACAGCGGCTGAAGAGATAGGTCGCGGTGTCCTCGCCGCCAACCGTGGGCGGGAAGATCTCCCGCCACAGCCGCTCGGCGGTCAGTTCCGCTCCGGCGGAGGCACGCGCGCGGGCGAGGGCGAGGTCGCGCAGTGCCTGTTCCGTCCAGACGATCCGCAGTTCGTCTCCGTGGAACTTGTCGCCCTCCCCGAACGACAGCGAGTCGTAGATGTCCGCGCGCAGGAACAGCAGGAACCGTACGGCCCGCCCGTAGAGACCCGCGGCGTGCTTGGCGGCCAGCAGCAGCCCGATCACCATCGAGTTGCTGTCCGGCTCGGCCGACCAGACCAGCTCCAGCTGGTCGACCATGATCAGCAGCGACCCGTGGTCGCCGCCACAGCGCAGGTCGGTGAGGGCTCGGGCCACGCCCTGCTCGACGACCTCCAGTTGCCGGGAGGCACGCGCGCCCTCCGACGGCGGCAACTGCGCCGTGTCCATACTCGCCTTGACGCCGAACGCCTCCAGGGACAGCGAGGTCTGCAAGCCCCGCGCACCGTGCGCGAGGCGGTCGCCCAGCCGGTCGCCCGCCAGTTCGCCGTTCTGCTTCAGGAACCGCGCCAGCGCCTTCACCGAGTCGGGCCTGCGGCCGTGCGCGTCCTTGAAGTGGGTCACCAGACAGCGGGCCGCGTGTACGGCGAACACGTACCGCCAGATCAGTGCCTTGGCCGAGTCCCCGGGCAGGCCCTGCAACTCGAACCGGCGGATCTCCTCCCCCGCCGCCTCGTCCGGAGTGACCAGCGCCTTCCCGGCGTGGTGGGCGCCGTCCGCCATCAACTGCATGCAGATGGCGCTCTTCCCGGAGCCCTTGCGGCCGATGATGAGCATCTTCCGCCCGGTCACGGCCGCCCGGTAGGCGGCATTGGGCAGGAACCCGCCGCGTAACAGCAGTCCCTCCGTCACGTCCCGCTCGGCGTCCTCACGCCCGAAGTGCAACTGCGCGAGCACCGGCCCGTCGGCCATCCCGTCCCCCCGGTTGTCGCCCCAACGACCGCGATAGACCGCGTGATTCGACCTCTTCACCGGTCCACAACACTCACCGTATCCGCAACAACCGGCACCGGAACCCCGGTTGACAGACCCCCTCCGGGACCGAACGTCACCCGGCCCCGGTGCGTCAGAGGACCGGTACGGACAACAACCGCCACCGTCATGCCCTGGGGGACCCATGCGGACAGCGCCACGCACCACCCAACCGCTCCTCGTGCTGGCCCTGTTCACCGCGACGGCCGGTGCCGTGGCCGGCTGCGGCGGCGAAAGGGCAGGCTCGGGGGCGCGCCCGGACAGTGCCCGTGCCCGTGCGGTCGCCACCGCCTGGGACGGCTCCGAGGCAGCCGAGGCGTGGCGCGAGGGCTACTACCCGATGGGGGATTCGGTCCAGCTCCCGAAGGGCGCCTTCCACGACGAGGACGACAAACTCGCTTACCTGACCAGGAACTTCGTCCTGCGCGGCGACCTCCCCGCCGCCCCGGGCAAGGACGCTCACGGACAGGTGAGGTGGGAGAACGGAAGCAGGCTCACGCTCCCGCTGATGGGCGTCGAGCAGGCGTACGAGGAGGTGGCCGACGGAGGCGGCGACGGACCGCACCTGACCGTGACCGGGGCGAAGCCGGGCCGGATGACGCTGGCCACCAGCCGCGGCCCGGCGACGGTCCCCGCCTGGCTGTTCACCCTGGAGGGCTACGACACCCCGCTCAAGTTGGCCGCCCCCATCCCCTCAGAACTCCCCAAACCGCCGATCAGGACGTCGCGCGACGTGTCCACCGCCGAACTCGCCCCGCTCGACCGGCTGTCCGAGGTGTCCGAGGACGGCCGGACCATCACCGTCATGGCCTTCCACGGGTCCTGCGACGACGGCCCCGCGGTGGGCGCGCTGGAGACGGACGGCAGCGTGGTGCTGTCCGCCTCGGTCGTCGGGACGAAGGACGGCCCGTGCACCGCCGACATGCGCTCCGCGAAGGTGACGGTGAAGCTGGACCGGACCGTCGGCGACAGGCTCCTGCTGGACGCGTTCACGGGCCGCCCGGTGCCGTACGGGCAGCCGGAAGGGCCTTCTCCCAGCTGGAGTTAGGGTCGCGGGGTTGCCAGAGGCATTGTCAGTGGCTGGCTCTACAGTCACTGCCATGGCGACACTTCCCAACCCACTGCCGAAGCTGGCGGCCGACCCGAGCGGCCGCGAGCTCGGGCTCGAACTCCCGGCCGGGACACTGATCGACGCGGCCGAGCCCGTCGACGCGACGAACGGCGGCGCGCCGCCCGGCCCGCTGCTCTGGCACGCCGACGGACCTGCCGCACCCGGAGCCTGGTCGGCGCTGGAGCCCGCCCGGCGGACCTCAGGCCTGCTCCCCCTCCTCGTGGACGTCGGCGGCGAGCAGGGCGGCCCCGGCGACTGGGAGTTGATGCCGGACGAGGTCTCGTATCCCGGCGATCACGACGCCGAGGAGGTGCTGGCGGCGTTCTGGGAGGAGTACGCGGCGGAGGAACTCGGCCCCGACGAGGACCACCCGGGCAGGGCAGCCGTCGTCGAACTCTTCGGCGAGTCCGCCACGTACGAGGAGACCGTCGCGCCCTTCGGCTCCGAGTGGCCCGGTCTCGCCCCCGCCACCGCGCCGGACGCCGACCCGGACACCCGCGCCGCCGAGATCGCCGACTCCCTCGCGGACAGCGGCTCCTGGCTGAAGGACCCGCGTATCGCCCTCGTCCCGGCCCGCCGCAGCGCGGACATCCCGGCGGCGATCGGCTGGTTCGGTCCGCTGAACCACGAGGGTGACGTGGCCCGCCTGTGCGCCGTGCTGCGCTCCTGGGAGGACCGCTTCGGCATACGCGTGGTCGCCCTCACCTTCGACCAGCTCGTCCTGTCGGTGGCCGCCCCGCCCGCCACCACGGCCGAGGCGGAGGCCATCGCGGCAGAACACTTCGCGTTCTGCCCGGACAACATCACCCAGGGCAACCACGAGACCCTGCGGGCGTACGCGGCCCACGAAGTCCTCCACCAGAAGGTGTGGTCCTTCTGGTGGGACTGACACCCACGCCGGTCCCGGCCGTCCCCAGAACCCTTCGAGGGGGCGGCCGGTGATCTCGGCCTAGCGCTTCACACCCGTCGCCGCGTACACGTTGATGTCCGCGTCGGTGACGTCGTTGATGTCGCGGTAACGGACCTTCTCGATGTCGTCGAGAGTGGTGAGGTAGCCGGGCTCGGCCGACTCGGGGAGCGGGGCCGCGCCGTCGGGTCGCCAGTGGTGGGCGGGGACGACACCGGGGTCGTCCAGCTCGAGGCCGCTCTCGGTGAAGAAGCGCTCGACCTCCGCCCTGGAGCGCAGCACGAACGTGAACCCGCGCTCGGTGTACGTCCGTTGGACCGCGCGGATGCTCTCGGGGTTGAGGTCGTCGGTGAGGTGACTGAGGACGAGCCGGCTTCCGGACGGCAGCGCGTCGACGAGCTCGCGCACGATCGGGTAGGCCTCCGCGTCCTCGATGAAATGCAGGATCGCCACGAGTTCGAGGGCGACAGGCTGGTCGAAGTCGAGTGTTTTGGCGGCCTCTTCGAGGATCTGCCCGGGCTGCCTCAGGTCCGCGTCGATGTAGTCCGTCAGCCCCTCGGGCCCGCTGGTGAGCAGGGCGCGCGCATGGGCGAGAACGACGGGGTCGTTGTCGACGTACACGACCCGCGAGTCCGGGATGCTCCGCTGGGCGATCTGATGGACGTTCTCCTGCGTCGGCAGCCCGGTGCCGATGTCCAGGAACTGACGGATGCCCTCCTCCTGGGCCAGTGTGCTCACGGCCCGCCGCAGGAAGTCACGGTTGTGCCGGACGTCGAGGTAACCGCGCGGGTTGGCCGCCAAGGCCGCCGCGGCGGCGGCACGGTCGACGGGGTAGTTGTCCTTGCCCCCGAGGAAGACGTCGTAGACACGCGCGGGGTGCGCCCTGGTGGTGTCGATCCGCCTCCTCAGCTCGTCGGGATCCTGGCCGAGAGCGTCACCGGACATAGAGCCTCTCCCTGGGGAGTCGCGTAATGCAGCCGACAACAACGTAACTCCCGGGACGACTTGTCCGTGCCCCATCCGCCGTAACCTGCCGACCCGCTCACCGCGGCCACCTCCGGCGGCGCCAGCTCGCGTAGGACCGACTGCGAGCACCCGCCGACGACCCGCCCCTTCCCGCAGCGCAACGGAGCTCAGCTCAGCTCAGCTCAGCGCAGCACAGCACAACGCAGCGCAGCTCAGCGCAGCCGCTGCGCGACCTCGATCGCCCAATACGTCAGAATGTTCCGCGCACCGGCCCGCTTGATGCCGGTCAGCGTCTCCAGGATCGCCCTGTCCCGGTCGATCCAGCCCTTCTCGGCGGCGGCCTCGATCATCGAGTACTCGCCGGAGATCTGGTACGCGGCCACCGGCACGTCCACGGCGTCCGCCACCCGCGCGAGGACGTCCAGGTAGGGCCCCGCCGGCTTCACCATCACCATGTCGGCGCCCTCTTCGAGGTCGAGCGCCAGCTCCCGCATGGATTCACGAAGGTTCGCCGGGTCCTGCTGGTACGTCTTGCGGTCGCCCTTGAGCGACGAGCCGACGGCCTCCCGGAACGGGCCGTAGAAGGCGGAGGAGTACTTGGCGGTGTAGGCGAGGATCGACACGTCCTCGCGCCCGATCTGATCGAGCGCGTCACGGACGACGCCGATCTGGCCGTCCATCATCCCGCTGGGCCCGACCACGTGCGCGCCCGCGTCGGCCTGCACCTGCGCCATCTCGGCGTACCGCTCAAGGGTGGCGTCGTTGTCCACCCGTCCCTCGGCGTCGAGCACCCCGCAGTGACCGTGGTCGGTGGTCTCGTCCAGACACAGGTCGGACATCACCAGCAACTCGTCACCGACCTCGGCGCGCACATCGCGCAGGGCCACCTGCAGGATCCCGTCCGGATCGGTACCCGGAGTGCCGACCGCGTCCTTCTTCGACTCCTCGGGCACCCCGAAGAGCATGATCCCGGAAATCCCGGCCGCCACCGCGTCCGCGGCCGCCTTCTTCAGGCTGTCCCGCGTGTGCTGCACGACCCCCGGCATCGCCGCGATCGGCACCGGCTCCCCGATCCCCTCGCGCACGAACGCGGGGAGGATGAAGTCAGCGGGGTGCAGCCGGGTCTCGGCGACCATGCGCCGCATCACGGGGGTGGTCCGCAGACGCCGCGGCCGCGCGCCCGGAAAGGATCCGTACGTCGTCATACACCTACGCTACGCCCGCCCCCACCCCCCCTTTGCCGACGCCGCGTCGGCCCCAACAGCCCTCTCGCCCCCTCCGCCCTTACCCGTCCCGACCTTGAGGGCTCCGCCCCCAAACCCCCCAACGCCCGAAGGGCTCGTCCTCAAACGCCGGACGGGCTGAAATGCCCTGGCCCGGAGTCGGATGGCCGCCCACCGGCGGGAGGGGCCGGGGGCCGGTACATCACATGCCCGTCGCGTACGCCCGCGTCACCGGACCCGCCCCCTCTCGCCCAACGTCTGATCCGGCGGCGACGGGCGGATGTACCGGCCCCCGGCCCCGGGGGCGCGGGGGGGGGGGGGGGCGGGGGCCCCCCCCCCCCCCCCCCCCCCCCCCCCCCCCCCCCCCCCCCCCCCCCT
>NZ_JBITHE010000044.1:13433-23511 GCF_044457665.1 Streptomyces sp. NPDC050535
CCGCGCGCGTACGCCCGTGACCCCGCCCCCCCCCCATCCCGCAAACCCTCGGGCCGGGGGGGGGGGGGGGGTGGCCCGGCCCCCGGCCCCCGACCCACCCACCCACCCACCCACCGGCCGAACCCGAACCCGAACCCGGCCCCGGCCCCGGACACAGCACCCGCGCCAAACAGAAATGACTCCCGCAGCCGAAGCCACGGGAGTCACCCCACATCAAACTCAAAACCCGTACCTACGTCGTACGCCGCCGCCGAGACCCAGGCCGCCGCTCACTCGGCCGAGTGACAGGATCCCCCGCCTCCGCAGCCGCCGCCCGCCGCCGCAGCCCAAAGTCCGCCAGCGCCTCCGCCAGCTTGTGCACGGACGGCTCCGGAGCCATCACATCGACCCGCAGCCCATGCTCCTCGGCCGTCTTCGCGGTGGCGGGCCCGATACAGGCGATCACCGTCACGTTGTGCGGCTTGCCCGCGATACCCACCAGGTTCCGCACGGTGGAGGACGACGTGAAGAGCACGGCGTCGAAGCCGCCGCCCTTGATCGCCTCGCGCGTCTCGACCGGCGGCGGCGACGCCCGCACGGTCCGGTAGGCCGTGACGTCGTCGACCTCCCAGCCCAGCTCGATCAGCCCGGCGACCAGCGTCTCGGTCGCGATATCGGCCCGCGGCAGGAACACCCGGTCGATCGGGTCGAACACCGGGTCGTACGGCGGCCAGTCCTCCAGCAACCCGGCGGCGGACTGCTCCCCGCTCGGCACCAGATCCGGCTTCACGCCGAAGGCGACCAGCGCCTTGGCCGTCTGCTCGCCCACCGCCGCCACCTTGATCCCGGCGAAGGCGCGCGCGTCGAGCCCGTACTCCTCGAACTTCTCCCGCACCGCCTTCACCGCGTTGACCGAGGTGAAGGCGATCCACTCGTAGCGGCCGGTGACCAGACCCTTGACCGCCCGCTCCATCTGCTGAGGCGTCCGCGGCGGCTCGACGGCGATCGTCGGCACCTCGTGCGGGACGGCCCCGTACGACCGCAACTGGTCGGAGAGCGACACCGCCTGCTCCTTCGTACGCGGCACGAGAACCTTCCAGCCGAACAGCGGCTTGGACTCGAACCACGACAACTGGTCGCGCTGGGCGGCGGCGGAACGCTCACCGACCACGGCTATCACCGGACGGTGCCCCTCCGGGGAGGGGAGAACCTTCGCCTGCTTCAGCGTCTGCGCGATGGTGCCGAGCGTGGCGGCCCAGGTCCGCTGCCGGGTGGTCGTACCCGCGACGGTGACCGTCATCGGCGTATCGGGCTTGCGGCCCGCGGCGACCAGCTCACCGGCCGCCGCGCCCACCGAGTCGAGCGTCGAGGAGACGACGACCGTCCCGTCGGACGCGCCGACCTCGGTCCAGCACCGGTCGGATGCCGTCCGCGCGTCGACGAACCGCACATCCGCGCCCTGCGCGTCCCGCAGCGGCACACCCGCGTACGCGGGCACCCCGACGGCGGCCGCGACACCGGGAACCACCTCGAACGGCACACCCGCGGCCACGCAGGCGAGCATTTCCTCGGCGGCGTACGTATCTAGTCCGGGGTCCCCGGACACCGCACGCACGACCCGCTTGCCGCCCCGTGCGGCCGTCATGACAAGATTGGCAGCGTCCCTCAACACGGGGTCACCAACGGTTGCTGACGTACCGTCAACAACCTTCAGCTGAGGCGTGCCTGTACCCGAGTACGCGCTCATGGATGAAGTCGCGCCCACGGGCGACGCGTTGCCGCCTGTACCGGGGTCGGTATCCGTAGGCAGTACGGCGACGCCTGGTCGGGCGTGTGCGCGGACGACGTCGAGCACCTCGTGCTCGGCGACGAGTACATCCGCGTTCGCCAGCGCCTCTACGGCGCGCAGTGTCAGTAGTCCCGGATCCCCGGGTCCGGCACCAAGGAAGGTGACGTGCCCGTGTTCCGGACCGGCGGGAAGGTTGGTGGGGCTCACTGTGCTCGCTCCCCCATCAGACCGGCCGCGCCCTTGGCAAGCATCTCGGCAGCGAGTTCACGGCCGAGCGCCATTGCTTGGTCGTACGTCTCGGGCACGGGACCGGTGGTGGACAACTGCACCAGCGTCGAGCCGTCGGTCGTGCCGACGACGCCGCGCAGGCGCATTTCCTTGACAATCTGCCCGTCGGCCAGCAGGTCGGCGTACGCACCCACAGGTGCGCTGCAGCCGGCCTCCAGGGCGGCGAGCAGGGACCGTTCGGCGGTCACGGCGGCCCGGCTGAGCGGGTCGTCGAGTTCGCCGAGCGCTGCGACGAGGTCCGCGTTGTCCGCGGCACACTCGATCGCCAGGGCCCCCTGGCCGGGGGCGGGCAAAACTGTGTCGACGGACAGGAAGTCCGTCACTTCCTCGGTCCGTCCGAGGCGGCTGAGGCCGGCGGCGGCGAGCACGACGGCGTCCAGCTCGCCCTCGCGGACGTATCCGATCCGGGTGTCGACGTTCCCGCGGATCGCGACCGTCTCGATCGTCGTCCCGTGATTGCGCGCGTACGCGTTCAACTGGGCCATCCGGCGCGGCGAACCGGTGCCGATCCGCGCCCCGGCCGGCAGCTCCGCGAAGGTCAGCCCGTCGCGGGCGACCAGCACGTCACGCGGGTCCTCGCGCAGCGGCACGGCGGCCAGCGCCAGGTCGTCGGGCTGTCCGGTCGGCAGATCCTTGAGGGAGTGCACGGCGAAGTCGACGTCCTTGGCGAGGAGCGCGTCGCGCAGCGCGGTCACGAACACCCCCGTGCCGCCGATCTGCGCGAGGTTCTCGCGGGAGGTGTCGCCGTACGTCGTGATCTCCACCAGCTCGACCGGCCGTCCGGTCACTTGACTCACGGCGTCCGCCACCTGCCCGGACTGGGCCAGGGCGAGTCTGCTTCGCCTCGTCCCCAGCCTCAAAGCCTGCTCATTCATGCTCGCCCTCGGTTCTCGGCGTTCTCTGTGTTCTGGGCGTTTTCGGTGCCGCTTTCGCTCTCCTCGGCCCGCGAGACGGAGGCGACCGTCTCGGGGTCCAGGTCGAACAGGGTCCGCAGCGCGTCCGCGTACCCGGCGCCGCCGGGTTCGGCGGCCAGTTGCCTGACCCGTACGGTCGGCGCGTGCAGCAGTTTGTCCACCACGCGCCGCACGGTCTGGGTGATCTCCCCGCGCTGCCTGTCGTCGAGGCCGGGCAGCCGACCGTCGAGGCGCGCGATCTCGTTCGCGACGACGTCGGCGGCCATGGTCCGCAGCGCGACGACGGTGGGGGTGATGTGCGCGGCCCGCAGGGCGGCGCCGAAGGCGGCCACCTCTTCGGAGACGATCCGTTTCACCTGGTCCACGTCGGCGGCCATCGGAGCGTCCGCGGACGCGTCGGCGAGCGACTCGATGTCGACGAGCCGCACCCCGAGCAGCCGGTGCACGGCCGCGTCGATGTCACGGGGCATCGCCAGGTCGAGGAGCGCGAGTACGGGAGCGGGCCGGGGCGCCTCGGCGACGGGCTCGGGCCTGCGCCGCTCGGGCACCCGGCCGACGGTGGCGGCCAGCGCGGTCAGCGCGGCGATGGCGTCGGAGTCGGCCGCCGGGTCGAGCGACGCGGCGAAGCCGGCGTCGGTGTCCTGCGCGGCCCCGGTGCCGGTGACCTGGGCCGTGCGCTGGGCGGTCGCGGAGCCCGCGGCCCCCGCCCGGCCCGCCACGTCACCCTTGTCCACCCAGGCCGCGTGCTGTTCCAGCTCGGCCGCGCCCATCCCGGCCACGGCGGCCTCGCCCAGCACGGAGAACCCGGCCGTGGTCTGCACGGCGGACAGGTCGAGCGGACAGCCGTCGTCGGTCCCGGCAGTCGTGGGCGGCAGGTCCTCCCGTACGGCGGCCGGGACGGTCGTACGACCGGATCCGCCCGGCACTGAACGGCGGCCGCCGTCCGCGCCCTGGACCACGGGCTCCGCCGTACGCCCGGTGACCGCGGCGACAACGGACTCGGCCGACAGGACGAGCCCGGTCGCGCCCGTACAGGAGACGGCGATGTCGGCACGTGTCAGCTCGAACGGCACCGAATCGATCGGTACCGCGCGGGCCAGCACGTCCGTTTCGTCGCTGTCGGTGAGGCGCTGTCCATACTGCTCTCCGAGCAGGTGGGCGAGCCGCTCCGCGCGGTCCAGCGTGCGGTTGGCGACGACGATCTCGGCGACCCCGGCGCGCGCCAGCGTCGCGGCGGCCAGCGAGGACATCGAGCCGGCGCCGAGGACCAGCGCCCGCTTGCCCTTCAGCCAGACGTCGGCCGGGGCGCCGTGCGCCAGTTGCTCCAGGCCGAAGGTGACCAGGGACTGGCCCGCGCGGTCGATGCCCGTCTCGGAGTGGGCACGCTTGCCGACCCGCAGGGCCTGCTGGAACAGGTCGTTCAACAGGCGGCCCGCGGTGCGCAGTTCCTGCCCGGTGGCCAGCGCGTCCTTGATCTGGCCGAGGATCTGGCCCTCGCCCACGACCATCGAGTCGAGCCCGCACGCCACCGAGAACAGATGGTGGACGGCACGGTCCTCGTAGTGCACGTACAAGTAGGGAGTGAGCTCCTCGAGCCCGACCCCGCTGTGCTGGGCGAGCAGCGTGGAGAGCTCGGCGACGCCCGCGTGGAACTTGTCCACGTCGGCGTACAGCTCGATCCGGTTGCAGGTAGCGAGTACCGCGGCCTCGGTGGCCGGCTCGGCGGCGAGGGTGTCCTGCAACAGCTTGACCTGCGCGTCCGCGGACAGCGCGGCCCGCTCCAGGACACTGACCGGAGCGCTGCGGTGACTCAGCCCGACGACCAGGAGACTCATGCCGGCATCACGGCGGGGACGTCCCCGTCAGGCCCTTTGCCGGACTTGCCCTGGGCGGCCGGGAGCACGGCGGCCGCGGCGGCCTGCGCCTCGGCCTCCTCGCCGGCCTTGCGCTGCTCGTGGAAGGCGAGGATCTGCAGCTCGATGGAGAGATCGACCTTGCGTACGTCGACACCGTCCGGGACGGTCAGGACGGTCGGCGCGAAGTTGAGGATGGAGGTGACGCCGGCGGCGACGAGCCGGTCGCAGACCGCCTGGGCGACACCCGGCGGGGTGGTGATGACCCCGATGGAGACGCCGTTCTCGTCGATGATCTTCTCCAGGCCGTCGCTGTGCTGCACCGCGATCCCGGCGACCTGCTTGCCCGACATCTCGGGATCGGCGTCGATCAGCGCGGCGACCCGGAATCCGCGGGAGGCGAATCCACCGTAGTTGGCCAGCGCGGCGCCGAGGTTACCGATACCGACGATCACGACCGGCCAGTCCTGGGTGAGGCCCAGTTCGCGGGAGATCTGGTACACGAGATACTCGACGTCGTACCCCACACCACGCGTCCCGTAGGAGCCGAGGTAGGAGAAGTCCTTGCGCAGCTTCGCGGAGTTGACTCCCGCGGCGGCCGCGAGCTCCTCGGAGGAGACCGTGGGTACCGAGCGTTCCGACAGTGCGGTGAGGGCTCGGAGGTACAGCGGAAGGCGGGCGACGGTGGCCTCGGGAATCCCTCGGCTGCGGGTCGCCGGTCGGTGAGTTCGGCCAGTTGCCACGGTGCTCCTGCGGGTAGCGCGGGGCTGCAGGCGGTCACACGTACCTAGACCGCCCCGTCCAATGCAGGCTATGTCTTTGTGAACGCGTGCACAAAGATGGTGTCCGATTTGCCCGGCCAACGTGACCGGGGTCACGCACGCCCGGCGCACAGGTACGGAACCGGCACGCAGGCAGTTTCGTTCCTCGCCTGAAGGGGGCAAAACCGCACACACTCCTCAACGCATCCCGCCCCCGAGACCAATCGCGGTCGATCCTAAGCGACTTTCCGGACCGGTTGGACTACTCAGTCAGGCCACGATCGCGCCACGATCAGCCACTCCCGGCTATGCGAGGGCTTTGCGGAGGCGCTCCTCGTTCACCCTCCAGAACGTGTGCTGGGCGCCGTCCACCAGCACGACAGGGATCTGCTCCCAGTACGCGCGGTGCAGTTCCTCGTCCGTACTGATGTCCTTCATCTCCCAGGCCACCCCGGCCTCCCCGCAGACCCGCTCGACCACTTCCTGTGCGTCATCACACAAATGACACCCGGGCTTCCTGACGAGAGTGACCAGCCGCGCCCGACCGGAAGCCGCGGCCGCCGCCTTCTCCGTACGGCGCCCGTCGCGCCGGAACATGGAACTCATAGGGCCATTCTCACGCCCCCCGCGCCCGGCGGGGCCCTCCCGGGCCCAGGACACCGAAGCGCCGGGTTCGCCGCCCCGACACACCGTCCGGACCGTTTCTTTAACGGCTCGGTCGCGGAGAGTTCACGGCGCCGAATCCTCGCGACTCCGGAACCACCGAACAAACTGGCTATGCTCACGACATGGCCGCTCTCGGATGGCTCACTCCCCGTAGGCGCTCCGCCACGGCGCGGAGCGTGTTGGCAGGCGAGGCCTCGGCGGAGGCAGCCCGCAAAACCTCCCAGGAGCTGGAGGAACTCGCGCAGGCCTCGCCCGGCGTCCCCGCCGAGGAACCGGCCTTCCCGGTACTCGGCGACGTCAGGGCCGCCGCGTTCTTCGACCTCGACAACACCGTGATGCAGGGCGCCGCGATCTTCCACTTCGGCCGCGGACTGCACAAGCGGAAGTTCTTCGAGACACGCGACCTCGCCCGGTTCGCCTGGCAGCAGGCGTGGTTCAGGCTCGCGGGCATCGAGGATCCGGAACACATGCAGGAAGCCCGCGACTCGGCGCTGTCGATCGTCAAGGGCCACCGGGTCGCCGAGCTGATGTCCATCGGCGAGGAGATCTACGACGAGTACATGGCCGAGCGGATCTGGCCGGGCACGCGCGCGCTGGCCGAGGCCCACCTCGACGCCGGCCAGAAGGTGTGGCTGGTCACAGCCGCCCCCGTCGAGATCGCCACGGTGATCGCCCGTCGCCTGGGCCTGACCGGCGCGTTGGGCACGGTCGCCGAGTCGGTGAACGGCGTCTACACGGGCAAGCTGGTCGGCGAACCGCTGCACGGCCCCGCGAAGGCGGAGGCGGTTCGCGCGCTGGCCGCCGCGGAGGGCCTGGACCTCTCCCGCTGCGCCGCCTACAGCGACTCGCACAACGACATTCCCATGCTCTCGCTGGTCGGCCACCCCTACGCGATCAATCCCGACAGCAAGCTCCGCAAGCACGCCCGCGACCTGGAATGGCGCCTGCGCGACTACCGGACGGGCCGCAAGGCGGCGAAGGTCGGCATCCCGGCCGCCGCCGGAGTGGGCGCGGTGGCGGGCGGCACGGCAGCCGCGATCGCCCTGCACCGCCGCCGTCGCTGAGCCCGTCCCGCGACCGCCACCGAGCCCTCGGTCCGCCACCGTCACCGAGCCCGTTCAGGGGCCCCATGACGCGCCGCGGGGTAATCCCGCCTCCTACCCGCACGCCACCCCCGCCAGTCCCGTTGGCCGCGGTCGGCCACAACACGCCCCGCACTCAAACGGAACACGGACCGAAATGATCAACAAACGGTCACTGTCCGGCACTTGAAGCGGCGCCAATAAGTAACAGAAGCGACGCAATCGGTGATTTTAGCAACTCGGTGTAGCGCCGCCTGTACGAAGCGTTATTCTCCTCAGACGCAAACCGCCACCCCTCCGTCGCTACGACGGGTGAACGGTTCCGCACTGAACGTGATGGAAGCTCTGCCTCTGGGAGTCCCGTGTACTCACACGTCGGGGTTGACGCCTCGGGCCTGGCTACGCTGCGCGCAACGGTTCTGGACCGCTTGCGCGGCTTCGTCCCCACCGCGTACGCCGTCCCCGCCTTCGCCGGCCCCGCGCCCGTCGGCCCCTGTTACGCCCTGGCCGACGGAAGCGCGGCGGTCGGCAGACGGGGCCGCTCGAGCTCGGCCACCACCGCACGCCGCCCGGCCGCAGACAGCGACAGCGCCCGGATGATGGAACTCGTGGAGCGCGCCCAAGCGGGCGAGGCCGATGCCTTCGGCCGTCTCTACGACCAGTACAGCGACACCGTGTACCGCTATATCTATTACCGCGTCGGCGGAAAGGCGACCGCGGAGGACCTCACCAGCGAGACGTTCCTGCGCGCCCTGCGCCGCATCGGAACCTTTACCTGGCAGGGCCGCGACTTCGGCGCCTGGCTGGTCACCATCGCCCGCAACCTGGTCGCCGACCACTTCAAGTCCAGCCGCTTCCGGCTGGAGGTGACCACGGGCGAGATGCTCGACGCCAACGAGGTCGAGCGGAGCCCCGAGGACGCCGTCCTGGAGTCCCTGTCGAACACGGCACTGCTGGACGCCGTGAAACGGCTCAACCCCCAGCAACAGGAATGCGTGACCCTGCGCTTCCTCCAGGGGCTCTCGGTCGCCGAGACCGCCCGTGTGATGGGCAAGAACGAGGGCGCGATCAAGACCCTCCAGTACCGGGCGGTCCGCACCCTCGCGCGGCTCCTCCCGGAAGACGCCCGCTGAGCCCGGTACGCCCGGACAAACGCCATAGCGACCCCGCACGCTCAGCGACGCTCAACTCACCTTCCGTAAAAGTCTGTTGACTTTGCGGTCCGATCATCCGTCGTCCGTAACCCAAGTGCCGCGACGCTCGTTGTGCGGGATACAGGCTCCCTGTGGTCACTCCCCGACCACCATCGATCACTCGATCGTGTGGTTGTGGTCAGGGAGTGCAACCCTCAGGACCCCCTGGGGAGTCGACCGTCATGATGAGAGGAGGTGCCGCCAGTGATCGCGAACGTATCGGCACACCGGCGGGCGAACGCCTTCGCCCTGGCCCTGGACGAGCATTCCGACCAGGGCACGGCGGCCGATCAGCCCGATGGATCGGCACCGTCCCAAGCTGCTGCGGAACAGACCGATGAGGGCCTGCTGATGGCCCTCGCCACCGGTCTCGGCGAGCTGCCCAAACCGGAGCTGGACCCCGAGGTCAAAGTCGTGCAGCGAGCCCAGCTCGTCGCCGCGATGGAGGCCATGCTGCTCGAGGGCACCGCCGCCGGAGGGCCGGGCACCTCGGTGCCCGAGCAGCGGTCCCACCGGGGCCGGGGCGCGCACCGGGCGACCGGTCTTGGCAAGCTGCGTCCGCGTTCCCGCCTGTCGAAGGGGCTCGCCGCCGGCGGACTCACCGTCGGCGTGGCCGCCGGAGCCTTCGGCGGCGTGGCCGCCGCCAGCTCCGACGCCCTCCCCGGTGACTCGCTGTACGGGCTGAAGCGCGGCATGGAGGACATCAAGCTGGGCCTGGCCCACGGAGAGAGCGACCGGGGCGAGCTCTATCTCGACCAGGCCTCGACCCGTCTCAGCGAGGCCCGCCGCCTGATGGAGCGCGACCGCTCCGGTCAGCTCGACCACGAGTCCCTCGGCGAGATCCGCCGCGCCCTGTCGGGCATGCGGCACGACGCGACCGAAGGCCACCGCCTGCTGCACGAGGCGTACGAACGGGACGGCTCGCTGGCCCCCATCCAGGCCCTGTCAGCCTTCTCGCAGTCCCACCGCGAGGCATGGGGCGCACTGCGCGACCGGCTGCCCGTGCAGCTCGGTGACGTCAGAGACCAGGTCTCCTCGGTCTTCGACGCCATAGACCAAGAGGTCGACCCCCTGCGCTCGCTGCTCCCACAGCCGCCCACACAGGAGGGCACGGGCCGCCACCGCGGCTCCAGCTCCGAGTCCTCCTCGTCCTCCGGTACGGACCGTCCGGCGCCCAGCGCCCCCAGCGGCGGCAGTGCCTCCAGCAGCAGCCAGAGCAGCGGCAAACCCAAGCCGTCCACCTCGGGCAGCCAGGACGAGGGCCTGCTCGGCGGCAACACCGGCGGCCTCCTGGACCCGCCGAAGGACGACACCGGCTCCGCCTCCCCGTCCACCGGCAAGAGCACCCCGTCCACCGGCGAACCGGACGTCACGCTGCCCCCGCTCCTCCCGGGCCTGCTCCCCGGACTGGGCATCGACAGCGAGGACGTCGGCTAGCTCATGTGCGGCTGTACGACGGTGGGGGGGGCCCCGGGCACGCAGGGGGGCCCCCCCCCCCCCCCCCCCCCCGACACGGCACCAGGCCCACCGGGCGACGCCAACCCCCCCCCCGC
>NZ_JBITHE010000044.1:23521-31062 GCF_044457665.1 Streptomyces sp. NPDC050535
TGTGCCCTTCCTTCGGTGGTGCGGGTTTTCTTTTGTGGGGGGTTTTCCGGTGGGGGGGGCCCCCTAGACCCCGGGGCCCCCCCCACCGTCGTACAGCCAAGTCGTCAGTCCTACTGGCAAGCGGTCATTCGAACAGCTGCGCCGGACTCCGTCCAGCGGCTCAGAGCGGCCGGGGTCCGGCATTCGCTCGCGCACTCCTCAGAAGAACACCGACCGCCGCTGCACCAGCAGCTTGTAGAGCGTGTGCTGGATCTGTTCCCTGACCTGGTCCGTCAGGTTGAACATCAGCATCGGGTCCTCCGCCGCCTCTGGCGGATAGCCGTCCGTGCGGATCGGCTCGCCGAACTGGATCGTCCACTTCGTGGGGAGCGGGACCGCGCCGAGCGGGCCCAGCCACGGGAAGGTCGGCGTGATCGGGAAGTACGGGATTCCCAGGACCCGCGCCACGGTCTTCGCGTTGCCGATCATCGGGTAGATCTCCTCCGCGCCGACGATCGAGCACGGGATGATCGGGGTGCCCTGGCGCAGTGCCGTGGACACGAAGCCGCCGCGGCCGAAGCGCTGGAGCTTGTAGCGCTCGCCGAAGGGCTTGCCGATGCCCTTGAAACCCTCGGGCATCACGCCGACCAGTTCGCCGCGCTCCAGCAGCCGTTCGGCGTCCTCGGCACAGGCCAGGGTGTGCCCGGCCTTGCGGGCCAGCTCGTTGATGACCGGCAGCATGAACACCAGGTCGGCCGCCAAGAGGCGAAGGTGGCGGTTCTCGGGGTGGTTGTCGTGCACGGCGACCTGCATCATCAGGCCGTCCAGCGGCAGCGTCCCGGAGTGGTTGGCGACGATCAGCGCCCCGCCCTCGGACGGGATGTTCTCGATGCCCTTCACCTCTACGCGGAAGTACTTCTCGTAGAGCGGGCGGACCAGCGACATCAGTACCTGGTCGGTGAGTTCGGCGTCGTAACCGAAGTCGTCGACCTCGTAGTCGCCCGTCAGCCGCCTGCGCAGGAAGGCCAGGCCCCCGGCGACACGCCGTTCGAGACCGCCGCTCTCCCGCGGCTCCTGCGGCGGCTGTTCCTCACGCGTCACGGGAACATCATCCCGCTGCCCGGCCAGTCCCGGCAGGGGCTGTACCTCTCGTACCACCGCGGGCTCGCCCGTACGCCGGCTGCCCGTGCCGCGGCGGCGCGGGGAGCGCTGCGCCGCACCCCCGCGCGACCGGTCGTCGTCGAACGGAATGACCTTGGCGTCCGCCATCGTTGTCGCGCTCCTCAGTTGGCGCTGGGCGTCGGAGGGTTGCCGCCGCCCAGGAAGGACAGCGAGGCGATCCGGTCGACGGCTCCCGCGACGGTCTCGGGGGGCAGGAGCCCGGGCCCCCGGCCGCGGCCGAAGTCCGCGAAGGTCTCCGCCGTGGTGAACTTCGGCCGGAAGCCGAGCGTCTCGCGCATCTGGTTCGTCGCCACGACCCTGCCGTGGGTGAGCAGCCGCAGCTGCTCCGGCGAGAAGTCCGTCACGCCCAGCGTACGCACCGCCGTGCCCGCCCAGGACAGCGCGGGCAGCAGCAGCGGCAGCGTGGGACGGCCCAGGCGCCGCGCGCACTGGGAGAGCAACAGGACGCCGTCGCCCGCGATGTTGAACGTGCCGCTGTTGAGCGTCCCGCGGGCCGGCTCGTGCGAGGCGATCCGCAGTACGTCGATCACGTCGTCCTCGTGCACGAACTGGAGCCGCGGGTCGTAGCCGAACACGGTCGGCAGCACCGGCAGCGAGAAGTACGAGGCGAGCGGCGAATCCGCGCTCGGCCCCAGGATGTTCGCGAACCTCAGCACACACACGGCCACGTCGGGCCGCCGCCGCGCGAATCCCCGTACGTATCCCTCGACCTCCACCGTGTCCTTCGCGAAGCCGCCGCTGGGCAGCGACTTCGCCGGGGTGGTCTCGGTGAACACGGCCGGGTCGCGCGGCGCTGACCCGTACACGTTCGTACTGGACTTCACGACGAGCCGCTTGACCGTGGAGGACTTCTGGCAGGCGCCCAGCAGCTGCATGGTGCCGATGACGTTGGTCTCCTTGACCGAGGTCCGGCTGCCGCTGCCCAGCGCGGTGCCCGTCACATCCATGTGCACGACCGTGTCGGCGTTCGTCTCGGCGAGCACGCGCGCGATGGCCGCGTGCCGGATGTCGGCCTGGATGAAGTCGGCGCCGCCCAGATCGTGCTCGGGCGGGACCGCGTCCACGGCGATCACCCGGTCCACCTCCGGGTCAAGCTGGATCCGCCGCACGAACCGGCCGCCCAGCCGACGGGCAACTCCGGTCACGAGCACGACCTTCCCCAAGATCAGCGCCTTCCTTCCAGCATGCGGATGCAGCTCTGCTCGTACCCTGCCCTGTTCCCCGTGTGCCGCCAACTTAGCGGGTCGATGTCGCGCCGTGACGACCGCTCGGCACACGAGGGGACGGCAGCCACCTACGTGCTATCGGACCAGGCCATTCGGCGCACGACAATCCGCCGGCCGTCCGCGACGGCTTTCCACGCCGGATTCGCGGGCCGGATTTGCGGGCCGGAAAGCGGCGCCGGATATGCCTGTGGCCCCCCGCCAGTTGGCGGGGGGCCACAGTACGCGCTTCTAGCGGCGTCGCTTACTTCTTGTTGCGACGCTGAACGCGAGTGCGCTTGAGCAGCTTGCGGTGCTTCTTCTTCGCCATCCGCTTGCGCCGCTTCTTGATAACAGAGCCCACGACTACCCTCGCTCACTTCTCTTTACTCGCTGCTGGGCTGCATGGGCCCATACGACTATGAGGGGCCAGCCTACCCGTCCGAGCGCTGAGGTCGTAATCGAGGGTATCCGGGAGATCCCCAGGCGAACCGCTGCTGATCCTGGATGGCCTCCCGGATCGTCAGGGACCGCCCCGGAGGGTCTCCCGGACAGCCGTCAGGCCGTCTCCACCCCCACATAGCTCTCGCGGAGGTACTCGTGAACAGCTTGCTCCGGCACCCGGAAGGACCTCCCCACCCGGATCGCCGGCAGATGACCGCTGTGCACCAAGCGGTACACGGTCATCTTCGACACTCGCATCACCGAGGCGACTTCCGCCACGGTCAGGAACTGAACCTCGTTCAGAGGCCTCTCGCCAGCTGCAGCCATGACACACCTGAACCTTCCGCACTCGACGGTCACCGGCTTCCCCTTCCGGTGACACTTCGTCGTTGCGTGCTCACTCCCCAGAGTAGGGGCGGGTGATGCGAGTGGGGAAGAGGAGCTGTGATCGGCCGCCTACTGTGACAGACACGCTCGATTGAGTACATAGCGAGTAAGCGGTCGGTAGTAATCAGACCGCACAGCGTCATCAAGCGGAACGACGACGGACACCCGCCCCTCTGCCTCTCCGACGAAGAGCGCAGGATCGTCCGTATCCGCAAGCCCCATCGCCTCGAACCCCAGCTGACCTGCCCCGCAGACCCATCCGTGGTCTCCGATCACCAGCCCGGGAAGCGGTCCACCACCCTCCGCCGCGGCGGCCAGAACGGTACGAACCGGGAGCGGTGAGTGGGTGTGCGCGCCGGTCGCACCACCGGGGGCTTGCACACCGGGTTCGCGCACCAGCGCGACACCTTGTACGTAGTCAAGGTTGTACGTGCGTAGACCGAACCGGGTCGTTATGTCGACAGAGTGACCCTGCGCTGAGGTGAGAACGTCACATCCTGCCGCCGACAAGGCGTCCGCGAGCGCGGCGTAGAAACCGATCAGTCGATGCGGGTGGCCGGTCCCGAGAAGCACCGGTTCCCGGTCTCGGGCCGCCTTCCCGAGCCGCGCCGCGAAGGCATCGAGGGCCGCCAGCGTCCGCTCAGGATCGATCACATCATGCCCTGAAGTGTGCGACGGGTCCGCGGAAACCCCGCACTTGTCCGCCATCAGCTCGATCAGGTCCCGCTGCCGCCACGTCCATTCGGGGTCGAGCCCGAGCAGCGCGCGGGGATCACGAGCGGCGAAGAGCCGATAGCTGCGCAGGCTCTCCTCACGCGAGGTGGCCACGGGCCCGGCCAACCGCGCGGCCAGCAGGTGTGCACGCAAAGCTCCGGTGCTCAACACGTCAGCGATGCTGACGCATTTGCCGGGACTTCACCCCGAAAATCCCGAAAAGCCCGCACGGTTGGCGTAACGAGGACTCTTCTCAGCCCGTGCGGGGCTTGAAGACGAGCGACGAGCGCGCAGCGCGAAAGGAGGGTCTGGGGGCGCAGCCCCCGGATACGGGACGGGAAGGGGCGGAGGGGGCGAAACCCCGATGGCCCAGCCCCACTTACGGCAACAGCCCCCGCAACGGGAACACGGCCCGCCGAGTAGCCAGAACAGCCTGGTCAAGCCGATCCGCCGGGTCGTACCCGGATTCCCAGTCCTTCCAGGACACCGGCCACCGCCCATCGGTCATCCGCCCCGGCGCCAACTGCCGCGTACGAGCGAACACTTCCTGCCGCCACCCCTCCGGAATCACCGTCTCCGGCTCCACCGCCCGCCCCGCCGCGATGGCGACCAGATGTGTCCAGGACCGCGGCACCACATCCACCACGGCGTATCCACCACCGCCCAGCGCGACCCACCGCCCCTCGGCGTGCTCGTGCGCCAGCTCATGACAGGCCACCTGCACGGCCCGCTGCGCGTCGAGCGACACCGCGAGGTGCGCGAGCGGATCCTCGAAATGGGTGTCGGCCCCGTGCTGAGTGACCAGCACCTGCGGCCGGAAGTCCGCGATCAGCTCGGGCACCACGGAGTGAAAGGCCCGCAGCCACCCCGCGTCACCCGTCCCGGCGGGCAGCGCGACATTGACGGCGCCCCCCTCGGCCCGGTCGGCTCCCGTCTCCTCCGGCCACCCGGTCTGCGGGAACAGGGTCCGCGGATGCTCGTGCAGCGAGATCGTCAGAACCCGCGGGTCCTCCCAGAACGCCGCCTGCACCCCGTCCCCGTGATGCACGTCCACATCGATGTACGCGACCCGCTCGGCCCCCAGCTCCAGCAGCCGCGCGATGGCCAGCGACGCGTCGTTGTAGATGCAGAACCCGGACGCGCTACCCGGCATCGCGTGGTGCAGCCCGCCCGCGAAGTTCACCGCGTGCAGCGCGTCCCCGCGCCACACCGCCTCGGCCGCGCCCACCGACTGCCCGGCGATCAGCGCGGACACCTCGTGCATCCCGGCGAAGGCAGGATCATCGGCGGTCCCGAGCCCGTACGAGGCGTCGGCGGCGTCCGGATCCACGGAAGCGGCCTTGACCGCGTCCACGTAGTCCCCCCGATGCACGAGCCGCAGCGTCGAGTCCCCGGCCGGCTTCGCCGCGACCACCTCGACGTCACGATCCAGCCCGAACGCGTCGACGAGCTTCCTCGTCAACACCAGCCGGACCGGATCCATCGGATGATCCGGACCGAAGTCATAGCCCGTTACTGCCTCGTCCCACATCAGCTGTGCGCGGCCGCTCATGCCCGCCACCGTATCGGTCCGGTTCAACAGCGAACGACCTGGCGTACTTCAAGGTCAGCAGAACCAACACCATGGGTACGAGCATGGCGCCGCGGTAGTTCCAGAGATCCCCCAGCGCCCCCACCAAGGGCGAACCGACCAGGAACCCCACGTAATTGAAGATGTTGAGCCGCGCGACGGCCGTGTCCGAAGCTCCGGGGAAAAGCCGCCCGGCAGCCGCGAAGGTCTGCGGCACGATCACACACAGCCCCAGCCCCAGCAGGGTGAACCCGAGCATCCCGACCCACGCGCCGGGCGCCGCCGCCACGACACCGAACCCCAGCGCCGCGACCACCGCCCCCACCCGCACGACCGCCACGGCCCCGAACCGCCGCACCCCGAAGTCGCCGATCGCCCGCCCCAGCAGTGTCGTGACCATATACACGTTGTACGGAACGGTCGCGAGCTGCTCCGAACTGCCCAGCACGTCCTGGAGGTACTTCGCGCTCCAGTTGGAGACGGTCGAGTCCCCGATGTACGCGAAGGTCATCACCAGACACAGCGGCAGCAGCAACTTGAAAACGACGGGTCCGCCCTCACCCGCCTCCTTCGCATCGGAGGCATCAGCCGCCACGGCCGCGCCGCTGCCCCTGTCGACATACCACCGGCTCACCACCAGGGCCGCCGGCAACAACACCACCACGACAGGCAGATACAACACGAACAGCGACAGATGCCAGTGCGCCCCCGCCCACGCGAGCGAGGCCCCCACGATCCCGCCCAGGCTGTACACGGCGTGGAACCCGAGCATGATGCTGCGCCCGTACGTCCGCTGGAGGCTCACCCCGAGCATGTTCATCGAGGCGTCGAGCGCACCGACCGCGAGCCCGAAAGCGCCGAGCGCGACCGCCACTTCGGCCACATGGTCACCGGACCCGACACCGAGCAGCGCAAGGAGCACGACGGGCTGCGACCACCTCAGCACCCGACTGGGCGGTATTCGCTTGACCAACTGCTCGGTGGCCACGCTCCCGACGCCGGCGAGAACCGGCACCGCGGCGAGGAACGCGGGCAGCAGCGCGTCCGAGATCCCGTAGCGGTCCTGGATCGCGGGAATGCGCGTCACGAGCAGCGCGAAGGCGACGCCCTGGGCGAAGAAACTGAACGCCAGCGAGGCCCTACCGCGCCGCAGCACATCTGTCATGGCGGCGAGCGTAGAGCCCCGGTCTACCCGTGGGTAGATCCAGCCGAAGATGAATTTCGCTCAACTCTCCGGTTCAGCACGGCCTACACCTGCTGGAGCACCGCGTACTCCAGCACGACTCGCGCCCACATCCGGTCATACAAGCAGGTCAGCCAGCTCGTCCATGCCGGAGAAGAGCCGAGTGGCCCCCGCGAGCCTGTCGGCAGGGGTCATGGCCGTGAACCCGTACACATCCATCCCGGCCGCCACTGCCGCCCGCACTCCGAGCGGACTGTCCTCCACCACGGCACACTTCTCCGGCGCTACGCCCATCCGCTCGGCCGCGTACAGGAACAGATCCGGCGCCGGCTTCCCCCGCCCCACGTCCTGCGAACTGAAGACCCGCCCCTGGTCGAACCACCGGTCGAGCCCCGTCTTCCGATGCCCCACCCGAATCCGCTCATGGCTCCCGGAGGAGGCCACGCAGTACGGCAACCCGTCCGCGGCCAGCTTTTCCAGCACCTGCTCGGCACCCGGAACCGGCTCCAACTCCCGCTCGAACGCGGCGAAGACCCGGGCATGGAAGACCTCATCGAAGTCCGCCGGCAACCGCTGCCCGGTCCGCTCCTCCACCAGGTCGTGTACGCGGTGCATGGCGGCGCCCATGTAGTCGCGCAGGGACTCCTCGTAGGAGGTGGGATGCCCGAGCTCGGTGAGATACGCGGCCAGGAGTGAATTGGAGATCGGCTCGCTGTCCACGAGGACGCCGTCGTTATCGAAGATGATCAATTCGTAGCGCATGCTGCAACACTAAAACGAAGCGACCTTAAACGCAGAAAACCCCCGTACCGTTTCCCGGTACAGGGGTTTTCTCCAAAAATAGTTCGGCGGCGTCCTACTCTCCCACAGGGTCCCCCCT
>NZ_JBITHE010000045.1:0-26115 GCF_044457665.1 Streptomyces sp. NPDC050535
TCCTCCAACACACCCTCCCCAGCATCACCACACCCCCCATCCTCGCCACCCTCAACAACACCCCCCAACGCGGAGCCCAACTCCACCACCAACTCGACGCACAGCACACGGCCACAGCCGCAGCCACAGCCGCAGCCACAACGCAGCGGGCGGCCGTCCTCAGCTGACCACGCCCGGAAGAGCACACCCCGCGCCCAGCGCCGCCACTCCCCCGCCCTCACCGAAGTACGCCTGTAGAGCAGGGGTCAGGTCGCCGCCCCCTGCCGCCCAGCCGACGTAGCCGTCAGGCCGCACCAACAGCGCCTCGCACGGCAGTCCCGGTACCGGTTCGGCACGCACCACCCGCAACAGCCCGGCCCACGCCCGCGCCTCTTCCTCGAAATCGTCGGCTCTCTCGCCGAAGAGCAGAAGCAGGGGGAGCCCTTTGCTCAGCAGGCCGATCACATCTGTAGGGCCCTCCGCGGTGGTCAACGCGACGTTCTCCAGGAATCGCCCCTCCCACGGCGAGGATTCCGGCCGCCGCGGAGGCACCACCGTGTCCTGGGCACTGACCATCGACGCCAGAACGCCGCTCTCCGCGGACGAGCCCGCCATCAGCTCACGGAACAGAGCGCGCAGCGGATCCAGCCCGGCATCCGGCCGCATCAGCGCAAGTTGAGCCCTCGTGTGGTCGATGACCCGCTGTGCGGCCGGCCGCCGCTCCCGGTCGTACGAGTCCAGCAGCCCTCTGCCGGCCTCACCTCGCACCGTCAACGCCAGTTTCCAGCCCAGATTCATCGCATCCAGCAGACCCGTACTCAACCCCTGGCCACCGATCGGGAAATGCACATGCGCCGCATCTCCCGCCAGTAGGATCCGCCCCTTCCGATAGGACTCCACGAGCCGGCAGAAGTCGCTGAACCTGCTCAGCCAGCGCGGCTCCCCCATCGCGATGTCCCGCCCGGCGATCCAGGACACCTCGTCACACAACTCCCCCAAAGTGGGCGGCTGATGACGTCCTTCGTACGCGCCCGCGCAGTTCAACGTCCGCAGACGCACCCGACGCTCGCCCAGGTCCTTCACCACGATCCAGCCGCGCGGCGTGCGGTGCCATCCCGCCACCAACGCCCCCTCCTCCTCCAATCGCACATCACCCGCCAACGCGGAAACCGTCGCCGGATACGTCCGCGATCCAAATCCCGCCGCGTCCCGCACCCCGCTCCGCGCACCGTCGGCCCCCACCACGAACTCCGCCGACAAATCCACGCGGCCACCCGGCGCGTCCACCTCCACGCGCACCCTCTCCCCGTCCTGACGCACCCGCACGGCCCGATGGCCTCGCAAAACCGTCACGCCCAAAGCACGCGCCCGTTTCTCGAAACTACCTACCAACTCCCCCTGCTCACACTTCAATACCGGCCCCGGCTCCCCCGCCGGACCCGAAATGAGCAACCCCGGAATTCCCGCAAAATGAAAACCCACCGACACGGCAACCCCGCCCGCACCTGCCGCAGACGAATTCCCGTCCGTCAAATCACCCAAATAGCCACGCCTCACCAGACACTGCACAGTCCGCGCATGCACCGTCGTCGCCTTCGGCCACGCGGACGCACCCTCCTCCGCCTCCACAACCACCACATCAACCCCAAATCCCGCCAACTCGCACGCGACCACCAACCCCACCGGCCCCCCACCCACCACCACTACCTGAGCCCCACCCACCACGCCCACCCCCGGAATGGAAATATTCACACTGGCTGAATTGATCACCGCGCACCGGCGCGAACGCCAAAACTATGTACCGGACGACCGGTTCTTTACAACCCCTTCACGAAACTGCACAAGAGGCTTCCGGTACCACTGGATTCAGTGCGGGCTCAACCAGGCGCGAGCTTGATCACCACCAAGAAGGCGCTCAAGATCGAAGCGAAAAAGAATCAAGAAAACACGCCGGGCGCCTGCACGCCGACCGGAGCCTCGGGGTCGAACCCGCGTCACACCACCACCCTCTTGACGATCGAATCGCCAGATCTGATAGTTTCATCATCAAGGCAACGTCGCTAGGAGGACTCCATGTGTAGAACGTGTATGGGCGGAGCCGCTCTCGCGACGCTCCCCCTCTACGGCTGACGTTGTCGGTCAATGGCGAGCTGCTCCAGGACGCACCCTCACCGACATGATCGTCGGGCCGCGCAGGGCCCTCACCGTCCTCGCCCGCTTCCAGACCCTGGACCCGGCGACCTGCTCACGGGCACCCCCGGCAGCACCGCCCTCAAAGCCAAGCCCAAGATCACGACCTCGGACAGCCGGACCGACCTCGACCAGCAGCACGCGCCCGTCACACACACCACGCAGGACACGAAATGAGGCGCCCATGAATGCCGACCCCAACCCGTCACACATTCCCGTCGCCATCATCGGCGCCGGACCAACCGGCCTCACCGCCGCCCTCCTCCTCGCCCAGCACGCAATCCCCAGCATCGTCCTGGAACGCCACCATGACGTCTATCCGCTTCCCCGCGCCCTTGTCGTGGACGACGAGGGGCGCAGGATCCTCCAGGCAGCGGGCGTCGGCGAGGGGTTCGCCTCGATGGCCCGCCCTGGCAACGGACTGCGGCTGCTCGACGCCCGGCACCGGGTGATGGCCGAGTTCCGCCGCGTTGAGCAGGGCCTGCACGGCTACCCGCAGACCAGCATGTTCGAGCAGCCCGCCCTCGAACGACTGCTGCGCGACGCCCTGGCCCGGCACCCGGAGTGCGAACTACGGGGTGGGGTGGAGGTCACCGGCATCGAGCCGGGCACCGAGGGCCCGGTGCGCGTGACGTACCGCGACGACGACGGGGAGCATCACCTGTGGGCCGACGCGGTCCTCGGCTGCGACGGCGCGAACAGCCTCACCCGCGAGGCCATCGGTGCCGTATGGGAGGACCTGCGCTTCGACGAACGCTGGAGCGTCATCGACGTGCGGACGACAGCCGACGTCCGCTGCTGGGAGGGCGTCGACCAGGTCTGCGACCCGGACCGGCCGGCCACCTTCATGCGCATCAGTGAGGACCGCTACCGTTGGGAGTTCCGGCTGCGGGACGGGCAGGAGCCGGTCCGCGAGTTGGTCGCTCCGTGGCTGCCGCCCTCGTACGACGGGGACTTCGAGGTTGTCCGCGAGACGGCATACACCTTTCGGGCCCGTATCGCCGACCGGTGGCGAAGCGGACGGGTCTTTCTCCTCGGCGACGCGGCCCACCTCACTCCGCCGTTCATCGGTCAGGGGTTGTGCTCGGGACTGCGCGACGCCTACAACCTCACCTGGAAGCTCGCCCGCGCCCTCCAACAGGGCGGCGACGAAAGGCTGCTGGACACCTACGAGAGTGAGCGCAAGCCGCACGCACGGCATGTGATCCGACTCGCGGTCGCCATGGGGTGGGCTATGACGGGCGGTCAGGACGGCGCCGCCGCGCTGCGCCGCAGAATCCTGGCCGTAGCCTGCCGTGTACCCGGCCTGACCGAGGCGGTCGGCCGTGACCTCAGCCCGGCGCTGGCCAACGGGCCTCTCATGGGGCGCCGCACCCGCCGGGGTGGCCGCCTCGTGGGATCCCACTGCCCGCAACCGTGGATCGACGCCGACGGACGGCGGACCCGTCTCGACGAGGCGCTCGGCGACACCTTCACCATCCTGACCGCCGCCGACCCCTCGCCCTCGCTGAACGCGCTCGCCCACGGGCTCGGCGTCCGGGCGATCCCCGTAGCCGAACTCCGCGACGATGGCACCCTCGCCGCTTGGCTGCGACGGGGCCGCGCGGACGCTGTCTTGTTGCGCCCCGACCGCGTCGTGCTGGACGTTGTCCCGACGGGCGGCCGGACCTTCCTCGACTCCGCCGTCTGGGCACCGTTTCTGTGCACCACCCGCGTGCCCGTCGAACAGACCGCATTCGCCCTGTCGGGGAATGCCGGGCGATAACCGCACCGCACGCGAACCCCATCGTCACCGGCGCCGCGATCCGGCTCCGGCTTCATCCATGATCCGCCGGACAGAACCTGTCGGTGAGGCGCTCGAAAACCAGTGGAACAGCGTCGCTGTGCGCCACTACCGTGCTGCCGAACCAAGTCGTCCAGTCAAGGACCCGCCGTTGTACACCCTGTGAGACCTCCCGAGTGCTGATTTGTCGCGCGTCGCACATGTGCGCCGCGCTGCTTTTTGCTGCGGACTTCTCACTGAAACCGGTGTACTTCTGTGCTCGAAAACTGGGTGGTCACGCCCACCTGCCTGCCGCTCGTCCTCCGCCGTTGTCACGCGTGCGCGTCCGAGCGCTTCCGGGCAAACGGAAAATTTCGCGTCAACGCACACCACAAGCTCATCGACGCCTGGCTCCTCGCGCTGTGTACCTCATGCGGGGAAACGGCGAAGCTCACGGTCCTGGAGCGGATGAACGTGCGCTCCGTACGACCCGAGCTGCTGGACCGGCTGCATGACAACGACCTCGCTCTGGCGGCCGAGTTGCTCCAGGATCCCCTCGTGCGGCGCCGTAATCGCATCGGCCTCGACTGGGACAACGCCTGGCGCCTCGACACCGGCGGATCGGATCACCTGGACCGAGAGGTGCTCGACGTCTCGGTCCGCTTTGCGGCACAGATCCCCGTCCGGCCGGTGCGTCTGATCGCTGAAGGCTGCCGTCTTTCGCGGGCCGAGGTCGAGAGACTGCTCACGGAGGGGAGACTCGTTTCGGCGGTCCGGCTGAGCGGCAGGCTCTCCGGCGACTTCACCTTCACGCTCAAGCGCTGAGCCCTCCTCAGGACCAGGGGCCTGCCCGGCGTGATCCGCCGGGCAGGCCCCTGGTCGACAAGGTCAAACGTCTGAGAATGACGTCACCGAGCCCTCAACCGCGCACAGTCGGTTGAGGGCGATCTGCGCAGTTGTCATGCGGACCGGTCCCGGTGTTCGGCACCCAGGCGTGCGTAGTACTCGATGAGGTCGGGCTCGTCGACGGCGGCCGGGTTGACGACCTGCTCCACCGGGGCTCCCTGGAGCAGCCGCTTGACCGGGACTTCGAGCTTCTTGCCCGTACGGGTGTGCGGGACGGCCGGGACTTCGAGGATCTCGTCGGGGACGTGGCGCGGGGAGGCTCCGGCGCGGATGGCTTCGCGGATCCTCTCGCGCAGGGCGTCGTCCAGGGTCACCCCGGCCGCGAGGACCACGAAGAGCGGCATCCAGTAGCCGCCGCCCGGCTCCTCCGCGCCGATCACCAGCGCCTCGATGATCTCCGGAAGCCGTTCGACGACGTCGTGGATGTCAGCACTGCCGAGCCGTACGCCGTTGCGGTTCAGGGTGGAATCCGAACGACCGTGGACGATCACCGAGCCATGCCCCGTGACCGTGATCCAGTCGCCGTGCCGCCATACCCCGGCGTACGTCGAGAAGTAGGCGGCGTGGTAGCGGCTGCCGTCGGGATCGTTCCAGAAGTACAGCGGCATCGACGGCATCGGCCGGGTGACGACCAACTCGCCGACCCTGTCGGTGACCGGTAGGCCCTCGGCGTCGAACGCTGCGAGGGCCACGCCCAGGTGGGGCGCGGACAGTTCGCCGGCCCAGACGGGGACGACGGGCACTCCGCCCGCGAACCCGGACACGACGTCCGTGCCGCCACTGGTCGAGGCGAGCTGGACGCGGTCGCCCACGTGCTCACGGATCCACGGGTAGGCGGAGGCGGGCAGCGCGGAGCCGGTGCAGCCGATCGCACGGATCGCCGACAGGTCGTGCACGGACGGGTCGATGCCGAACTTGTCCATGCCCAGAAGGTATTGGGGGCTGGTGCCGAAGAGGGTGACGCGGTGGCGCGCCGCCAGCTCCCAGAGGATGTCCGGCCTGGTGAGCGGCGCCGGGCTGCCGTCGTACGTACAGGCCGTGGCGCCGGTCAGCAGGGTCGAGACGACCAGGTTCCACATCATCCAGTGGGTGGTGGTGTACCAGAGCAGCCGGTCGCCGGGGCCCAGATCCGACTGGAGGCCGAGGGCCTTGAGGTGCTCGAGGAGGACGCCGCCGTGGCCGTGGACGATGCCCTTGGGCAGGCCGGTGGTGCCGGAGGAGAAGACGACCCAGAGGGGGTGGTCGAACGGCACGGGGGTGCAGGTGAGTTGCTCGGTGCGAGTCGACGCGTCTTCCCACGAGACCGCCGGCGACGGGCAGTTCGATGAGAGCCCCGGCAGACCCACGTGGTCCACGAGCACCATGGCTTTCAGGGTGGGCAGCGCGCGGGCCAGGTCGAGGGCGGCCTCGCGGCGGTCGTGGGCGGTGCCGTTGAAGAGGTAGCCGTCGGCGGCGATCAGGACGGTGGGTTCGAGCTGTCCGAACCGGTCGGCCGCCGCCTGGGGCGCGTAGTCCTGTCCGCACACCGACCACACGGCGCCCAGGGAGGCGGTGGCGAGGAACGCGACGATCGCGTGCGGTGTGTTGGGCAGGTAGCCGACCACACGGTCGCCCTGCCCCACTCCCAGTTCGCGCAACGTCGCCGCGACGGAGGCGACCTGTCCGCGCAGTCGCTCCCCGGACACCTCGTAGCCGGCACCGGTCTCGTCCAGAGCGATGATCGCGGGTTCGTCGGAGGCGAGGCCGCGCAGGGCGTGGTGTGCGTAGTTGAGAGTGGCCCCGGTGAACCAGCGGGCGCCCGGCATCCTTTCCTCCGCGAGCACCTTCTCGTACGGAGTGTCCGCGTCGACGTCGAAGTACTCCCACACCGCGCCCCAGAACCCTTCCAGGTCGGTCACCGACCAGCGATGCAGGGCGGCGTAGTCGGTGCCGTCCAGGCCGACATGACGGGCGAAGTCCATGATGCGGCTGCCTGCGACGGTCTGCGGATCAGGCGTCGTGAAGGCGTCCGGGTACGGCCTGGTCATCGTGCGGCGCTCCTCAACGGGCTTTTCTCGACGGTTCGTGGGGACGGGTGGAGGCTGCGTGTGGTGTGCGGGACGGGTGCCCGGGCGGCGGTGAGGCCGGTTGGTCCGCCGCCGATGACGCTGACGGGGGTGCGTGGTGGGTCGGGTTCGGCGCTCACGTGGGGCTCATTGCCTGTCCTGCGCGGTGTGGGTGACGGGCGTGTGCTGCTCGCCGAGGTCGATCCGGCCGTCGGGGGTGGTGATCGTCGCCGTGATCACGTCACCGGAGCGCAGGTATTTCGGGTTCCTGGCCTGGCTCTTGAAGAACGCTTTCCATTTCATGGCGGGTGGCAGGAGGGCGCCGATCTTCTCGAGGGGCTTGGGCGGCGCTTTGAGGGCGGTGCCGCCGGGGGTGCCGGTGAGCAGCAGGTCGCCGGGGTCCAGGGTCTGGAACCGGGCGAGGAGGGTGAGGGCCTGCGCCGGCCGGACGATCATGTCGCTGAGGGTGCTGTCCTGACGCAGTGCACCATTCACCGACAACTTCAGCCGCAGGTCGAGGAGATGGGCGAAGTCGTCCCGCTCCAGCAGCGTCAGGTAGGGGCCGGTCGGCGTGAACGTCGGGTACGACTTGCTCTCGTAGAACTGCGTCTTCGTCAGTTGTACGTCACGCGCGCTGATGTCGTTGGTGATCACGAGCCCGGCGACGTACGACGGCAGATCCCGCTCCTCGACCACGGTGCCCACCGGCAGCGGGGCGCCCATGACGAGGCCGAGTTCGATCTCGTAGTCGAGGAACTTCACGTTCGCCGGCCGGACAATGCTCTCGCCTGGGCCGCTGAC
Source organism: Streptomyces sp. NPDC050535 (assembly GCF_044457665.1). NCBI lineage: Bacteria > Bacillati > Actinomycetota > Actinomycetes > Kitasatosporales > Streptomycetaceae > Streptomyces > Streptomyces sp. NPDC050535. Next base: position 7,684 of record NZ_JBITHE010000045.1, read on the forward strand.
CGATCCGGACGATTTGCGGAAGAATGTGGGAGGTATGTCACCGGTGTAGCCCGAATCGCGGGCGTGACTGCGGTAGTTGACCATCTGGGCGACCACCCGGCAAGGCGTTGTCACCGGGGCGAGCGCCACCAGGTCGGTGACCGGCGTGGCCGCTTTGCCCGAGAGGGCTGCCTCTCGAACAGCGGCCTTGTCGGCGATCAGCTCGGCTGTGGTCACGGCCTTGGTGTCGACGAGGACAGCACGGTCGCCTATGACGACCCACCAATCGTCGGCGGTGCGCAGGACGTTGGTACTCATGTCGTTGCCTTCATCAGATCAGAGGGGTGAGGGTCAGGAGTTGGCGGCCTTGAGCAGACCCATCAGGCGCGCCGGGTCCATCTCGTTGTCGCCACGCAGGGCGCCGATGACATCGCGGACCCGCTGCGGCGAAGGGCTCGCGCCGAGGAAGTCCCGGGTGGCGGGCGGCCCCCACTGGGCCAGTCCGCTCGTCGACATGGGGGCCCAGCCGGGCTCGAGGTCGCAGGAGAACAGGTCGCCGTCGGCGAAGTGCTCCAGCATCAAGCGGTCGGGGTCACGCCAGTAGTCGAAGAGCTGGCTGCCCTGGATGTGCCGCCCGATACCCCAACTGCGCTTGTAGCCGCGCTCGTTCAGGTACTCGCCGCCGGCCGCGATGGAGTCGAGGTCCGTCACCTGGTAGGCGGAGTGCACATAGCCGTTACCCGGTCCCAGGTGCATCGCCAGGGTGTGGTGGTCGACAGCCAGGCTGCCCTGGTCGCATCGGATGAACGCCATGGACGGACCGTGCCCACGCTGCCCGTCCAGGAACAGGAAGTCGGACACGATCATGCCGAGCGTGTCCAGATACCAGTCCAGAGCCCGGCCGAACACCCGTGTCTCCAGGACCACATGGCCCAGCCGCTGGATCCGGGACGGCTCCCGCGGCGGGCGCTGGGCTGCGTTCGTACGACGGTGTTCCGTGCCGAAGTTGAGCAGCAACGGCTGCTGTTCCGGCAGCTCGGGGAGCTGTTCGGCGCAGTGCACGACCCGCACCGGGAAACCGGACGGGTCGAGCAGGCCGACCATCTTGCCGCCCCCGGGGACGTCCGCGGCGCGCACGTCGGTGCCGGTGGCTCGGGCCAGCCGGTCCAGGTCGGCCTGTTCAGCCGCGCGGAACGCCGGGCCGATGAAACGGGACGTACGCCCGCGCCGGATCACCATGCAGGGGGATCCGGCGAGCGTTCCGCGCAACCACAGCTCGCTCTCGGTGCGTGCGGCGACCTGGAAGCCGAAGTCACGGGCGAAGACCTCGGCCCGGTCGAGGTCTCGCTTCTCGAACTCCAGCCAGGCCAGGTCCGGCACCTTGATCACGGGATTCCGGGATCTGCCCGGATGCTCGCCGCGCAGGGCACCCAGCTCGCTGTGGAGGTCCTGGTGGGCCGTCTTGACGTCGGCCCCGTTGGCCCGGGTTTCAGACATGGTGCCCTCCGAACGACATTGTCGTAATGAGGAAATCATCAAGTATGACAGTTCTGTCGTCAAGGTGTTCGCGACAGGAAATGATGAATTGATCAGGACTGTGGTCGTCATCGCCCCGACGGTTAGAATCGGCGCATGTCTACGTCAGCCCTGCCCAGCAACCGGTTCGAGCGGCGTCGCGCCGAGACCCGCGGGGCGCTCGTCCGCGCGGCCCGGCAGATCCTCGCCGAAACCGGGGACACCAGCGCGAGTATCCAGGCGATCGCCGAGCGCGCGGACGTCGGCTTCGGCTCCTTCTACAACCATTTCCAGTCCAAGGCGGAGCTGTTCGACGCGGCGGTGGTGGACGCCCTGGAGGAGATCGGCCAGACCTTCGACGAGCGTCTCGCCGGGATCGACGACCCGGCGGAGCTCGTCGCGGCCGGCTTCCGGCTCAGCGCGCGACTGACCACGTCCCACCCGGAGCTGATGCAGGTCCTGCGCCGCCGCGGCCTCGCATACATCCACTCAGACAAGGGCCTGGCCACCCGGGGGCTTCGCGACCTCCAGGTCGGCATCGCCTCCGGCCGCTTCTCCGCCCTCGACCCGACGGTCGCCCTGTCCGCGCTGGGCGGAACCCTGCTGTCCCTGGTGGAGCTGCGATTCGCCCGCCCCGACCTGGACGGCGACGAGGCTGCGGCGAACCTGGCCGAGATGGTCCTGCGCATGCTGGGCGTCCCGCCGGGCGACGCCCACGACGTCGCCCGGCGCCCGCTCCCCGGCCTCGCCTGACCTCTGGCGACGCACACCCCTGCACCGGGCTGCCGGCAGCCCGAGAGTTCGGCCGGCAACCTGCGAGGCTGTGCGGGATTCAGGAAGTCGCCGACGCTGGACGTCGCTCACCGATCAGTCCGAGCCCAGGGATGCGCGCGGCTCCGGCGAGGCGTGAGTGTTACTGGCGTCGCTGGCCGAGGACGCAGAACTCGTTGCCTTCGGGGTCCGCCAGGACAACCCACGATTGGTCACCCTGGCCGATGTCAACACGCTGTGCGCCGTGAGCCACCAGACGAGCCACCTCGGCGTCCTGATCATCAGGCCTGAAGTCGAGATGCAGTCGGCTCTTGACCTTCTTGCTCTCATCAAGACGTACGAAGTCCAATCCCGGCAGGCGATCCGGCTCCGGGCGGATCTCGAACTCGTCGTCGGAGGAGTGGACCACCACCCAACCAAGAGCCTCGGCCCACCACTGTCCCAGGGCCGTCGGATCCACCGAGTGAACGATTACCTGTTCCCATTCCAAGGTCATCCGCAGAGCTTAGACCTGCCAGGGCTTCGAAGAACAGGCACGCAGGGCCACCCTCAAGGGGCTGAACCAAGGAGCTTTCATGGCACGGACCGACGGGCGAGCTACAGAGGAACCGAGGCTGGACAGCCAGCCATGACGGGCCAAGAAGGTTCCTACGGCAAGGTCCTGTTCGCGCCGGAGCGCCCCCAAGAAGCCGAGCGCATCGATGCGGCGGCGCTGGTCTACGACCCTGTCACCACACGTCGCCTGCGCGCTCTGAGCTCAGGGCCGGGCGACCGCTGTCGTTCTCGTGTCAACTCCCGCTAGAGCCCCTCCTTGCCGGTGGCCCAGTACGGCTTCGTGGTGATGGCGCGGCGCGTCAAGTGCCCGTTGTCGGTGAGCGCACGCCGCTGGCGCTGGACGGACTGCGCGTGGCCCAGCAGCAGAGCGCCGTCGAGATCCGCGAACTCGGCGCCGCCGAGGGCACGTTCGAGCCAGGACTGCAGTGCGTCGCCCGGCGCTTCCCGTGCCGGCAGGAAGCGGTACCGGGGCCAGCGGTCGGCGAGGGCCGCGACGGCATCCGCCGGCACCTCGACGGCCACGATGGGTGCGTCCGCGCCCTGGGCACAGGCGTCGAGGGTGCCGAGGGCGCAGCCGTCGCCGACGTAGAGGCGGCGGGTTCCGCCGGCACGCAGCGGCCGGTGCCGGCCGGCCAGCAACGTCATTCGGCTGCCGGCCCGCAGACGGCGGATCCACGCCGTGCCGGGACCTGCGGCGTCGGTGGCGGCGAGGATGCCGATGTACTCGGAGTCAGGGCCACCCACTGTCCGCACCGTGTACCGGCGTCCCAAGGTGGGAGCGACGCGGAACTGGATCTCGTGGCCGGGGTGCCAGCCGCCGGGCGGCGCGGCGGCGCACAGCTCCAATTCGATGAACCCGGGGGCGAGTTCCCGAACGTCGAGCACGTGGGCCGGCCGCCCCAGGGCGGATTCGACGAGGTTGCCGATGACGGCGGGAGCTTGGGGCATGGGGGTCTCCACTCAGTTACGAGTCGGCGGGGCACGGGCAGGAGTGCCTGACCAGCGACGGGGGCATGAGGCCAGCTGTGGGCTCGGTCGGCGCGGATGGGGCCGAGTGCCCGTCTACCGCGCCTGGACGGCGGTCTCCGCGGGCTCGGTTCGCTTCTCTGACGGAACGAAGACGGCGAGGAGAAGCGGGATGGCGCTGAGGCCGACGGTCCACCAGAACGTCCCGGAGAACGCCGAGAGTTCGTCTGCCGCCGTGGTCCCACCGTGGAGCAGGTTCTGGAGGATCACGGCGATGACCGCGACGCCGAAGGGCGCACCGACGCGCTGTACGACACTGAACGCCGCACTGCCACGGGGAGTTTCGTCGTGGCTCAGGTTCGAGAGGGCGAGGGTCATCACCGGGAAGGTGGTGGCGGCGAAACCGAGCCCCTGGGCGAACTGCCCGGCCAGCAGCAGGATCGTGCCGCCGTGTGTGTCCGCGAGGGCGAAGGGCACGGTCCCGACCATGGTCAGCACGACGCCGGCGGATATGACGAAACGTCCGTCGAACCGTGCCGTGAAGTTGCGCAGGACCACGACGAAGAACATCGTGCCGAGTCCCTGCGGAATGAGCAGCAGCCCCGTGTGCAGCACCGTCTCGCCGCGAACCTGCTGGTAGAAGAGGGGAAGCAGGAACGACAGCGCGTAGGTCGTGAAACCGCTCGCGAACGTGATGACGCTTCCCAGCCCGAAGCTGCGCCGTGCGAACATGCGCACGTCGATGAGGGCGGGACGCCGGGCCCGCAGCGAGTGGACCGCGAAGGCGGCGAGCAGCACGGTTCCGATGGCGAGCGGGAGCCAGGCACCGGCGGAGGCGAAGCCGTCTTTTCCGGATATCTCGCTGATGCCGTAGGCGATGGCGACGACGCCGGGCGTGAGAAGAAGGAAGCCGAGGACGTCGAGTCGATTGCCACGCTCTCCGGTGGTCGCCGGCAGCAGGATCCGGCCGAGTACGAGCGCGGCGAGGCAGACCGGCACGTTCACATAGAACATCCAGTGCCAGCTCAGCGACTGAACGATGGCGCCGCCGAGCACTGATCCGAGGATCGGGCCGAGCAGACCGGGAAGCGCGACCGCGGCGGTGGCCCTGTGGATACGTGCCGGGCCGGCTGCCCGCGTGATGATGGAGAGCGTGATCGGCATCACCATGCCGCCGCCGATGCCCTGGATCACCCGGAAGACGATGAGCGCGGGCAGCGAGCCCGCGAGGCCGCACAGGAGCGAGCCGACCAGGAAGGCGCTCACGGCGAACATCCAGGCGTTGCGCGCGCCGAACCGTTCGGAGAGCCACCCGCTCACCGGGATCACCGATACGAAGGCCAGCAGATAGCCCGTCGCGACCCATTGTGTCTGGCCGACCGAGGCGTCGAAGACCTCACGCAGGTGATCGAGGGCGATGTTGACGATGGTCGTGTCCAGGAGCGTGATGAACGCTCCGAGGGCGAGTACGAGGCTGATGAGGTTCAACCGGCGATCGGTCACTGGCGTCGCGACGTGCACGGCCGTAGCTGTTGAGGTCATGGCGGGCACACTACACCGTGCAGTGTAGTAGGTACACCGTCCAGTGTAGGGTGGCTATGGAGGTGCAGATGAGCTCTGTAAGCACGGAGAAGGCGTTGCGCGAAGGGTCCACGGAGAAGCGGACGGCGATCCTTGCCGCGGCACGTGAACTGTTCGTGCGCCAAGGAGTCGACCGCGTCAGCATGGACGCCATCGCGGCCCGGGCCGAGGTGTCGAAGCGCACCATGTACGACTACTTCGGCGACAAGCGGCGGCTCTTCCTGGCCATCCTCTCCGCCGCGTCCGAGTCGCTGCTGGCCACGATGCGCCGGGCGCTCGACGAGCACCTGCCCAAGGACGCGCAGATCACGACGGTGCCCCAACTGGAGGCAGCACTCACGGCGTTGGCGATCGACCTAGGCACGTCGATCGTCGGCTCCCCCGACTACACCGCCGCGTTCGCCCTCGTCGCCCAGGAGCGCCTGCAGACGCCGACGACCAAGGATGACCTCGCGACGGAAGCAGCGGAGGAGGACCTGGCGGAACGCTTCGCCCACTTCGTCGACGCCGGGCTCCTAGACACGGACAACCCGCGCCTGGCCGCCGACCACTTCGGTGCGCTGACCATGCTGCTGGCCTACGAACGTCAGCCGGTCCCCGCCCACGCCGACCCGGAGAAGATCCGCCAGATCATGATCGACGGAGTCCACGCATTCATCCGCGCGTACGCCACGCGCTAGGAACGCGTGATGCGGCAATCAGCACAGGGCGCACGAACACGGGCTTCGGACAACACCGACGGACCCTGACGCCCAGAGCCGCACACCAGGACCCAGAGCCGATCGCGGACCGACCCGGGACGCGGCGTACCCGGACTTGATAGGCAAGTGAAGAGTTGCCTATGGTGTGGTCGTGGCCGACGACCTTTTCAAAGCCTTGGCCGATCCCACCCGTCGCACCATCCTCGACGAGCTCACGGAGAGGTCCGGACAGACACTGTTCGAGATCTGCTCGCGGCTGAGCATGAAGCATCAGCTCGGCATCTCGCGCCAGGGGGTCTCCCAGCACCTCGCCGTGCTGGAGGCCGCCGGGCTCGTCGAGACCAGGCGAGAGGGCCGCTACAAGTTCCACGACCTGAACACAGCCCCGCTGCGGCAGATCGCGGAGCGATGGCTCGTGCCCGACACATCCGGACCAGAGGAGAGCGCCCCGTGAAGATCCACCTGACCAGCGTCTTCGTGGACGACCAGGCCAAGGCCCTGCACTTCTACACCGAGATCCTCGGCTTCGTGAAGAAGCACGACGTCCCGGTGGGCGAGACGGACCGGTGGCTGACCGTCGTCTCACCCGACGAGCCCGAAGGCACCGAACTCCTCCTGGAGCCCGCCGGCCACCCGGTCGTCAAGCCATTCCGCGACACGCTCGTCCAGGACGGCATCCCACTCGCCCAGTTCGCTGTCGACGACGTGAAGGCGGAGTACGAGCGCCTGCGCGGCCTCGGCGTCCGCTTCACCCAGGAGCCCCTGGAGATGGGCCCCGTCACCACCGCCGTCTTCGACGACACCTGCGGCAACCTGATCCAGATCGCGACAAAGCCGCCGCAGTAGGCGGTCGGCCCGGCGTGCGGGGCTCGACGGCGGCGGCGACTGGGTCCACGCCCTGGAATTCACCGGCCCGTGGGTACGACTCCGGGCACCCTCCTGACTGACGCCTCCGGTGGGGCGCGGTCCTCGGAATCGTGGATCGGCGCCGTTCGCGAACAGGGCGAAGCTGCCCGTTTCCTGGCTTGGCCGGGTGACTTCGGCCCCGACCGAGGCGACCATGGAGGAAGCCCACCTCGCCTCGGGTGCCGCGCTCGAGGAGTTTCGCCGGTGACGGGGACGGCGGCACGTACGTAAGCTCCCGGCTCAGCAAAGGCTTGGCTGACGCAGCGCGGGTACGGCTGCGAAAACCTCCGGTCCAGTGCCGAGGACCTCTCCCGGGCGCCCCTGGGCAAACGACAGCGCCGCGCCGCCGCGCAGAGACCCTCCGGCCGTGTCCTCAGCCCGTCGGCGCCACCCGGTACGGGCGGAAGAACGCGCGCAGCTCCTCGGCGTAGAGCTCGGGCTCCTCGAACGGTGCGAAGTGCCCGCCGCGCGCGTGCTCGGTCACGCGCACGACATTCGCGGTGCGCTCGAGCCAGGCCCGCGGCGGTCGGAGGATGTCGCCGGGGAAGAGGGAAAACCCGGAGGGCACCTCGACGCGCCGGCTGAGCTGCTCGGGCGGGATCGCGGAGTTCGCGCGGTACATGCGCATCGACGAGCCGATCGTGCCCGTGAGCCAGTAGAGCGTGAGGTTGGTCAGGATCTCGTCCCTCGTGAAGCTCCGTTCGATGTCGCCGTCACAGTCGCTCCAGGCCTGGAGCTTCTCGACGATCCACGCGGCGAGTCCGGCCGGCGAGTCGGTGAGCCCGACGGCCGCGGTCTGGGGCTTCGTTCGGTGGACGGCGGCGTAGGCACCCTCACTCGCGCCCCAGGCCGCGACGTCCGTGAACCAGGCGCGCTCCTCGGGCGTGAGATCGGCCGGGTCACCGGCGTGGACGGGCAGGCCCCCGTCCATGCGGTGGACGGCCACGACCCGGCCGGGGTGGTCGAGCGCGAGGTAGCGGCTCACGTGGCTGCCGATGTCCCCGCCCGCCGCCCCGAACCGCGTGTAGCCGAGCTCGCTCATGAGCTCGGCCCAAAGTCCGGCTACGGCAATGGAGTTGAGCGGCGGGCCGGTGGGGCGGTCGGAGTACCCATAGCCCGGCATGTCCGGAACGACCACGTCGAACGCGTCGGCGGGGTCGGCGCCGTACGCACCGGGGTCGGTGAGGAGCGGGATGACCTTGGAGTAGCGCCAGAACGAGTCCGGCCAGCCGTGGCTGAGGACCAGTGGCAGGACGGGCCCGGTCGGCGCGACAGCCGGGGCATGCACGAAGTGGATCCCGAGGCCGCCGATCCGGGCGCGGAAGCGGGGAAGCCGGGCGAGCGCCGCCTCCTGCGCCGGCCAGTCGAACCCGTCCGCCCAGTAGGCGACGAGCTCACGAAGGTAGGTGATGTCGGTCCCGAGCGACCACCCGGCGTCCTCAGGCGCGTCCGGCCAGCGTGTCGCGCGCAGCCGCGAGCGGAGGTCTTCGAGCGCCGCGGGCTCGGTCTGCGGAATGAACGGCTCCGGGCGAGGGGATGCGTCCGACATGGCACGCATGCTAACTCGACGGGCACAGCCGCCGACGGCTTCGGCGATCTCTGACGTCGGCCTGTGGATGCGTTGGCCGTCGCCATCCCGGTGTGCGCGGCAGCCAGGGCTGGCACGTCGTTTGCGCATTCACCGACCAGCGGCTGTCCAGTCGTCCCGGTGACCGCATCCTCGATGACGACCGGAGCAGGCTCGGCAGAGGCTGTGAGCTGATGTCCTGGGGCAGTTGGAGCCGGCACGACGGTCAGTGCACCAGGTCCACTCCAGTGAGATCACGGCTGAGGTCCCACAGGCGGTTCGCCGCTTCGGGGTCGATCGCGTGCGGGGATACGCCGGTGGACGGTACCGGCGTGGTGCCGTGCCGCCGCGGATCGTTCTCTGCGGACACGGCGACGGAGGCGATGTTGTTGTCCAGGCAGTAGACGCCGCCCTTCCCGTCCAACTGGGGACTGACGGCGCACCAGACGCTCGTGGAGGCACCCTGCTGGACGGTCTTCTTGCCGGCGTAGGGGTCGATGACCGGGTTGCCGTCGTCGTCGATGAGTCCCAGCCCGCGCAGCGCCTCCGGGGTGGCCCATCCGCTGAGGTTGGTGTCGATGATCGAGCCGGGGTGCGCGGAGAACGCGCGGACGGCGTGTTCGGCGCCGAGTTCGTCGAGTCGGCGGGCGACCGGACAACTCATCGGCATCGACACACCAACGCCCTTGCCACCGTTCGTCACCGTCCTCATGTTCGCAGTCCTGTTCGGCCTGTCGATGGACTACGAGGTCTTCCTGCTCAGCCGCGTGCGGGAGTCATGGCTGCGGCACGGCGACAACGCGAAGGCCGTCACCGACGGTCTGGCCGGTACGGGGCGCGTCATCACAGCGGCGGCGGCCATCATGATCGCCGTGTTCCTCGCGTTCGTGCCGAGCACCGAGATCGTCCTCAAACTCATCGGGGTCGGCATGGCCTCGGCCATCCTTCTCGACGCGACCCTCGTCCGGATGGTTCTGGTGCCGGCGACCATGCACCTCCTTGGCCGGCGCAACTGGTGGATACCTCGCTGGCTCGACCGCCGCATGCCCCAACTGCACGTCGAAGGCCGCCCCGAACATGTGGAGTTGGTCCAAGGGCACGTGTCCGACACCGATATCCCTGCGGCCACGGCGCGCTAGAGGGGCACCGCGGGGGTCCGCCAGCGACGTGCCAGCCGTACTCGGCGCCCGACCCATGATCGGGCGCCGATTCGTGTCATGGCAGGCCGGCCTCCGCTTGCCGGCACCAGCGCGGGCCGATGGACCGGATTCTCGCCGCCTTCGCGGGCCGGATCCTCAAGTAGCCCCCGTGCAGGGCGACTCCGACGGACCGGTCGCGCCGTAACACCCACATCTTCTTTCGAACCGTAGAGCCATAACTCCCGTTGTGGGGGTACCACATGGGACTCCTACCCCGTCCGTATGCGGCGACCGTTCTCCACCGTCCCGACCGCTCCGGCTGCCCACACCCACAGGCGGCCTGAACGGCGGGTGCACACCGGCACCGGCCAGGTCTCACCTCCGCCCTCCAAGCCCTCAGCCGCCCCTCCGCCCCACGGCACAGGAACTGCGTACTCAATGATCAATGCTGGACAGACCGTTGACGGCTTACCCCCCACGTTCGACAAACGCGGTCTCACCTCTCTCAGGGTCACACTCCCGAGCGATGCCGTGCGCCTCCCGGAGGGTGGTGCACCACGTGTTCGCCCGGACCGCCGCGACACCGCCCGCGTGATCGGCGGCATTCCGGCACCCGCCGTCCCGCGGCAGTCTGTCGTGGCCCGGCCGGCCACCGACGGCGGTGCGCACGCATGAAATCCAAGTTCGACCCGTTGTCCGTTGCGGCGATGACGGTCACCGTCGTCGCCATCTCGGCCACCGCCCCGCTCACCGCCGCCGCCACCGCCTCGCCGCTCGCCATGGCCTTCTGGCGCAACTGCCTGGGCTTCGCCGTACTCGGCCCCCTTCTGTTGCTCCTGCGCCGCCGTGAGGTCGTACGGGTCGTACGCGGCGAGCGGACCATCCTGCGCCGGGAACAGTGGCGCCCCCTGGTCTTCGGCTTCCTCGCCGCCACCGCGCTCGCCCTGCACTTCGCGGCCTTCATGACCAGTACCCGGCTCACCTCGGTCGCCATGTCCACCGCGCTCGTCGCCACCCAGCCCGTCTGGCAGGCCCTCATAGCCGCCGGCCAGGGCGTCAAGACCTCACGCAGGACCCAGGTCGGCCTCGCCCTGTCCGTCGTGGGAGCCGCCGCGGCCGCCGGCCTCGACATCAGGTCCGGCGGCACAGCACTCCTGGGTGACCTGCTCGCCCTCGCCGGAGCCATCGCCCAGGCCGGCTACACCGCGCTGAGTGAGAAATCACGCGCCGACGTGAGTACGCCCCTCTACTCCACCTTCACGTCTCTGGTCTGCGGCCTGGAACTCCTCGCCGTCTGCTGGCTGGCCGACATCTCGCTGACCGGTTTTGACAGATCCACCCAACTGTCGCTGCTCGGGCTGCTCCTCCTCCCTCAGATCCTGGGGCTCGGCTCACTCAACTTCGTCCTCGGCAGGGTGTCAGCGACAACGGTCAGCGTTCTCCTCCTGCTTGAGACACCTGTGGCCGCACTCGGAGCATGGTGGCTGATGGACCAGGGCATCGAGCCCGCGACCGTGCCGGGGCTCCTGCTGATCATCGTCGGCGTCACCGTCGTGGTGACGAGCAGCGCCCAGGAACAACCCGCGGCGGAGCCAGGCAGGCATCGCAGGGGTTCGCCACCGTACCCGGCCTACGCCCCGCGCATCCCTCAACCGCCCCTTACATCAGTACAGTTGACATACCGTCAGGAGGCTCCTCGCGATCCCCGGGTGGACTGGGCCGACCCCCCCTACATCGAAAGCCCGACCATCAGGTTCAGCTACCACGGCGCGGGCGCCTTCGACACCGTGCACCTCCGCAGACCACACCCGTCGGAGCTGGAGGGAGACGGACACCAGCCGGCCTTCCACCAACCCACCGACGAGCTGGCCGATCACAGCTCACAACGCTGACCGCCTCGGGGGCACGGACTGCCTGCGAGCGGTCCGCGCCCCGACGGGGACGGTCACAACGTCTACGACGACTCGGTGTTCCACATGCGGAACATGGCACCAGGCCTCCACCGCCGCCCGGTGGCGAGAAGCCCTTCCGACTGCCCCAGCTCTCCGATCTAACCACCTTGGAACATTTGACAGGTTAGCTGTCGCATGCTTCGCTGACGTCATCGGCTAACCACTCACATGACCTCAAGGGGTTAGTAATGTCAGCGATACACCACCGCACCACGACGATCGACGGCCACACCGTCTTCTACCGCGAAGCGGGCCCGCAGGACGCTCCCACCGTGGTGCTCCTGCACGGCTACCCGACCAGTTCGCACATGTTCCGCGGGCTGATCCCAGCGCTCGCCGACCGGTACCACGTGATCGCACCGGACCACCTGGGGTTCGGATACTCGGACGCTCCGGCGACCGAGGAGTTCGACTACAGCTTCGACGCCCTGGCCACTGTCACCGACCACCTGCTCGAACACCTCGGTGTGCACAGGTACTCGATCTACGTGCAGGACTACGGCGCCCCCGTCGGCTGGCGACTCGCCCTGGCCCACCCGGAGCGGATCACCGCGATCATCACCCAGAACGGCAACGCCTACGAGGCCGGGTTCGTCGACTCCTTCTGGGCGCCCCTGTGGGCGTACTCCGCGAGTCCCGGCCCCGACACCGAGCCGCCCGTACGCCAGGCCCTCGGCCTCGAGGCGATCCGCTGGCAGTACCTCCACGGCGTGCCGGACACCAGCCTGGTCAGCCCGGACGCCTGGTCGCACGACCACGCCCTGATCCAGCGCCCCGGCAACGACGCCGTCCAGCTCCGCCTCTTCCGCGACTACGTCAGCAACGTCGAGCTGTACCCCAGGTTGCATGAGTACTTCCGGACCAGCCAGGTCCCGCTGCTGGCCGTCTGGGGCGCCAACGACGAGATCTTCGGCCCGGACGGCGCCCGGGCCTTCACGTACGACCTGCCCGACGCCGAGGTCCATCTGCTCAACGCCGGGCACTTCGCACTCGAAAGCGACCTGGACACGATCGCCGGGTACGTCCGCGGGTTCCTGGGCCGCGTCGACGGCGCCCGCGAATGAGGCGTCACGGGGCCCTGGGCGAGCCTCTGCCTTGCCCGAGTTCACCCCGGCCGTGAACTCACCGAACAGGCGGTTCGCCGTGGGTGAGCTGAACCGGCGCTCCCAGTTCCGTCCTCGCGATCTGTGAGACACGGCCGAGCCAGTCTCTGACCCTATTTACTCGCCGGGTCCATGGACTCGTCCTCCAACTCCGAGTGCCGCCCAACGAGTCCACTGGGCCACCAGACGGCGGGCCCGATGTCCCGTACCAGGGCCGGGACCAGGAGCGAGCGCACCACGATGGTGTCGAGCAGGACGCCGAAGGCGACGATGAAGGCGATCTGTGCGAGGAAGGCGAGGGGAATGACGATGAGAGCCGCGAAAGTGGCGGCCAGTACCACCCCGGCGGAAGTGATGACACCTCCGGTGGCGATCAACCCGCGCAGCATGCCCTGCCGCGTACCCAGACGCGAAGTCTCCTCGCGTACGCGTGACATGAGGAAGATGTTGTAGTCGACTCCGAGAGCGACGAGGAACACGAACCCGTACAGCGGCACCGAGGCGTCCGTCCCGGAGAAACCGAAGCCGTGCTGGAACACAAGTCCCGCGATACCGAGCGTCGCCAGGTAGTTCAGCGCCACGGTGGCGACCAGGAGCACGGGCAACAGGAGGCAGCGCAGCAGGACGATGAGGATGGCCAGGATGATCGCGAGCACGACCGGAATGATCAGCTTCCGGTCGTGTTCCGCGGTGCGTTGGGTGTCGTACTGCTGGGCGGAGTAGCCGCCGACCAGTGCGTTCGGGTCGGTGGCGTGCAGTCGGTCGCGCAGCGTACGCACCGTGTCCTTGGCCGTGTCGGTGTCCGGCGCGGCGGTGAGGACGGCGTCGATGCGTACCCGGCCGTCCGCCACCAGTGGGGCTCCGCCAGGCCGACCCGACTCGGTCACGGCCTGCGCTTCGGCGACACCTTCCGTCGCCGCCACGGCGCGCGTGACCGCCGTACGCCGGTCCGCGTCGGCGATGATCACGACAGGCTGGCCGGATCCGCCGGGGAAGTGCTTGCCGAGGGTTTCCTGTGCCGCGACGGACGGGGCGTCGTTGACGAACAGTTCGTCCAGGGGCACGCCCTTCGACTGAAGCGCGGGGAAGAACGCCGCCCCTGCGACGAGCAGGGCGACCGTGACCATCCACAGTTGCCGGGGGCGCGTGTCCACCCAGTGGGCGACGCGCCGCCAGATCCCGTGGCCGCCCGTCTCCACGTCGGCCGAACGGGGCTTGGCGGGCCAGAAGGCCACCTTGCCCATGAGGGCGAGCACCGCGGGAAGGAACGTCAGTGTCGTCAGCAGCGCACACACGATGCCGATCGCCCCGACAGGCCCGAGCGCCCGGTTGTTGGTCAGGTCACTGAGCAACAGGGCGAGCAGCCCCAGGGCCACGGTCGCGGCGCTGGCGGTGATCGCGCCGAAGGATCCGCGCAGCGCCGCCCGGGCGGCCTGGAACCGGTCGTCGCTGCGGGCGAGTTCCTCGCGGAAGCGCGCTGTCAGCAGCAGGGCGTAGTCGGTGGCGGCGCCGATCACGAGGATGGACAGAATGCCTTGAACCTGGCCGTCCACGCGAACGATGTCGTGGTCGGCGAGCACATAGACGATGGCGCAGGCGATGCCGAGCGCGAACACGGCACTGATGATGATCGTGAAGGGGAGCAGGACACTGCGGTAGACCAACAGCAGGATGAGCAGAACAGCCGCCAGAGCCACGCCCAGCAGGATTCCGTCGATGCCCGCGAAGGCGTCGCCGAGATCGCCCTGAGTGGCAGCGGGGCCCGCGATCTGGACGCGTGTGTCGGGCACGTCACCGGCGGCCCGCTCCAGTTCGTCCAGCACTTCGCCGAGCCGCTCCCCCAGGTCCGGACTCAGGGGGACTACGCCTTCCAGCGCGGCTCCGTCCTGCGAGCGCAGCGCCGGCGATGGCTCGCTCTCGACTCCCCCGACGGTGGCGAGCGACTCCAGGACTCCGGTGGCGGCGTCCTGTTGGGCCGTGGAGACCTCACCGCCGTCATCGGCGGTCCAGACGATGACCGCGGGCAGGGTCTCCCGCTGGTTGAAGGCTTCCTGCTGTTCGATGACCTTGGTGGACTCGGCGTTCCGCGGCAGGAACGCCGCCTGGTCGTTGGTGGACACCTCTCCGAGCTTCCCGGCGTAGGAGCCGAACGCTCCGCCGAGGCCGAGCCAGACGATGACGAGAACGAGGGGGACCAGCCATCGGACCGGTCGGCGCACGGTGTTCATTCACTTCCCAACGGACGCGGGCGGAGCAAGCAATATATCTCAAGGAGAAAGTATCTCAACCATTGAGAGATATTATCCTTGTCGCATGCAGCCCAACAGTTCGGAGAGCCGCGAAGGCCCCGCCAGCGACCTCCAGGCCTACGCTGTCCTGCTGCGTACGCTGAACAGCGAGTTCAACCGGATCGCCCACGCGTTCGCCCAGGCCCACGAACTGCACACCACGGACGTCCACGCGCTGGCCGCCATCCTGGACGCCTCGGCGAACGACGGCGAGCCGATGACGCCCTCCCGCCTGCGCGAGCGCCTCAACCTCACTTCGGGGGCCGTCACGGCATGCCTGGACAGGCTCGAGCGCGCCGGCCACATCAGCCGCACGCGCGAGAGTGCCGACCGCAGGGTCGTTCACCTCTCCTACAACAAGGGCGCCCGTGCGCTCGCCCGCCAGTACTTCAGCCCGCTGGCGCGCAGTACCGAGGCCGCACGGCAGAAGTTCACCCCCGAGCAACTGGAGACGATCGCGGCCTTCCTCCGCGCCCTCAACAACGAGTTGACCGACGAGCGCTGAACCGGCGCCCGTTCGTGACCGACGGGCGCCGGGGCGGGCCGCACCTCACCTCATCGAGGGGCCTGGACCTCGCCGCCCTCGGGGAGGCGTCCGACGACCTTGGCGTCGATGTCCTCGGGGGCACGGACGGCGAGAAAGCGTCCGCCGACCGTCGCGCGCAGCGGGCCCGACGCCTCGATGCGGCCAACGGACCTACTTCCGGCGGCCAGCAGGTACGGGGATCCGGACGGGGCCCGCCAGCCGACGTCGGCCAGCACGTCCTGGCCGAAACGGCTGCACTCGGCGGTGTTCTCGCGGACACCGGCCGGACGGGCAGCGCCGGTGCCAGGGCCGAGGAAGAGATACTCCACACGTCCCGGGCCGCGCCAGGTGTCGGCTCGTGCGCACACCCACGTGGCCTGTCCGGCCCGCTCCGGCAGATCCTGCTGGGCGAACACCCAGTGGTTCACCGCGCGTACGCCCTGTCCGCGAAGTCCGTCCAGACGGCAGGCGGTTCGGGCCCAGCCCCGCAGGGCATCCGGGCCGGTGGCCTCCCTGGGCGGACGCGGCCGTGTCCCCGGCTCCGGCGGCGGCATGTAGGTCAGATGCACGGGCGACATGCCGCCGAGGTCGGTGAGCAGGAACGAGTGGTCCTCGACGATGCGCGATGAGGACCGCAGCTGCACGACCGGCCAGGTGCGGCAGTCGCCGCCCGTCGACGGCACCGGAAGGGGTCCGGTGAGACCGCTGTCGGAGCGGGTCACGTCACGGGCCGGGGTGTCGGGTGCCAGCAGGTCCCGGGTGCCCGCCTCGGCGATCCACGGCGCCAGCAGAAGCCGTACGGACTCAGGAGTGCGGGAGACCACGACCGCGGCGGCGGTCGTCACGTCGGCGCCGTCGGTGAGGTCGGACAGCAACTCGGGGGTGCCGTCGCCGCGGAGCGGCTCGCTGTAGCGCACGGTGGTCAGGTCGTCGTGGAGGACGACGACCGCGCGTCCGTCGACGTCGTCCGCGAACAGCAGCTGCGGCGCCCTGCCGGTACCGGTGGACGCCGCGCCCGGTTCCGCCGAGCGCCGCCCCTGCCAGGCCGGGTCGGACCAGGCCAGAAGGGCGCGCTCGAGCAACGCTCGGTCGCCTGCCCGCCGACCTCGGGCGGGCCAGGCCGTGAAGTCGACCCGAGCCGTGTCCGCCCAGGCGTCGGCGGAGGTACGGCGCAGCAGTGCGGCGTTCGTCGCGTCCGACTGCTTCCGGTGGCGCACGCTGTCGGCGGGGTGGTCGGTGCCGTCCGGGAGGGAGAGCACGGTGATCCCGACGAAGGCGGCCAGCAGCACGACGATCGCGGCGGAGCGCACACGGTGCCGGCGGCGGAGCAGGTCGGTCGGCCTGGCGTGCAGCAGGCACGGGTCGAACTCCGGGGCGAGCAGGACACCGGCCGGTGTGCCGGCGTCCTCACCCCCGCCCGCCGCCGGTGACCGGGGTCCGGTCCCCGCGGTGTCCCCCTCCCCCGTGCGGCTGCCGGCCGCCGGGGTGCGAGGGCCGCCCATGGCGACGAGCCGTCGCCCGTCCAGGAGGGCTTCTCCGGGCTCGGGCACGCCGGCGTCCCGCAGGACTCGGGCCGCCTCGTCGGCGGACAGTTCCTCGATCACGAGCAGCGCGACGGCCGCCCGCACCGGCCAGTCGGCCTCCGCGAGGGCCCGGTCCAGCGCCAGTTCCTCGGTGCCTCCGGACTGTGGGAAGACCCGCAGCCCCCACACCGTGGGCAGCGCCGGGCGGCCTGCCCACGGCCCCCACGGCCGAGGGAGCCGCAGGGGCCGTGCGTCCTGGCCCATAGCTGCCCTCAGTACGCGCGCCCGCAGAGCGGCGTACTCGTCCGAGGCCACTTTCCGTGCGTCGATCGCTCGACGCTGGCCCGGTATGACCAGCCTGCGACGGGGCAGCGCCCGCTGCACCACGCCGTGCGCGGCGAGGACCCGCCGATGGCGGCCCAGGCTGCGGGGAAGGGTGATGTAGACCAGTCGAACCAATCGCGCGTAGTGCTCCATGAGCGCGGCTTCCGCGCGCTCCACATCGAGCACGCGCGGCTCGCTGTCCGGGATTGTCGGCCGACGCACGAACATGATCGCTTCGCCCTTTCGGGGGTACGAGGGAGATCTGTTAGTACGGTCAAACGAGTGATCTTCCCCGCCGTCACCCCGGTTGTGCGAACCACTTCCCCGTGAAACACGGTTCTGGGCCGAGTTCATCGAGAACCGGCGAGGCGCCGGCCGTGCGCGGGTGGCATCACACGGTGTGCCGCCACGGCTCGCAGTGCTCGTACGGCCGCGCGGCGGATCTCGGACCGCCTTCACGCGTTCGACGGTGTCCGTGGACGGGCCCGGCGTCTTCGCGTGGTCGGCCAGGGAGCCGGTCAGGTGGCCCGGGGGCGCCCAGCGTGGCGGCGAACTCAGCGTCCCCGTGTCCCCGTAAGGGATACGGCGGCCGTGGGCCTAAAAGTGCCGCAGGGGTCCTGGCCTGCTCTGCCGGGCGCGGGTCACGGGCGGCAAGAACGGGCTGATCGACTTTTCCCTCATCCGGCAACGGCGCTCGCGGGCCGACCGGCATGACCCGCGCCCGCCGAACGCCTCGCTTTCGGCGAGGCGTTCGGCGGGCAGAAGGGAACCGCACCGGGTGCCCCATGGATTAGCGCGGCGCGCGATGTCCTGACCGCTTCCGGCCGTCGGACACCGCCGCAACGCGCACCGCGGAGACCAGGATTGTCAGGACCGCCGGTTGATCCCGGACAAGGTGCCTGACCTGGTCGAACGCCCCCTCGGGGAGAGGGGGCGCGCGCTCAGTACTGCTCGGTCTCCACGAAACCCGCGTCCACGTCGTCGTCGGCGCCGAAGGCGTCGGCGGCGGCGGTCGGGTCGAATCCGGGCGGGCTGT
>NZ_JBITHE010000046.1:0-26110 GCF_044457665.1 Streptomyces sp. NPDC050535
CTCCGGCACGATCGGAATGACCAGGGTCTGCATCAGCGAGACGACGATGCCGGAAAGGGCCAGCACGGCCACCACGGCGCTCGACTTCGGCGGGGCGGAACCCCCTGCCTCGGTGGATCGGGTAAGGGCGTCGGACATGGCGGAGCCTCCATCGGGGAATGGATTTGCTTAACTCACTCAACTGTAGACAGATTGGTTAACTTAGGCAAGTGCTTCGTTCTGGCGGCCAGGCTCCGCAGGTGAGCGGCGGTCTCGTCGGGCGGAACGCTCGGCCCGAAGCCGAGCGGCGGGGCGGGATGCCGTCGTGCCCTCACACAGCCGCGGAGATGGGGCGGTGACGGGGCCTGGGTGCCCTGGTCCGGTGCGTGGGCCGGGGCACCGCCGGCTTCCGGTGATCCCAGTCGACCCCGGGAATCTCCTTGCACGCCGCGAGGCCGGCCCGTGGCCACTCGCAGCGGAAACCGGTCGGCACACGGACGTCGAGCACGGCGTCGGCAGGGCGTGGGGGAGCAGGACGGACGGCACACGCCCGCTGCCTGCGACGGTCATGACCTCATGCCCGGCAGGGGCGAGCCGCGGGAATTGCCATTCCCCCACCAGGGGCGTTGCCCTCGGCGATCACCAGGCGCACGGCAACTCCACGTCGATTACGGTCGGACCACCGATGGGGCTGGTCACCAGCAACGTCCCATCGAGTGCGGCGACCCGGCGCCGCATGCCCAGCAGTCCCGAGCCAGAGGTCTCTCGCCCGGAGCCGAAAGCCTGGGAGGTGCCCCCGGCGCCGCCCCGCCCCTCGTCGCGGACGGAGACCGCCAACCCGCCCGGTGTGCGGGTGAGCCGGACCTCAGCCTGGTCCGATCCGCTGTGCCTGGCCGCGTTCGTCAGCGCCTCGGCCACCACGAAGTACGCAGCCGCCTCGATCGCCGCTGGGGGCCGTGGTCCGTGCTCCAGAGCGTCGACGCGCACGGTGACGTCGGGTCGGCCGCTCGCGGCCAGCGCTCGTACCGCTCCTGCGAGACCTCGATCGGTGAGGATCGGCGGATGGATGCCGCGCACGACGTTCCGCAGCTCCGTCAGTGCCTCCTCCGCCTGGTCCTGCGCGTCCTGGAGCAGTTTGAGGGCACCCTCGGGATCACGTGCGTACGTCCGTTTCGCCAGGCCGATCCGCAGGGACAGGGACGCCAGTCGCGCCTGCGTACCGTCGTGCAAGTCCTGTTCCACACGGCGCAGTTCGGCCTGGTGTGCGGCGATGACGCCTGCCCGGGTCTCGGTCAGTCGCGCGACGCGTTCGGTGAGCCGTGCCTTCGGGGAGGGCTTGAGCAAGGCGGTCGACCAGGCGGCGTCGAGGTCCGCGAGACGGCTGATCAGCGGGAGTACGACGGCCTTGCGCCCCAGTAGCCCGTACCGCAGGCTGTCCACGAGCAGACCCACCGGCCACAGCGGCAGCAGCGCCAGGCACAGCAGGCAGCCGTAGCCGTAGTAGGCGACCATCCAGCGCAGGTCGGTGAACGTGCCGGGGTCACGGACCGCCGTGCGCAGCCGCTCGCGCAGCCGCCCCTCGATGGGCTGATACGCCTCCGGGATCTCCCGGCCTGTCCAGCGAGTCACCATCCGCCGCTTGATCCCGGCGGTCTGGCGCACCAGCAGTACGGTCTCGGGCAGCATCCAGGCACCGACCACCGCGATCGTGGCGATTGCCGTGCCCAGCAGCACGGTGGTGAAGATGTATATGACAAAGGCCAGGCCTGCGCCCATGGCCAGCTGGACCGTGGCCCGCGCCGCTTGGTGCACCGTCTTTCGCATACCCGTCACGCTAGGCGGCGGCCGACACGGACGCGGGCGAGCAGGCACCCGGACCGTGGTGTAGCGGGCTACACCACGGTCCGGGAGTGCACTCCCTCGTGGCGGCGGGCGAACGCCGGGATCGTTGATCTCGGAAGTTCACAGCCCCCATCCCAGAAGGAAACCTCATGAAGTCGCTGCTCTCGTCCCGGCCGGTGCTCTGGTTCCTGTTCCTGTTCAACCTCGTCGTCGCCCTCGCCGCCCCCTTCGTCGTCGACGGCGCCCAGGGCATCGCGACCTCCATCGGCATGGGCGTAGTCGCCCTCGGCGCCGGCCTCGGTCTCCGCAAGGGCAGTGGGCAGCAGCAGGGGCAGCGGGTCTGACGGACCCTCACCGTGCCAGGCATCTGGTAGGTCATTCCAGCTCCGTGCACAGCGTGAAGCACCGCTCCTGACCCCTCCCCGGACGGGGAACGGCCTGACCCGGGCCCGGTGGCTGGATCCTTCTCCATCTGTCACCGGGCCCGAGGACACCGACATCGCACCCTCCCTTTCATCGGGACCGCTGTCAGTACAGCGCAGGTGTTTCCGATGACCCATCACGTGGAGTGCGTTGCCATCCTTGAACCGGTGGCTAAGGGCTCCTGACCGGCGGCTTTGCCTGTGCGCACTATGTGCGGTGTGGGTGTTACGGGCGATATCTCGACGCTGAAATGACGCTCGTGACGCTCATCTGACGCTCGTTCTGATGGGGTGTCAGGCGCGTCTTTGTACTGCTCGGGCCACCTGGAGCTGCGGCAGCGGGTCGCAAGTTCTTCTGAAAGTGAGGGCGTTGGTCGCCACGAAGACACTTGAGGAGATCTCCTTGAAGTTGTCTACCTGGGGGCGCTGGCCTGCGGTGATACGGCTCTGGGGGTCTCTGGCCTGCGCGGGTCGATCTTTCGGCGCCTTACCGGAGCATGCCGCGCTATGCAGCCGATCTCCCCATGTGCTCCCCGGCGCAGCCCATACTCCGCAGATTCTCCCCAGCGAGGGTGTCCCGAAGCGATCCGCGCCACGTGTGCTCGTGCTCGCCTGGCGGCCGGTGGAAGTCACTATGGGTACCTTCTAAGGCGCCCATCGGCCTCCAGGCGAGTGTATTTCGCGCTCTCCGATCCTGTGCCCGCATGGATTCACCGGGTTGCGTTCAGACCGTCTGTGACTCGCAGCGACACCTGGCCACGTTCGGTGCGGCGTCGAGCGATGAGTTCCGATACGGAGAGAGGTCTTCTTGGTCGGACATGTCCCCGAGGTGCCGATGGAGACGCTGCTCGGTCCTCGGATCATTGGTACGTACCAAGTCGGCCAAGATTGATGCCCAGCAGGGAGACCCCAGCGGGAGTGACCTCGTCGTCCAGAAGATCGTCCGGCCCGAGCGTGCGGTACCGGGCCCGTGGTTGGAGGTGTCGCCTCGAATCTCGACTACCACCGAGCGGCTCTCCTGTGGAAATGCGAGGGTCTCTCGGATGCACGGCTGCGGCTACGCGCTGTGGGGTCGTCGGCGTTGCCCCTGCTGGGGCTCACGCGCCATCTGCAGGGGGTCGAGCGTGCTTGGTTCCAGCGGACGTTGGCCGGTACGGCGCCTCGCTTCTTTCCCTATCGGACCTATGTCACCGCTGACAGCGGTGAGTGGTACGACGAGTCGGAGGCCACGTCGGCCAGGGGCGTCTACGAGGAATACCTGAAGGCGTGCGAGGAGTCGCGGCAGGGTTCGTGAGGGTGACCGTCGACCTCGCGCGCATCGTGCCGAACCCGGAATTCGGTGACACCGACGTGCGGTTCGTCCTTGAGCACGTGATACGGGAGTACGCCGGCCACGCGGATCTCCTCCGCGAGGCCATCGACGGCACCACCGGCGAGTAGTCGACCGCTGCGCCCTACGAAGCAATCCTGGGCTCGTCAAACGAAGTGCTTGCCGGAGTCACGGCAAACGGTTCCTTCAACTCCCGCTACGCTCCCGCCTCATGGGAACACCCTGGGCCTCCATCATCGCCGGGTCGACGGCCGTCTTCAGCGTGGTCGCTACCGGGGGCGCGTGGCTGGCCGTGCGAACGCCACCGCGGACGCGGTCGCGCGCATCGAGCGGGACCGCTGGCACGCCGCCCTGCTGCCGCAGTTCAGCGTGAGGACCGAGGTGGGTGAGGGCGACCGAGCGACGCTCAGCGTCCGGCTCGTCGGCCCGCTTCCGCTTTGCCGTCTCGACGAGATCCGAATCGAGGTCGCGCAGAGCGACGACATGGACTACACGCCCCAACTCGCTGGGGGATCGACCGAGGAGCAGGTGACCGCCAAGGTGTGGGGGCCAATGCGGTTCGTGCCCGGCTCCGACGGCGCGGATCGGAACGGGCATACGGTCGTCCCGTTCGCTCTCGCCGTAGGCAGGGGGCGGCCGTTCGCGCTGGAGCGCACGCGCTCACCGCTCTGGTGGGACGGCAACGACCGGGAGGAACGGTGGCGGGACAAGTGGATAAGCCTGCCGATGCGCCTGGTTCTCACCTGCCGCCGAGAGGGTTTCGACCCGTGGACGGTCCCGTACGAGGTGGACGTGCCGGAGGTGCTGCGTTGACGTGCCTATGGTCCCAAGTCGACTCGGAGAGAAAGAACTGCAGCCGCTGGACCGCCGGGTGTTGGGCTCTGGCCACCGGCTCCACTCCGGCCAGAGCGGTCAGGGTCTTGTTCCAGTCCTGGGGCAGCAGCAGCCCGGCGAGGTACTTGCGAAAAGCCCCTGCGTTGAGCAAGCGTTACGAACAGATCGTCGAAGTGGGCGGCATAAGCTTCCAGCGGCCCAGGAGCGGGCGGACATGGCACACGCTTGGTCATCACGCCCCCTGTGCAGCGGCGAAACACCCACCCTCCGGCCTACTACTGCTCCGAACCACCGTCAACAAACCACCGCTAGGTGATCGATTCCAAGGGATCGGCTGCGCGCATGGGACGAGGGCGCGGCTGCGGCGCATCGTCCGCGGATCGGGCCCGATCGGAGCCGGTGGCCCGGTGCGTTGGCCTGGGCCGCTTTACCGACCCCACGTCAGCAGCCTTGGCGCACCTCGTGGTTCATGCTCGCGGTCCCGGCCCGCGTGCGTGCCGAGCGCCGCTCATGCCTCGGCGGATGCGCCCGTCGCCGCTGCGATCAGGGCGGTCGCCGCCGCGAGGGAGGTCGCGGCCACCGTGGAGTCGTGGTCCATCAGGGCGGAGATGCCGGCGCCGTCGTAGAGGAGTTGGAGCTGGTGGCCCAGGGCGTCGGGGTCGGCGGCGCAGGCCTCGGCGGCGAGGCGGGTGAAGAGTTCGCGCATCCACCCGCGGAAGGCGTCTGCGGCTTCCTGGACCAGCCCGCCGGGGCTGGCCTCGGCGCCGGCGCGGATGACGGCGCAGCCGCGGAAGTCGGGCCGGTCGAACTGCCGCCCCTGGGACTCGAAGACCGCCAGCATCTGCTCACGGGGCGTGTCGTGCTCCGCGACGGCCCGGGCGATCCGGTCGGCGGTGCCCGCGTGCCGGGTGTCGAGGTATGCCCGGACGAGTTGCTCCTTGCCGCCGAAGGTGTTGTACAGCGACGCCTTGGCCACGCCCGCGTGCTCGATGACCCGGTCGATCCCGACGCTCTGCACGCCCTCGGCGTAGAACAGCTCGTTCGCGGCGGCGAGCAGTCGCTCACGGGCCGACGGCTTCGCAGTGCTCTGGACACTCGCCATGACGGTCACTCCTTCAGACAGATCTGTCTACATTATGCTCCGGCCGAGTCTCGGCGGCCGGAGGCCACCCCTCAGGCGTTGCCGTCGACCCGCTCGCCCGGCAGGACCGCCGCCCCGTCCCGGCCGCCGCGCAGCAGCCCGAGCAGTGCGAACGCCGCGAGGACGATCACGGCGACGCCGTACTCCTGGGCAGTGGCGGTCAGTCCGCCCGCGTGGACGACGAGGAACCCGGCGATCACTGCGGGCACTCCCATGCCCAGGTAGGAGACGACGAAGAGCAGCGACAGCACCCCGGAACTCTCGTGCGGCCGGGCCAGCGGCATCACCGTACGGATGCCGCCCTGGAACCCGTTGCCGAAGCCGACGCCCGCGATGGCGGTGCCGACGAAGAAGCCGGTGGGGGAGGAGTCGCGGATCGAGACGAGGGTGAGGGCCACCCCGGCGATCAGCGCGAGGATGCCGGTGAGCATCACCGTCCGGGCCGCCGCCTTCCGCAGGACCAGCACCGAGACGGCGGCCACCCCGGCGAGCACGAACAGGCTGAGCCCGCCGAGGACTTCGAACCTGGAGCCGGTCAACTGCCGTGCAAGGGACGGGCCGAGCGACCCGTACAGCCCGGCCAGCGCCCAGACGGCGAACAGCACCGGCGCGGCCACCAGCATCGGGCGGCGTACGGCGCGCGGCAGCTTGATCTCCGGCGACAGGCTGGCCAGCGCCCCCGGCTTGCGAATCACCGTCTCTGCCATCAGCGCGACGGCGACGGCCTGGAGGACGAAGACCGCCAGCAGCCCGAGGTAGACCAGATGCGTGGGGGCAGGCAGGAACTGGACGACGAGGCCGGAGACCAATGCGCCGGTCGCCGTGCCGATGCCGGGGACGACCGCGTTGGTGATCGTGCCGCGCGGCCGGTCGATGTCCATCATCCCCGCCCCGATCGCGCCGAGCGCGGCGCCGGTCGACAGTCCCTGGACGATCCGGGCGACCACCAGGCCCGACACGCTGTCCGCGGTGGCGAACACGACCATCGAGGCGGCCTGCGCCGCCAGCGCGGCCAGTAGCACCGGCCGCCTGCCGACGTGGTCGGAGAGCTTGCCCATGGTGAGCAGCCCGAGCAGCACAGCCACCGCGTAGACGCCGAAGACCACGGTGGTGGTGATCGGGTCGAAGCCCCATTCGGCCTGGTAGACGGCGTAGAGCGGGGTCGGCGCGCTGGAGGCCGCCAGGAACGAGATGGTGATCGAGGCGAGTACGTACAGCGCCACGTTCGGCGGCAGCCGCCGGCCCCGCGCGGACATGGCAGCGGAGTCGGATCCGGAAGCGGATCCGGCGTCGGCGGGCGCCGCATCCGAGGTGCGCGCCGGTTCGGACGCCGGGACGACCGAGAGATTCGTCATGACCATTCCCGTCCGAAGTGTGAGTAGACCTGTCTGTTCAATCGCGAACACATTAGACAGACAGGTCTACTCAGGTCAAGTGGGAGGTGAGCGTAGCTCGGGGCGCATTTTCCAGCCCGGCCGTCAGCTTGTCCCGGACCAGCCGGTAGCCGACTTCAGGGAACAGGCGCATCGCGGGCATGCAGTAGATCCCGCCCCGCGAAGGAAGATCACGTAGTCGTCGCTGCACCGAGCGGGTCTCCGCCAGGACCGCGTCGGTGAGCTCGAACGGCACGACGGCCGTCAGCTCGCCCAGATGGCCGGGCGCGAACCGGCCCGCCGCCACTGTGACCGTACGGGTGATGGCCATCACCGGAGCCGGCAGGACATGGCGAAACGGCAACGGAGTTCCTCAAGTGCAAGCTGTCTTGGGCGACTGCCTGTACCAACGAGCTCCGTTGTTCTGCGTCGGAGATCCTTCAACTGGCTTGCGGGACCTGCAAAAACGTTGACTACCTGGCCTTGGGTCAAGGCCCGCCGCCCCGCACTTGCAAATCAGCGACAGAGCCCGAGAAGTGAACCAGAGGCGTCTCGTCAGGCGTCAGGCGTGGGGCGTCAGTGGCGGTGGTGTCGAGTTCGCGACGTATGTCTACGGTCTTGGGGGTGGAACCACGGAGCTGTTGAACTCTGCTGCGAGCAGGTCGAGCAGGCCCGGGAGCCGGCGGTCGACATCTGTTCTCCGCAACCTGACCCCCTTCTTGTTGCCGTAGTTGATCTCGCAGAGGAGTCCGGAGTCGACAAGCGTTCGGAAGTGGTAGGTACGGGTCTGCTTTGCGACCGGAAGGTTGAAGGAGTGGCAGGCGTGCTCGCTGTCGTTGGGATCGGCGGCAAGCTCCATGATCACGGCTCGGCGATGTTCGTCGGCGAGGGCGCGAAGCACGACGCCCAGGTCGATGTCATCGGCGCCTGTACGTCCTGCGTCTGCGTCTGTCACGGAAGCCGCCTCTCTTCGGGTACGACTTGTATCGTACCTCGGAGCGTGCTTCACTAAGGTACTAGATTAATCGTACCTAGGGGATGGTCGTGCTTCGCTCGCGCCGTCGGGTTTCCCGGCGTGAGCGCTTCGTGGGCCGTGCCCGCACGTCTTCGTGCGCTTTCCGCTCCCCGCGCAGGGCGGGTCTTTCGGTGCGCAACGGTGTATCTCTCCGATCTCGCCGACGGTGCCATGTAACGGATCCGGAATGCGTCGTCATCGGCTGGTAAAAAGCGAAAGGTTGAACATGCAAAAACGCCTGGGTTTTCTCTCCTTCGGCCACTACCAGAACATCCCGGGCTCGGGGACTCGTAGTGCGGCCGATGCCCTGACCCAAGGAATCGACATTGCCGTCGGCGTCGAGCGGCTTGGTTTCGATGGCGCATGGAGCCGGGTTCACCACTACCAGAAACAATTCTCCAGTCCGTGGGCGCTGATGGCCGCGACAGCGGCCAGGACAGAACGCATCGAGATCGGCACCGCGGTCATAGACATGCGGTATGAGAACCCGCTCATCATGGCTGAACTGGCCGCGGCCGCGGACCTCATCAGTGGGGGCCGTCTGCAACTCGGTCTGAGCAGGGGGTCCCAGGAACCCGCTCTCCGCGGATACGAGTCCTTCGGGTTCCACCCCTCTCCTGGCGACGGGCCGAAAGCGCCAGGCATGGCGAGGGAGCACACGGACCGCTTCAGGGCGGCGATCGCGGGAACCTCCATGGTGGCGAGCGACCCGAACGAGACCGGCACGAGGGTGCCTCTCACGATCGAACCGCGATCGCACACCCTGCCGCAGCGGATCTGGTGGGGGTCAAGCACGCGGCAGAGTGCGCGGTGGGCCGGCGAGCAAGGACTCCACCTGTTGAGCAGCACACTGCTGTCCGAGGACACCGGAATACCGTTCTCGGAACTCCAGGCGGAACAGATCAGTGTGTTCCATGAAAGCTGGCGAGCGGCAGGTCATCCAGGAACGCCCCGTGTCGCGGTGGTGCGCAGTGTTCTGCCCATCGTGTCCGAGCGCGACCGCGCCCTGTTCGGCGCATCCGCGGTATACGGGTCGCAGGAGCATGTCGGCGTGCTCGGCGGAGCCGTATCGCGCTTCGGAAAGAGTTTCATAGGTGGGCCCGACGCCATCGTGGAGAACCTGCGGAAGGACGAAGCCGTCGCCGCCGCCGACACTCTCTTGGTCACCATCCCCAATCTTCTCGGTGTAGCCGAGAACCTTCGGCTGCTGGACAGCATCGCCGAACATGTCGCACCGTCCATCGGCTGGTCCAGAAGCCCAAGAGGCACGCGTGAAAAATGAATCGGTGAATGTCACCGCTCTTTTGTTTTCCTTACTCATTTATGCTGAAAGGTTGTGGCCATGACTCCTCCGCGCGTCATGATCCTCGGCGCCGGCGTCGCCGGCCCCGCACTCGCCTACTGGCTGGCCCGGCACGGGTTTCGGCCCACGGTCGTTGAGTTGGCCAGAGAACTGCGCTCCGGCGGCAGTGCCATAGTCGTCAAGGGGCCGGCGATTCCGGCCGCCGAGAAGATGGGCATCATGCCGCAGCTGCGCGAGGTCGCCACCCACGCGACCTCGGTCTCTCTCCTCGACCCCGGTGGCCGGCGGATCCTCCGGCTCCCGCTGACGTCCGAACGGTCCCCGTCCGTCGAGCTGACACGCTCCGACCTGTCGGCGGTCCTCCACCGGACGGCCGCCGACGACGCGGAGTTCCTCTTCGACGACACGGTCACGGCCATCGCGCAGGACAGGTCGGGTGTCGACGTCACCTTCCGCCGGGCCACGCCACGCCGCTTCGACCTGGTGATCGGTGCGGACGGCGTCCACTCCACGGTGCGTCGGCTGGTCTTCGGACCGGAGGAGTGGTTCACCAACGACCTGGGCATGTACGGAGCGACAGTTCCCTTGGAGCCCGGCGCCCTCGAGGACCCGCACGAAATGGTCATGTTGAACGCGCCCGGCCGGATGCTGGCCGTACATCCATCGCGAGGAAAGCCACTCGCGATGTTCACGTTCCGCGGTCCGCGTGTAGCCGGGTACGACCGCCATGACACCGCACTCCACAAGCGCATTGTGGCCGAGGCATACGCTGAAGTGGGCTGGCGGGTACCCGAGTTGGTCGACGCGTATCGGAACCATCCGGCGCCCTTCTTCGACCCGCTCAACAACGTGCGGGTGGACACCTGGTCTCGCGGCAGGGTGGCGCTGCTCGGTGACGCGGCGTCTGCCGTGGCACTGCTCGGCGACGGATCCAGTATGGCGATGGCGGGCGCACACACACTCGCCCAGGCACTCGCGGACCATCCCGCCGACCACGCCCGTGCCTTCCAGGTCTACGAGGCGAAACACCGACGTGAGGTGGACCCGCGGCGCCGGCGCACCAACCTGATCGCCGCGCTGATGATCCCGCGCACCCGCCGAGGGCTCGCGATACGCAACGCCGTCGGTCGCGCCGTGGGCCGCGCCACGCGCACGGCCGTACGGGAGACGCCGAGAACGCGCATCTGAGCGTCTGGTCGGTGAAGCGACGTCGAAGACGCTGCCGGGGCGGTCGGCCCTGGGCGTGCGGCAGTCGGGGTGGGACAGCCCTGCGCGGGACGCGGTCGGATCGCATCCTGGCCAGCACCTGCACGGGCAGGTCGCCCAGGAGGAAGCCGAGGCGGGGCGCGTCGTATCCGGCGTCCGCGACGACAAGGATGTCCGGATCACCCGTCTGCCGCTGCCCGTCCCTCCCGGTCGGTTTCCGCTGTTCAAGGATGTTCGAGCCGCCGCCGGCCCTCTCCCGCCCGGTGGACCGGCCAGACCGTTGACGGTGCAGCGGCTGGTCGACAGAACCGGTCTTGTCATGGTGGCCCATCAGTTACTAGTCATCGGCTATCCGCACCGGGGCAAGGTCGTCAACGTCGTCGTGGAGGACACTCACTTCCGCGTCGTTCATGAGGGCAAGCAGCTGGGTGTCTACCCCAGCACCAGCGAAATGCCCGTCACCAGCATCAAGGCATGGCCGGGCCCTCTGTCACGTAAACCGCGTCAAGGAAGTCTTGAGGATGGACCTCAAGTAAGTCCCGCGCCCTTACACATCACGGGGGCCGGGTGGAGTGCGTCCAAGGGCGCGGTCCACGAACTGCGGCCCGGTTCGAGCGCGCAGACGATCGAGTAGGGCCAGCCGGGACGGGGGTGTGCTGGTCCCTTCTCCGTCCGTAGGTGTGGCACAGGATCCGTTCCGGTGAGGTGTGGGCGTCGGGCCGCAGCCAACAGGTGACGTCGACAGCCAGGAACCAGCCGGCCGTGGGCAACCCGTGGCAGTGGCGCTTCGGCCAGTGCCCCGCCACAGCCGGTCGGCATCAACGTGTCCACGGGCCACCGCGGCGTACAGCCCACCATGGCCGCGGCGGTGTTCACCTACCAGTGACTGCTCCGTCGGCTACCTCACCGGTTCGTCGCCGCACACAACCGCATCAGCCAGCTCGGACAACGCGTTCGAACGGGCGGTCAGGCAGGAGCAGAACTCGTCCCGGACGCATGACAGTTGTGTCCATGCTTCAGACCGGGCGTCGTGATGCAGCAGACTCATCCGCCTGGCCTTCGTTTCGCGTGTGTGTGTTCCTTGGCCGGAGCACCTGTTCAGTCGAAGGCCGCTTCCGTGCACGGCAGTTACCGGACCGAGTGATCAGGTTTCGATGCACCCATTCGACGCCGTGAGCTGAACCGGACGTTGAAGATCAAGCCAGGCCGTGTTTCGTAAGGGGTGTGTGACGCTGCGATGTTGGGTGCGGCGGTGGTCGATGACTGAAGAGGTCTCCGGTAGGTGGTTCGGCCTTCCACCTCGGTCAGGTACAGGGCGGTGACGCGGTCGAGGCGGGGCGCGGCCCACGCCTCGGCGGTCTCGCTACCGATGACCGCCGGCGGGACGACGCGGCACACGCAACGGAGTGGGGACTGCGGCTGCGAGTGCTCGCTCCGTCCCGGAGGCTGACTCGCCGCGGCGTTCGGCTGATAGCGGCACACCTGCGTCGGGCTTCCGTTCTGCCTGTAACGGCGGCCACCCTGCGAGAACGTCTTCTCTTCGGGCTGCGGCGCTGCGAGTGCAGGGTCAGTTGCGCGTGGCAGGTTCCAGCGTGGCTGTGTTCGGCCTCGTGACACGGCGATCGAGGGCGAAACTGGTCATCGCCAGGGCCAGGCCGACGGCTCCGAGGGCGGCACCGGCCCAGGCGGGGGCGCGGTAGCTCAGGCCGGCCGCGATCACAGTGCCGCCCAGGGTGGCACCCAGACTGTTGGCGAGGTTCATGGCTGATTGGTTGACCGCGGCTCCCATGAGCAGGGAGCCGGGGGCGACGGCCATCAGCCGCGCCTGTAGAGGCGGTCCCAGGAAGAAGGTGGCGGCGCCGAGCACGAAGACGCCGATGAACAGCCCGGCCACTGTGCCCGCCGCCAGGGCAACGAAAACACTCGCGACGATCATCCCGGTCAAGCCGAGCAGTATGGCCTGGTGCAGGCTTCGGTCGGCGTACCAGCCGCCCAGGACATTGCCCACAGTCATGCCCACGCCGGCCACAGCCAGCACCCACACCACTGCGCCGGCCGGAAGTCCGGCCAGGGTAGTGGTGATCGGCGCGATGAAGGTGTGCACTGCGAAGAAGCCGGCGATCCCGATCGAGGCTGTCGCAGCCACCAGCCACACCTGCGGCCGGGCCAGCGCACGCAATTCGGCGGCCGGTGACCCGCCCGCGGCCTTCACCTCGGGGGCGGTGAATGCCACGGCCAGCAACGCGAGCAGGAACACGGCGGCGATGGCGACGTAGGCGGCCCGCCAACCCGCTGCCTGTCCGAGCCCTGTGATCAGCGGTACCCCAGCCATGTTGGCCACTGTCAGACCGCTGAGCACCGCGGCGAACCCGCGTCCCTCCTTGCCTGGCCCCAGCAGCGACGCGGCCAGTAGGCCGGCCGCTCCGAAGTACGCACCATGTGGCACGCCGGCCACGAACCGAGCCGTCAGGAGTAGCCCGAAGGTCGGAGCCAGTGCCGAGGCAAGAGTGCCGAGCACGAACAGCACCAGCAACCCGACCACCAGACGCTTGCGGGGCATCCGGGCGGTGAGCGCTGCTATCAGCGGTGCACCCACCACCACGCCCAGCGCATACGCGGTGATCATCCAGCCGGCGTGCGCCACTGCCCGGGAGTGCGAGCCGGCGTACTCGGCACCTAGCGTTCCGCGTGCAATCTGCGGCAGCAGCCCGGCCGGCACGAACTCGGTCAGACCGATCGCGACCGCACCGAGAGCCAAGGCGAGCAATGCCGGCCAAGGGCGGCGGGCGGGTATGGCAGCCATGACGGCGACTTTAGCAAGGCTCTTGCGTTAGTAGAAGCTATTCCGCAAAGCTCTTGCATTAGTTGTACGGTGTCCTCGTGCAGCAGAGTTTCTTGCGGGACTACCATGAGTCACTCGTCCTTGCCCTGGCGCGGACCATGCCGACGATCGAACGGGGTACGGTCGCCGATCTCACCGGCCTGACACCACAGGCGGTCTCCAACGTGCTGGCACGCATGGTCGAGGAAGGCGTGATCGCGTCGGCAGGAGTGCGCCGCCCCCGCCTTGGTAAACCGGCCGCTGTGTACCGGCTGGTGCCCCACCGCCGCTGGGCCATCGGCGCTCACGTCACTCGCCGGGAGCTGCGCCTTGTCCTGGCCGATCTGGCCGGCGTGGTCCACGCCTCCACCACTACGCCACTGCCGGCCGACTTCACCCCGGGGCAGTTGCTGAATCAACTCGTGCCCGGCGTCAGCGGCATGATCGACGAGCATCGACTGGAGCGGATCAAGGCGGATGCTGATGTCGGCCGTGAACTGATCGGGCTGGGCATCGGCATGATGGGACCACTGGAGCAGGCCGGTGGCAGGATCCGCGACGCGCACCGCCTTCATCACTGGCACGATGTCCCGCTGGCAGCGCTCGCCGCGTCCGAGCTCGGACTGCCCGTGGTCGTGGACAAGGATGTCACCGCCGGAGTGACCGCCGAAGCCTGGCGCCGTGGCGCCGACTTCCGCGACGCGGCACTGATCCTGGTCGAAGCCGGCGTCGGCGCCGGACTGTGGCTGAACGGCACGGCACACCGTGGCGCCCACACCAACGCCAGCGAGTTCGGACACACCGTCATTCAGCTTGGCGGACCGCTGTGTGTCTGCGGCCGGCACGGCTGCCTGGAGGTCGTCCACGAACGGGCCGCCGACCCTGCCTCAGCCGCGGACGTTCTCGCCACCGGTGTGGTGAACCTGATCCAGACTCTCGACCTCGGCCACATCATCCTCGCCGGCGCGGATCTGCTGTGCCACGGTGACCTCTATCTCAGGGCCGTCGAACGAGCCGTGACCACCCAGCTCCCGGGCGCCGACTGGCTCGATGTCGACGTCACGTTGACCACCCTGGGCACCGACGTGATCGCGGCCGGAGCAGCCATGCAGGTGCTCAACCTGCGGCACGGCGTACCCGCTCCCACCACTTCCCGCAGGCACCCGCGAACGTGAGACGTCATATCGTCTAGGGACAGTCGCCTGTCCCGCGGCGAAGCAGCGCGGTGCCGCTCCCTCAAGGCGGCGCGGCGGCGCCTTCGGCGATCGCCGAAAGTGACGGCAGGCCGCTCCAGACGGATGGCGACCGCCGTGGGTAAGGCCTTCAACAGGACCAGGCTCAGGTCCGGTTCCTCGGCGGGGAAGCCGGGCCGACCGGCGTGGAAGAACGACTCGAAGGTCGCGCGCTGGCCGGTCCGGCCTGTTCTCCATCGGCCCTGCCAACTCCAAGCCGCACCAGGGCAATGTCCTGCCTGATCGCGCCAGGGGTAGGCGGCAGCGGGTCTGGTTGCCCGGCGTACCCGACTTCAGGATGAGTGCAACGGCCGACGGCACGGGCTGAGCGGGTCGCCGAAGGGCAACATCGAGTGCGGTCATACCTGCTTCGCCATGCCAATTGCCAGGCATTCCATCCCCATCGTCCAATCCTGGAGACAACGTGAAATATCGGCTGAGCCGCCGATCCGTCATGGTGGGCGCGTCAGCGGCCGTCGCCGCCGCCGGTGTGGCCTCCGCCCCGGTCACCGCCAGAGGGGAGACGACCGGCCGAAGTCGTCACAGGCCCCTTCCGACGATCGTCCTCGTGCATGGCGCCTGGGCCGACGCTTCGAGCTGGTCCGGTGTCATCGGCACTCTGCAGCGCCAGGGGTACACCGTGCGGGCGATACCCAACATGCTGCGCGGGCCTCGGACCGACGCGGCCGGCGTGCGTTCCTTCCTCGCCGCGACAGACGGTCCCGTCGTGTTGGTGGCGCATTCTTACGGCGGCAACGTCATCACTGACGCCGCTGCCGGCCTTCCGGCGGTCAAGGCCCTCGTGTACATCGCGGGGTTCGTTCCGGCCGAGGGAGAGAGCCTGGGTGAGCTGGCGTCCCGGCCGGTGAGCGAGCCCCTTCCCGAGCTGCCCGCCGTGACGGTGCCGACCGTCCTGCCGGACGGGACCGCAAGCAGCGACATCTATCTCGACCCCGCGAGGTTCCGCGAGGTCTTCGCCGCCGACGTATCCGCCGAGCGGGCCGCGGTCCTGGCGGCTGTCCAGCGACCTGCGGCGTCCGAGGCGTTGACCGGGACCACGCAGAAGGCCGCCTGGCGAGACATTCCTTCGTGGTACCTGGTGACTCAGGACGATCAGGCCCTTTCGCCGGAGACCCAGCGCTTCATGGCGAAGCGTGCCGGGGCCTCGATCGTGGAGATCAAGTCGTCCCATGCCGCTCCCGTCGCCCACCCCGGGGCCGTGGCCCGTCTGATCACGCAAGCGGCACGGGCGACCGGCTGACACGCGCCCGCGGTGAAGGCGTCCGCCCGTGTCTCACGGGCGGACGCCGTCCACGACCACGTACTTCCGACTGCCCGTTCGCACAGAGAACCAAGAAAGAAGTCATGCGTACTCGATTGCACCGCATCGTCGTCGGGGCGTCTGTCGCCTCGGCGCTCCTGGGCACGCTCACGGTGGGCACGGCCGAAGCCGCGACGACGCCACCGGGCGGCAGGTCGTCCGTGCTGCATCTGGACCTTCGGGCAGGCCAGATGCCCGAGAACATCGTGCTCGACCGGCACGGGAGTGTCGTCGTCACCTTCGCCGGGGCCCGGCAGGTGGCCCGCATCACGGCGGCGGGCAGGACCGAGGTGCTCGCCACTCTGCCGGCTCCTGCGGACGCCACGGCCAAGACGCCGCTGCTGGGATTTCCGCTGACGACCGGTCTGGCTCGTCAAGGTCACACGTTCTATGTCCTGTACGCCACCGGCACCGAGGCGGAAACCGGTGTCTGGAGCTTCACCGAAGGGCGTGAACCCCGGAAGTTCGCCGACCTTCCCGCCGACAGCCTTCCCAACGGCCTGGTCATGGACCCTGGGACCGGCACGCTCTACATCACCGAGTCCGCGAAGGGCGCCGTCTATACGGTGCCCACCAGGGGCCGCGCGGCGGGCCGGGCCACCCTCTTCAGCGACAGCGAGGCCCTTGCCCCCGCCGGCTTCTTCGGCGTGAACGGAGCCAAGATCCGTAACGGGGACCTGTATGTGTCCAACACCGACAAGGGCATCGTTTCGCGCACGCCGCTGCGAGGACCCCGCGCCGGTACGTTCACGACCTTCGCCGACGGGCTGACCGGCATCGACGACTTCGAGTTCACCGGCAGGGGCGACGAGTTCCTGGCGAGTCTCGTCACGGAGAACACGGTGGTGCTGGCCGATGGCAGGGGAGCCCGCAGGGTCGTACTGACCCGGGCCGACGGTCTGTCCAATCCCACGTCGGTCGCGATCCGTGGCACCGAGGTCTACGTACCGAGCGCCGCGTACACGACGCAGAGCGACCCGAACCTGCTGCTGGGTCACCTGGCCCGGCACTGACACGGCGAGCCGTGCCCCGTGCGGTGCAGACCGCGCGGGGCACGGCTCCGTTCGCGCGACCGGCCGGACCGGCCTGGGGCCGGTTATGGCGTCGCCGCGCTCGGACGGTCGGGCGGCACAGCCGCAGTCGTCGGCGCCTTCGGCGTCGGTTTCGGAGTGGCCCGTCCGGCCGTGCTCGCGCCTCGGGCAGCCTGGTACGCGGAGTTCTTCGACACGGAATTCAGGCTGACAGGCTTCGCCTTCTCCGGGGAGATCGGTTCAGCCGTCGCAGGCGGTCTCCCGCCCTTCATAGCCACGGCCATCTATGCCTGGGCCGATCACTGGTGGCCCTTCGTGGTCTACATGGGCCTGTTGTCGGTGATCACCCTGGCGGCTCTCGCCTTCGGCCCGGAGGCTGTCGGTCGACACATCACCGACGGCGAAACCGTGCAGCCGGCGGCACCCACTCGACACCCGTCGGCTGACACCACGACGCACGAGGCCGCTTGGCGCCCGTGAACACACACGCTGAGCGTCAGGCAGGCCTCTTCTTCACCGACCGGTTCGGCACCCGGTCGGTGAAGAAGAGGCCTGCCCGAGATGGGGCGAAGCGGCGATGAGAGCGCGGCGTCAGACGTGGTCCGTAGGGCGTTCCAGACGGGCCGACGGGGCTGTCGCCTGGGCGAGGAGGTGGAGTGCGGCATGCGACGGGGAGCCGGGTTCGGCGACGGCGAGCACGATGTGCCGTTCCTCGTCCTGCGGCGGGCGCAGGCTCTGCTGCGTCACGGTGAGGCTGCCGACCAGCGGGTGGTGCATCTCGTACACGGTGGAGTCGCAGGGGCTGACACCGTGGTCGGCCCACAGGGCGGCGAACTCCGGACTCCTCATGGTCAACTCCCCGACGAGC
Source organism: Streptomyces sp. NPDC050535 (assembly GCF_044457665.1). Lineage (NCBI taxonomy): Bacteria > Bacillati > Actinomycetota > Actinomycetes > Kitasatosporales > Streptomycetaceae > Streptomyces > Streptomyces sp. NPDC050535. The sequence goes on from NZ_JBITHE010000046.1 coordinate 17,719, forward strand.
GAGGTGAGCAGCGCGTCGTCGGGGTGTCGGCCGGCCGTCATACGAAGGTTCTCGACGACAGCCCTCGCTTTGCTCGGCCAGTCGGCGTAGAGGGCGCGGGTGTGGGGGTCGAGGAAGATCAGGCGGGCCAGGTTGGGGCGGTTGCCGGGATCCGCCGGGCCGGCCGGGTCGATGTGGGAGGCGAACAGCGCGTGCCCCATCCGGTTCCAGGCCAGTACGTCACTGCGCCGCCCGCTGACCAGGGCGGGAACGTCACCGAAGGCTTCCAGCAGGTTGAAGGTCGTCGCGTCGACGTGTTCGGCGGGCGGGCGGTGGACGACCGCACGCCGCTTCACGATGCCCGCCAGGTCGTGGAGGTGGCGCTGTTCGGCCTCGTCCAGGTGCAGGGCCCGGGCGATGGCGTCGAGGATCTCCGGTGAGGCGCCCACGGACTGGCCCTGTTCCAGACGCGTGTAGTACGAGGAGCTCACGCCGGCCAGCAGTGCCAGTTCCTCACGGCGCAGGCCAGGTACCCGGCGCCGGTCTCCGTAGTCGGGCAGCCCGACGTCCTCGGGACGCAGCTGAGCCCGCCGGATCTGCAGGAAGTTCCCGAGTTCTCGCTGTCCGCTCATGAGACCCAGTATGCGAGCCCCGCCGACCGGCAACCTGACCCGGCCAGGGATAGGCACGGGCGGGTCTGGCTCGGCCGCAGAGATGCCGTTGACATGGGTTCCGCACCGTTCACCCGTGGCGACGGAGGGCACGCCCCGTCGCCACGTACGTCTCGTGAGGACGACCACATGACTGAGCTCTCTGATGCCGCCGTTCCGTCCACCGCGCCCTCCGGGAGCTTCCGCATCGGCGGTGATCTCGAAGTCAACCGGCTCGGCTACGGCACGATGCAGATCATCGGCCCGGGGTACTGGGGCCCGGCCCGCGACGAAGCCGAGGCCGTGCGGGTACTGCGCCGCGCCGTCGAACTCGGAGTCAACCTGATCGACACCGCCGACGCGTACGGCCCCTTCCACGCCGAACAGCTCATCGCCAAGGCCCTGCGCCCCTACCGCGACGATCTCGTCATCGCGACGAAGGGCGGCGTCGTACGTCCGGGCCCGGACAACTGGCAGCCGGTGGGACGCCCGGAGTACCTGCGGCACGCGCTCGAACTCTCCCTCCGCCACCTTGAGGTGGAACGTATAGACCTCTACCAGCTGCACCGCGTCGACCCCAGCGTCCCCCTGGAGGAATCGCTCGGCGAGCTGCGTCAGTTGCAGCAGGAGGGCAAGATCCGGCACATCGGGCTGTCCGAGGTAAGCGTGGAGGAGGTCGAGCGCGCCCGCCTCGTGGTGGACATCGTGTCGGTCCAGAACATGTACAACCTGGTCGAACGCTCCGCCCAGGACGTCCTGGACCACACGACCCGCGAGAACATCGCCTTCATCCCCTGGTTCCCCGTCGCCACCGGTCGGCTGGCCGCGCCGGGCGGCCCGCTGGACGCCCTGGCCAAGGAGTACGACGCCAGCCCCGCACAACTGGCCCTGGCCTGGCTGCTGCACAGGGCTCCGAACGTGCTGCCGATCCCGGGCACCTCGAAGGTGGCCCACCTGGAGGAGAACATCGCCGCCTCCTCGGTCCGCCTTGGCGCGGCCGACATCGAAGCACTGAACCGCGCGGTGACGGCCTGACGCGACCCTGTCCCGGCCGCCCGTCGGCCGCGCCGCCGGCAGCGGGCCGGAGCCCTGGGCGGCTCCCCGGCCCGGGCGGCCCTCAGCCCTTACCTGATCGGCTGTCCGTCAGCCGTCAGATCCAGGAGCATCCCTTGCACACCACCGCACGCCGCACCGACTCCGCCCCCGCGCCCGAGGCGGCCGAGTACACGTTCACCCGCAGCACGTGGGCCCACGCTGCCCCCAAGGCCCTGTTCGAGCTGATCAGCGATGTCTCGATGATCAGCACTTGGAGCCCCAGCGCTCACGACGTCGCCTACGACGACGGTGACGGCCCCTGGCCGGGCGCCCGCTTCCAGGGACGCAACCGCAGGGGTGAGCGCGAGTGGAGCAGCCGCTCCCAGGTCGTCGAGTGCCTGCCTGGCAAGGTCTTCGCCTTCGTCGTCGACGACATCGTCCGATGGCGTTGGACCTTTCGCGCCGACGGCACGGGGACCGTCGTGGAGCAGTCCTGGCAACTCCTGCGCCTGGACCCGGTGCTCGGCCGCACGCGCCGCGACCTCGACGCACTCCGCGACCACATGGCCACCAGCGTCGAGCACACCCTCCTCGCCCTGGCCCGCTGGATCGCGGAGCGAGGCGACAGCATCAGCCCTTGACGCCATGGGGCGTGCCAGGGGCCCTTCCCGCCGCGTCACCGACAGCAGCCGTCCCAACGGACGGACCGACCTGATGAGACAAGACACCCGATGAGACAACACAGGGGAGACCGGCCATGAACACCATCACCTTGGGTGACATCTCACTCACCCGCGTCTGGGAGTACTCCGGGCCCGTGGACATGACTCCCGAGACGTTCTTCCCGAACAGCCCCGCGAAGGCATGGGAAGAGAACCGCGGCATGCTGGTTCCTGACTTCCTGGACGACGACACCCGGATCGTCAACTCGGCGATCCAGACCTGGCTGCTGCGCAGTGAGGGCAGGACCATTCTCGTGGACACCGGCGTGGGCAATCACAAGGAGCGCCCGTACGCGCCTGTGTGGAGCCGGATGGACACCGGATTCCTCGACAACCTCGCCCGCGCCGGTGTCCGTCCCGAGGACGTGGACATCGTGATCAACACGCACCTCCACATCGATCACGTCGGCTGGAACACCTACCTCGACGGGCGTACCTGGGTTCCCACTTTTCCCAACGCCACCTACCTGATGCCGAAGGACGACTTCGACTTCTGGAACCCGGAGAACGGCCACAAGACCGTACTCGGACGCGGCAACCAGAACGTGTTCGAGGACAGTGTCGCCCCGGTGCACCAGGCCGGCCAGGCACTGCTGTGGGAGGACAGTCACCAGATCGACGCCGGTCTGCGTCTGGACACCGCCCCTGGACACACCCCCGGATCCTCCGTACTCACCCTCACCTCCGGGACGGACCGAGCGGTCTTCGTCGGCGACCTGCTGCACAGTCCGGTACAGATCCTCGAACCGGACTCCAACAGCTGCTTCTGCGAGGACCCCGCCCAGGCGCGCGCCACCCGCCGCAAAGTGCTGGGCTGGGCGGCGGACAACAACGCCCTCGTCGTTCCCGCGCACCTGGGCGGCCACGGCGCCGCGGAAGTGGTGCGCGACGGCAGCAGGTTCGCCATCACGGGCTGGGCCCCCTTCGCCCCGTACACCGAGCAGGGCTGAGCCCTGCGGGAAGGCACTTCAGTGAACTATCGAACCGACCCCGTCGTGACCACGACGCGGGGGTCCGTCCGCGGTCTGCGCCAGGGCGGCACCACCGCTTTCCTGAACATCCCCTACGCCGCTCCGCCCCTTGGCGCCGGCCGGTTCGCGGCACCCCGACCGCACGGACCGTGGGACGGCGTACGGGATGCCACGGCGCCGGGACCCAACGCGCCGCAGTCCGAACGCAGGCTCGGCAGCGTGGACATGTCCCCCTACTTCGGAGACGGTTGGAGCCGCGGGGAGGACTATCTCACGGTCAACGTATGGACACCCGCCGCCGCGGGTGATGACCTGCCCGTCATGGTGTTCGTCCACGGCGGTGGATTCGTCGCGGGGTCGACACGGTCCGCGCTGTACGACGGCTCCGCCTTCGCCCGCGACGGTGTCGTCCTGATCACCCTCAACTACCGCCTCGGCATAGGGGGGTTCCTCGACATCCCCGGAGCGCCCGCCAACCGCGGCCTGCTCGACGTCGTGGCCGCGCTGCGCTGGGTACGGGACAACATCGCCGCCTTCGGCGGGGCCCCGCACAACGTCACCCTCTTCGGCCAGTCGGCCGGAGCGACCGTCGTCGGCGGGGTCCTGGCCACTCCGGAGGCCGCGGGCCTCTTCCGCCGGGCGATCGTCCAGAGCGGCAACGGCCTGGGCGCGTTCACCACCGAGCAGGCCGCCCGCGTCACCGGGGCTGCGGCCCGGCACCTGGGCATCGAGCCGCACGTCGACGCCTTCGCGAAGATGCCGGACGACCGCCTGGTCGAGGCGGCCTCCGCACTCGCCGGCATCGACCTCAGGACAGCGACCCATCACGATCCGCTGGTCGGGCTCAGCCCCTTCAGCCTGGTCCTGGACACCCAGCCCGCCGAAACCGTCGCCGCGGGCCTCGGCGCCGACGTCGACCTGCTCATCGGGACCAACACGGAGGAGGGCAACCTCTACCTGGTCCCGTCGGGCGCCTACGCCACCTCGACCAGAGAGGACGTCGAGGCCGTCGCGGTACGTGCCCATCCCGATCCGGCCCGGCTCGTGGACACGTACCGCAGGACCCGCCCGGGAGCGACCTTCGGCGAGCTGCGGTCCGCCATCATGGGCGACGCGCTGTTCGGCGCGGGCAGCCGGGCCCTGGCGGACGCACACGCCAGCCGGTCCGGGTCCGCCACTTTCGGTTATGAGTTCGCGTGGCGTTCCCACGCCCGGGACGGTGAGCTCGGCGCCACCCACGCGGTGGAGCTGCCCTTCGTCTTCGATCTCGCGCACCTGCCGCGGTTGCGCGGTGCCCACGCCCTGCTCGGCCCCGACAAGCCGCCCGCGGGCCTTGCCACCCGCGTGCACGAGACATGGATCCGGTTCGCCGCGACCGGCGATCCCGGCTGGGACCCGTACGACCCCGAGCGCCGGACCACCATGCGTATCGACACGGAGTGGACCCAGATCGACGACCCTCGCGGCCAGGAACGACAGGCGTGGACCCGACCCGACGCGCACGCGGTCGGCTCCCCCTCATGAGGTGCGCTGCCCGTACTCGCTTCGACCTGGGCAGTGAGATGCCGGGGGCCTGCCAGGTGCCGTGGTACGGGTTCCAGGCATGGTCGAACTTGGAGGAGACATCGGCGCCGCCGTTGGACAGGCGCGAGGCGGCCGAGCCGATGTCGTAGAGGCTGAAGATCAGGGCCTGCGCCCCTTCCGCGACCCTCACGCCCCGGGCTTGAAGAGAACGACGGAGAGCAGGCGGTGCTCGTCCGTCCGCGGTGCTACGGCACCGCGGACGGACGAGCTCTCGGTTTCCAGGCGCCGTGCGCGTGACCTGCGGAGTGTCAAGCTGGGGCCGGTGGCGGCTATCCCTGAGGGAGTTTCAGCATGTGCTCGCTTTCGTCCCACAGTTGCCGGGCGACGTTCGAGTCGCGCGTCTGGGGGTGGGTCCGCTTGGCGGGTTTGCGCTTTTCGTAGTAGACGCCGGATTTCCAGGCGGTGCCGGGTCGGCCCTCGGCGAGCCACATGAGCTGCCCGGCGGCCTTCTGCGGTGTGGTCATCAGCGGACGGGTGAGGCGGCTGCCGTACATGCGCTGCACGAAGTTGCCAGAGCTGGAAGCGAAGTTGGAGGCGACCGTGCCGGGGTGGAAAGCGGCTGCGGAGATGCCCTGGTCGTGGAAGCGGCGGTGCAGCTCCTGGGTGAAGAGGATGTTGTCCAACTTGGCGGTGCCGTAGGCGCGCTGAGGGGTGAAGTCCCGGTCGTGTTCGAGGTCGTCGAGGATGACGTTGCCGAACAGGCGTGCACCGGCACTGGAGGTCTGGATGACCGATGCCCTGCTGGCGGTGAGGGTGTCCAGGAGAAGGTGGGTGAGGAGGAAGGGGGCGAGGTGGTTGACCTGGAAGGTCAGGTCGAATCCGTCTTCGGTCTTGGTGCGGTCGCCGAAGATGCCGCCGGCATTGTTGGCCAGGACGTCGATGCGGGGGTGGGCGGCGCGCAGGTCGGCGGCGAGGCGGCGGACGTCGGCGAGGCGGGAGAAGTCGGCGATGTGGCGGTCGACGCCGAGTTCGTCGCCGACGGCGTTCGTCTTGCTCTCGGAGCGTCCGACCACGATGACCTGGTGGCCGTGGTGGTGCAGCTGGCGGGCGGCCTCGGCGCCAACGCCGTCGCTCGCGCCGGTGATGACGATGGTCTTCGCATCCATGTGTGCTCCTGGGGTCGGGGGTACTGAGCGCGCTGCCCCGGTGCGGTCACAGGAACCGGGGAGCCCGGGACCGCACCGGGGGCCGGTCAGGAGGCGCCGCGCGGGGCGATCTGCTCGACGCGGTCGCGCGCGGTGAACAGGTCGAAGTGGGCGTCGGCGAGATCGGCCGGCGAGACGGTGGGGATGGCGCTCAGGTCGATGCCGAGCTCGACGGCCTCGCGCTGTCCCCGGCTGCCGTCGACGACTGCCGCCACCAGGAGCAGGCCGGCGTAGACGCCCTTGTCGGCGAGGTCCTGGTTCAGGGCGTGCACCCAGTGCCGGGTGGCGGAGGCGACGCTGGGGGCGCCGCTCATGCCGGGCGTGGCCGAGGCGTCGAGGGCGGAGGCTCCCAGGGCGAACAGGAAGGCGCCGCCGCCCCGTTCGGTCATCTGCGGGGCGAGGGCGTGCACGATTTCAACCGGGGTGTTCAGCAGCAGGTCGACGTGCTTGCGCAGGAACTCGGCGCTCATCTGCGAGGCCGGCCGCATGAACTCGGCCATGGAACCGACCGGGGCGTACTCCACGACGTCGATGCGGCCGAAGCGGGCGGTGATCCGCGCGAGGAGCGCGGGCACCGCGGCCGGGTCGGACAGGTCTGCAGTGAAGGGCTCGGCCTCGATCCCCTCCCTGCCGAGCTTGCGCCGCCAGCTCGGCGAGCGGCTCGGGGCGGCGGGCGACGAGCGCCACCCGGTACCCCTCACGGCCGAACCGCCGGGCAGTCGCCACACCCAGTCCCGAACCGGCTCCGAAGACAGCGATCGTCTCTGCCATGACCTGCACCACCTAACTTGAGGCACCCATCAAATTATCTCCGGTTCGGACCGTAAGTTATCCTGATGGTGCCGTCAAATTACGGAGGCGGTGTGGGAGCCGAGGAGGGGACGTGACGACGACCTTGCGGAGCGACGCCAGGCGCAGCATCGAGAAGATCACCGCCGCGGCCGTCGAACTGTTCGCCGAGCAGGGGCTGGACTGTCCGCTGGAGGAGATCGCCCGGCGCGCCGGGGTCAGCCCGGGCACCATCTACCACCGCTTCGGCGGGCGCGCGGGGCTTGTCGACGCCGTGGCCCCGCAGGTAGCGGCCGAGAAGGTCAACGCGGTCATTGACGCCGCAGAGGGCGAGGCGACCGCCTGGGGACGCTTCACCGCGTACGTCGAGGGGCTGAGCATGCTGGGCAGCAGCGACGCGGTTCTGCGCGAGGCGCTCACCGGGCGCTCGGAGCCGGCCCCGTCTGTGCACGAGGTTTGCCGACAGGGACTGGAGCGAGGCTTTCGCCTGATCGAGGAAGCGCGCCGCGACGGCGCCCTGCGAGCGGACTTCGGCCCCGACGATCTGCACCCCCTGCTGCTTTCCATGATCGGTGTCGCGCACGCCGCCCCCGAGGCCCGGAGCAGGATGCTGGGCTTCACCTTTGACGGGCTGCGCGGCCAACGCCACGAATGAACCTCGGCGCCCGCCCGACCTCCCGGTGCGGGCCCGGCCGCGACATCGGCGGGCCCAGGGACCTCCGGAGTCCGCCACGCTCTCCCGACGCAGCACCGCGTAGCGCGAAGTGGTGACCGTGGCGCACGGTGACTCTCGCACATGACCGGTCTGCAGGAGTTCCGCGACGGTCCCCTCCGTGATCACGTTTCCGCAGGTGGCCGTTCGCAGGAGTTCTCTCGAAACCTGCATGCTGTGCGAGGCACCTCTGAGAGGCCCCTGCCATGTGCGACTCGCGCAAGCCGCAGCCGCAGCCGCAGATGCCTGGTTGTCCCCCGTGCGAGCTACATGCGATGTCCACCTGGAGGGGACGTTTCGGGGTGACGGTCGCACCTAGCGTTTCCCTCAGTTGAAGGGGCGGCTCGGCCGCCGGTCAAGGGATGGGAAACGTCATGTCGTCGTGGTTCGGGCCGTCGGTGCAGTGGGTGAAGCGCCAGTTCTCGCAGTCACCGTTCGAGCCAACGCGCCGGGTGTGGCCGACCGGGGTGCGGTTGGCGGTGATGGTGGTGCTGTTCGTCCTGGTGACGGGGCTCGCCGCGGGGATGAGGAGCGTGGCGGGGGACAATCCGGTGCTGTCCCTGCTGTCCCTGCTGTTCGGTGCGGCGGCCGCGGCGATCGCCCTGACGGTCTACGCGGCGGCGGTGCGGTTCCTCGAACAACGTCCCGTGTCCGAACTGGACACCGCCGATGCCGGGCCCTGTTTGGGCCGCGGCACCCTCGCCGGTCTCGGACTCTTCGTCGCGACGCTCGCGCTGATCGCTCTGTTCGGCGGATACGGCACGAAGGGCGGGGTCTCCGTCACCGGCGTGTTCACCATTCTGGG
>NZ_JBITHE010000047.1:0-22359 GCF_044457665.1 Streptomyces sp. NPDC050535
CCGCCCGGCACCACACCGGCTTCTCCACTACGACCACCAAGCCACTTCCGGCAGCTCTGTCAAAGGCTGACGGCCTAGAGATCACCAACAGCATCCGGAACTGCGGCCAGAACCAAATTCACGAAGCCGCATCATCGCCGGATTGATCCGCCGGCGCCATCACCACATGTCCCACAAGGGGGTGTGAAGCAGCTGGAGTTCAAGGAGTTCTACCAGGACAGCCAGCACGCATGCCTGCGGGCGGTCCTGGCGAGCGTGGGTGATCGGCAGCTGGCCGAGGATCTGGTTGCCGAGGCGTTCACCCGGGCCTGGATGGCGTGGCCGAAGGTCAGCCGCCATCCGGCGCCGCGCGCATGGATCGTGCGTACGGCACTCAACACCCGGGTCTCGTGGTGGCGTCGAAGGCGACGGGAAGTCGCGCTGGACGGCGCTCCCGAGGGCGCGGCCGGCGTGGTCAATGGCACCGGTCTGGCCCCCGCGCTGCTGGCCGTACTGCGTCAACTGCCGCAGCGGCAGCAAGAAGTGATCGTGTACCGGGTCTTCCTCGACCTCGACACCGCGGCGACCGCCAAGGTGCTCGGGATCGCCCCGGGAACCGTCACCGCCCACCTGTCACGGGCCGTTGCGACACTGCGCGGCCACCTCATCACTGCAGACAACCCGGAGGTTGGGCCATGAGCGACAACGACATGGACGTACTGGACGCGCTGAAGGATTCGCTGGACAGCATCACCATGGATACCCCGGTCGAGCAGATCGAGGCCGCGGGCCGGGCGCGTCGGCGGCGGCGCCGCATTGTGAGTGTGACGGCGGGCGTCGCGGCAGCGGCAGGGCTCGCGCTCGGCGTCCCGACGTACGGCAACCCGTCGACCGCGCCGCCCACGGCGGGCGACAGCACAGGGGCGGGCGCCGTGCACATCCACACGGTGGCGTACACCGTGGACACCAAGAAGGACGGCACGGTCCATGTGACGTGGGACAAGGAGCTGTACTTCAAGGACTACCCGGGCCTGCAGGCCGCACTGCGCAAGGCCGGCTTCCCGGTCCTCATCAAGGAGGGCGAGTTCTGCAAGGGGCCGCAGGACAACGGAACGCTCGACCCGAGCGGCGTGGGGCCAGGGGTCAGGAAGGTCATGAAGGGCGAGCGGGGAGACAACGGGAGGGTCACCTTCGTCTTCACGCCCTCGGCGATGCCGGCGGGGACCCAGCTGTTCATCGGGTACCTGAACACAGCCCAACTGGCCTCCGTGAACGGGAATCCGGGATCCGTCGAGCGTCTGGTGCCCACGGGAGTGCCGCTGACGTGCACCGGACGCGCCGCCCGCGCACACGCGCTCGTAGCGGAACATCACGTCGGCCGGGAGGGGCGGGGCGAGGGGCAGTCGGCTGAGGCTGCTTGACGACCAGCCTGATGGCACTCTGTGATCTTGGCTCTGCCCCCTTCCCGGATCAGTCGGGTGCCTGTAGTTCTGCGCGTCCCAGCATGTCGGCGAGGGGAGTGCCCGTTCGCGCTGCTGCGATTCGGCGGGCGCGCAGCTGAGCTCGGGTGCGGGGACGGAACTTGGGTTCCTTGCCGCAGCCGCACGATTCTCGGCCCTCGTAACGCAGTCCGGCTTTGAGAACCGTGGCCACGACTGTCCACGCTTTGGTGTCCCGACGCCGCGGTGCCGCGAAGTCGTGGCCGGCACAGACCATCGCGACTCGTTCCCATATTCCGACATGGTGATCTACAGGAGCAGAGGGGAGCAGGATCTGACGCAATGCGTCCACAAACTGTTGGCTCTGCGTCGCCTCTCCAGGGAAAGGCATTGATCGACCTCTCGGTTCGAAGGACGATCGCCGTCAGTTGGATCTGTGCATGCACCGCCCTGGAGGGGGCTTTCAATGCGGACGAAGACCCGGGTTTTCACGCTACTGGCAGCCGGTGCACTCCTTGTCGGCAGTTGTCTCACTCTCGGGGCGACCAATGCGGCGGCTGCTGACCGGACCTTCAAGAAGACCGGTCCCGAGGACGACGGGAGCTTCCAAATCGACGGGGCGCGAGGGCTCTCGTGGTTATGGGCCAACAAACCATAGGACCGTCTGAAAGTGAATGTCTACTGTCCTCAGGGACAGTAGACGATCACTTTCCGCCTTGATTGACTCTTCCTTTACAGGATCTTGATGATTCAATTGCATAGAACAGGAGGCGGAGTTGAACGCGAGTAGAACGGTAAGACGTGCCTTGGCACTCGCTGTATCGCTGGTCGCGATCGGCGGGGTCGCACTGGGAACCGCGGGACCGGCGGCGGCCTCGGACCAGGACGACGGCATTCTGGAGGCGGGGGAGTTCGGCCTCTACTACAACTCGGGCCGGGGCGGCTGCGTCTTCGACCTCGACAGCGGGGACAACGACTTCACCAACAACATCTTCAAGGATCGCCCGACCTATGTGAACTGCCCCGGCGAGGGGGAGACGGTGAACGACAACACGGCGTCGTACTGGAACCGCGACACCAGGACCTGGTACGTCTACACCGATACGTTCCACGAGGGCACTCGGGGCGATCTCCCCGCCGGTTACATCGGCGACGCCACCTCCACCTTCAAGAACGAGATCTCGTCGAGCTATTACTACCTATGAACCGGCTCGGTGTGACCGCTCTCGGCGCCGTCCTTGCCCTGACGGGCTGCTCCGTCGGTGGCTCGGACGGCTCCGGCGGGAGTACCGGACCAACAGCAACCTCCACGCCCACGGTACCCGCAACCGCCGACCTGAGCTTCCCGCTGGACGCCTACCAGGCCACCGCCGAGCAGCAGACCACGCTCGCACGGGCCCAGGGCGTCCTCACCAGCCGGTGCATGGCCCGCCTCGGCTTCACCTACCGGGCTCCCGAGCAGCCCGCCACCTCCGTGAGCGAGTCGAACGCACGAGTCTTCGGCCTGGTCGACCAGGACACGGCTGCCAGGTACGGCTACCTGAATCCCGAGATCGCCAACGCCCCGGTGCGAGCGGCCACGGAACCACTGTCCGAGGCCGAGCAGCTCGCGCTCAGCGGCGAGGACGATCTCGACCCGGCCGACGCACCCACGAACCTGGAGGAGGCCGAGAAGTCCGGCGGCAGCGACGTGACGTTCAACGGGGAGCGAGTGCCCGTCGGCGGCTGCGTCCGGGAGTCCTACCTCAAGCTCTACGCGCGCAAGGCGAACGAGATCGACATCCTCTTCGTGTTCAACCTCAAGAGCGAGGCCCAGTCGGGAGCACGCAAGGACTCCAGGGTCCGCGCGGTCGACAAGCGCTGGTCGTCGTGTATGTCGAAGGCGGGATACAAGCTCACGGAACCCGCCAACGCGGTCAGGGAACTGGGCCTCACCGAGTCGAACCTGTCCAGTTCGAGAGCAGTCACCGCGGCCAAGGCCGACGTGGCCTGCAAGCAGCGCGTCGACTTCGTAGAAGTGCGTTACGCGGTGACGACCATCTACCAGCGTCGGCTGATCGAGGAGAACGCGCAGGCTTTGTCGTTGGCTAAGGAACAGCTGGAGAGTCGGCTCCGATTGGCGGCCGAACTGACCTGAACCGACCTGAACCGACCTATGCGGACCTGAACCGATCCGAGACGACCTGATGCCGAACACATGTCGGTTGTGCCGACTGCCGAAATCGCTGCGCGAGATGCTGGGCACGGCACTGTTCCGTCTGCCCACCCTCACCGACCGGGAGCGCCAGATTCTTGGGTTACTCGTCTTCGCCGAGGAGTACGGCGAACTCGCGAGGTCACTGGGGATAGCCGAGCGCACTGTCAAGTTCCATGTCGCGAACCTGCGCACCAAGCTGGGCGGGTTGAGTCGGCTCCAGCTGTGCCAGGTGGCCCTGCTGGATCTGACCGGTCTGCCGGACACCACCGAGATCTGCGGCGCGCATCCTGCGCGATGAGCGGGTGCGGCCCGCCGCGGTCGGCCTGGATGTGGAGACGGTCGTGCTGGGGGACCTTCGGGCTCCGGATCGTAGCGGGGGCACCGATGCCGAAGATAAAGGCTGGCCATGGCCCACTGATCTGATCATGCGCGGCTGCGGCCACCAGGGACCCCAGCACGAGTCCGACGGCCAGAACGAACAGCCGCGGCCACAGCTCTCCTTTCTTGCGCCATGGCCAGGTGTAGCCACCCGACACGACAGTCACAGATGGGTGTAGCTCGCGCTGAGGAAAGTTAGGTCGTCCCCGACTATCAGTCCTGCCAGTCCAGTTGTGGTTCGGGGATGTCGATGGAGCGGCCGTGGGCCTGGGCTGTGTCGCGGCTTCGGCCTGCCATCGGGGATACCGGAAGACCTTCCCGGGGAAGACCACGAACGCTTCGGCGGTCGTGTTGTAGTTGACGTACCAGCCTCCCGTGGGGGCGAGGGCACTGGCCATCTGCTCCGCCAGTGGTACGGCTTGGTCTTCCTCGGCGGCGAAGTCGAGCAACGTCCACTGTTTCGGCTGATCCGGTGCCGAGGCGGCCACCCGGATGCGCGTGAGCTTGGTGACCTGCAGCGGGATACCGGTCAGCTCGGTTCCGACCTGCAGGCTCTCCGCGATGAGAACGCCTTCAAGTACCTGACTCCTCCTTTGTCTTCGGGGAGTTGAGGTTAGTGAGGTTGGTGTGGTCGTGGTATCCGCAGACCTGCCGAGTGCGGGCTCTGTCTTGTTGTCGGGCTTGTGGTGGCTGGGCATCGTGGCTCCTATCGTTTCCGCGAGGGACAGGTAGGTGACTGAGATGGGCTCGTTGCTCGAGGAGTTGGAGGCGCGGGAGACCGTGGCCCGCGAGAGGGTGGAGGCGCTGGAGTCACAGCTCGCGGAGCTGACGGTGCGGCTGGAGGCCGAGCGGGATACGTGGTCGCGGCTGCGGGTGACGTGGGAGACGGTGACCGAGGTGGTCGCGGAGATGTCTGCTCCCGATCAAGTCCCCGCCGTCCAGGGGCCAGTGGAGCCCGCGTCGGCCACGGGTGGGGCGCCGGGCCGGGTAGTCGGGGCGATCATGGTGCCGCACTGGCGGCAGGGGCTCTGGGTGGATGCGATGCCGGATGTGTATCGGGACATCGTCGAGGTGGTCACGGACGCTTCGGAGCCGATGCAGGCGAAGTAGATCGTGCCCAGGATCGGGCTGCCGGCGGTGACCGGGAAGATCGAGGGAACGCGGGGCAAGCTGAAGTGGCTGGTGGAGCGGGGCTGGCTGACCGAGGTGACGCCCGGACAGTTCGCCCTGGCCCACCCGGTCGCGGGACGGGAAGCGTGAACAGGCGGAACGATAATGGCTCTTCTTTCTACCTTCGTAGGTGACTAGCCGAAACGAAGTGCAGAAAGAAGAGCGCGATGGAACCGTACGGCGTCTTCGACGCCATCGATGAGTTCGCTGCCGCAGTCAGCGCCTTCGACTGCCTGCAAGGCGACTTGGCTGCCCCCGTGACCGGGGGCCTGACGCATCACGCGGTCGAGGACCTGATCGAGGAACGAGGCCGTGAACTGCTGCGTGTGTTGTTCCAGGGCCACCTCGACTTGCGCGCCCGCCGGGAACGCGAACAGGACTCGCACCGGCCGGCCGTCGTGGTGACCGGCGCGGACGGGCTCCTGCGTCCGCACCGGGAGACGGGCCATCACCGCATGCTGGCTTGCCTCTTCGGCACGGTCACCGTCGAGCGGTGTGCCTGGCGGCAGAAGGAGCTGAGCAACGTCCATCCCGCCGACCGGGCCCTGTCACTGCCCGCCGGTCGGCACTCCCATGGCCTGCGCCGACTCGCGGTGACCGAAGCGGTGCGCGGTTCGTACGACCAGGCCAAGGCGGCGATCGAGAGGCGGTGCGGGAAGATCCTGGGCAAACGACAGGCCGAAGACCTCGTCATCGCCGCGGCCCAGGACATCGACGCGTTCTACCGGCATCAATTGGTGCTGCCAGCCACCGCCGACACCCTCTTGGTCCTGCAGGTCGACGGCAAGGGCATTGTTATGCGGCCCGAGGCGCTACGGCCGGCCACCTTCAAGGCCCACCAGGCTGCCCGCCGGGCGATGCGCACCCGCCTCGCCCCGGGCGAGAAGCCGCACCGCAAGCGAATGGCCACCCTGGCCTACGTCTTCGACGCCACCCCGGCACCGCGCCGACCGCACGACATCATCGCCCCACCGACCGGCCGCAGCCATGAGCGCGCGCCGAGACCGGGGCCGAAGGCCACGGCGAAATGGCTCACCGGCTCGGTTGTCCACCCGCCCGAGCACACCATCGCCGCCGCCTTCGACCAGGCCGAAGCCCGCGACCCCGCTCATGTCCGCACCTGGGTGGTGCTTGTCGATGGCGCCCGCCATCAACTCGACCTCATCCACGCCGAGGCCGACCGGCGCCACGTCACCATGCACGTTCTGCTCGACATCGTGCACGTCAGTGAGTATCTATGGACCGCCGCTCACGCCTTCCATCCGCCTGGCAACGCCGAGGCTGAAGCCTGGGTCACCGGACACTTGATCACGATCCTGCACGGCCAGGCCGCCCGCACCGCAGCCGAGATCACCGCGCAAGCCGACCGGCCCCACCTCCGCGGCGCGAAACGCGAGGCTGCCGACCGGTGCGTCGGCAACCTGACCAGCCACATCGACCAACTCGGCTACGACATTGCGCTGTCCTCCGGCTGGCCGATCGCCACCGGAGCGATCGAGGGCGCCTGCCGTCACTGATCGGTGACCGCCTCGACATCGCAGGGGCCCGCTGGGGCCTGGCCGGAGCCGAAGCCATCCTCAAACTCCGTGCCCTGAGCGACAACGGCGACTTCGACGAGTACTGGACCCACCATCTCACCCGCGAACACGAACGGCTCTACCTCGCCCTCGACCAACATCGCTACCAACTCACAACCTGAGGAGCGATCTTCCCTCAGCGCGAGGTACACCCAAACCTATATGCCATCTTCATGGGTCTCATGCCTTCGGTCAGGAGCTACCAGACCAGGGGATGCCTCGCGAAGACCACCCTGGCTAATCTCGTGCAGGTCAGCTGTCGATCTTCGCGGACCAACTGCGGTCTTGATGAACCGCCCAGCTAATTTCAGGGGTCTTTGTGTCTTCCCTTCTTCACATCGATGCGAGCATCCGCCATGAGGGTTCCACGTCGCGTCAGCTGACCTCGTACTTCGCGACCCTTTGGCGGCAGAACCACCCTGACGTCGGCTACGTCTACCGCGACCTCGCTGCCCATCCCATCCCCCACATCACCCATTCCGTGCGCAAGTACGTTCTGGACACCAGCCGCGATCACGGTCAGACGGACGAGGAGAAGGCGCTCGTCGACACGGTGGTGTCCGAGGTGCATGACGCCGACACGATCGTGCTCGGAGTGCCGATGTACAACTACACGATCCCGTCAAGCGTCAAAGCCTGGATCGACCTGCTGGTCAGCCCGGCCCACGCGATCCTCCCGGGGGCCGATTCCGGTCCGCTCAGCGGCAAGTCAGTCATCGTGGTGACCGCGCGCGGCGGCTCCTACGCTCCGGGTACCCCGCGCGAGGGCCATGACTATCAGGAGCCCTACCTGCGGCACATCCTGAAGGCGATCGGTCTCGCGGACAACCTCACTTTTGTGCACGCCGAGTTGACCATGGCCGCGATCGTGCCGGCCATGGCGGAGCTCAAGCCGCTGGGGGAGAAGTCCCTGGCGACTGCCCAGGAGACGCTCAAGAAGCTCGCCGCCTGATGCCTGCACGCCCGCAGATCTCTTAGGAGTCCGCACCGGCTTGCCGCAACCCCCTGGAGCAGGGCAGGCAGGCGGCGGGGCGGCAGCGGATCAGTGCGTCGCGCGAGGCGCCCTGCCCCCGCATCTCGGCTACCGCACGCCGCGGCGCCCCGGTCGCACCGGTCGCACCGCCAAGGCTGATCCACGCGGCCCAGCACACCGCAGGTCCGGAAGCCGACCTGCACACGGTCGAGCTGACTCAACTAACCCCCCGCACATCTGTACACGCTCCTGGTCCAGCAGTTGCCTATCCCGATCGCCGGAAGGAGTTCGAGTCAAGGTGCTTCCCGACCTGATCACCCCACTACCGGTTGTCCTGAGGGAGAACGCGGGCCGGTTCCCGGACAAGATCGCTTTCGAGGACGACCGGTGTGCGGTCACCTACCGAGAACTCGACGCACGGACGCGGAGACTGGCCGGTCACCTGGTCGGCCTCGGTGTCCGGCGCGGCGACCGGGTGGCTCTGTGTCTCGGCAACTCGGTCGCGATGGTGGAGAGCTACCTCGCCGTGGTACGGGCCGGCGGCATCGGCGTACCGATCAACCCACAGGCCGCCCCGGCGGAAATAAAATACCTCCTGGCCGACAGCGCAGCGGCGTTCGCCGTCACCGGCACCGCACATGCTGAAACTTTTCTTCAGTCAATTCCCCATGCAACACGCGGAGTGTCCGTCATCGTGGCCGGCGCCCCCGGCGCCGGCCGGACTCTGCCCCCGGGCACCGCAGCGTATGAGGAACTCGCCACCACCGAGCCTGCCACCGAAGCCCCGGACGACCTCGGCCTTGACGAGGTGGCCTGGATGTTCTATACCTCGGGCACCACCGGCCGCCCCAAGGGCGTCCTGTCCACCCAGCGCAACTGCCTCTACTCCGTTGCCTCCTGCTACATACCCGTGCCCGGACTCTCCGAGCATGACCGGGTCTTGTGGCCACTGCCGCTCTTCCACAGCCTGTCTCACATCGCCTGCGTCCTGTCCGTCACCGTCTCCGGCGCCACCGCCCGGATCATGGACGGCAGTTCAGCCGACGACATCCTGACCGCCCTACGCGAGGACCGCTCCACCTTCCTGGCCGGCGTCCCCACCACCTACCACCACCTGGTCCGCATCGCCCGGCGCACCGGCCTCTCGCTGCCCGACCTGAGGATCGGCCTGGTCGGAGGTGCCGTCACCGGTCCCGGACTGCGCCGTGCCTTTGAGGAGACCTTCGGCGTCCCCCTCGTCGACGCCTACGGCAGCACCGAAACCTGCGGCGCCATCACCATCAACCCACCCGACGGCCACGTCGTCGAGGGCTCCTGCGGCCTCCCCGTGCCCGGTGTCGGAGTCCGGATCGTCGACCCCCGCACCGGGCAGGACGTGCCCGCCGGGCAGGAAGGCGAGGTCTGGGTCAGCGGGCCGAACGTCATGGTCGGCTACCACGACAACCCGCAGGCCACCGCCGAGGCCCTGCAGAACGGCTGGTTCCACACCGGCGACCTGGCCCGGCGCGACGAAGCCGGGTACTTCACCATCTGCGGCCGCCTCAAGGACGTCATCATCCGCGGTGGCGAGAACATCCACCCCGACGAGATCGAGACCGCCCTGCGCGGGGCCGAGGGCGTGGCCGACGCCGCAGTCGCGGGCATGCCCCACGACATCCTCGGCGAGGTCCCCGCCGCCTGGGTAGTCCCCGGTCCGGACGGCATCGACCCCGCCCGGCTGCTGGACCACTGCAGCGCCCAACTCTCGCCGCACAAGCTCCCCGAGCGCATATACGAGGCCCGGACCATACCCAGAACTGCCTCTGGGAAGGTCATCCGCCGCCTTCTCGCTGACCTGCCGGCCCGGCTGCGATACGCCGCCGACGGCCACCACGAGGGTCTGATGCTGAGGGAGTGGAGCAGAGTTGCAATCTCCTCCGGCGCGCCGGAGGATCTGCGCTGGGCAGTAGTGGGCCGGACCGCAGTCACCGACGGCCTGGCCGCCGCACTCCGGAAGGCCGGCGTCCCCGCCGTAAAGCAATACGCCGACCTTGCAACGTCACGCACCACTCCTGACGCGGCCACCGACGTGACGGTCCTCGCGGAGGCGGACACGTTGACGCCAGCCTGTGCTGGACGGGACAAGGAGAGCGGGCCCCGGCTCGTCGTCCTCACCCGGGGCGCGATGGCCGTCACCGACCGGGACGGGACACCAGAGCGCGCCGAAGTCGCGCTGTGGGCGGCCGCACGGGCTGCACAGGCCGACGGCAACGACGGCGCACCGCTGACCATCGTCGACGTCGAGCCCCGTACCCCGGAGTCCGAGTACGCCGCGGCGCTGATCGCCGCCGTCGCTTCAGGCCTGCCCCAGCTCGCCGTACGGGATGGGGAACTGCTGCGGCCCAGACTCGTCCGCCTCCCCGTCGTCGACGGGCCGGATCTCGCCGCGTCGGTGTTCAAGGGCCCCGTGGTCGTCACTGGTGCCGACACGAAGACTGGTGCGGCCCTCGCCCGCCACCTGGTCACCGCGCATGGAACACGGCACCTCGTGCTCGTTCAGGCAACCACTACCGACGACGGCTGGAGCCAGGACGAGCCGCTGCCGGCCGGTGTGGAGATCGTCCGTGTCGTGGCCGACGGATCGGATTCGCTGGAGCTGTATGAGGAGCTGACCAGGACCGGCCCGGTGACCGCGGTGATACACACCGCTGATGATCCCGAACTCGCCCGAGCACTACATGACTTCACCGCCGACGACGATCTCGCCGCATTCGTCGCGGTGACCGACGCTGCGGCACTGGTAGGTGCGCAATCCGGCGACCTTGCCTCGACGGTGGTCACCGCCGTCCTCACCGAGGCCGTGGTCCGCAACCGCCGGCTGCACGGACTGCCCGGGTCGTTGTTGGCCCTCGGCCGGCCGGACGAGGGCCCCGGAGCCTTCGACGCACTGATCGAGACCGGATCCCCGGTCCTGCTGGCGCTTTGGCCGACCAACATCAACCCCGGCGACCGAGTGCGGACACTCCTCGACACCCTGATCGAACAGGAGCCCCGCCCCACCGCCCAGGCCGACGAGACGATCACCGCCGCCCTACGCAGGCACCTGACAGACCTGGACGAGCGGGCCCAGCTCGCGCTGCTCGGCGACATGATCCTCACGGACGCTGCCGCCGTCCGCACCCACACGAGCACCGCACCCATCCCGGCGGGCCGGACCTTCCGCGACCTCGGCCTCGGCTCCCTCGCCGTCGTCGAACTGCGCAACCGGCTGACCGAACGGACCGGGCTGCGCCTGCCCACCACCGTGACCTTCGACCACCCGACGCCCGAGGCCCTTGCCGCACACCTATGGGCCAAGATCCTGGGGCTGCACGACACGGCCGGAGAGGTGACGGCTGACAAGGATCGGACCGGGTCCGCCGACCCCGCGGAGCCGATTGCGATCGTAGGCATGGCGTGCCGCCTACCGGGCGGTGTGGCGAGCCCCCAGGACCTGTGGCGGCTGGTCAACGAGGGCCGGGACGGTGTGTCCGGCTTCCCGGAGGACCGCGGCTGGGATCTGGACGGCCTGTTCACTGCCGACCCGGAGAAGACCGGCACGTCGTACGTCGATCAGGGCGGGTTCCTCCATGAGGCGGGCCTGTTCGATGCGGGCTTCTTCGGGATCTCACCACGTGAGGCGCTCGCCATGGATCCGCAGCAGCGGCTGCTGCTGGAGACCTCGTGGGAGGCCCTGGAGCGGGCCGGGATCGACCCGACCACATTGAAAGGTCGTGACGTCGGAGTCTTTTCAGGCCTGATGGGACAGGGATACGGGCTGTCCGGTCCGGCTCCGGCGGAACTCGAGGGCTTCGGCGAGACAGGCACGGCGTCGAGCGTGGCATCCGGGCGCGTGTCGTACGTGTTCGGCCTCGAGGGCCCCGCGATCACCGTGGACACGGCCTGCTCATCCTCTCTCGTGGCCATCCACCTGGCAGTCCAGTCACTGCGTCAGCGCGAGTGCTCGATGGCGCTGGCAGGCGGCGCGACGGTGATGGCGAACCCCTCCACGTTCGTGGAGTTCTCCCGCCAACGCGCACTGTCCTCAGATGGCCGATGCAAGTCGTACGCGGACGCCGCGGATGGTACCGGCTGGGCCGAGGGTGCCGGTGTCGTGGTTCTGGAGCGGTTGTCGGAGGCCCGGCGCAACGGGCACCGGGTCCTGGCGGTGATTCGCGGCAGCGCGATCAATCAGGACGGCGCGTCGAATGGTCTGACCGCGCCGAATGGTCTTTCCCAGCAGCGAGTGATCCGCAAGGCGTTGGCGTCGGCGGGTCTCTCGGGGGCAGACGTAGACGCAGTGGAGGGGCACGGCACAGGCACGGTGCTCGGCGACCCTATCGAGGCGCAGGCGCTGCTGGCCACGTACGGCCGTGACCGGGAACCCGAACTCCCGTTGTGGCTGGGATCGTTGAAGTCGAACATCGGTCATACGCAGGCGGCTGCGGGGGTGGCTGGTGTGATCAAGACGGTGGAGGCGCTGCGGCACGGCGTGATGCCGGCGACGCTGCATTTCAACGCTCCATCGGCGCAGGTGGACTGGTCAGCGGGTGCGGTCGAGGTGCTGGCCGAGGCTCGCGCGTGGCCAGAGACCGGTCGGCCGCGCCGCGCTGGTGTGTCGTCCTTCGGTCTCAGTGGGACGAACGCGCATCTGATTCTGGAGCAGGCCCCGGAGACTGAGCCCGTCAATGTGGAGCCCGCCCCGTCCGAGCCGGTGGCAGGTGTCGTCGATGGTGTGGTGCCGTTGGTGCTGTCGGCGAAGAGCGCCGGCGCGCTGGTGGGGCAGGCGGAGCGGCTCGCATCTTTCGTGGAGGTTGGCGAGGAGGTGTCTCTGCCGCTCGTGGCGGGTGCGTTGGTTGCTCACCGTGCGGTGTTGTCCGAGCGTGCGGTGGTGGTGGCCGGCTCCCGTGCGGAGGCGTTGGCGGGGTTTGGTGCGTTGGCGCGGGGTGATTCCCGGCCGGGTGTTGTTGCCGGTGGGTCGTTCGGTGGTGCCGCTTCGGGGCGGACGGTTCTGGTGTTTCCGGGGCAGGGTTCGCAGTGGGTGGGGATGGGCCGTGAACTCCTCGATTCCTCGCCGGTGTTCGCGGAGCGGATCGCTGAGTGTGCGGCGGCGTTGGAGCGGTGGGTCGACTGGTCGCTGGTGGATGTGTTGCGAGGGGATGCCCCGGTCGAACTCCTGGAGCGCGTGGATGTTCTGCAGCCTGCGAGTTTCGCTGTGATGATCGGCCTTGCCGCCGTCTGGTCGTCGGTGGGTGTGGTGCCGGATGCGGTGGTGGGTCATTCCCAGGGTGAGATCGCGGCTGCGTGTGTGTCGGGTGCGTTGTCGCTGGAGGACGCGGCCCAGGTGGTGGCGGTACGCAGCCAGGTGATCGCCGCAAGTCTGGCTGGCCGTGGCGGTATGGCGTCGGTGGCGCTGTCGGCGGCAGAAGTAGCCGAGCGTATCGAGCGGTGGGCCGGCCGGGTTGAGGTGGCGGCGGTCAACAGTCCCACGTCGGTGGTGATCGCCGGTGATGCCGAAGCCCTCGACGAAGCCCTCGACGTTCTTGCGTCGGAGGGTGTGCGGGTGCGTCGGGTGGCGGTGGATTACGCCTCCCACACCCGGCATGTCGAGGCGATCGAGGGCGCACTGACAACCGCCTTCTCCGACATCCGCGCCCAAGCCCCGCTGGTTCCTTTCTACTCGACGGTGACGGGGGAGTGGGTGCGGGAGGCGGGTGTCCTTGACGGCGGCTACTGGTACCGGAACCTGCGCGGCCAGGTCCGTTTCGGTCCTGCCATCGCCGGTCTTCTGGCCAGCGGTCACACCGTCTTCGTGGAGTCGAGTGCTCACCCGGTTCTGGTCCAGCCGGTCAGCGAGATCGTTGACCAGACCGACACAGAGGCCGTGGTCGGTGGTTCGCTGCGCCGTGACGAGGGCGGCCTGCGCCGACTGCTGACCTCCATGGCCGAACTGTTCGTCCGGGGTGTGGTCGTGGACTGGGCGGCAATGCTGCCGGTTGCCGGTGCTTCACACATTGAGCTCCCGACGTATGCCTTCGATCGCCAGCACTACTGGTTGCGTTCTACCCCTGCTGTTGATGCTGTTGCGCTCGGTCAGGCCGCCGGTGGCCATCCGCTTATCGGGGCGATCGTTGGTCGGCCGGACTCCGGCGGTTTCATGACCACTTCGCGGTGGTCGGTGGACGCGCATCCCTGGCTGGGTGATCACACGGTTGGTGATGTCATCGTTGTGCCGAGTGCGGTGCTGGTGGAGTTGGCCATCCGGTTCGGTGACGAGGTGGGCAGTCCGGTGGTCGAGGAACTGACCGTGGACCGGCCCGTTCTGCTGCCGCTGCGGGGCGGCAGAGCCGTGCAGATGACGGTCGGGGAGGCCGATGAGCAGGGCCGGCGGCCGGTCGAGGTGTACTCCCGCCCGGACAACGCCGCTCTGGACGCGGTGTGGACACGCCACGCCGGCGGCACGCTCGTGCCCGGGCCGGTGACCCCGTCCACTTCCGGTGGCGCGTGGCCTACTGGCAGTCCCGCAGCCGATGTGGCCCTCGGCAAGGCAGTCGGTGACGCCGACCGCTACGGCCTGCACCCGGCGCTGCTCGACGCGGCGGTCCGAACGGCGTTCCCTGATGAGGACGTGATCGCGACCCGGTGGAGCGGGGTGACCTTGCTGGCTTCCGGTGCGGCAGCGGTGCGGGTCCGCGCAGCCCGTGACACCACGGGGGTGACCCGCCGCCTTGAGCTGGTGGACGCCACCGGCGCGCCGGTGCTGACCGCTGATGCCGTTGTCGCCGAGCCGTTCTCGCCCGAAAAGGCGGAGGCCGAGGATGCGTCGGCCTCCGGTGCCCTGTTCCTGGTCGACTGGGTTGAGCTTCCCCTTTCTCCAGGTGAGAGGGCTGAGGACGCCGACTCCATGGCGAGTGTCGGCGATGCCGAAGACGTCGTTGGCCTCGCGGCGGGCGGGGCAGCGGTACCGGGCCTGCTGGTGTATGAGGCCTGGCACGTGCCCGTCGGCCCGCGTGAGGCCGTCGCCGCAGTGTTGGCCGTTGTCCAGGCGTGGCTGGCAGCACCGGCTCTGGCGGACACCCGCCTCGTCGTGATGATCCCCGACGCCGAGGATGATCTCGCCGTAGCTGCCGTGTCGGGCCTGCTGCGCTCAGCACAGTCGGAGCACCCGGACCGCATCGTCCTTGTCGGGAGCGCCACTGCCGAGCATCGCGGCAGTGCGGCGACCTCGGAGTACCCGGCGGCCATGCAGGCCGTGCAGCTCGCGGTGGCCACGGGCGAGCCCCACGTCCGTGTGCGCGGTGGTGTGGCGTTCGTCCCCCGGCTGCGGCGTGCCCCGCTTGCCGAAGGCCCCCGGCGCGAGCTCAACCCTGACGGCACCGTCCTGGTCACCGGCGGTACCGGGACGCTCGGCAGGCTCGTCGCCCGGCACTTGGCGACCGAACACGGCGTACGGCACCTGCTGCTGGCCAGCCGGAGCGGACCGGACGCCGAAGGGGCGGCGGCGCTGCACAAGGAACTGACCCACCTCGGCACGACCGTCACTATCACCGCGTGCGACACCGCCGACCGGGACGCTGTCGCGGCGCTCCTGGCCGCCGTACCGGACACACACCCGCTCACCGCCGTCGTCCACACTGCCGGAGTCCTCGACGACGGCGTGGTCACCGCCCTGACCCCGGACCGTTTCGACACCGTGCTGCGGCCGAAGCTCGACGCCGCAGTGCACCTGCACGAACTGACCCGGGACATCGATCTCGCGGCGTTCGTGCTGTTCTCCTCCGCCGCCGGAGTCCTCGGCAACCCCGGCCAGGGCAACTACGCCGCCGCCAATGCCTCCCTGGACGCCCTCGCCCTCCACCGCCACCACACCGGCCTACCCGGCATCTCCCTCGCCTGGGGCTACTGGAACGACGCCAGCGGAATGACTCGGCACCTCGGTGCCACAGACCTGCACCGCACCCGGCGCCTAGGCATGGTCGGGCTTTCCGCCGCCGAGGGCTTGGCGCTCCTAGACACGGCCCTGCGGGCGGGCGACGAGACTCCTGCCGCGCTGATGGCCACCCGGTTCGACCTGCCCGCCCTGAGGGCATCCGCCCGCGCCGGAACTCCCGTAGCACCGCTGCTGCGCGGCCTCGCACCTGCTCCTCGGCCAGCGGCCGCGTCCTCGCACACGGACGTAACCGGCTCCCTGCGTCAGCGGCTCGACCGCCTGGGCAAGAGGGAGTGCACAGAGGCACTGCTGGATCTCGTCCGCCGGAACGCCGCCCAGGTGCTTGGCCACTCCGGCGCTGACTCCATCCGCGCCGACCGTGCTTTCAAGGACGCCGGCTTCGACTCGCTGACCGCCGTCGAACTGCGCAACCGGCTCGCGGCCGCGACCGCTCTCAGCCTCCCCTCCACCCTCGTCTTCGACTACCCGAAGCCGACGCTGCTGGCCGACCACCTGCGTGTACGCCTCTTCGGCGTCGACGAACAACCGGGCGACGGCCAGGAGCTGAGCGCTGAGAAGCACACCACCGCCACCGTGGCTGCCCTCTCCGACGATCCGATCGCCATCGTCGCGATGGCCTGCCGCTTCCCCGGCGGTGTGGAGAGCCCCGAAGACCTGTGGAGGCTGGTTACCGAAGACGTCGACGCCATCGGAGAGTTCCCCGACGACCGCGGCTGGGACATCGACCGGCACTACGACACCGACCCTGACAGCGTCGGCAAGACCTACGTACGGCACGGCGCGTTCCTCGACGACGCGACCGGCTTCGACGCTGCCTTCTTCGGGATCTCACCGAACGAGGCGCTCGCGATGGACCCCCAGCAGCGCCTGCTCCTGGAAACCTCCTGGGAGGCGTTCGAACGCGCCGCGATCGACCCGAGCAGCCTCGCGGGTCAGGACATCAGCGTCTTCGTCGGCGTCAACAGCCACGACTACACCGTACGGACGCACCACGCCTCCAGCGTCGAGGGCTTCCGCCTGACCGGTAATTCCGGCAGCGTCATCTCAGGCCGGATCGCCTACCAGTTCGGCCTCGAGGGCCCGGCCATCACGATCGACACGGCCTGCTCGTCCTCGCTCGTCGCCCTCCACCTGGCGGCCCGCGCACTCCAGCAGGGCGAGTGCTCCATGGCCCTCGCCGGTGGCGTGATGGTCATGGGCAACCTGGAGACCTTCGTCGAGTTCTCCCGGCAGCGCGGCCTCTCCCAGGACGGCCGCTGCAAAGCCTTCGCCGACGCGGCGGACGGAACCGGCTGGTCCGAGGGCGTCGGCGTGCTCCTCGTCGAACGGCTCTCCGACGCACGCCGCCGGGGCCACCAGGTCCTTGCGGTGGTCCGAGGCACCGCGGTCAACCAGGACGGTGCGTCCAACGGACTTACGGCGCCGAACGGACTCTCACAACAGAGGGTGATCCGCAAGGCGCTCGCCGACGCCGGTCTGTCGACATCGGATGTGGACGCGGTCGAGGGCCACGGCACAGGAACGGTCCTCGGCGACCCGATCGAGGCGCAGGCGCTGCTCGCCACCTACGGGCAGGGCCGACCCGCCGACCGCCCGCTGTGGCTCGGCTCGGTCAAGTCCAACATCGGGCACACGCAAGCCGCGGCCGGCGTGGCAGGCGTCATCAAAATGGTGATGGCGATGCGGCACGGTGTCTTGCCCCGCACGCTGCACGTGGACCGGCCCTCGACCCACGTGGACTGGTCCACGGGCGCGGTGGAACTGCTCGCAGAGACCCGCCAGTGGCCCGAGACCGGGCACCCGCGGCGCGCCGGCGTCTCGTCCTTCGGCATCGGCGGCACCAACGCTCACATCGTGATCCAGCAGGCGCCGGTGGCGGACGCTGAGGCCTCCGACCGGGCGGCGACGAGCGATCCGGCACCTGGCATCGAATCGGCAACCGCCTCGGACCAGGTGCATGCCGCCGACGAGGCACCCGCCACCGACTCCGTATCGTCCCGTTCCGCTCTCCTGCCCGTGCCCGTGTCGGCCCGCACGGCGGCGGCTCTGCGCGCCCAGGCCGGGCGCCTCGCTCGCTTCGTCGAGGCACGCCCTGAGCTGGCCCTTACCGACACCGCGCACGCGCTGGCCACCACCCGAGCTCGGCTCGACCAACGGGCGATCCTGCTGGCCACCGACCGGCAGCAGCTCGCCGACGCGCTGCGCGCGCTAGGCAATGGCATGCCCACCGCTGGCACCGTCACCGGCAGCACCTCTGAGGGAAAACTCGCCTTCGTGTTCACTGGGCAGGGCAGTCAGTGGGCCGGCATGGGCCGCGAACTCGCTGAGCGACACACGGTTTTCCGGAATGCCTTCACCGCCGCGTGCGAGGCTGTTGAACGACACCTGGATGGTCATCTGGAACGTCCGCTGCACGAGGTGGTGTTCGCCGAGCCCGGCACGGCGGAGGCAGCGTTGCTCGACCGCACCTTGTACACGCAGGCAGGTCTCTTCGCCCTGGAGACCGCTCTGTTCCGGCTCTTCGCCTCCTGGGGCGTACGTCCGGACCTGGTCGCCGGACACTCGGTCGGAGAGATCTCCGCCGCCCATGCCGCCGGAATCCTCGACCTTGCGCAGGCAGGCGAACTGGTCGCCGCCCGCGGACGGTTGATGCAGGCCCTGCCCGAGGGCGGCGCGATGGTTGCCGTACAGGCGACCGAGGCCGAGGTGGCACCACTGCTGGACGAGGCCACGGGCGATATCGCGATCGCCGCAGTCAACGGACCCAGCGCCATCGTGCTCTCCGGTGCCGAGGACACCGTCCTCGACGCGGCCGCGCGACTGGCCGAACAGGGCCGGAAGACCAAACGCCTGAAGGTCAGGCATGCCTTCCACTCACCACTGATGGCCCCCATGCTCGACGAGTTCAGAGCTGTCATTGCCCGGCTGCGTCCCCGCCCAGCCGCCATCCCCGTCGTCTCCACCCTCACCGGTGCCCCTGCGAAGGAGGGCCAGTTCGCCACCCCGGAGTACTGGGCCGACCAGGTGCGCCATGCCGTGCGGTTCGCCGACGCAGTCACCGCGCTGCGCGACCAGGGCGCCAAAACCCTCCTGGAGATCGGACCCGGCGGCGGCCTGACCGCCCTCGCCTTCGACACTCTCGGTACGGACCACCGAGGCTGCTTCGCCACCCTGAGCGAGGACGGCTCCGAGGAGACGGCTGTCCTCACCGCACTTGCCGAACTGCATGTCCGCGGCACGGACATCGACTGGACTGCGCTCCTCGGCACCCCGGCCACGGCGATCGGTACCGAGCTGCCCACGTACGCCTTCCAGCACCAGCGGTACTGGGTTGAGCCCGACACCACCGCCACCGACGCCGAGGCGCTCGGCGCCCGCCCCACAGGGCACCCGCTTCTCGGCACGGCAGTCGAGATCCCCGACGAGGACCACGTCAGCCCGGTCAGTGACGGCGGCACCCGTGTGGTGCTCACCGGGCGGCTCGACCGGCGTGCCCTCGGCCGGCTCCTCGATCCCGGCACCGATACGGTTCCGGCCGCCGTACTCCTCGACCTGCTGGTCCACGCCGGAACCGAGGCGGGCAGCGGCGCCGTCGAGCAGATCATCGTCGACACACCGCTTACCGTGCCAGAACGCGACCACCTCCAGCTCCGTGTCCATGTCGATGTCCCCGGCCGGGACGGGCTGCGCCCGGTCGTCGCCCACAGCAGGCGGGCCGGCGACGAGAACGGCACCTGGACACGCCACGCCCGCGCCCTGCTCCGGCCCGGTCTGCCCACGCCGTCCTTCGACCTGCGCACCTGGCCGGTCACAGGAGCCGGGGCCCCGGTGGACCTCCTCGACATCCGCGAGGTACGAGGAATACACGGCCTGACGGAACAGGACGGCCAGCTCTTCGCCGATGTCTCCCTGCCTCCGGAACTCGTTGCTGAGGCTGAGACGTTCACTCTCCACCCTGCACTTCTCGACACCGTCCTTCGCCTCCTGGTCGGCCGCACCGGTGAGAGTGAGCGCGATCTCACCGTCTGCGCCGATCTGGCTGTCTACGCCGAGGGCGCCACCGCCCTGCGGCTGCGGGCCACACCCGTGGAGGGCGGACGCCATCTCGTGGAGCTCGCCGACCACACGGGCGAACCAGTCGCCGCGCTCGGACCACTGACCCTGGGCCGCATGGGCGGCGCGGCCGCCACCCCCGCAAAACGTGAGGCACAGACAACGGAGGACGGTCCGCTCGCCCGACGGGTTGTAGGCCGTCCGGCCGCCGAGAGCGGACCGCTGGCCCACCGGCTCGCCACGCTTGGCGCCACCGAACAGGAGCGCGTCCTGCTGGACCTCGTGAAGGAAAGCGCAGCCGTCGTTCTCGGCCACACCGGCGCTGAAGCCCTCGACGAGACCCAGCCGTTCAAGGACCTCGGCTTCGACTCCCTCAGCGCTGTCAAACTCCGCAACCGATTGCACGACTTCACCGGCATGAGCCTCCCCAGCAGCCTTGCCTTCGACTACCCGACCCCTTCCGCCCTCGCCGGGTACCTGCGCACCGAACTGCTCGGTGAGGAAGCCGCGAGCGTGTCGGCTGGACTCGTCCGATCCGGACCTTCCAGATCCGCGGACCCCGATGAGCCGATTGCCATCATCGCCATGAGCACGCGCCTGCCCGGCGGCGTCAACACTCCCGAGGACCTGTGGCGACTGGTTGTCGAGGAGCACGACGCACTCTCCTGCTTCCCGCAGGACCGGAACTGGGACGTCGACAAGCTCTACCACCCCGACCCCAGTCACCCTGGCACCACCTACACCCGCGTCGGCGGATTCCTGCACGACGCCGCTCAATTCGACGCCGGACTCTTCGGGATTTCGCCGCGCGAGGCCCTTGCGATGGATCCGCAGCAGCGGCTGCTCCTGGAGACCTCATGGGAGGCGCTGGAGCGCGCCGGCATCGATCCGCTCTCCGCTCGGGGCAGTGACATCGGTGTTTTCACCGGCATCGTCCACCACGACTATGGCACCCGGCTGCGGCAGATCCCCGAGGACGTCCGGGGCTACGTGATGACCGGCACTTCGTCGAGCGTGGCGTCGGGACGCGTGTCGTACGTGTTCGGCTTCGAAGGACCGGCGGTAACCATCGACACGGCTTGTTCGTCCTCACTCGTGGCGATGCACCTGGCGGCCCAGGCGCTGCGGCGCGGAGAGTGCTCGCTCGCCCTCGCAGGCGGTGCGACCGTCATGTCCAGCCCGGACGCCTTCCTCGAATTCGCCCGCCAGCGCGGTCTCTCCGCCGACGGCCGGTGCAAGGCGTACTCCTCGACCGCCGACGGCACTGGCTGGGCCGAAGGCGTGGGCGTGATCGTCCTGGAGCGTCTGTCGGAGGCCCGTCGCAACGGCCACCGGATCCTGGCCGTGCTGCGTGGCAGCGCCGTCAACCAGGACGGCGCCTCGAACGGCCTGACTGCTCCCAACGGCCCCTCCCAGCAGCGCGTCATCCGGCGCGCTCTGTCCGACGCGGGCCTGTCGACGAAGGACATCGACATTGTCGAGGGCCACGGCACCGGCACATCCCTGGGCGACCCGATCGAGGTCCAGGCCCTGCTTGCCACCTACGGCCAGGACCGGCCCGCCGACCGTCCGCTGTGGCTCGGCTCGCTGAAGTCCAACATCGGTCACACTCAGGCAGCGGCAGGTGTCGCCGGCGTTATCAAGATGGTGGAGGCGTTGCGGCACGGAGTCATGCCGCCGACGCTCCATGTCGAGGAGCCGACACCGCAGGTGGACTGGACGGTCGGCGCGGTCGAACTGCTGAGGGAGACGCGGGAGTGGCCGGCCACGGGCCGGCCGCGCCGAGCCGCCGTCTCCTCCTTCGGTGCGAGCGGCACCAATGCGCACGTGATCCTGGAGGAGTCACCCGAAGAGCCCGCAGCGCCCGTCGAGGCGCCAGCAGCAGAGAGCGGCGTGGCGCTGCCCGCTGCGCCGGATGTGATGCCGTTGGTGGTGTCGGCGAAGAGCGCCCACTCTCTGGTGGGGCAGGCGGAGCGGCTCGCATCTTTCGTGGAGGCGGGCGAGGAGGTGTCTCTGCCGCTCGTGGCGGGTGCGCTGGTGGCTCGGCGGGCGGTGTTGTCCGAGCGTGCGGTGGTGGTGGCCAACTCCCGTGAGGAGGCGCTGGCGGGGTTTGGTGCGCTGGCGCGGGGTGATTCCCAGCCCGGTGTTGTTACCGGTGGGTCGTTCGGTGCTGCCGCATCGGGGCGGACGGTTCTGGTGTTTCCCGGTCAGGGTTCGCAGTGGGTGGGCATGGGCCGTGAACTCCTGGACTCTTCGCCGGTGTTTGCGCAGCGGGTCGGGGAGTGTGCGGCGGCGCTTGAGCGGTGGGTGGACTGGTCGCTGGTGGATGTGTTGCGGGGGGATGTTCCGGCTGCGCTGCTGGAGCGCGTGGATGTGGTGCAGCCGGCGAGTTTTGCGGTGATGGTGGGTCTGGCGGCGGTGTGGGCGTCGGTGGGTGTGGTGCCGGATGCGGTGGTGGGGCATTCGCAGGGTGAGATCGCGGCTGCGTGTGTGGCGGGTGCGTTGTCGCTGGAGGACGCGGCCCAGGTGGTGGCGGTACGCAGCCAGGTCATCGTGGGCGATTTGGCGGGCCGGGGTGGTATGGCTTCGGTGGCGCTGCCTGAGGCTGAGGTGCTCGAGCGTAT
>NZ_JBITHE010000048.1:0-21114 GCF_044457665.1 Streptomyces sp. NPDC050535
CGGCGGCTACCACCTCACACTCACCACCGACGAAGGCCGCATCACCGCCCTTGCCCTGGCGGGCGCCGCCGAAGACGGCTCCGACGTCACCATCAAGCGCTACGGCTACACCGATGGCAACCTCACCGAGGTCATCAACTCCTCCGGCCTGCCACTGAAGTTCACGTACGACGAACGCCTGCGCGTCACCTCGTGGACCGACACCAACAGCAGCCGCTACGCCTACACCTACGACGACCGCGACCGCTGTACAGCCGAAGGCGGTGAGGCCGGCCACCTCACGATCACCCTCGACTACGACGGGGCCGATCCCGCTTGGCCCGGCTGCCGCATCACCACACTCACCGGCGCCGAGAACGCCGCCACCCGCTTCGTCATCAACGACAACAGCCAGGTCGTCGCCGAAATCGACCCGCTGGGCGGCACTGTCCGCACCGAATACGACGGCAACCACCACGTCGTCTCCCGCACGAACGAGCTCGGTCACACTTCACGACTCGCACTCGATGAGAACGGGCGTCCCACGCTGGTGGTCCGCCCGGACGGCGCGCAGATGCGGATCGCGTACGACGACCTCAACAACCCCACGCTCATCCGCAGGCCGGACGGCGCCTCCTGGAGCAGGGAGTACGACGAACACGGCAACTGCACGTCCATGACCGACCCCGCAGGAGCGACAACGCGGTTCACGTTCAACTCCGTCGGTCATGTCACGCTGATCATGGACGCCCTGGGCAACACCAGGACGGTGCGCTGCAATCCAGCGGGGCTTCCCGTCTCAGCCGACGATCCGCTCGGCGCGACCATCACCTGGGAGCGTGACGCGTTCGGCAGGATCGTCACGTACACCGATCCGCTGGGACAGGTCACCCGTCTTGCCTGGACAGTCGAAGGCCTGCTCGCGAGTCGCGTCACGTCCGACGCCGCCGTCGAGACCTGGTCGTACGACGGCGAAGGCAACTGCATCAGCCACACCACACCCGCCGGCGTGGTCACGCGCTTCGAGTACACCCACTTCGACCTCCCAGCGGCCCGGGTCGGTCCCGACGGAGCGAGGTACGAGTTCACCCACGACCAGAACCTACGGCTGGCCGAGGTCACCAACCCCCAGGGCCTGACCTGGACGTATGAACACGACGCGGCAGGGCGCCTGATCTCGGAGTCCGACTTCGACGACCGGGTTCGGACGTACTCCTACGACGCGGCGGGCCGCCTGACCTCGCGTGCCAACGCGCTTGGCGTCACCAGCCAGTTCGAGCACGACGTCCTTGGCGATCTGGTTCGGAAGACCATTGGCGGCCATGTCACGGAATTCGCCTACGACCTCAATCGCGAGCTGGTCGCAGCGCAAGGGCCGGACGTCTCCGTCGCGTTGGAGCGAGACCTCAATGGCGTAGTCATCGGTGAGACGGTCAACGGTCGGCGCCTGACCCATGAGCGTGACCAGTTGGGGCGCCTCACCCACCGGGCCACTCCTTCAGGGGCCTTTACCCACTGGACATATGACGCCACAGGCAACCGCACGCAGATGGACGCGTCGGGCCGCACCATACGGTTCGACCATGACTGGTCGGGTCAGGAGACCTGCCGGTCCATCGGCCAGGGCATCACACTCACGCATGCCTACGACGGCCTCGGCCGACGCACCGCGCAGTCCCTGTCCACGTCTGCCGCCAAGGGTGCTGACGATGGTCACATCCTGCACCGCTCCTACCTGTACAGCGAGGACGGCGGTCTTGTCGGCATCGACGACCAGACGTCCGGCAGTCGGCGGTTCAGCCTCGACAGTGCGGGACGCGTCACCGCTGTCCGGGCCCAGGACTGGACCGAGCGCTACGCCTATGACGCGGCCGGCAACCTGACGGACGCCTTCTGGCCCACGGTCCATCCTGACGAAGAATCCACTGGTGGTCGCTCCTACACCGGAACGCGCATCGGCCACGCGGGCGGCACTCGTTACGAATACGACGCCCTGGGGCGCACGGTTCTACGCCAGAAGAAACGCCTGTCGCGAAAGCCTGACACCTGGCACTACACGTGGGATCCGGAAGACCGACTGGTGTCGGTGACGACACCGGACGGAACGCTATGGCGATACCTCTACGACCCGTTCGGGCGCCGCACCGCCAAGCAACGCGTCGCTGCCGACGGTGAAACGGTCGTGGAGCAGGTCGATTTCACGTGGGACGGCATCACCCTCTGCGAACAGACGACCCGAACGGAGTCCGGCCCTCGCCTGGTGACGCTCACATGGGACCACGACGGCTTTCATCCGATCGCGCAGACGGAACGCGTCACCGTGCCGGAAGCGCCGCAGGAGGAAATAGACTCCCGCTTCTTTTCCATCGTCACGGATCTGGTGGGCACGCCGACAGAACTCATTGACGAGGACGGGGGAGTCGCCTGGAAAACGCGAGCCACTCTCTGGGGAAGAACCACATGGAACGCCGACGCGGCCGCGTACACCCCTCTTCGCTTCCCGGGTCAGTACTACGACCCTGAAACCGACCTTCACTACAACTACTTCCGGCACTATGACCCTGAGACCGCTCGCTACCTGACGCCGGACCCGCTCGGCCTGGCACCGGCGCCGAACCCGGTGACGTACCCGCACAATCCGCACACCGGGGTCGACCCCCTTGGGCTGAGCCCGTACTACAGCGAGATCGCCCCGAACGGACAGCGGGGTCCGGCATACGCGGAGGTCACTCCCCAGACTCTGGACGACGCGGCCAACAACCTCATCGGCAGTCCACCAGGGCGAGGCGCCCGGCATGCTCCCGCGGGCTTCCAGGGCGGTGCGGCCGGTCATTCACGGGGACATCTGATCGGGCAGCAGTTCGGGGGCGACGGACGGGACATGCGTAACATCGTCACGCAGGGAACGACGCAGAACAACGGGCCGATCTCGGATGCCGAAGACCTCATCGCCGATCATGTGAGATCCAGTGGAAACACGGTCATCATGAGCGTTACTCCCGAATATGCTCACGGAGGCAATGTCCCCAGCCATGTTCTCATCGAGGCCGTGGACGACTTCGGCTGGTCATTCAGCACGCGACTTCCCAACATGTAGAAAGGTGCGGACCGGATGACCGACGTGAACCGTGCGGACGATCTGCTGAGCCTGACAGCGCTCTGCCCACCTCCAGCGGACCCCGGTCCATCCCACCGCGAGCGTGATGTCCGGACACCTTGGCCAATTCCCGAAAGCCACTACGATCTTGTCCGCGCATACGGCACGGGATGCTTCGACGAATTTCTGTGGATCTTCGCCATGGGCGCGGACAATGTGAACCTTGACATCGAATCCCGGACCGGTGCGACGCAGTCGATTCTCCGGGCCAAGGGCGTGCCTGACCTCCGCGAAGCCCTGACCCGATATGGCGTGACGCCGCAGGAACTCATCCAGTGGGGAGCCACCGACAACGGCGACTCGTTGTTGTGGATTCCCGCCGGTGAACCTGAGAACTGGCCGACGATCGTCATCCAGGCCGGACAGCTTGCTTTCGCTACCTCGCCGCGCAGTTCGACGGGAGTGGTGCTGGACATCCTCACGGGAGAACTCCACATCCAATTCTTCCCCGATGACTTCCCGAGCGATCACCCAGAGTTCTCGACGAATCCCTTTGCATAGAATGGCCGGCGCCGGAAACGCGTGCCGCGAGGGCGGAGTTGCCGGGATCGGCACCTGAGGTGATCGTGCGGGTGTGACGCCGAACGCCATGAGATGGAACGGTCGCGGGACGCGCCGTCACTCTCCAGGCCGAGTAGACGCGTGCCTCCCAGAGCCGAAGCTTTCGGGTTCGGTAGGTGAATCGGTGGTGAACGCCATACGGTGCGTGGGTGGCCGTTGGGGCAAGTGTGCGTCCCGGGTGGGGAGTTTGTTCCTGTCTGGTCACTGTGGGGTAGTTGTGGCGGTCGTAGCCTGAGCCGGCCGGTGGTCGCTCGGCTCCGGGGTTCCTTGTGATGGTGGGTAGGTGTTCATGCGTGGCGCCGCAGGCGGATCGGCGATACCCGTGCGGGGTACGAGCGGGTTGAAACAGCCGCTCCCTCCGCTCGCCGAGTCGGACTGGCGCACCGGTGTCGCCGCGGCCGAGCGGCTCACGCAGCCGCCCGCGGGTGCCGAGGGGGGCAGGAGCGGGGACGGCAAGCCCGCCCGCCCGCAGCGCGCCGGCACCCGGCTGTACGCCATCGACGGCATCCGCATCCTCGCCGCGCTCCTGGTGGCCCTGCACCACTTCGCCGGTACGCGGCGGGTGAACCAGCCGGGCAACGCGATCTGGGACCGTCCGGTGTCGGACATCATGCCCAATGTGTTCCGTATCGCCACGTACGGCTGGATCGGCGTCGAGATCTTCTTCGTGATCAGCGGATTCGTGATCTGCATGTCGTGCTGGGGGCGCACCCCCCGGCAGTTCTTCGTCTCGCGGGTGATCCGGCTCTACCCGGCGTACTGGTTCGCCGTCCTCTTCACCACGGGGATGCTGGTGGCCGTACCGGGGGTCTGGGAGCGGCTGCGGCCACGCGAGATCCTGCTCAACCTCACGATGCTGCAGTCCGGTTCGGGCGTGCCGAACGTCGACGGCGTCTACTGGACGCTCTGGTCGGAGCTCCGCTTCTACCTGCTCTTCATGCTGGTCGTCGCGACCGGTCTGACGTACCGCAAGGTCGTGGTGTTCTGCTGCGTGTGGGGCGCGGCCGCGATGCTCGCCCCGGCGTCCGACTTCCATCTGCTGGTGCTCGTCGCCAACCCCGAGGGCGCCTGGTACTTCATCGCGGGCCTCGCCCTCTATCTCATGCACCGCTTCGGCCAGGACCTGCTGCTGTGGGGCATCCTCGCCATGGCATGGCTGATGGGCCAGATGGAACTGGGGTACCGGATCGACAAGGTCGAGTACGTCTCCGGCTGGCGGGGCAGCGTGCTGATCTTCACCGTGTTCCTGCTGGTCATGGTCGGCATCGCGCTCGGCATGACCGACCGCGTCCAGTGGAAGTGGCTCGTCACCGCCGGCACCATGACGTACCCGCTCTATCTGATGCACTACGCGGTCGGTACGGCGCTGATCAACCGCCTGCGGGACACCATGGACGCCCGGCTGCTGGTCGTCTCCCTGATCGTCGGTTTCCTGGTCCTGAGCTACCTGGTGCACCGTTTCGTGGAGAAGCCGGTGGCGGGGCTGCTGAAGAGGGGTCTCGACTCGTCGTTCGCCCGGCTGCGCGACAACCGGAACACGGCCTGATCCGGAATCGGGGCCCGGGAACCGCGCCTGTGTTTGACCTGCGTCACCTTCGGGGTACGATCCCTGGCTCGATTGGCCAGGCCCATGCCCCGTATGGCAGACTGTCCGAGTTGCTCGGTCGAGTGCCGATGCTGCGCGTCTCCCGTCGGGAGGACCGGAAGCGAGTCCCACAGTACTCGTCGCCCCAACTGCCGTAAGGCAGCGCTGGGGCGGACGTACGGGAATCTTTCGGGAAGTGTCAGCGGGGTGCAGGCCAGGCGCCCGGTGGGTGTTCAGCCCCCGGTCCAGCGGTTGCTTTCGGGCGAGGCCGCCTCCCTGGTAGGGAAATCCGTTTACGGATATCCCTGCGGCAGGAGCGCGACACACCCGACCGCGTGGGTCGGAGGACGGGACGCGAACCCCCGGGTGGCAGAGCGTTTCACTAGACAAAGGACTACTAGTAGCCATGGCGGGACAGAAGATCCGCATCCGGCTCAAGGCCTACGACCACGAGGTCATCGATTCCTCGGCGAAGAAGATCGTCGAGACGGTGACGCGTACTGGTGCGTCGGTCGCGGGCCCGGTGCCGCTGCCCACTGAGAAGAACGTGTACTGCGTCATCAAGTCGCCGCACAAGTACAAGGACTCGCGCGAGCACTTCGAGATGCGCACGCACAAGCGCCTGATCGACATTCTCGACCCGACTCCCAAGACCGTTGACTCCCTGATGCGACTCGACCTCCCGGCCGGTGTCGACATCGAGATCAAGCTCTAAGGGCCGGTGATCTGAGAATGGCTAAGCAGATCAAGGGCATCCTGGGCGAGAAGCTCGGCATGACGCAGGTGTGGGACGAGAACAACCGTGTTGTTCCCGTCACCGTCGTCAAGGCCGGTCCGAACGTCGTGACCCAGGTCCGTACGAATGACTCCGACGGCTACGAGTCGGTCCAGATCGCCTTCGGCGACATTGACCCTCGCAAGGTGAACAAGCCCCTCAAGGGTCACTTCGCCAAGGCCGACGTCACCCCCCGCCGCCACCTCGTCGAGATCCGTACCGCTGACGCCAGCGAGTACACCCTCGGCCAGGAGATCACCGCCGAGACCTTCGAGGCCGGCGTCAAGGTGGACGTGACCGGCAAGAGCAAGGGCAAGGGCTTCGCCGGTGTCATGAAGCGTCACAACTTCCGTGGCCTCGGCGCCGGCCACGGTGTTCAGCGCAAGCACCGCTCTCCCGGTTCCATCGGTGGCTGCGCCACCCCTGGTCGTGTCTTCAAGGGCATGCGCATGGCGGGCCGTATGGGCAACGAGCGGGTCACCACCCAGAACCTGACCGTTCACGCTGTTGACGCGGAGAAGGGACTGCTCCTCATCAAGGGAGCCATCCCCGGTCCGAACGGCGGCCTTGTCCTGGTCCGTACCGCCGCCAAGGGGGCCTGAGGAACATGACCACCATCGACATTCAGTCGCCCTCCGGCGACAGCGCCGGGACCGTTGAGCTCCCGGCCGAGATCTTCGACGTAGAGAAGATCAGCATCCCGCTGCTTCACCAGGTCGTCGTCGCACAGCTGGCCGCCGCCCGTCAGGGCACGCACAAGGTCAAGCGTCGTGGCGAGGTCCGCGGTGGCGGTAGGAAGCCCTACCGTCAGAAGGGCACCGGCCGCGCCCGTCAGGGTTCGACCCGTGCTCCGCAGTTCGCCGGCGGTGGTGTCGTCCACGGCCCCACGCCGCGTGACTACTCGCAGCGGACCCCGAAGAAGATGAAGGCCGCGGCCCTGCGCCACGCCCTCACCGACCGGGCCCGCAACGCTCGCATCCACGTCATCACCGACGTGATCGAGGGCGAGACCATCTCCACCAAGGCCGCGAAGAGCTTCCTCGGCAAGATCTCGGAGCGCAAGAACGTGCTCCTGGTCATCGAGCGCTCCAACGAGGCCGCGCTGCTTTCCGCGCGCAACCTGCCCCAGGTCCACATCCTGGAGCCGGGCCAGCTGAACACGTACGACGTTCTCGTCTCGGACGACGTGGTCTTCACCCAGGCCGCTTTCGAGTCCTTCGTGTCCGGCGCGCCCTCCGCGGAGCGGAACGCTGACACCGAAGGGAGCGAAGCCTGATGGCTACGCGTCACCCGAGCATCGCCTCGAAGGCCGCCAAGGCCAAGAAGATCGCGCGCGTCGCCAAGGCGAAGCGCCACGAGGCCGAGGGCAAGAACACCGTCGAGACGCCGCTGAGCAAGAGCTTCACGGACCACCGTGACGTCCTTCTCAAGCCGGTCGTCTCCGAGAAGAGCTACGCGCTGCTCGACGAGGGCAAGTACACCTTCGTCGTCGCGCCGGGCGCCAACAAGACCCAGATCAAGCAGGCCGTCCAGGCGGTCTTCTCGGTCAAGGTCACCGGGGTCAACACGATCAACCGCCAGGGCAAGCGCAAGCGGACCAAGAGCGGTTTCGGTAAGCGTGCTGACACCAAGCGCGCCATCGTGACCCTCGCTGAGGGCGACCGTATCGACATCTTCGGCCAGGCCTCCTAACGGAGCGCCCTGGTCCGAATATCGGACGAGGACTGAGAAATGGGAATCCGCAAGTACAAGCCGACTACGCCGGGCCGCCGTGGCTCCAGCGTCGCCGACTTCGTCGAGGTCACGCGGTCCACGCCGGAGAAGTCGCTGGTTCGCCCCCTGCACAGCAAGGGCGGCCGTAACAATTCCGGTCGTGTGACCGTTCGCCACCAAGGTGGCGGACACAAGCGCGCCTACCGAGTGATCGACTTCCGTCGTCACGACAAGGACGGCGTGCCGGCGAAGGTCGCGCACATCGAGTACGACCCCAACCGCACCGCGCGCATCGCGCTGCTTCACTACGCGGACGGCGAGAAGCGTTACATCATCGCCCCCCGCAACCTGTCGCAGGGTGACCGCGTCGAGAACGGTCCCGGGGCCGACATCAAGCCGGGCAACAACCTGGCGCTCCGCAACATCCCGGTCGGTACCACGATCCACGCGATCGAGCTCCGTCCGGGTGGCGGCGCCAAGTTCGCCCGCTCCGCCGGCGCCTCGGTGCAGCTGCTCGCGAAGGAGGGCACCATGGCCCACCTCCGCATGCCGTCCGGTGAGATCCGTCTGGTCGACCAGCGCTGCCGCGCCACGGTCGGCGAGGTCGGCAACGCCGAGCAGAGCAACATCAACTGGGGCAAGGCCGGCCGCAAGCGCTGGCTGGGCGTCCGCCCGTCCGTTCGCGGTGTGGCGATGAACCCGGTTGACCACCCGCACGGTGGTGGTGAGGGCAAGACCTCCGGTGGTCGCCACCCGGTCTCCCCGTGGGGTCAGAAGGAGGGTCGTACTCGCTCGCCGAAGAAGGCTTCGAGCAAGTACATCGTCCGCCGCCGCAAGTCGAACAAGAAGCGCTAGGAGCGGGTTTAGATGCCGCGCAGTCTCAAGAAGGGGCCCTTCGTCGACGACCACCTGATCAAGAAGGTGGACGTACAGAACGAAGCCGGCACCAAGAACGTCATCAAGACCTGGTCCCGTCGCTCGATGATCATCCCGGCCATGCTCGGTCACACGATCGCGGTGCACAACGGCAAGATCCACATCCCGGTGTTTGTCACCGAGTCGATGGTCGGCCACAAGCTCGGCGAGTTCTCGCCGACGCGCACCTTCCGGGGTCACGTCAAGGACGACCGGAAGACGAAGCGCCGCTAGCGCGGGGTGGAATCGACCATGACAGACACTGGAAGGACAACCATGGAAGCCAGGGCCCAGGCGCGGTACATCCGCGTCACGCCCATGAAGGCCCGCCGTGTGGTGGACCTTATCCGTGGCATGGATGCCACGGAGGCTCAGGCGGTCCTGCGTTTCGCCGCGCAGGCCGCGAGCGTGCCGGTTGGCAAGGTGCTCGACAGCGCCATCGCCAACGCCGCGCACAACTACGACCACACCGACGCCGGCAGCCTCGTCATCTCTGAGGCGTACGTCGACGAGGGTCCGACCCTGAAGCGGTTCCGGCCGCGTGCCCAGGGCCGTGCCTACCGGATCCGCAAGCGGACCAGCCACATCACCGTGGTCGTCAGCAGCAAGGAAGGAACCCGGTAATGGGCCAGAAGGTTAACCCGCATGGGTTCCGGCTCGGCATTACCACGGACTTCAAGTCCCGTTGGTACGCCGACAAGCTGTACAAGGACTACGTCAAGGAAGACGTCGCCATCCGTCGGATGATGACGTCCGGCATGGAGCGCGCCGGCATCTCGAAGGTGGAGATCGAGCGCACCCGTGACCGCGTGCGGGTGGACATCCACACCGCGCGTCCCGGCATCGTCATCGGCCGCCGTGGCGCCGAGGCCGACCGCATCCGCGGCGACCTCGAGAAGCTCACGGGCAAGCAGGTCCAGCTGAACATCCTCGAGGTCAAGAACCCCGAGACGGACGCTCAGCTGGTCGCTCAGGCCGTTGCCGAGCAGCTGTCCTCCCGCGTCTCCTTCCGGCGTGCCATGCGTAAGAGCATGCAGTCGTCGATGAAGGCCGGCGCCAAGGGCATCAAGATCCAGTGTGGTGGCCGTCTCGGCGGCGCCGAGATGTCCCGCTCGGAGTTCTACCGCGAGGGCCGTGTGCCCCTGCACACGCTCCGCGCGAACGTCGACTACGGCTTCTTCGAGGCCAAGACGACCTTCGGCCGCATCGGTGTGAAGGTCTGGATCTACAAGGGCAACGTCAAGAACATCGCCGAGGTCCGCGCCGAGAACGCCGCTGCCCGTGCGGGTAACCGCCCGGCGCGCGGTGGCGCGGGTGGCGGCGGCGGTGACCGCCCGGCCCGTGGTGGTGCCCGTGGCGGCGAGCGTGGCGGCCGCGGCCGCAAGCCGCAGCAGTCCGCGCCGGCTGCCGAGGCCCCCAAGGCCGAAGCTCCCGCCGCCGCTCCGGCTGAGGCCGCGCCCTCTTCTACCGGTGGAACGGAGGCCTGACCGAAATGCTGATCCCCCGTAGGGTCAAGCACCGCAAGCAGCACCACCCGAAGCGCCGTGGTCAGGCCAAGGGCGGTACGCAGGTCTCGTTCGGCGAGTACGGCATTCAGGCCCTCACGCCGGCTTACGTGACCAACCGCCAGATCGAGGCGGCGCGTATCGCGATGACCCGCCACATCAAGCGTGGCGGCAAGGTCTGGATCAACATCTACCCGGACCGCCCGCTGACCAAGAAGCCTGCCGAGACCCGCATGGGTTCCGGTAAGGGTTCGCCCGAGTGGTGGGTCGCGAACGTGCACCCGGGCCGGGTCATGTTCGAACTGTCCTATCCCAACGAGAAGATCGCCCGTGAGGCCCTTACTCGCGCAGCCCACAAGCTGCCGATGAAGTGCCGGATCGTCAAGCGCGAGGCAGGTGAAGCGTGATGTCGGCCGGTACCAAGGCGTCCGAGCTGCGCGAACTGGGTGACGAGGAGCTTCTCGCGAAGCTCGTCGAAGCCAAGGAAGAGCTGTTCAACCTCCGCTTCCAGGCGGCGACCGGTCAGCTCGAGAACCACGGGCGGCTCAAGGCCGTCCGCAAGGACATCGCGCGGATCTACACCCTGATGCGTGAGCGCGAGCTGGGCATCGAGACGGTGGAGAGCGCCTGATGAGTGAGAGCAACGTGACTGAGACCGCTGAAGCCCGTAGCTTCCGCAAGACCCGTGAGGGTCTCGTCGTCAGCGACAAGATGGACAAGACCGTCGTCGTCGCTGTCGAGGAC
Organism: Streptomyces sp. NPDC050535; assembly: GCF_044457665.1. NCBI lineage: Bacteria > Bacillati > Actinomycetota > Actinomycetes > Kitasatosporales > Streptomycetaceae > Streptomyces > Streptomyces sp. NPDC050535. The sequence goes on from NZ_JBITHE010000048.1 coordinate 10,935, forward strand.
CGTGTGAAGCACGCGCTGTACGGCAAGGTCATCCGCCGTACGAGCAAGCTCAAGGCCCACGACGAGCAGAACGCCGCCGGCGTCGGCGACCGCGTCCTCCTGATGGAGACCCGGCCGCTGTCCTCGACGAAGCGCTGGCGCATCGTCGAGATCCTCGAGAAGGCCAAGTAAGTACCTGAGGGTTCCCTCAGGTTGGTTCCGCCAGGCTCGGGGCGGGGGCGCCGTAAAGGCCGACCCCGCCCCGGGAACCGGCAGACAATCAGGAGATAGACGTGATCCAGCAGGAGTCGCGACTTCGTGTCGCCGACAACACTGGTGCGAAGGAAATCCTTTGCATCCGTGTGCTCGGTGGCTCCGGTCGCCGCTACGCGGGCATCGGCGACGTGATCGTCGCCACCGTCAAGGACGCGATCCCCGGTGGCAACGTGAAGAAGGGTGACGTCATCAAGGCGGTCATCGTTCGCACCGTCAAGGAGCGCCGCCGTCCGGACGGCTCGTACATCCGCTTCGACGAGAACGCCGCTGTCATTCTCAAGAACGACGGCGACCCTCGTGGCACCCGTATCTTCGGCCCGGTGGGCCGGGAGCTGCGCGAGAAGAAGTTCATGAAGATCATCTCGCTCGCGCCGGAGGTGCTGTAAGCATGAAGATCAAGAAGGGTGACACGGTTCAGGTCATCACCGGCAAGGACAAGGGCAAGCAGGGCAAGGTCATTGCGGCCTACCCCCGCGAGGACCGCGTCCTGGTCGAGGGTGTCAACCGGGTCAAGAAGCACACCAAGGCCGGCCCGACCGCGAAGGGTTCGCAGGCCGGCGGCATCGTCACGACCGAGGCGCCCGTCCACGTCTCCAACGTCCAGCTGGTCGTTGAGAAGGACGGCAACAAGGTTGTCACGCGTGTCGGTTACCGCTTCGACGACGAGGGCAACAAGATCCGCGTTGCCAAGCGGACGGGTGAGGACATCTGATGGCTACCACCACGACTCCGCGTCTCAAGACGAAGTACCGCGAGGAAATCGCGGGCAAGCTGCTTGAAGAGTTCGCGTACGCGAACGTCATGCAGGTTCCCGGCCTCGTCAAGATCGTGGTCAACATGGGTGTCGGCGACGCCGCCCGTGACTCGAAGCTCATGGACGGTGCCGTCCGTGACCTGACCACGATCACCGGTCAGAAGCCGGCCGTCACCAAGGCCCGCAAGTCCATCGCGCAGTTCAAGCTGCGCGAGGGTCAGCCGATCGGTGCACACGTCACACTCCGTGGCGACCGCATGTGGGAGTTCCTGGACCGCACCCTGTCGCTCGCGCTTCCGCGCATCCGCGACTTCCGTGGTCTGTCCCCCAAGCAGTTCGACGGGCGTGGCAACTACACCTTCGGTCTCACGGAGCAGGTCATGTTCCACGAGATCGACCAGGACAAGATCGACCGCGTCCGGGGTATGGACATCACCGTGGTCACCACGGCGACCAACGACGCTGAGGGCCGTGCCCTTCTCCGTCACCTCGGCTTCCCCTTCAAGGAGGCGTAACCGAGATGGCGAAGAAGGCTCTGATTGCCAAGGCTGCTCGTAAGCCCAAGTTCGGCGTACGTGGCTACACGCGCTGCCAGCGCTGCGGCCGTCCGCACTCCGTGTACCGCAAGTTCGGCCTGTGCCGCATCTGCCTTCGTGAGATGGCTCACCGTGGCGAGCTGCCGGGCGTGACCAAGAGCTCCTGGTAATTCCCTAGTTGGGATTACCGGAGGCTCTCGGTAAGCAATGGGTCGGTAAGGTGCCCTGCTCTCCATGGCTTAGGCTAGGAGGGTTGGGCGCCTGCCGCCCGTACGACTTACTACGCCGTAGGTCCCCGCACCGCACCCGTCCCGCCACTGAGTGGGGAGAGGGATGGCGCACTGGAAACCCCGGCGAGAGAGGCCGAAGGCCAATTCATGACCATGACTGATCCCATCGCAGACATGCTTACCCGTCTGCGTAACGCGAACTCGGCGTACCACGACGATGTCGCGATGCCGCACAGCAAGATCAAGTCTCACATCGCGGAGATCCTCCAGCAGGAGGGCTTCATCACCGGCTGGAAGGTCGAGGACGCCGAGGTCGGCAAGAAGCTCGTCCTCGAGCTGAAGTTCGGCCCGAACCGTGAGCGCTCCATCGCGGGCATCAAGCGGATCTCGAAGCCGGGTCTGCGTGTGTACGCGAAGTCCACCTCCCTGCCCAAGGTGCTCGGTGGCCTCGGCGTGGCGATCATCTCCACGTCGCACGGTCTCCTCACTGGACAGCAGGCCGGCAAGAAGGGCGTAGGCGGAGAAGTTCTCGCCTACGTCTGGTAGCGGAAGGGAACGGAGGAAACAGCTATGTCGCGTATTGGCAAGCTCCCCATCACGGTTCCCGCCGGCGTGGACGTCACCATCGATGGCCGTACGGTCCAGGTGAAGGGCCCCAAGGGCGCTCTCTCCCACACCGTCGCGGCGCCGATCGAGGTCGCCAAGGGTGAGGACGGCATTCTCAATGTCACCCGCCCGAACGACGAGCGTCAGAACAAGGCCCTGCACGGCCTGTCCCGCACGCTGGTGGCGAACATGATCACCGGCGTGACCACGGGTTACGTGAAGAAGCTCGAAATCAGCGGTGTCGGTTACCGCGTCCTGGCGAAGGGCTCCAACCTGGAGTTCTCGCTCGGCTACAGCCACTCGATCACGGTCGAGGCGCCCGAGGGCATCTCGTTCAAGGTCGAGAACCCGACGCACTTCTCGGTCGAGGGAATCGACAAGCAGAAGGTCGGAGAGGTTGCGGCCAACATCCGCAAGCTGCGCAAGCCCGACCCGTACAAGGCCAAGGGCGTCAAGTACGAAGGCGAAGTCATCCGCCGCAAGGTCGGAAAGGCGGGTAAGTAAGCCATGGCATACGGTGTCAAGATTGCTAAGGGCGACGCTTACAAGCGTGCTGCCATCAAGCGTCGTCACATTCGGATCCGTAAGCACATCTCGGGTACGGCTGAGCGTCCGCGCCTGGTCGTGACGCGCTCCAACCGCCACATCGTGGCCCAGGTCATCGACGACGTTAAGGGTCACACCCTGGCGTCGGCGTCGACCCTGGACACCACGGTCCGCGGTGGCGAGGGCGACAAGTCCGCGCAGGCCAAGTCGGTCGGCGCCCTGGTCGCCGAGCGCGCCAAGGCCGCCGGTGTCGAGGTTGTCGTATTCGACCGTGGTGGAAACCAGTACGCCGGGCGCATTGCCGCTCTGGCGGACGCCGCCCGCGAAGCCGGACTCAAGTTCTGAGTCCTGGTTCCGTAGCTAGCGGAAACAGAGAGAGGTAATTCCAATGGCTGGACCCCAGCGCCGCGGAAGCGGTGCCGGTGGCGGCGAGCGGCGGGACCGGAAGGGCCGTGACGGCGGCGCCAGCGCTGCCGAGAAGACCGCGTACGTTGAGCGCGTTGTCGCGATCAACCGCGTCGCCAAGGTTGTGAAGGGTGGTCGTCGCTTCAGCTTCACTGCGCTCGTCGTAGTGGGCGATGGTGACGGCACCGTCGGTGTCGGTTATGGCAAGGCCAAGGAGGTGCCGGCCGCGATCGCCAAGGGTGTTGAAGAGGCCAAGAAGCACTTCTTCAAGGTCCCCCGCATCCAGGGCACCATCCCGCACCCGATCACGGGCGAGAAGGCCGCGGGCGTCGTCCTGCTCAAGCCTGCTTCCCCCGGTACCGGCGTTATCGCCGGTGGCCCGGTGCGTGCTGTCCTGGAGTGCGCCGGCGTTCACGACATCCTGTCGAAGTCGCTCGGCTCGTCCAACGCGATCAACATCGTGCACGCGACCGTGGCGGCCCTCAAGGGCCTGCAGCGTCCCGAGGAGATCGCGGCCCGCCGCGGTCTGCCCCTCGAGGACGTCGCCCCCGCGGCTCTGCTTCGTGCACGTGCGGGAGCGGGTGCGTAATGGCTCGCCTCAAGGTCACGCAGACGAAGTCGTACATCGGCAGCAAGCAGAACCACCGCGACACCCTGCGCTCCCTTGGTCTCAAGGGCATCAACACGCAGGTCGTCAAGGAGGACCGCCCCGAGTTCCGCGGAATGGTTCACGCCGTCCGCCACCTCGTGACGGTTGAGGAGGTCGACTGATCATGGCGGAGAACAACCCGCTCAAGATCCACAACCTCCGTCCCGCCCCGGGCGCCAAGACCGCCAAGACCCGTGTGGGTCGTGGTGAGGCGTCGAAGGGTAAGACGGCTGGACGTGGTACCAAGGGCACGAAGGCCCGTTACCAGGTTCCGGAGCGCTTCGAGGGTGGCCAGATGCCCCTCCACATGCGTCTTCCGAAGCTCAAGGGCTTCAGGAACCCGTTCAAGACCGAGTACCAGGTCGTGAACCTCGACAAGCTGGCGTCGCTGTACCCGGAGGGTGGCGAAGTCACCGTCGAGGGGCTCGTCGCCAACGGTGCGGTTCGCAAGAACAGCCTCGTCAAGGTCCTCGGCCAGGGCGACATCTCCGTGGCGCTGCAGGTGACGGTTGACGCCGTCTCCGGCTCCGCCAAGGAGAAGATCACCGCCGCAGGCGGCACCGTCACCGAGCTCGTCTGAATTCAGCAGGCGTCTCGATGACTTGAGCGATCCCGACCGGGGATGCCCCACAAATGGGGCATCCCCGGTTGGTCGTTCCTAGGGGCGTGGTGTCGCCGGTAAGGTGGCCTGCGCCGCTGATTTTTTCCGGTGCGCCAGTAGGGAACTCCGGGCCGCTTTTCACTGTTAGCTAGCTGTCCGTCACTTATCCGTCGAACCTCAAGACCGTCACCTCTGACGCAGTAGCGCGGGGGTCGCAGGAGGCACCGTGCTCACCGCGTTCGCCCGGGCGTTCAAGACGCCCGACCTGCGCAAGAAGCTGCTCTTCACGCTCGGCATCATCGTGGTCTATCGGGTGGGTACCCACATCCCGATCCCGGGTGTCGACTACCAGAACGTGCAGACCTGTATCGAAGTGGCCAAGGGCAACCAGGGTCTGTTCGGTCTGGTCAACATGTTCAGTGGTGGCGCGCTGCTGCAGATCACGATCTTCGCGCTGGGCATCATGCCGTACATCACGGCGAGCATCATCCTCCAGCTGCTGACCGTGGTGATCCCGCGCCTGGAAGCCCTCAAGAAGGAGGGCTCGGCCGGCACGGCGAAGATCACGCAGTACACCCGTTACCTGACGGTGGCGCTGGCCATCCTCCAGGGCACCGGCCTGGTCGCGACCGCCCGCAGCGGCGCGCTCTTCAGCGGCTGCCAGGTGGCCACCGAGATCGTGCCCGACCAGTCGATCTTCATCACCATCACGATGGTCATCACGATGACCGCCGGTACGGCCATGGTGATGTGGCTCGGTGAGCTCATCACCGACCGCGGCATCGGCAACGGCATGTCGATCCTGATGTTCATCTCGATCGCCGCCACGTTCCCCGCCGCGCTGTGGTCCATCAAGACCCAGGGCACGCTGGCCGACGGCTGGATCGAGTTCGGCACCGTCATTCTGGTCGGCCTGGTCATGGTCGGCCTCGTGGTGTTCGTCGAGCAGGCTCAGCGCCGCATTCCGGTCCAGTACGCGAAGCGCATGATCGGCCGCCGGTCCTACGGCGGCACCTCGACGTACATTCCGCTGAAGGTCAACCAGGCGGGCATCATCCCTGTGATCTTTGCCTCGTCGCTGCTCTACATCCCGGCTCTGATCGCCCAGTTCTCCAGCGGAACGTCCAGCTGGAAGACCTGGATCGAGACGAACCTGACCAAGGGTGACCACCCGATCTACATCACGGTCTACTTCTTGCTGATCGTTTTCTTCGCCTTCTTCTACGTGGCAATCTCCTTCAACCCCGAAGAAGTAGCCGACAACATGAAGAAGTATGGTGGCTTCATCCCGGGCATCCGGGCCGGCCGGCCGACCGCTGAGTACCTGGGATACGTACTCAACCGGATCACGTGGCCGGGTTCGCTGTATCTGGGTCTGATCGCTCTCGTGCCGACGATGGCGTTGGTTGGTTTCGGGGCAAACCAGAACTTCCCGTTCGGTGGTACCAGCATCCTGATCATCGTGGGTGTCGGTCTGGAGACGGTGAAGCAGATTGAGAGCCAGCTCCAGCAGCGCAATTACGAAGGGTTCCTCCGCTGATGCGAATCGTCCTCGTCGGGCCGCCCGGCGCCGGCAAGGGAACGCAGGCCGCGTTCCTCGCCACGAACCTGTCGATCCCGCACATCTCCACGGGCGACCTGTTCCGCGCCAACATCAGCCAGCAGACGGAGCTCGGCAAACTGGCGAAGTCCTTCATGGACAAGGGCGAACTGGTACCGGACGAGGTCACCATCGCGATGGCGAAGGACCGCATGGAGCAGGCCGACGCGGAGAACGGCTTTCTGCTCGACGGCTTCCCTCGTAACGTCTCGCAGGCCGAGGCGCTCGACGACATGCTGAAGGCCGAGAGCATGAAGCTCGACGCGGTGCTGGACCTCGAGGTACCCGAGGACGAGGTGGTCAAGCGGATCGCCGGACGTCGCATCTGCCGGAACGACTCGGCGCACGTTTTCCACGTCACGTACAAGCCGGCGAAGCAGGACGGCGTCTGCGATGTCTGCGGCGGCGAGCTGTACCAGCGTGACGACGACTCCGAGGAGACCGTGCGCACGCGACTCGAGGTCTACCACACGCAGACCGAGCCGATCATCGACTACTACAAGGCCCAGGGCCTGGTCGTGACGATCTCCGCGCTCGGCAAGGTGGAGGACGTCACGGCGCGTGCGATGGAGGCGTTGGCTCGCGAGGACGCGTGAGTCCCGCGTAGGCGCCGTTCTCTCGCGAGGGCGCGTCAGGTATGACTTTGCTTCGGCCGCGGCACCCCGAGGGTGCCGCGGCCGAGGTGTGAGCTGGGCCTGCGGCCGGTGTCGGGGCGAGGGCCCCGTGCCGTGTGGGGAGCGCGGACGTTGCAGCCTCGTCCGAAGGGGATACGGCGGCTCGCGCGCCGGGGTCGTGCCGCGGCCGCTGGGTGGCTCCGGTCGTGCCGCCCGGTCCCTCTGTTGTTCGGGTGCCTCGGTCCGCGGGGTGGGTGGGGGCACCCGTATCGTTGGAGTAGTCCGTTCTTTTCGGTCAGGAAGGCCGCAGTCCCATGGTGCAGATCAAGACCCCCGAGCAGATCGCCAAGATGCGTGAGGCGGGCCTGGTCGTCGCCGCCATCCACGCGGCCACCCGTGAGGCGGCCGTGCCCGGCGCCACGACGAAGGATCTGGACGAGGTCGCGCGCAAGGTCCTCGCGGAATACGGGGCGAAGTCGAACTTCCTCGGCTACGGCGGCTTCCCGGCCACCATCTGCACGTCGGCCAACGAGGTCGTCGTCCACGGCATCCCGGACGACAAGACCGTCCTGAAGGACGGCGACATCATCTCCATCGACGCCGGTGCGATCGTCGACGGGTGGCACGGCGACGCCGCGTACACCGCGTTCGTGGGCACCGGTCACGCTCCCGAGCTCCTCGAGCTCTCCCGGGTGACCGAGGAGTCGATGTGGGCGGGGATCGCCGCGATGAAGCTGGGCAACCGGCTCGTCGACGTGTCGCGCGCCATCGAGACGTACATCCGCCGCCAGCCCAAGGTCGGCGGCGGGCGGTACGGGATCGTCGAGGACTACGGCGGCCACGGCATCGGCACCGAGATGCACATGGACCCCCACCTCCTGAACTACGTCGAGCGCCGCAGGGGCAAGGGCCCGAAGCTGGTCCCGGGGTTCTGCCTCGCCATCGAACCGATGGTGTCCCTCGGCACCCCGAAGACCCAGGTGCTGGAGGACGACTGGACCGTCATCACCACGGACGGGACCTGGTCCTCGCACTGGGAGCACTCTGTCGCGTTGACGGAGGAGGGTCCGCTGGTGCTGACGGCGCCGGACGGTGGGAAGGCGAAGCTGGCGGAGTACGGGGTTGTGGCGGCGCCGGACCCTTCGGCCTGACGGCGGCCTCTCGCCTGGTCCGCCGGTCGGGGGCCGGCGCGGCCGCTCGAAGCTTGTGAGGCGCTCTGGCGCCGAGCCCGCGCGAGGGGTGTGGGGGAATGGTCGACTGGACCGTCATCACCACGGACGGACCTGGTCCTCGCACTGGGAGCACCCTGTCGCGTTGACGGAGGAGGGCCCGCTGGTGTTGACGGCGCCGGATCCGCTGGCGTGGTGGTGGTGGTGGGGCGGGTGCGGGTCGCTGCTTGGTGTGGCCGGCCGGGGTGGGGACTGCGCTGTGTGGGTGACCGGCGTGGGGGTGTTGGGGTGTGGGGGGCGCTCGGGGATGTCCGGGGCGTGTGGGTTTTTGGTGCGCCCTTTTTTGCCGGCGCGGGGGTGTCGGGCATCGGGGGATCTGGTTAATGATCTTCGAAGCCGGGCATTCTTCCTCGATTCGTCTTTCCGGGTGCGCTGACGTAGACTGACTCGTCGGCTCTCGTGCACCCGCATGCCTGCATGCGCTCGTTCGGAGTCGATCAAGGTAGTCGATTCGAAGGGCGAAGCGTGGCCAAGAAGCAAGGTGCCATCGAGATCGAGGGCACTGTCGTCGAGTCTCTTCCGAACGCAATGTTCAAGGTTGAGCTCCAGAACGGCCACCAGGTTCTGGCACACATCAGCGGCAAGATGCGTATGCACTACATCCGCATCCTCCCTGACGACAGGGTCGTGGTGGAGCTGTCTCCGTACGACCTGACGCGTGGCCGGATCGTCTACCGGTACAAGTAGATCTTGCCTGTGCCCCGTTCACGCGGGGTGGTGGCACTGACCCGGAGAACCTCACTAATGAAGGTCAAGCCGAGCGTCAAGAAGATCTGCGACAAGTGCAGGGTGATCCGCCGTCACGGCCGGGTCATGGTCATCTGCGAAAACCCGCGCCACAAGCAGCGCCAGGGCTGACGCACGACCGACCTTCTGCATCCGCAGATACTTCGCGCGACGCACGTAGTACATGTTCATACGCAGAGCCCAGGGCTGAGACTCATCAGGCCTGACACCCCCGGTCGGAGGCTGGGGACCCGGTTCGTACCGAATCTTCGAAACGAAGAGGACGGCGGGCGGGAAACGGTTCTGCGGAAGACCTCCGAACGACAACTGGAGCCATTGAATGGCACGCGTTTCCGGTGTTGACATCCCGCGCGAAAAGCGCGTGGAGGTTGCCCTCACCTACGTGTTCGGCATCGGCCGGACCCTCTCGCAGAAGACGCTGGCCGAGACCGGCGTCAACCCGAACACTCGTGTTCGTGACCTCTCCGAGGAGGAGCTGGTCAAGATCCGCGAGTACGTGGACGCCCACTTCAAGACCGAGGGTGACCTCCGTCGCGAGGTGCAGGCCGACATCCGCCGCAAGGTCGAGATCGGCTGCTACCAGGGTCTGCGTCACCGTCGCGGTCTGCCCGTTCACGGTCAGCGCACCAGCACGAACGCTCGTACCCGCAAGGGCCCGCGTCGCGCGATCGCCGGTAAGAAGAAGCCGGGCAAGAAGTAGTCCTCAGCGGACAACGCTTCATCAGCGGTCTTCGCTGTAGGACCGACCACCTCCCCGTAGGAGTTATAGATGCCCCCCAAGGGTCGTCAGGGCGCTGCCAAGAAGGTGCGCCGCAAGGAAAAGAAGAACGTCGCTCACGGGCACGCTCACATCAAGAGCACGTTCAACAACACGATCGTCTCGATCACGGACCCCGCGGGCAACGTGATCTCCTGGGCCTCCGCCGGCCACGTCGGCTTCAAGGGCTCGCGCAAGTCCACCCCCTTCGCCGCGCAGATGGCCGCCGAGTCGGCCGCCCGTCGCGCGCAGGAGCACGGCATGCGCAAGGTTGACGTCTTCGTGAAGGGCCCGGGCTCCGGTCGCGAGACCGCGATCCGTTCCCTCCAGGCCACTGGTCTCGAGGTCGGCTCCATCCAGGACGTCACCCCCACCCCGCACAACGGCTGCCGTCCGCCGAAGCGCCGCCGCGTCTGACGCACGGTAGTTCTGGGTTTCGGGCGGTACGGCTCCTCGGGGCGGTGCCGCCCGTACCCTTGCAGTAACAGACAGGACGTCAAATAGCGGGCGTCCATGACTGAAGGATCACCACATGCTGATTGCTCAGCGTCCGTCGTTGACCGAAGAGGTCGTCGACGAGTTCCGTTCCCGGTTCGTGATCGAGCCGCTGGAGCCGGGATTCGGCTACACCCTCGGCAACTCCCTTCGCCG
>NZ_JBITHE010000049.1:0-17913 GCF_044457665.1 Streptomyces sp. NPDC050535
ACAAGTACCGACGGCTCTTGCGGCAACGCGGCATCACGCCCGCGATCGCCGAGCGTGGCCAGCCGCACGGAACGGGACTGGGCACCTTCCGCTGGGTCGTTGAGCGGACGATCTCCTGGCTGCACGGCTTCCGCCGCTTACGGATCCGCTGGGAACGACGTGACGACATACACGAGGCCTTCCTCGGACTTGCCGTCTGTCTGATCACCCACCGGCACGTCCAGAGGCTTTGTTAGGGCCACTTAAGCACCAACGTCCCCCTTCTCGTTGCACCTGGTCAGAGACTGAGGAGTATGCCTGCCGGGCGCGGTGGGCCGACAGAGCGCCTTCGGCCGCATCACTTCCATGGCCGGCGTCTTGACCGATTGGAAGCCCGACGACTGTGCCCGCAGGTTTTCCCTGCGGGCACAGTCGTCCACCGTCCCGGTCTGCCGATCCTGCGGCATCACCGTCCGGTCGCAGCCGCCTGGTCTTCGCGGGTCCACTCCACGATCTCCGGCCAGTGCAGGCGGATGGGGCCGTGCTGCTTGGCGTCCTGGATGGCCTTCCACAGACCGCTGGCGTGTGAGCGGCGCCCGAAGAACTGATTGAGCCACTGAGAGGTGTCCTCCCAGGTGTCGAGGGTCGCGGCCGTGAGGGCGTCGTACAGCTGACCGGGGCCTGTGCCTGGGTAACCCCAGGTGTATTCGGTGGCGCCGCCGGAGGACGGCAGGGGGTCGATGCGCAGGCCTCCGTCCGGGGTGGGAGTCAGGGCGAAGACGCCGTCGCTGGCTTTGTCGCCGGCGATGACGGTCTGCTCGCCCCATCCGGCCGGCGGCTTTCCGGTGGGCCATTCGACGGCGAGGTCGGGGTGCTCGGCGTCGTCGAAGTGGCTGTGGCCCGGCTTGAACTCAGCGACCCAGCGTCCGCCCGGGTCTGTGAAAAGCTGTGCAAGATCTTTGAGGGCATCATCGAGGAAGCCGTAGTGCTTGAGCGTCGGCAGGTGCGTCTCCTTGGTCAGCAGCCGCATCAGCCGTCGGGTCGGCCGGTTCCGCAGTTCCTCGACGAAGTCCTCGGGCAGCGGGGTCAGTTGGGCCCGGTAGTCCTGGGCAACCGGGCCTGCCGTGGCGATCAGCTCACGGTTGACGGCGGTGAAGACGTCCTCGGGCGAATAGTGCACCAGGTGGCCGGCCAGGGAGCGGGCGGCCTCCCACAGCGCCTCGCCGTATGCGGAGTCCCACGGCTCCTGAGCCTCGGCGTTGCGGACTTCGTGGAGTTCCGCAGCCGCGTAGCCGGGCTGCAGCTGGCGCGCGGCGGCGGCCCGGACGGTGGTCTCCACCGTGGCCGGCCAGTCCGGCGCGGCTGGGGAGGCCGGCGCGTACCAGCCCGAGCCCCGCCCCGTCGCCTGGGTGATTTGGGTGCGGGCCTGGTCGAAGGCGTCGAGGGTGTCCTTGGCCAGCACCGTCCAGGCCTGCGGGAACGCCTCGTACATCTTGTGCTCGCACGCGGCGAGGATCCACGTGCGGTGCTCGGGCCACTTGGTGGTCGAGTCGGCCACGTTGAAGAGAGCGCCCTCTCCCATGGTGCGGGCGCGGCGTACGGCGTCGGGTGTGCAGGTCCCGCGCCACCACAGGGGCAGGTCGTGGCCCACGACGCGGGCGACGACGTCGACGTCGGGCAGTCCGGCTTCCCGGACGGGGACGGTCGCCGGGTCGGCGGGCGTCCGGTCGGGTCCCTCGGTACGGGGCTTGATGAACTTCGGTACCCACCGGGGCAGTTGCTCCGGGCCGGCGCCCTCGGGCGGGTCAAGGCGGTAGGCGTCCACGTCGGGTGTCATCCAGTCTTCCCGGTCGCGGAAGGACAGTTCGTCCGGGACGAGGATGACGGCGTCGCGCCAGAGGGCCGGCGGCAGCACGTACGCGGCCGCGCGCGCGGCCCGGCTCCGGTCGTCAACGTAGTACTCGAGACTGGTGTAGCGCTGGACCCATACGACGGGCCCGTGGTCGGTCTCGTACAGGGTGACGCGGACGGGCACCTGCTTGCCGGTGCGCCGGCTGCCGGGGAGCAGTACGTCATCGTCGAAGGTGACGGGCGCCGGGGCGGACGCTGCGGGCCGCCGATACAGCGGGGCGGCGTCGTCGGGCAGAGCCCGGCCGGTGTCCTGGCACCAGCGGTCTATGGTGTCCGGCCTCCACCACGGTTTGCGGTCGGCATCGGTGCCGTCCGCTTTCGGCAGCCGGTCGTGCTTGGCCAGCAGGGTGCGCGCGTAGCTCTCGGAGATGCCCACCCTGCGGGCGAACTGCGCAAGGGTGTAGCGGTTTCCCTGGTTGTCGCGGTCACGGTCCGGGCCGCGGGAGGAAAGTGACGTCATGTCATCCACCGTACACCCGGTGAAAGCGGAAGCGCTTTTCATGGCAAGCGCTTTGGCTTGAACTTGGGCGATATCCGCTTTCGGTGGTGGCTAGGCTGTTCGAAGGGGTGAGCCCCCGGCCCCCAGGGACGGGAGTACCGCCGCTGTAGCGACGGCAGATTGAGGGCCGTCTCGAAGCACCTGCCACGATGACCGTCCCGGATCCGACGAGGGCATATAAGGAGCGTCATGGACTTTCGCCCCATCCCCCGCGACATCCAGCGTTGATGTAGGAGCTTCCGAACCGGGCTGGCGCACGGTCAAGCACAGCATGACCGCGTCGGTCGGCTCAGAGAAGGCCAGCGGACACCTCCGGGCGCTCCCGGCGCCCGGCACTGTCAACGCCGCACGCGTCGTCGAAGCGCTGCAGCGACTTCTCGTTGTCCTTCGGTGAGCGGACATGACCGCCCAGGCGCCACACGGCCATCATGCTGAAGTTCATCAGCAGCTCGGTCGCCGGCCGCTTCTGCGGCCGTTTGCGCGCCAGCACGTCCACGAACCGTTCCTAGGGCAGCGCGAGGCCGCACAGGTCCAGGAAGAGAAACAGCGGCTCGCCCACTGCGCGTTTCACCATGCTGTCCAGGACACCGCCGACCTCGTCGCGGTGAGTGTGGGCGACGACGCCGCCCGCCCGGTAGTGCTCCGGCAACACCCGCGTGAGGCGACCGGTTCGCGGCCGCGCGCGCCCCAAGGACCCGGCACCCGGCCCGCTTTCACGTGGCGCCTAGACGCCATCGGCCCGGTGCCCCTCACTCCCCTGACGAACAGGCCCAGCCAGCGCTTCCGTCTCATGCAGTAGCCGGTCCGCGGGCGTGAAGTCGCCCAGCTCGACCGCGAGGGCTGCGCGCACGAACGCGGTGAGCGCGATATCCGCGGTGCGCACCTCGAAGATGCGCAGCACCCCCTCCGCGTACGCGACGCGATGCCCGCACCGCGTACGCGGAGGGGATGCACGCAGTGGCCCTCTGCGGCCAGGGCGAGACGCTTGAAGGCGGCGTTCTTCTCGTCGGTGAGCTGCGCGGGGCAGCCCAGATGGTCCCGCGTGATCGGGATGTGGGCGGGCATCTTGGGCGGGCGGATGGTGAGCCGTCCGACGTCTGGAGATCGAGACCAACACCCGCAAACGCCTCGGGGAAGCCCAGCGGATGCAGTGGCCCGGCGAAGTCGCCGGACTGCAGGAGAGCCTGCGGCGCATCGCCACCAAGAAACAGCAGGTCGAACGACTGCGAGAGCAAACTAACCAGGGCGAAGCCGGAGAAAATGCGCTCGGGTGATCACACGTCCTGGCGCCTCTCGCCAGCCTCTGCAGCCAATGCTTGGCTGCGACGCTGTTCTGCCGGGCGACCCAGCAGTCGAAGTCCTCCAGCAGGTATGCCGACTCGACCGGCTTGAGCCGAATCTGTGGGCGCTCGTCCATCCACCAGATCTCGAAGTCGGTCACGGTCCCCTCGGCCGGCCATCGGGCTGGGTCACGTGGGAGGAGGAGTACATCGACGAAGCCGCCTGCAGAGAACCCCAGATCAATGAAAATGCCGATGGCACCGGGCTTGAGAACGCGTACGACGGTCCCGGTCAAGCATTCGCCGATCCGCAGTCGAGATCGCAGTTGCTCCCATGGTTCATCAACAGGCATTCCGCCATCCTGCCCGATCGGATCAATGGCTGGAGATCTTCGTGGAGTCCTTCGATCCTGCGACTCGGTCCGGCGTGGGCTCCCCCTACCTCCATCAGGCTCCAGCCCGGGTGTTCCTCTGAGACGCTCCTCAGCGGACAGCAGCAACGGCACCAACTTGGGGCCCCGACGAGGAACTGACGCACCAGCAGCAGAAGTCACACACCAACTAACGACCAACTACTGGCGCAGGACACTAGGGTCGGCTCGGGACCCAGGCCGAGGCGCTGTTCGCCCCACCCACATCCGTCCGCCGCACAACCCCGAGGGGCAGGCGGCGCCGAGCGGCGCGAGGATGCTCTACCGTGTCTCGCCATGACGGTCCTGATCATCGGCGGCAGCGGTTTTCTGGGCGCCGAGCTAGTGCGCCAGGCGGTAGCGGCTGGCCGTACGACGGCCGCTACCTTCACGACCAGGCCCGTCAGCACCCCCGGGGCGACATGGCACGTCCTCGATCTTCGAGACCCCGAGCGTGTTGACGCAGTCGTCGCCGAGACTGCCCCGCACCTTGTCGTCAACGCCACGAGCGGCAATGCGGACTGGGCGGTTACGGCCGAAGGTCCGGTCCGCCTGGCGATGGCTACGGCACAGCACGGCAGCCGCTTCGTCCACGTGTCCAGCGACGCGGTGTTCTCCGGCGTTCGAATCACCTACGACGAAGCCGATCTTCCCGACCCGGTCACGCCTTACGGCGCGGCGAAGGCCGCGGCCGAGACAGCCATCCGATTCGTGCACCCAGACGCCGTCATCGCACGCACCTCACTGATCATCGGCGACCAGCGGTCCGTGCACGTACGGGCGGTGCACGAACTTGCTGCCGGCACCCGGAACGGGGTGCTGTTCACCGACGACATCCGCTGCCCGGTGCATGTCGCTGACCTGGCTGCAGCCCTGCTGGAGCTCGGCTTCGGCGACACGCACGGGGTTCAGCACCTCGCCGGAGCAGACGCCGTGAGCCGTCACGACTTGGGTGTCCTCATCGCCGAGCGGGACGGGCTCGACGCCTCCCGGCTGCCCGCGGGCTTGCGGGCCCACAGCGCGCTTCCCGGCGCGCTCGACGTACGCCTCGACAGCTGTGCGACCCAGCGCAGGCTGCGCACCACGCTGCGCGGCGCCCGCCAGTTCCTCGCCGCGGGAGCGTGACGCTCCCTCCAGGCGCCGCGTCCACCCACGTTCCGCCGGACCTCCGATGGAGCGCGCACGGCGCAAGCCGCCGCAGGTGAAAGGCCGGTCGGGATCAGGTCGGCGAGTTCGGACGTCACCATTGCCGGCGAGACGGTGCCCGTCCCTCGTGCCGATCCGCAGCCTCGACACTGTCTCGGGTGCGCGGGTAGAGGCGTGGGGAAAGTACGTCGGCATGACCGCCATCGTCGTATCAGTCGTGGGTGTGCTGGGCACCATCATGGGTGCCGCGCTCGCCGCCTTCGTCGCAGCTCGTACGGAACAGCGAACGGCCGCCGCCCTGGAGCGTCAGTACATACGGCAAGAGGAGTCTCAGAACCGGGTCCAGCTGACTGAGTTGCGCGTCGAGCATCAGCGCTGGCGCCGTGAACGCCGGCAGGCTGCCTATGTCGCCTTCCTCGAAGCACTGGGTGCCGTTGACCGAGACAACCAGTCGCTCTTCCGCGAACTGCAGGTCGGGCGCTCGTCGGTGCCGCTCGACGAAGCACGGATCGCCGCGATCAGAGTGAAGTTCAAGGATGCTGAGACCGCTGGGATCGTGGTGATTCTGGAGGGCCCCGAGACGATCGCTACGGCGGCACAGGGGCTTGTCGACCAGATGTCGTCCCTGGTCCTGGACGTGCGAGCGTACGCGGAGGCAGCCGCAGCGGACGGCACCCCCGATGATGGCGGCGCTGTCCACGAAGCTGGCATGGAGTTGATCGCGCAGCGCAGGGTTTTTCTCGACATGGCCAGGGACGCGCTCGACGAGGTGGCGAACCAGGTCCAGAGCCTTCCTGCGGCTCGCTGAGACCGTTTCCGGACGCTGCCCGCGACTGGCCCCTCACCCTCGTCTCCGTGATGGGATTCCCACGCAGGTCCAGAGGCCGCCCTCGCCATACGGCGGTCCGCTTCCTCGCCCGTGGCCCCTCGGCGGGCGGCGTAGCAACACCCTGAGGCCCTGATGGGGCGCAGTACACGGCAAGGGGTCCCGACCGCGACGGTCATGGGGGGAATGCTGCGGCTGACGACACTGCCGGCGCCGATGACCGATCCGTATCCGATACGGACGCCCGGGAGGACGACCACGTTGCTGCCGATCCACACCTTGTCCTCGATGACGATCGGTTCCGAGAACCGCGCGTAGTCCACGCGCCGCGAGGGGTGCACCGGGTGTCCCGTCGTGGTCAGGGTCACGCTGGGGGCGATCATGACATCGTTGCCTACACGGATGTCGACGTCATCGACGAACGTGAGGTTCACGTTTCCGAAGAAGTCGTCACCGACGTGGACGTTGCTTCCGAACCCGGCGTGAAACGGCGGCAGCAGCACCGTGCGTTCTCCGACCGATCCGAAGATCGCGACGAGCAGCGACCGGCGCTTTTCCGTCTCGCTCGGCGGGGTGTGGTTGTACTCGAAGATCTGCTCGGCGCGGCGTCGAGGAGCCTGGAAGGCTTATTTCGACTCGGTGTAGACAAGACCCTTGCCGATCCGGGCCAGGACTTCCTCCTCATGAGCTTGCGACACAGCAGAACACTCCGTTCATCGAGCCTCATCGAGCCCTCGAGCACAGGCGTGACGCGCTCTCCGTCAACCGCGCACCGAGAGCCTACGTGCGCCGCGAAGGCGCATGGCTGCAAGATTCTGCCCGGACCGTGCACCGCCGCCTTCTGCGGTTGTACGCCGGGGAGTGGCTGACACAGCGATGTGCACCACCGACCGGTGAACACCGAAGCCCGTCATCAACTGGTCCTCACGGGGGAGTTCCCGCCCCCGATCACCGCCGGACTCGAGGACCCAGGTGCGCACCACGTCCCGCACGAACCGCACGTGCGAATCACGATCGACGGCGCCAGACGCCATGCTGCGCTGCTCCTTCTCTCCGACGACGGTAGTGATCCAGGATGCCAGGAGTGTCGGCGGCGTCTACTCCCGCGGCCGCGAGCCCCGTACGCTCACGGCCCGCGAGAACACCAGCAGGCAATGGCGGCCGCGCACGGCCGCACGGGATTACTCGCCGACCGGTGCCGCCTGCTGCACGACCTCGAAGGACCACAGAGTGGAACCGCTGGCCGCAGGACGGGGCTGCCCGCCGCCCTCCGCGCCGCCGCCCTGGTGTGCCGCCTTCATGGGCCCTTCCACCCACGCCTTGAAGGACTCCTCGTCACGCCACCGCGTGTAGACGAGATAGCTGTCGGTGCCTTCGACCGGCCGCAGCAGTTCGAACCACTCGAACCCGTCCGAGTTCTCCACGGCATGGGCTCGGGAGGCGAAGCGCCGCTCCAGTGTCTCCCGCTGCTCGGCGGGAACGGCCAGTACGTTGATCTTGACTACGCTCATGGCCCCATCCTGCCGTACGCCACCCACGCGCCCTCGTCACGCACCTCCCTCATCGTCGCGACGGCCCGAGCCGCAGGCCACGGCGAGGTGCGACTCTTCGAGACACATGACAGCGCGATGGCAATCGGAGCGGCGGCCTGGCCCGCAGTGTGCCCCAGGTTCTCAGCGCTGAAGTCGCGGAGGCAGTGCCACCCAGCGGCGCGGGGCGCGATGATCGGCCGCGTCCTGGATGTCACTGATCCTCAGACCGGCCGCGGCGCAGGAGTAGGCGAGGATGGAGGCGTCACGGGTGAACGTGCGGCCTCGCTGCCAGAAACGGAAGTTCCAGTAGGCGGTCGGGTCCGACTCGTGAGGCGAGAGGCCGATCTCCTCCGACGCGACGACTTCGCCGTCGCGGGCCAGCGTGCCGAATTTCCCGCCCTTGGGGTTGAAGTACACCCCGTAGGCGGTGGTGCCCACCGATATCGCCTGCAGCACGGCGTTGTCGCTCGGCATGTAGCCGTTCTGTGTGATCACGCAGCCGGCGGGGGCGCCGTCCACGTTCCTCACGCCCACGTAGCGCAGGGACTCGTCGTAGTCCGCCGGGTCGAAGGGCGCGTCTTCGAGATCGGCCTCCGGGCACTGCGCGGGATCGGCACCGATCCGCCGGATCAACTCGTCCTCGCTCAGGCCCTGTACGAAGCAGACACCGAGCCCCTCGGTCCACGACGGTCCCGCACCGAACGCCGCGATGAGGGCGTCCGCCGCCTGCTGCGCTGCGACCTCCTCAGGAGGCAACTCCACCGCCTCCGGCAGGCCTTGAACGAGGGGCGCGAACGACGTGGTCAACAACAGACGGCCCGGCGACCAGGGCCCTGATTGCGGTGTCCACACATCTGCTCCGGCATCGATCAGCGTACGGACAGTGGCCTCGTCCATGCTGTGGACGGCGTACCACAGCGGTGTGTGCTCGTCGTCGTCGCGTACGTCGATGTCCACGTTGTGCGACAGGAGTGCCGTCACCGCTTCCGCAGCACCCTGCTCCGCCACCAGGTGCAGCGGGGTGGTGCCGTGCCATCCAATGACGGCATCGGGCGCCGCGCCTCCCTCCAGCCGGGCCCGTACCAGGGCCGAGTCCCCCCAGCCCCGGTAGCCCATCTGCTGCCAGTCGGCCTGCGGCACATAGCGCTGTCGGGCCTCCTCCTCGCGCCGTAGCGCCTCGCGCTGGTGCCGAGTCAGCGGCGGCGCCAAGAACGTCGGCGGTCCGCTCATCTCCATGGTCCCGAACGCACCAGGTTGCGCCGCCTGGTCCGGCGGCTCAAGTCCCGGCCAGATCTCGATCGCCCGGTGGGACGCGGCGTGGAGGGCTGCCACATCGATCGGGGTGCGGACCTCGGCTATGTTCTCGTCCGGCCACTCGACTACCAACTGCGCGTCCCCAGGGGGCGGCAGTTCTGCCAGATACAGGTCGACGTCGGTCTTGAACAGGGACCTGCGGGAGTGGTGCAAGCCCGGATCCAGCGGGATCAGACCGACCGCTTGCTCCGTCGCCGCCTCGCTCGGCCGTCCCTGCGGGCCCGTGTACGTGATCCTCCGTACCACCGTGCCGTCCAGCGAGGTCACCCGCCGACCGTCGGAGAACAGCAGACCCACTCGGAGTCCGGACTGCCTTCTCGCATCCGCGCCCTGCCGACGGGTTGTGCGGAAGACCGCCAGATGCATGGTGACCGACCGCGGCCACACGGACCATCCCGTCAGCACTACCCGGGTTTCCGGACCGTCACCGACCACTTCACGCTGTGGCAACGGTGCGGGCACGAAGCGGTCGACGGGCGGCGCGTACTTCCCTTCGTCCTCTCCCGGCGGTTGTAACCGGCATAACACCGCCCGCTCCGAGGCCGGTTCCTCCGAAAGAACAAGATCATCAAAGAAGCCCATGTGTCGAGCGTCGCACACCGCACTGACAGCGCCCGGGAGTTCCCGGTGCACGGGCCGGATCGGCGAACTGATCGACGTCGGCCGACAGGCAGCCGCCAATGTCGACCAGCCCGACCATGTGTCGTACATTTGGGAAAGTCGCAGGACGGGGCGACCGGAGCACCGGCACGTGAATGTCAGTGGCTCTCCCTACGGTGTGAGCAGTGGGACCCGCCGGAGAGGCCGCGGGCCCGCCCTGGGGAGGGGTCTGCCATGTTTACCGGGTCCGCGTCGACGACGTATCTGGAGCTGTCGCAGGAGGATGGCGCCGCACACAAGTTCTACGAAGTGGCCGTCGACGGCCCGGTGGTGACGGTGCGCTACGGGCGGATCGGCGCCGCGGGACAGACGCAGACGACGACATTCCCCACAGGGGACAAGGCGCGCTCTGCCGCAGCGAAGAAGGTGGGGGAGAAGGTCCGCAAGGGGTACGTCCCAGCAGTCGCCGGACAGCGTGCGCCGCGCGCGGTGACCCGGCGGCAGGTGGCCTCGGCGCCCTCCACCGCGCGCGCCGTGGCCCCCGTGCTGTGGCGCTTTCGTACCGGGTCCTCGGCGTTCGGCATTCACGTCGACGACGACCAGTGCTGGGTCGGCAACCAGGCCGGCGACGTCTTCACCCTGGACCACGACGGCGGCGTACTTGCCCGCTTCAGCCTGCCGGACGGCGTGAAGTGTCTTGTTGCCGACGACTTCTGGATCTACGCGGGCTGCGACGACGGCCGGGTCTACGACCTGTCCTCGAAGCTGCCGTTCGCGGCGTACGACGTCGCGGCGGACGTCGACATATTCTGGCTGGACATCCACGAGGGCGTCCTGAACGTCTCGGACCGCGACGGCAGGCTCACCGTCATCGACCACGAGGACGAGCACCAGTGGGCCCGCCGCAGCCAGGGCGAGCACGGCTGGATGGTCCGCGCCGACGACCTGGCCGTCTACCACGGACACCAGAGCGGGGTGACCGCCTACGCGCCCGACGGAAGCGGCGAGTTGTGGCACACGCCCACTCGTGGCGGTGTCCTGTTCGGCTGGCAGGAGCAGGACGCCGTGTACGCGGGAACCGCGCACCGCGCGGTCCAGCGGCTGTCGAAGGCGACCGGCAGGGTCGAGGCCACCTACGCCTGCGACAGCGCGGTCTACTCGTGCGCCACCTCGCCCGGCGGCCGGTTCGTCTTCGCGGGTGACGCGTCCTCGTCGGTCTACTGCTTCGACCGGGACGGCACCCGCCTGTGGAAGCTCGGCACGGGCGGCGGCTCGGCTCTGTCGATGCAATACCGCGACGAACGGCTGTACTTGGTGACCACGAACGGCTCGCTGGTGTGCGTGGACGCGAGCGAAGCCGCCATCTCGGCGGCGCAGCAGGGCACGGTCCCGGTGGCGCGGGACGTCAAACTCGCCGCGACCCTGCCCACCTACGCACCGGCCGAGGCCGCGGCCGCGATGGCGACCGTCTCCCGGGCCCCCGCCGGAGCGATCGTCGTCGAGTGCGTCCAGACACCCGGTCGCCTGCGTGTCCACGTGGTGTCCGAGGGCTACGAACCGACCTGGAACGTCCAGTTCCCGCGCACGATACGAGAGCCGGGAGCCCGCTACGTCGTCGATGCCCTGCACCCGGCAGCGGGCGGCTTCTACCGCGTCCGCGGAGACATCCGCCGCCTGCAGTGACGCCGAGCGGCGTGTGCGAACTCGGCCGCGTTCAGGCCGAGTTCTCCGAACAATTGGCGGCGCTCGCGCGTGCGTGACTCACCTGCCGTCCGGGGACACTCACGTACGGACCTAGCGGTGGTAGGCGTCCAGGTCGACGTTGCTTCCGCAGATGATGGTGGCCACGTGGCGGCCGGCGAAGCGGTCACGGCCTTCCAGGACGGCTGCGACGCCGAGGGCCGCCGATGGTCGACGACCAGGCCCGCGCACTCCAGAAGCATCCGCAGGCCCGCGACGATGGACGCCTCGCGGACCAGGACGGCGTCGTCGGCCACCACCAGGAGATCGTCCAGGACGTCGGGGATGGGATACCGGCCGGCGACACCGTCGGCGATGGTGTCCGTCGGGCCGGTCGTGACGACCTGGCGCCGGCGCCAGGAGCGGGTCATCGCGGGTGCGCCGAGGGGCTGTACGCAGATCACCTCGACATCCGGCGAAAGAGACTTCAGGACGTAGCCCACGCCGGTGGCCATCGCGCCGGCGCCCAGCGCTATCAGGACAGTGTCGAAGGAGGGCGCCCCGGCTGCCAGCTCCAGGCCGATGGTCGCCGCGCCCTCGCAGGTTCCGATGTCGAGGCTGTCTTCGACCAGATGGACGCCGCGTTGTCGCGCGATGCTCACGGCGCGCTCGCGGGCCACCTCGATGTCGCCGTCGACCAGCTCCAACTTCGCACCCAGCGCGCGAATCCGGTCGAGCTCTGCAGGGGGCGCCGCGTGTGATGCCACGACCGTGACGTCGAGGCCACGGCGGCGACCTGACCATCCGAGTGCCAGGCCAAGGTTGCCGGCGCTGGCGCACACCACGGGTCTGCTGCCCTCGTCGGTCAGCAGGCCGGCGGCGAGTTCGGTGCCCCGGCCCCTGAAGCTGCGCACCGGATTCGCGGTTTCCAGCTTGATGCTCACTGCGCAGCCAAGTTCGCGTCCCAACGCGTCGCACCGGTACAGCGGAGTATCCAAAAAGACCGGGTCGATAGCCCCACGGGCCGCGCGTATCCGGGCAAGATCGAGGCGCGTCGTGAGCATGACCGGCAACGTACCCCGGGTCCCTACTCCGAGGCGAGAGGCCCTACCGATCCCCGGAGCCAGCCGTCTGAGACGGTTGACCATGGTTTGGGTTAGTTCGTACCGCCCTCCAGCCGCGTAATGTTCGGATACCGACGATCATGCCGAAGTCCTGGTGTCCGGACCGTGGCCACCGCGGAGTTCTGTCGGGCGGTCGGGACTGGCTCGACCAACTCCCGCCGAACATCGGGCAGATCACTGCGACAGCCATCGGCACGGTCAGCAACCTTTTGAGCCGGTCCTCGAAGGTCCGCCTCGAACGGGCCGTCAAGGCTGAATGTTTTCCGAGTCAGAACTTGGGTCCGTTCGGCCCGATCTTCGCCATGGACCAGTCGGCGTCCAGCGCCCGTACTCGCGATGCCCTCGGATGGCAGCCGGAGCCCTCCGGCCTGCTCGAGGACGACGTTCTGCGAGCGCAGTCAGGACGCGCCGCGCCGTCGACCTCCCACATCGTCCCTCGCAGCA
The DNA here is from genome assembly GCF_044457665.1 of Streptomyces sp. NPDC050535. Taxonomy (NCBI): domain Bacteria; kingdom Bacillati; phylum Actinomycetota; class Actinomycetes; order Kitasatosporales; family Streptomycetaceae; genus Streptomyces; species Streptomyces sp. NPDC050535. Next base: position 12,746 of record NZ_JBITHE010000049.1, read on the forward strand.
GCTTGCCGTCTTCCTTGCCCCCGATCAATTGCTGGACGGGGACCGTGGTGAGTTCCGCCATCGAAGCGCATTATGTTGCTGAGGTGGTCAAGTCGTCCGAGGAGCCGGTGATCGGCCGCGTCAGTTCAGGTGCATCTCCCGGCGCAGCATGCGGTCGAGGAGGCGGTCGGGGACGATCCGACTGAGGCGGACCATCACGGCGGCGTCGCGGCCGACTGTGTAGCGGGTGCGCGGCTTGCGGGCGGTGATCGCCCGGGAAATCACCCCTGCTGCGCGTTCGGCTTCGACGCCGTCTCGGGCCCAGGAGTTGACCAGAGCCTCGTAGGCCTCCATCAACCGGTCGTAACGGGTGTGCTGTTCGGGGGTCATGGCCTCTGCCAGCCGGTGGGCCGTCGCAAGGCCCCGCTCGGTCAGGTTGGTTCGCACAGCACCCGGAACGATGACGACCACCTTGACATCGAACCCCTCCACCTCGCGGCGCAGCGCGTCGCTGACGGCCTCCATCGCGAACTTCGACGCGGCGTACGGGCCGAAGCTCGGCATGGTGACCTTGCCACCCACCGAACTGATGTTGATGACGCGGCCGCCGTGGGCGAACAACGCCGGCAACAGTGCCTGGGTCACCGCGATCTGCCCGAGGAAACTGACCTCGAACTGTCGCCGCCACTCGCTGAGGGGCACCGTTTCCACGGGGCCGTTGACCGCGATGCCGGCGTTGTTGACCACCGCCCGCAGCAGCAGCCGCCGCGCGGGGTCCTGTGCGACCCGGTCGGCCAGCGCGGCCACCTGGGCCTCATTGGTGATGTCGAGAATGAGCGGCTCGATGTTGTCGGCCGCCAACTGCTCGGCGTTGGCCTGTCGGCGTACACCGGCCAGGACGTGGAAGCCGTCGGCGACCAGGCGCTGCGCGGTGGCTCGTCCGATACCTGTGGACGCGCCGGTCACCACCACCAGCTCAGCGGACTCTGTTGACTTGGTCATGGTTTTTACGATGCGGTGCGCGGCGAGACGGTGGCAGCTACGGATCGTCCTGGTAGGACTGGTACCAGGCACGGAGATCGCCGCCACGGCAGACTGGTGGCATGGATGACCTCGGCGCGCCGCACTACGGGCCTGGCGCGAACGGCTGGATCCCACCGCAGCGGGCCTCACACTCAACGCGCCGCGCCGGGCTCCCGGCCTGCGGCGCGAAGAGCTGGCGGTCCTGGCCGGCATCTCGATCGAGTACGTGGTCCGGCTCGAGCAGGGCCGGACCTCGAACCCGTCGGCGCAAGTGTGTCTGTCTCTGGGCCGTGCCCTGCATCTGTCCGACGAGGAGCAGGCCCATTTCATGCGCCTGGCCGGCCACGCCGCGGACCCGCACCGCGTACCGCGACTGATCCCGGGAAGCGTGTACCGGATCCTTGACCGGCTCACCGACCACCCTCTATCGGCGTACGACGCGACCTGGCAACTACTGCACTGGAACCCGTTGTTCGCGGCCACTTTCGGTGATCCCACCGCGCTTGACGCCGATAACCGGACCTGCTGCTGAGACAGTTCGAGGGCACGCCGATCGGCATCCGCTACACCCCGGCCGAACTGGCCACTTTCGAGGACTCTCTCGTGGCGGACCTGTGCACCACCTCCAGCCGTTACCCGCACGATCCGGACGTCGATGCCCTGGTCACCCGACTGGATCGCAGCCCAAAGTTCCGGGAACGATGGGCACTGCGGTCGGTGGCCCAACATCAGAGCGGACACAAGGTCGTCGAGCACCCGCAGGTCGGAGACGTCGACCTCGACTCGGACACGCTCATCACGCAGGGAACGGACCTTGGGGTCGTGGTGTACACACCGCACCCCGGAACCGACGCACGCAGCAAACTCGACCTCCTGGCCACCGTCGGCCTCCAGCAACTGGCTCCGCAGGTTCGGTGAGCGGAGCTGAAGCCGACCGATGCGCTGAGACGCAGTTGACGCGGGTCGGCCAACCTGCGCTTTCTCTCTTCGCGGTGCGTGCCACGGCCCTACCTGGACCTGGCTGCATTACGAGTGGTTCGGACCGACGCTGGGCGCTGCCTAGCAGAGCGGCCAGTTTCGCAGGGCAGCAGCGGCCACCTGCTCCAGTTCGTCGTGGGTGGCTCCGCCCGAGGCCTGGATGGCAATGCCGTTCGCGACAGTCATGACGTGCGGCACGGGCAGGCCCGCCAGCCGCTACTGAGAGCCGTTGGCCACCACCGCGCGAGCGGCCCGGCCCCGCCCCTGGTGACCCGGGCGGCCGCCCGTCATCCAGCCACGCGCCCGTGGGTCAGCTCGTGCCCGGACAGGTCGATGTGTGCCGACGGTTCACCTCGACGCGAGTGTGCCTTGGTGATCCCCGGTCAGCGGCGGCCGGTGGCCAGGCTGACGAGGAACTGGCCGCCGCCCGCCTCGATGCCGGCGGTCACCGGCAGCCCCGGCGCCAGTCGGGAGAACCGGTCCACCAGCCAATCCGCCGCTTCCTGAGCGTCCTGCCTGGTCGGACAACGGCCCACCATCTCGCGGCCTCCCTTGCGCTCCAGCCTCGCGGCAACAGTGATCAGCGGTGCGGGTTCGACCACGTACAGGCGATCCGGCCAGGCGATGACCACCTTGACCGCGCCCTTGCGGGAGTTGCACCCGCGGTGCGCGAGCCGCTCGGCGACCTTGGCCTTGCGGTCGGCGGTCCGGCTGTCAACGCTGGGCCCCTGCGGGTCCGTTCACCGACTTGTCGGGGTCGACCGGTTCGTCGCACACCCAGCACCGCCAGCTGTCGCGCTCGGCCACATCATCAAGGAGACTCACCCGAGCAAACTAGCCTGCCCAGCCGCCACACCGCGCACCAGGGCCTCGGCAACCAGGTTGGCCGTGGGCCATGTTGTTCCTGAACAACATGGGGGTGAACGAGAAGCTCCGGCCTCCGCCCGATTTCGTTGGCCCTCTGGGTGAGGAGGCCCGGATGCGGGGCGTCGAGGGCCGCGGCCGTGCGCCGCAAGCCATGCCCAGCCCGTCACGGCATGGCGAAGGGCCCCTCCGGTGTATCCCGGAGGGGCCCTCGGACGGAACGCTTACTCGCTCGGCGCAGAACGGCGCGCGTAGTCCGCGAACCAGGCCAGGGTCTCGGGGTGGGTGACGGCGCCGACGCTGCTGACGTTGGAGACGGAGGCCCCCTGGAGGATGCGTTTGACGGGCACCTCCAGCTTCTTGCCGGTCAGGGTGCGGGGCACGCCGGCGATGGACAGTGGCACGGTCCCTCCGGAGGCCGAACGCGTCGCCGCGGTGCTGCCAGACGTAGGGCCGACGGGAGGTGACCGCTTGACCCACGGAGACAGATGACTTGTCATTTGGCGACAGGCGACATGCCGAGTGAGCCTGTGCCGACCCGGTACCACCCCGACCCTCTTCCGCGATACCCGTCGGGGGCGGGGGAGTTGCCGCTGGCTCGGGCGGGATCTGTCGGAAAGCGGGCGTGGCCTACCGCAGGTGGCCAGCCAACGCCGACCAGCGCACCGATCAGTGGGGAGGTAGCCCCGCCAACCGCGTCCGCCTCACCGTCGAAATCGTGGCCGCTGTGACCGAGGCGATCGGCGTGTGCGCCGTTGGGGCGCATCGTCGGCTTCGTCTTATAGAGGCCTCGCGGCACACGGTGGTCTCCGCCCTCGCTGTGATGGCGTACCGTGGGATCTACCGACGCGGGGTGGAGCAGCTCGGTAGCTCGCTGGGCTCATAACCCAGAGGTCGCAGGTTCAAATCCTGTCCCCGCTACTGCTGAAGAGGGCCCGGGTCCACACGATCCGGGCCCTCTCGCATTCCCGGGGTGGTCTCCACTCCTGCCTGTCAAGATGCGCTGCCCCTGGTCATGCCTCGCGCAGCTCGGGGAGGTCTTCGCCGTCATCCGGACCGTAGCCAAGTGGCCGTCACACGACCGCACTTGGGGCCGGTACGGGTGTACGGCCATGGTGGTGCGCGGTGTACTGGGCGATACTGGCGCCGTGTTCGGGACACCGCTGATCCCTTGTGGGGCAGTGGCCGGTCGCCGGACAGGTTTCGAAATGAGCGCTTCAGTTGGCGAGTCCCGCCAGGTGGAGTCCTCAATCACAGGACCCCGTGGTCACAGCGATAAGTTACAACATCGAGCGCGGCGGCGGCCTAGACAAGGACGACTGTCCTCTCGACAGCATCCGTGGCATCCAGGCCGTCGGCGACGACTCCGGCCACACCATCGCCACCCACGACGACGGCTCAGTCAAGTTGTGCTCAGTCTCTGACCAGCCAGCAATGGGTCAATGCGTCGCCGCGCGGAAGAGGGCGAGGAGGGCTTGGGCCGGCGGAGTGTCCGCGTCGAAGAACTGTGTGGCCAGCGCCAGCGTGACGGCTGTTCCGTGCATGCGGATTTCGTGGCAGTTGAAGCAGAACGCGGCCTCGAACAGGGCCAATTGGAGGGAGCCCTCATACGCGCGGATGCTCCAGCCCGGTGAGAACCCGCAGCGGTGCTGTTCGCCGCTGGGCAGGGTCCCGATCAGGGTCAGGGCGTCGGCTGCTTCGTTTCCGGACCAGTGGGCGACCGCCCTGCCGGGGTACGGAGCGCCTTGTCTGATCGGGAGGGCGGAGATCCGTACGACCTCGATCAACACGGTAGAGGCCACGGCTTCGGCGGGGATCTGCATGAGCACAGTCTCCCTGACCACATCGGTCGGTAGAGGCCGAGCCCGCGAAGCTCCTGGTGGCCATGGGAGCCGTCCGCCAGGAGCTTCGTGGGTGCCCGATCAGTTGCTGGACGTTTCCGGCTGCCAGGTGGATCGCACCAAGGCCCTTTCGACGCAGTCCAGGTAGACGGCCGCCGCGAGCCATGCTCGCGCGTAGTGGTCAGGGTGGGCCTCACCGGTGCGGCCGAAGACGTCGCGGGTGCGCCGGTCGGCCTCCGCGGTGAGGCTGGCCGCCAGGTCCACGGCCGTACGGAATCCGCTGCGCCGCAGAGCTAAGAGGTTCGGCACCTGCGCGGCATGCCCCCCCGGGCAGACGGTCCTGGTCGCCGGGGTACGTGCCTCCACCCAGGCGCCGCCGATCCCGTCTGGCAAGAGGGTCATCTTCGTGACCCTGGAGGACGGCACCGGCCTCGTCGACCTCGCGTTCTTCGAGGACTCCCACGAGGCCTGCGCGCACACCGT
>NZ_JBITHE010000050.1:0-17265 GCF_044457665.1 Streptomyces sp. NPDC050535
CCCCCGTCGGCTCCGATGAGCGTGGAGAGGATCTTCACGACGGTGGTCTTGCCCGCCCCGTTCGGGCCGAGCAGCGCGAACACCGACCCCGCCGGAATGCGCAGATCGATGCCGTCGAGGACGGTCTTGTCGCCGTACGACTTGCGCAGCCCGACGGCGGAGATGGCGGCGGGCGACGCGTGACCGTCACCCAGACTGGACGTGGGCATGACAGATGAAGGCATGGGGCCCTCCCGTTCGATGGCTGAAGTGGCTGACGGAGCGAGCGAGTTGGGGATGGTTCCTCCAGGTCAGGCCTTGGCGCGGAGGATGTCGATGTTGCCGTACTGGGTGCGGGCGCGGATCTTGACCGTGTCCTCGGTCTTGTCCGGCGTCTCGGAGGCGGTGAGGGTGTTTCGCACCTGTCCGTTTTCGGAGCTGACGTCGAGCCAGGCGGCGGTGCCCTCACGGATTCCGACCTCGATGGCACCGTAGGACGTGTCCAACTGGACGGCTCCGCGGGCCACTTCGCTCACGCGCAGAGCGCCGTAAGCGGTGGTGGCGACGACCGATGCCTCGGCACGCTCGATCACGATGTCGCCGTTGGCGCCACTCACCCGCAGTTCGCCGGTCGCGGCGCCGACGGTCGTGGTGCCGTGCGAGTTCTTCAGGACGGCGGGGCCGTCGATGAGGCCGACGCGCATACTGCCGGAGCTGGTGGTGATCTCGGCCTTGCCCTCGACCCGGTTCACGGTGATCGAACCGTGGGAGGCGGTCAGCTTCAGCGGGCCGGTGGTGTCGAGACGGACATCGCCTGACGAGGTCTTCACACGGACCTCGCCGAGCAGGCCCTCGCCCAGCACCTGGGCCCAGGCGCCCGTCATGTCGATGCGCGAGTCCGTGGGCAGTTCGACCGTCACGTCGACGGTGCCGGTACGGCCGAACAGATAGCGCTGCTTGGGCGTCCTGACAGTCAGTACACCGCTCGCGTAGGTGACCTCGGTCTGGTCGGCCGTCCGTACGTCCTGGTCCTTCTTCGGATCGCGGGGCCGCACCTCGACGACCGTGTCGAGGCGGTCACCCGCGCTGAACCGGATGGAACCGGCCTCCACGTGGGCCGTGACCGAGATCGGTTCGGGAGTGTCGAAAGTAGGCATGGCTGTCCCGTCCTCTTGAGTCCTTGCGGCGTCCCCGCTGGTGGGACGTGGTGTGGGTGAGCTGGTGCGGGCGAGTCCCGGCTAGCGGACCCAGCCTGCGATGCTCTGTCCGATGGTCTGGGTCTTCTCCGCCGTACGCGGCCGGGTGCCGCCGTCGACCGCGGCCGACACCGCCCGGACCAGCCACGCGTTGACCGACAGACCCTCGCGGGTCGCGGCTTCCTCGGCGCGGGCCTTGAGGTGAGCCGGCAGGCGCAGGTTGACGCGGGCGGAGCCACCCTCGTCGCCGTCGGCCGAAACCGGAGTTCTGAGCGGCTCGGCGGGCGCGGTCGGCTCCGTGGGGGCACCGCCGCCGATGGGCGGTGGCGTCACCACGAAATCGGGGTCGAGCCCGCGCAGCCGTACGTCGACCGAACCGGGGGCCAGTTCGCGGGTGACCTCGTCCATCGCGGCGGAGAGCACGTGGAGCATGGTCAGCCGGGTCGCCGACTCCAGAGGAGCGGTGAGCCTCTCGGCCAGCTCGCGCGCTTCCTCGCCGCCGGCCTCGGCGGCCACCGCGAGTTCCCGGCGGAGTCTGTCGACATACGGGGTGAGGTCCATGTCGCCATTGTGGCACCACAATGGCACCATCCGCAAGGCCGAATGGCACCGCGCATGCGATGACGTGAGGATCGACCGTCTCACCTGCGGAGACATAGAAGGAGTAGCCCGCCGCACCGAGTAACCGGGCGCAATTACGCACCCTCGGCAGCACACGATGGCACCGCATGACACCAAGCTGCGCCACGCGGCACCATCGCGGTGCCACCCACCGCCAGGCCGGGCAGATCCGGCGGGAAACCGTTCGAGGGCCGCGGGCCACCACCACTCAGCGAGCATCCGCAGGGTCAACGCCTGGATCCCGCCTTCGTCGATGAGATTCAGGTAAGAACAAGCATGTGACTGGGGGTTCTGGGCGGTTGATCCGTGTGAATCAGCGTGGCCGGGTTAACCGGGTGTGGTGCTGAGAACCGGAATCATCATGGCGGCTGTTGCCGCCGCCATCGCAGCGGTCGGTGCGGCCGTAGCGGAGTCGCCCTGGTACTGGGCGGCCGCCGTGCCGTTGGCGGCAGTCGGCGTGATCGGGATGTGGGACCTGATCCAGCGCCGACACTCGGTGCTGCGCAACTACCCGGTGCTCGGGCACGCCCGCTTTCTGCTGGAACGGATCCGTCCCGAACTCCAGCAGTACTTCGTCGAGCGGAACTTCGACGGGCGTCCGTTCGACCGGGACGTGCGCAGCATCGTCTACGAGCGGGCCAAGGGCACCGCCGCGGAGGAACCGTTCGGAACCGAACGCGATGTGTACCAGCCGGGCTACGAGTACCTGGTCCCCTCGATGGCTCCGCGTCCGGTCCCCGAACACCCGCCCCGGGTGCGGATCGGAGGTCCCGACTGCACCCGGCCGTACGACATGTCGCTGCTGAACGTCTCCGCGATGAGCTTCGGCTCGCTGTCCGCGAACGCTGTGCTGGCCCTCAACCAGGGGGCGGCCAGGGGTGGTTTCGCGCAGGACACGGGTGAGGGCGGACTGTCCGAGTACCACCTGCGCTCCGGCGGTGACCTGGTCTGGGAGATCGGCACCGGGTACTTCGGCTGCCGTACCAGGGACGGGGGCTTCGATCCCGGAGAGTTCGCCGAGAAGGCGTCGGGCGAGAGCGTCAGGTGCGTGTCGCTCAAGCTGTCGCAGGGCGCCAAACCCGGCATCGGGGGTGTGCTGCCCGGAGCCAAGGTGAACGCGGAGATAGCCCGGGTACGAGACGTCCCCGAAGGACAGACGGTCATCTCACCGCCGTACCACCAGGTGTTCTCCACGCCTCGTGAACTCGTCCTCTTCATCGCACGGATGCGGGAACTGTCCGGCGGCAAGCCGACCGGCTTCAAGTTGTGCCCCGGATCACGACGCCAGTTCCTCGCCGTATGCAAGGCGATGATCGAGGAGGGCACCACGCCCGATTTCATCATCGTCGACGGTGCGGAGGGCGGCACCGGCGCCGCGCCCCTCGAATTCGCCGACCACGTCGGCACGCCGCTCACCGAGGGCCTGTTCACCGTGCACAACGCCCTGGTCGGCGCGGGCCTGCGGAACCAGATCCGGATCGGCGCCAGCGGCAAGATCGCCACTGGCGCGGACCTCGTCAAGCGGCTGATCCAGGGGGCTGACTACGGCAACGCGGCCCGCGCCATGATGTTCGCGGTCGGTTGCATCCAGGCCCAGCGCTGCCACACCAACAAGTGCCCCGTCGGCGTCACGACCCAGGACCCGCGGCGGGCCCGCGCCCTGGACGTGGGCGACAAGGCGGAGCGGGTGCGGCGCTTCCAGGAGGCCACCGTCAGCAGTGCGATGGAGATCATGGCCTCCATGGGAGTCACCGATCCCGCACAGCTACGGCCGCACATGCTGCGGCGGCGCGTCGCTCCGCACATCGTACGTTCCTATGACGAGCTGCATGAGTGGCTGTCCCCCGGACAGTTGATGGCTGAGCCGCCTTCCGAATGGGCGGCCGACTGGAAGGCCGCCGACCCCGACCACTTCACCATCTGACCTGGAGGAATTCGTGGCACGAACCGTCGCACGCGTCATCGTGGACGCCCTGGGCGAACTAGGCGTCCGCCAGGTGTTCGGCGTCGTGGGAGACGCGCTCAACCCCCTGACCGACGCCATCCGCACCACCGAAGGCGTCGAATGGGTGGGTTGCCGCCACGAGGAGGCGGCGGCCTTCGCCGCGAGTGCCCAGTCCCAGCTCTCCGGGAGCCTGGGGGTGTGCATGGGCACCGTCGGCCCGGGTTCCGTTCACCTGCTCAACGGCCTCTACGACGCGGCCAAGAGCCGCACCCCCGTACTGGCCATCGCGGGTCAGGTCCCGCTGTCCGAGCTGGGCAGCGACTACTTCCAGGAAGTCGACAACGACCTGCTCTTCCGTGACGTGGCGGTCTTCCGCGCCACCATCACCGATCCCGACCAGCTGCCGCAGCTCCTGGAGACGGCGGTGCGCAACGCCCTGGGCCGCAAGGGCGTCGCGGTTCTCACGGTGCCGGGCGACATCGGCGACCGGGAGCTGAGCAAGGACCGTCCGGCCCGCTTCTCCCTCACCACCCCAACCACCCGCCCCGAGGAGTCCGCCGTACGGCAGGCCGCCGAGCTGCTCGGCCAGGCGGACCGGATCACCCTGCTCGTCGGACAGGGAGCTCGGGCGGCCCGGGGCGACGTCCTGGCGCTGGCCGACCGCCTCGCGGCCCCGATGGTGCTGACGCTGAAGGCCAAGGAGGGCTTCGAAGGCGACAATCCCTTCCAGGTCGGCCAGACCGGGCTGATCGGGAACCCGGCGGCGGCCGGCGCGATGCAGGCCGCGGACACCCTGCTCCTGCTGGGCACCGATTTCCCCTACCGCGACTGGTATCCCGAGGGTCGCACCGTCATCCAGGTCGACACCGAACCGGCGCACATCGGACGCCGTGTTCCGGTGGACATCGGCCTGGTCGGAGACGTGGGTGCCACGGTGCGCGACCTGCTCGACCACCTGGCGACCGAGCCGGCCGAGGCAGTCGCGGCGGCCGAGCCCGCTGAGGCGGGCGGCGCACGCGACCGCGGGCACCTGGAGCGGTCGCGGGAACACTTCCTGAGCTGGCGGGAGGGCCAGGCACGGCTGGCCGACCCCGCACACGACAAGGGTCTGGTCGGGCGGGTCCGCTCCGCGCTGGACAACCAGCAGCACGGCATCCGCCCCGAGGCACTGGCCGCCGCCGTGGACCGCAGGGCCGACGACGACGCGATCTTCACCTCCGACACCGGCATGGCCACCGTCTGGCTCTCACGGTTCGTCGAGATGCGCGCGACGCGCCGGCTCCTGGGCTCCTACAACCTGGGCTCCATGGCCAACGCCATGCCGCAGGCACTCGGAGCGCAGTACCTGGACCGGGACCGTCAGGTCGTCGCGTTCTGCGGAGACGGCGGCCTGAGCATGCTCCTCGGCGATCTCATCACCCTCAAGACCTGTCAACTGCCGGTCAAGCTCGTCGTCTTCGACAACCGTCGCCTCGGCATGGTCAAGCTGGAACAGGAGCAGGCCGGCCTCCCCGAGTTCGGAACCGTCCTGGACAATCCGGACTTCGCCGCCGTCGCCACGGCCATCGGCATCACCGGTATCCGGGTCACCGACCCCTCCGACCTCGACGACTCGGTGCGACGTGCCTTCGCCACCCCCGGCCCGGTGCTCCTCGACGTGCTCACCAACCCCGACGAGATCGCCGTCCCCGCCAAACCCACCGTCGAACAGGGCTGGGGGTTCGCCGTCGCCAAGGTGAAGGAGATGCTGCTCAGTCACGGTGACGAACCCGGTCACTGACGTCCAGCGAGGCGGGTGAACAGGCCCGCGCCCCGCTCGGAGTCGTCGAGCATGAACCCAGCACCCGATCCCCCGGCAAGGAGCCAGGAACCATGACCGATCTGGACCCGTTCACGGACGCGCTGGACTATCCGCTGTACGTGGTGACCGCCGAGGCGGCCGGTGAACGGGCCGGCTGCCTGGTCGGCTTCGGCACACAGTGCTCGATCCGCCCCGCCAGGTTCATGGTGTGGCTCTCGAAGGCCAACCGGACCTACCGCATCGCCGCTCGCGCCGACCGGCTCGCGGTCCACCTGCTCCGCCAGGACCAGGACCAGCTGGCCCGCCTGTTCGGAAGCGAGACCGGCGACGAAACCGACAAGTTCACCCGCACCGCCTGGCACCCGGGCCCGGGCGGAGCACCGGTCCTCGACGAGGCACCCGCCTGGTTCGTGGGCCACGTCGACAGCCACCTCGACGGAGGCGATCATGTCGGATTCCTGCTCACCCCGGAGGCGGCACAGCACCCCGCGGACAGCGGCTTCCGCCTGCTGACCCTGGTCGACGGGTACGACATCACCCCGGGCCATCCGGCGAACTGACCGGTGGCGGCCCCGACGGTCGGCGCCGCGGCCGATCTCCGACTCACGGCGGGACGGGTGAAGTCCTCCTGCCGTACGCCATGAACCGGGTACTGCCGTCGGCTTCCCTCGACGGCTCTCACTCCAGGTCGGCGAAGACGCTGTCGTCCAGGTGGGCGAGGAGGTCGGCGGTGTCCCGGTAGACCGCGCGGGCGCCGGCGGATTCGAGATCGGCTTGCGGAATCCCGCCGGACAGGACCGCGACGGGGGTCACGCCGTCGCGGACGGCGGCCATCATGTCCCAGACCGTGTCGCCGACGAACACCGCCCGGTCCGCGGGCACACCGGCCAGTTTCCTGGCCTGTTCGACAGGGCCGGGGGCGGGCTTGCCGTCGGCGACGTCGTCGGCGCTGGCCGCACCGAGGATGACGTCGTCCGCGTCGACGGCCCGCCGCAGCGCGGTGAGTTCGGCGTCGGCCGCCGATGTCGCCAGGACGATCTCCCAGCCGCGCCCGGCCAGTGCGCGCAACAGGTCTCCTGCCGCGCCGAGGGGCGGCAGCCGGTCGAAGTAGGTGCCGTAGAGCGCGTGGTGGGCCGCGGTGAGCTGCTCGTCCTGCTCAGGGTCGCGGTCCTCACCGAGCAGATGCTCGATCAGGTCGCCGCCGCTGAGTCCCACGGCCCGGTGAATCTCCAGCATGGGAACGCGGTGCCCCGCCTGCCGGAACGCTTCCCACCAGGTGACGACGTGCAGATGGTTGGTGTCGACGAGCGTCCCGTCGACATCGAAGATCGCGGCGCGTTTCGTGGTCATCGCGGTCCTCTACTGCCTTGTCCCGAGCCGGAGTTCGACTTCCTTCTCCTGGTCTCCCGAGGCCGTGCCCTTCTCCTGCACGGCGAACGCGTCGCCCAGGGCGTCACAGAGCTGGTCCACAGCGGCGTAACCGCCTTGGAGGGTAGCGGTGACAGGAGCGCCCAAACGCATCGTCCCCGTCGGGACGCGCTCCTGCGCCGGCTCGAACTCCTCGGTCCACACGACAGGGTGATCGCCCGGCGGCTCCTGGGGCAGCGCGTCACGGGAGTGGTCCGCGGGGAACGCCGTCCGAAGGATGCCGAAGACGGTGGCGGCGTCCTCCTTGGAGGGTCCGGTGAGACTGACGGTGACCATGGCGATCACTCTCCTGTCTGAAGTCGTACGACGGTGTTGTCAGGGGCCTCCGGAGAGGCCGTCCCGACGGGGAGGATCCGGGGAGCAGATGTGGGCCGAGTCCGCGTGCAGTGCGATCCGGGACGAACGAGGGCGTTCCTCCCAGGCTCCCGCACCTGCGCTCCCGCGTCGCGCGGAGGGTCGGGCGGAGCGTTCGTGACGCGCACGGACGGGGGCCGACCGCGGTGTCCGCGGTCGGCCCCCGTCTCATGAGGTGGTGCGGGCGCGTCAGGTACGACGGTGGCTGCCGTAGTAGCCGCCAAGCTGCTCGTGGTATCCCGCGTCGCCGACGTGCTTGTCCTTGTCGAACTCCGGGGAGTCCTTGATCTGGTCCTTGGTGAGGTCGACGAAGATCTTCCGTTCGGCCTGGTCCACGGCGCGTACGGTGCCGGCCGGCAGGAGAACGTGCTTGCCGAAGATCCAGACACCGGTGTCGACCACCAGATACGAGGAGTTGACGTCGTCCGAGTGCTTGTCGACCTTGCCGATGGCGCCGTCGGTGGCCTCGACCTTGTATCCGGTCAGGTCAGTACCCGCGGTGTGCCCAGCGGTCGACTGGTAGCCCCAGATGTTGTCACTCATAAAACGGCTCCTTCATCGAAAATCTTCTGAACTCTCAACAGCCGAGACTGTGAGGAACAGGTCGGCGTCTCCAGAATTCGGTGACGCTCTCAGAACACCGGGTGCCCGACGTCCGCGAGCTCACACATTTATTTGCGAAGAGCACTACGAGACAGTCAGGAGCGCGAATGGAAGGATGTTTATAGAATTCTTACAAGGACACGCATGGCGGTCCGCTTTCGATTGAACCGGTCCAGCCTGCGGAAATCTCCCAAAGACCGGCACTACGTGTGGACCGCCGAGTGCCGGGCACTGGATCATCCTGACGACTCCAAGCCATGGTGGTGCTCCGGGTGGACGTTGCTCTCGCGGGCAATGCCGGCTCGACGGGTGCCGTAGCTGTTCATGACCGATGGTGGAGGAGGTGGGCGCTTCGCCTTCGTCGGCTGTTCACAGACCGGGAGGACTCCCCGTGGCAATGGATGAAGCCGTGCTGGAAGCACTGCCGCCAACGGCCCCGATGCGGCTACTGGCGCTACCGGGCGTATACCGGCCGCAGCACGACACCGGCCTTCTGGCACGCGCCCTGTGCCGCGAGACAATGGGCCCGGGAAGCGACGTGCTGGAGCTCGGGACGGGCACGGGCGCGCTGGCGATTCTGGCCGCCCGGTCGGGAGCACGCGTAACCGCGGTCGACATCTCCCGCCGCGCCGTGATTACGGCGCGCGTGAACGCCAGGCTGGCCCGGGAGCGTATTGAGGTACGGCGACGCGACCTCACCGCGTACAACGGCAACCGCACCTATGACGTCGTAATCAGCAATCCTCCGTACGTGCCGTCGCCATCCGCACGGCCGCCGAAGAACGGAGCGGCCCGGGCATGGGATGCCGGATACGACGGCAGAGTGATCGTGGACCGCATCTGCGATATCGCACCCCTCGTGCTGCGCCCCACCGGCACGCTGCTCATGGTCCATTCCGGTCTGTGCGACACCGAGGCGACCCTGCTCCGCCTTGCGAGGGCGGGACTGCGCGGCGAAGTCGTCGACCGGGCACTGGTTCCGCTCGGCCGGGTGCTGACCTCTCGGCGGGACTGGCTCAGGCGCCAAGGCATCCTGGGGGACGAGAAACATGAGGAACTGGTGGTCATCCGTGCCGAACACATCTGAGCGGCCCCGTCGTGTCACCGTGGATCCCGACGGCCCGGTGCTCGTGGAGGGGCCCGTCGAAATGGTCACGGCCGACGGAACCGTCGTCACCAGCGACCGGTTCGCCGTGGCCATCTGCACCTGCCGACGCAGCCGGACCTACCCGTGGTGCGACACGAGCCACCGCCGCCGCTCCCGGCCGGCACACGGCGATGCCCCGACCGCCCCGCCGACAACAGCGAAGGAGGAGAAGTGACCACCTACGTCGAATCCCGGCACAGCTCCCCTCCGCTTCCGCAGGCGCGCGGAGAGCTCTCCGGGAGCGTCATCCGCGCCCTGCGCTCCGCGGCGGCGCCCCAGTCTGTGCCTCGGCACGTGATCGACGACGCGGACCCGTACGGCGATGATCTGCAACTCGCCCTGTACGTTCTCTACGAGTTGCACTACCAGGGCTTCGCGGCGGTGAGCGACGACCGGGAATGGGATCCAGAACTGCTGGGCCTGCGGGGAGATCTGGAGCGCCGCTTCCTCGACGCGCTGCGGGCCGATGTCCCCGCTTCCACCGGTGCGCTGGACGCCCTGAACGGCCTTCTGATCGAACCGGCTGGGCACGATCCCGCCAGCGTGAGCCATCACCTCCAGCGCGAGGGCGAGTTGTGGCAGCTGAGGGAGTACGCGACTCTGCGTTCGCTGTACCACCTCAAGGAGGCGGATCCGCACGCCTGGGTCATCCCGCGCCTGCACGGGCGCGCCAAAGCGGGCATGGTGGCAGTGGAGTTCGACGAATTCGGTGCCGGGCGCCCCGAGGAGATCCACGCCCGGCTCTTCGCTGATCTGATGGCCGACCTCGGCCTGGACATCTCGTACGGCCACTACCTGGATGCCGCCCCCGCCTGCGCCCTGGCGACCGTCAACCTGATGTCACTCTTCGGCCTGCACCGGGCCCTCCGCGGCGCCTTGGTCGGTCACTTCGCCACCGTCGAGGTGACATCACCCCCCGGATCGAAACGCATGGCCGCGGCGATGCGACGCTTGGGCGCGGGACCGGCGGCCGCCCGGTTCTACGACGAGCACGTGGAGGCGGACGCCGTTCACGAGCAGGTCGTACGCCATGAAGTCGTCGGTGGACTGCTGGCGAGCGAACCCGACCTGGACCCGGATGTGGCTTTCGGCGTCGCGGCCACCGGACTGCTCGAAGACCGGCTCGGCGCGCACCTGCTGGAGAGCTGGCGTACAGGAGCGAGCGCGCTGCGGCCTGCACCGTGAGTCCGGCCACTCCGTCTTTTTTCCAGGGCCGTTGACATACCTGGCTCGGCTCACACAGCACGGCCACGCTCGTGCTGACGGGCCTTGGATCAGTCTGTGGACAGCTGCTCGCGCAGCACTGTCCGCAGGGAGACGGGTTCGCGACCGATCAAGGTGGCCAGTGTCGGGTCGACGGTGGCGAACTCGCCGACACGGCTGGCGGCGAAAATGCCGATCAACTGGTCCGCCGTCTCCGCGGGAACGCCTCGGCCCACCATCTGCTCCCGGAACTGGTCGTCGGGTGCGGTGATCCTCGTCATGGTGCGACCCGTGACCTCGGTGGCGACAGCGGCGACGTCGTCGAAGGTGAGCGCCTGCCCCCCGGTGAGCGGCGGCGTCGGACCGTCGAAGCAGCCTTCGTCGGCCAGGATGGCGGCAGCCGCGTCGGCCAGGTCGGCGTGCGCGGTCCAACTGACCGGCCCGTCGGCGGGGAGCACGATCTGGCCGGACTCCACGGCGTGGCCGAGGAATTGCGCCGCGCTGGTGGCGTAGAAGCCGTTGCGCAGCGAAGTGAACGGCACGCCGCAGGCGCGCAGTATCTCCTCGGCGGCGGCGTGGTCCCGGCACGCCTGGAAGTGCGACGACGCGTTGGCCCCCATCTGGCTGGTGTAGAGGATGCGACGAGCGCCCGCCGCGACGGCACCCTCGATCGCCGCACGGTGCTGCTTGACGCACTCGTCGCCCATTTTGTCGACGGAGACGATGAGCACCTGGGAGGCGCCCTCGAAGGCGTGGGCGAGGCCGGCGGCGTCGGTGAAAGCGCCCTGCCTCACCCGTACTCCTCGGTCGGCGAACGCCTGCGCCTTCCGCGGATCGCGGACGCTGACGCCGACCTGGTCCGCCGGTACACGCGTGAGCAGCCTCTCGACGATCCGACGCCCCAGTTGTCCGGTTGCTCCGGTCACGATGATCATGATGTTCTCCAATTGCCGCGACTATGGTTCCAGCGGAAACACATTTACGGTACCACTGATAATATCGATGGAACCACTGAGGCGGTATCATCGATGCATGCCATCACGTTCGCGCAGCGGAGAAGCCTCCGGTGCCGTCAAGCCCGACACCGCCGCCCTGGGCCGTGAGCAGACTCGGCAGCGGGTCATCGAGGCCGCCATCGACCTGCTGACACGCGAAGGTCGCGACGCGGTCACCACTCGCGCGGTCGCTGATGCGGCGGGCCTGCAGCCGCCGGCCATCTACCGGCTGTTCGGCGACAAGGACGGACTGCTCGACGCGGTGGCCGAGCACGGCTTCGCCACGTTCCTCGCCGGCAAGCGCATCGACCCCGACCCGCCGGACCCCATCGAGGACCTGAGAGCCGGCTGGGACGTCGCGGTCGAGTTCGGTGTGGCCAATCCCGCGCTCTACACGCTGATGTACGCCGACCCCACCAGGACCACCTCGGCCGCGTTCAAAACCGGCATGGAAGTTCTGATGGGCCGCATCCGGCGCCTCGCCGCCGGCGGCTGGCTCCGCGTCGACGAGGAACTCGCGGCCCAGATCATCCATGCCACGGCACGCGGCGCGGTGCTCACCTGGCTGTCCCTGCGCGAGGACCGGCGCGACCCGGCCTTGTTCACCACCCTGCGGGAGTCCATGGTCACCGCCGTCACCAACCAGCAGCCGGCCGTACAGCACGCGGGCGCGGCAGCCGCCGCCCGCGCCTTGCGTGCCGCACTGCCCGAGGAGGCGACTCTCAGCCGCGCGGAGCAACATCTGCTTACTGAGTGGCTGAACCGCCTTACCGCGGAGGGTTGATCACCTGTGGCCGGCGCGCTCTCGATCGACCGCTCGGGCGGAGTCAGGCGGCATTGACCACTGCAGGGTCGGCGAACGCACCTACCACTCCCCCGCCCCAGCTCGCCCTCCGGCCAAGAGTTACCCCCATAACTGCCGGTCGCGGACGAGACGTTGTTGTGGCGGAGACGCGTGAAGGTCCGCTCGACGACACACCGAGGGCTTTCCCCAGCCCGGAGCCGTGGGCGGCGCCCTTCCGGGCGGTCTTCGGCGTGATGCCGCAGGCTCGGGTACGTCGGCGGTACCGATCGCCGTCGTAGCGCGGTCGGCAAACGGCCGGCCTGGTCGGCAACCAGGCCGGCCGCGAAGTCCGCGGATGCGGGAAATCGCGCCCAGCCGGGGCGTCAGCTGTCCGAAGAAATCGTCAATTACAAGTTGACGATCCTCGATCGTCAACTTAAGATTGACGCATGAGCCCACTCGACATCAGCCTCGCCGACCTGATCGCCCGACTCGACGAGGAACTCCCCGAAACCAACGAACTGGCCCGCATCAGCGAGGCGCGACTGCGCGCCCAGACCCTGTCCGACCTCGGTGACCAGCTCATCGACCACTACGTCAGCAAGGCCAAGCAGACCGGCGCGTCCTGGACCGAGATCGGCGACGCCATCGGAGTGTCCAAGCAGGCCGCCCAGCAACGCCACGCACCCGGCCCTTTCGAGCGGTACACCAACCTGAACCGGCACAGCATCGTGCTGGCACAGGAGGCCGCCCGAACGCACAAGCACGACTCCATCGGCACCGAACACATCCTGCTTGGCCTGCTCGGCGAACCGCAGGGCTTGGCCTACGAGCTGCTGATCGCGAAGACCGGGTCGGAGCAGCGCATCCGCGACGCAATCGCGGAAGCGATGCCGCCGGCCGGGGAGAAGGCGCTGCGGGGCCACATCGCGTTCCGGCCGGAGAGCAAGGAGGCCATCGAGCAGGCACGCCGCGAGTCGGCCGACCTCGGCCATGACTGGGTCGGCACGGAACACACGCTGCTGGGCCTGATCCACGCCGAGGAGAGCCCGGCCGCGCAAGTCCTGCGCAACCTCGGCTTCACGTCGGACGAGCTGCGCGAGACGATCAAGAACGAGATCACCAAACGGTCCGCCGCACGCGACAAGCAGTAACGAAACGATCAGTCGCCGCCGTCTCGGAGAGGGCTCAGTCGAGACAGAACTCGTTGCCCTCGATGTCCTGCATCACGATGCAGGACTCGTTGACGCCATCAGCGCGCAGCAGTCGCACGCGCACCGCACCGAGCGCGACCAGTCGTGCGCACTCGGCCTCGAGTGTGGCGAGGCGCTCTTCACCTACGAGCCCGGTGCCTACTCGCACGTCAAGGTGCACCCGATTCTTACCGGCCTTGCCTTCGGGAACGCGCTGGAAGTACATACGCGGGCCCACGCCTGTGGGATCCATGCAGACAAACGCTGAACCCTGACGCTCAGGAGGCAGCGAGCGATCGAAATCGTCCCAGGTCGCAAAACCCTCCGGTGGCGGCGGTACGACGTACCCCAACACCTCGCACCAAAAACGAGCGACACTCTCAGGTTTTGCGCAGTCGAAGGTGACCTGGAACTGCTTGATCGATGACATCGGCGCACCATAGCAGGGGTGTCCGGTGCTCATTTCCCGGTGTGGATCCCCAGGTTGTCGTGAGGACGGCCTCCGCTGCGCGCTGCTGTTCCGCGCGGTCGCAGGGGGCGAGCCCGGCATCGCGGCGGACGTCCGACGGCGAGTCAGAGGTGCGACACCTGTGCGGCACAGTGCCGGCTCCGTGCGGGTCCGTGCCGCACGGGCGGCTACTGGTTCGGCTCGCCTGTTGTGGTGATGCGAGTGATCGCCTCGCGGGTCAGGGCGCGGTCGTGGGGTTCGGGGGACAGTGCGCGGTGGAGAGTCAACCCCTCGATGAGGGCGTCGAGTTGGCGGGCCGTGTCCGGGTCGAAGTGCTTTTCGAGGTGGATGCGGCTGCGGCGCATCCACTCCTGGGTGAGTTGCCGGTAAGGGGGTTGGCGAGCGGCGAGGGTGTACAGCTCCTGGGTGAGCACGAGGTCGCGTCGGCTTCCCTCGGAGAGGACGTGGACGAGATCGGTCACCGCCTCGCGTGCCTGGTCCCGGTCGGTCGGCGAGGCGAGGTGGGCGTCGAAGACGGCGACTATGTGGTCGGCGAAGCGGGTGAACGCCTCCCTGAACAGCTCTTCGATACCGCTGAAGTGGTAGGTCATCGACCCCAGGGGGACACCGGCGCGCGCGGCGATCTTTCGGTGGGAGACGCCGGCGATGCCCTCTTCGGCGATGAGATCGAGGGTCGCGGTGATGATGCGCTCGCGCCGCTGCGGGTCGGTGTGCCCGGTTGCCATTGCAGGGCCCTTCAGAGGGTGCGGACCGGGCGGGCGGGGTTGCCGACGGCGACGACGCCTTCGGGCACGTCTTTCGTCACGACCGCGCCGGCGCCGATGACCGCGTTGTCCCCGATGCTCACGCCGGGCAGAACGATGGCGCCTCCGCCGAGCCACACGTTGTTCCCGATGCTGATGGGGCGGGCGGCTTCCAGCTTGTCGCGCCGTGGCTGCGGTTCCAGGGGGTGGGTGGGAGTGAGCAGTTGGACGTTCGGCCCGATCTGGCAGTCCTCGCCGATGGTGATCGCCGCGACGTCCAGCGCGGTCAGGTTGTAGTTGACGAAGGTACGCGCCCCGATCGTGATGTTGCTGCCGTAGTCGACATGGAGAGGCGGCCGGACATGAACCTCCTCACCCAGGGAGCCGAGCAGTTCGGCGAGGATCGGCAGCGCGGTGTCGGCGTCTTCGATGTAGGCGGCCTGGTAGCGAGCGGCCAGGCGCACGGCTTGCTGCTGCCGGCGGGCGATCTCGGGGTCGTCGGCGACGTAGAGGTCACCCGCCAGCATGCGTTCGAGGTTCGTGCGGGGATCCTGCGCGAAATAGTCCGGCGACATGCGTACGATCGTACACTCGCGGTCGGCAGGCGGCCCGCACATCGGAGATACCCCGGGGGGGCCGCTTACCGTCGCCGGGTCTGCAGCATTCCGGCGAGCAGGAGCGCGAGCAGGCCGGCGAAAGGCACGACCAGCAGGCCGACCCGGAGGCTGGTCGCGTCGGCTACCAGCCCGACGACGGGCGGGGAGAGCAGGAAGCCCAGCCGCATGAGCCACGAGACGATGGCCAGCCCCGAACCAGGCTTGAGGCCGGGAAGCTCATTCGCTTCGTGCATCGCCGCGGGAACCAGCGTCGCCACCCCGAATCCAGCCGCGGCGAACCCGAGAATCGTGCCGGACACCGTGGGCACGGCCAGCGCCAGGCCCATGCCCACCGCGGCGATGAGACCGCCGGTGCGGGCCACGGCGCGCTGGCCGAACCGGTCGACGAGCCGGTCGCCGACGAGACGGCCGATGAACTGGGCACCCACCAGGGCGATGTAGCCAAAGGCCGCCAGTGTCACTGACGCGTGCAGGGAGTTGGAGAGGTAGAGGGTGGCCCAGGAACTGCCCGCGTCCTCGACGAGAGTGCCGGCTGTGGCGATGAGGACGAGCGCGGCCAGCACGTAGACGGTGCGCCGACCTGTCGCCGTACGCTCCGGCCGCCGCTCCTCGCGGCCGCCGGCGTCAGGTTCCGCAGCCGGCTCGGTGTCGGGGCCGGGCAGGCAGAACCGCAGGGCGACGCAGGCGGCGATCGCGAACACCACGGCCGAGATCGTCAGGTGCTGCCCCCGTGAGAGGCCGAGCGCGATCGCCGCGGCGGCCATGGATCCGCCGACGACGGCGCCGATGGACCAGACGGCGTGAAAGGAGTTGATGATGGAGCGTCCGTAGCGGCGCTGCACCCGCAGTCCGTGAGCGTTCTGCGCGACATCGGTGACCGAGTCCATCGCGCCGGCCACGAACAACGCCGCCGCGAACATCGCCACCGAGTCGGCCAGGCCCGCGGCGAGGATCCCCGCGCCGGTCAGCAGAGTTCCGGCCACCGCCGCCCGCGCCGAGCCCAGCCACCGGATTGCCATTCCGGCCGCGAGGCCGGCCGTGATGGCACCCGCCGGGAACGCCGCGACCGCCAGCCCATAGGCGGCGTTGCCGATGCCGAGATCTGCCTTGATCTGCGGATATCTCGGCAGGAGGTTGGCGAACAGGGCTCCGTTGGTGAAGAACAGCACGGCTACGGCTATGCGAGCCCGCCGTTCGGCCGGGGCTGCCCGGCTCAGTACGTCGACAGTCATGCGGAGGACACTATAGGGAGAGAGTACGAACGTACACTCTCCCTCGTGCCGCCTGCGGTCACCGTCGCGTGCGGCGCCGTCGACGGGGAAACGGCTCCCGCCTCGACGCCACCCGACCCCGGCTATCAGCGCGTCGGCGTCGCAGGGTGCGGGCCAACAAGAGGAAACAGCCTCACCGCCCGCTTTCCTGGGGGCTGGTTCCAGCGTCTGCTCACTCTTTGTCACTTCACGGCGAACTCTGCGGCCTTGGTCTCCAGGGTGGTGGTGCCGTCCTTGGCGGTGGCGAGGACGGAGACGTACCAAGTACCGCGCGAGGGTGCCGACTCGGCGCCGGTGATTTCGCTCGAGTAGGTGCAGCGCACGGTCTCGTCGCCGGCAGGCTTGCAGGAGGCCGACTCCACCTCGGGAGCGGCCATCTCCTTCTCGGTCAGCCCCTTCTTGGCGAAGGCGGAGTCGGCGGGCCAGGGCAGAACCTTCACGCTCTTGACGCCGGAGTCCGCCGTGACGTCGGTGGTGAAGGTGAACGAGCCGTCCTGATCCCCGGCAGGCGCCGTATAGCGGGCGGAACTGTGCTCGAAGGCGGGAGCCTGGTCCCCGGCAGAGGCGAAGGCGAAGGCGCCGACACCTCCCAGGACGACGACTCCAGCGGTCACGGACAGGGCGAGGACGGTACGTCGGGACATGGCGTGTTCTCCGTAACGGTGTCAGACAGTCATATCCGGCGTTCTCGTCGACGCCGATGCCCTGAATCCTCGCCGCGCGGACACACCCCGGGCATGAGCCCGGATACTCAACTCGCCCTGGGTAACGCCTAGTCCGACGTGCGGCTTCGACCTGAGTGCCTGCTCGCGATCCCACGACCCGCTCTGGTCACGCCCCGTCTCCGCCCCACCCCGCCCCGTTACGGCCACTTCCCCGCAACTCATTGAATCCAGTACAGCCATAGTGCAAGATG
>NZ_JBITHE010000051.1:0-15925 GCF_044457665.1 Streptomyces sp. NPDC050535
AGCCCACCCCCGACACAGCCCACACCCCAACCCGAACCCGCCAACACCCCGACATACACCCCCCCACGCAACACACCCCACCCACCAAGCCCCAGGTCTGGTGCAGCTTTGTTCGCCCCGGGTCTTCAACCGCCGACGGTTGAGCAGTTCGATCTGCATCGAGGACCAGAACGACTCCATCATCGCGTTGTCCAGGCCGTCCCCGACGGTGCCGAACGACGGCAGAAGGCCGGCGGAGCGGATCCGCTCCCCGAAGACCCAGGAGGTGAACTGGGTTCCGTGATCGGCGTGAACGATCCCGCCCGGCTCAGGGCGGCGGTTGCGGATGGCCATGTCCAACGCGTTGACCACGAGGGTGGAGTCCTGCCTGGAGTCGATGGACCAGCCCACGATCCTGCGGCTGAACGCGTCCAGGACCGCCGCGCAAGTAGACCCATCCTTCCCTGGTGCGGTGCTGCGTGGTGTCGGTGACCCACAGCTCGTCGGGACGCAGCCGATGGAACTTGCGATTGACCAGGTCCTCGGCGGTGACGATGCCACGCAGGTGCTTCACGCGCACCGGTCCGGGCAGGCCGTGGATCCCGGCCTGCGTCATCAGCACCGACACGGTCCTGGAGCAGACCTGGATGCCACATGCCGAGGGTGAGCTCGGCGTGGATACGGCGGTAGCCGTAGGTACCGTGGGAGGCGACGTGGACCTGCCGGATCAGCCCGGTCAGCCAGTCCCGCCGTAGCTGCCGCGGTGTGGTCGGGGTGCGCTTGTGCTTGTAGTAGTTCTGCCGGGTGACGCCAAGGATCCGGCAGCATCGGTCGACCGGTGCCCCGGCATCGACGAGTCGGTCGATCACCGGGTAGAGCCTTTTGGGCGGGGCTTGTCCTCGTCAAGGAACTTCGCCGCCTGCCGGACGATCCCCAGCTCGGTTTCCAGCTCACGGATCCGCCGGCGAGCGGCCCGCAGCTCAGCGGACTCGCTCGACGGCGTTCCCAGTCGCCGCCCGTTGTCGATGTCGTCCTGCCGCAACCACTTCGACAACGTGACGGGATGGATGCCGAGCTCGACCGCGGTCTGCTTGGCCTGCTTGCCGGCGCGGACCAGCGCGACGGCACGTGCCCAGAACTCCGGAGGATAAGGGCGAGGCATGACTGCCAGCCTTCCGTGAAGGACTGTCAGTTAGCCACCAGAACTGGAACCCAGGACCTGGGGCAGGTCAAGATGTCACCCGATCGTGCAGCAGACCCAACCGAACCGGTGCACGTAGCAGTCACACCCAGCGGTGAGCGCGGTGGACGCAGGCACAGTGGTACTGCTCAACTGATCAGGCAACGGGCTTCCTTGGTCGTACTGGGTGTCGTAACCGCGTCACTACCAAGAGGCCCGTTCTTCCATTTGCCCACCGCCGCGCCCCTACCCCTGTCCAGATGATCACCCGCACCGCACACCTCGAACGAAATCCGGTTTGCCACAACGCACTCAGCCCGGCTGGGCGGACCTCAGCGCCGCCAGCAGCGAACGAGCGTCCCGGACCGTGGGATGGCCGTCACCGAGACGTACGGCGACCTCGTCCACGACGCGTTCGGCGTAAGCCGTTCCGCTTGTCCCGTCGTAGCCGAGCATGGCGTGGGAGACCTTGAGGCGCAGGGCCAGGGGGTGGTCCTCGCCGAGCCGGGAGCGCGCCTCCGCGGCGAAGGCGCCGCATTCCCGGCGTACCTGGTCGGTCGACTTCGAGCCGCCTTCGCGTTCCCAGGCGAGGACTTGGGCTTCGAGGTCCCGGGCCGCGGTGTCGGGGGTGCGGGCCTCGGGTGGTGTGTCACTGGTGTCGCCGCCAGTCGCCAGCCGTGCGGCGACCGTGGTGTCGTCCGGTCCCTCGAGCCGAGTGTGGACGAGCGTCTCGAAGCGGCGGGTGGCCGGGAGAGCGGCGTGCTCGCGGATGAGGGTCGTTGCCTCGGCGGGCAGGGGCGGCGGGGCGCAGCGTTCCGCCTCCGGTCTGAGGGATGCGCCCGCAGGTCCGACCGCGAGGGCCGCGGCGACCTCGGCGGGGGTCGGCCGCCGGGCCGGATCGGCCTGCAGACACGACCGCACGACCTGCTCCAGTTCGGCGGGCAGACCCCCCAGGTCGGGCGTGCCGTCGCAGATGTTGCTCATCACGGCGAGAACCTTCCTGCCCCAGGGAAGGCGCCCCAGGGCGAGGCGGGCGAGGAGCGTGCCGAGGGAGAACACGTCACTGGCCGGAGTCAACTGCTGGTGCTCCCGGATCTGTTCGGGCGAGGCGTAGGCGTACGTACCGGCGAACCCGCTCCGGGGCTCGGTCAGCCGCTCGATCTGCGCGATACCAAAGTCGATGACGCGGGGGCCGTCCTCGGTCAGCAGCACGTTCGCGGGTTTGAGGTCGAGATGCACGATGCCCTCGGCGTGAATGGCGCTGAGCGCGGAGGCAATGCCCGCACCGATGCCGCGGACGGTGGCGGTATCCAGGGCGCCGCACCGCTCGGCCACCTCCTGCAGCGAGGGCGCGGCCACGAACGGCACGGCCATCCAGGGGGTCTCGCCGCTGGTGTCGGCGGCAATCACGGGCACGGTGAACCGGCCGCTGACCCGCCGGGCCGCCTGCACCTCGTGCGTGAACCCATCTCGGATCGAGGAGTCGGCCGCGTACTCCGCGTGCAGGGTCTTGACCGCCACCATGACGCCGTCCGGATCCTGGCAGAGGTAGACGCGACCGAACCCGCCCTCCCCGACGCGCTCCAGGACCTCGTAGGGACCGAAGGCCGCCGGATCCTCCATCGTCCGCGCGGACGTGGCCCGCGCCACCTGCCGCCACTCCCCCAGGGCCTCGGCTTCCGCATGGACGTCCGTGGGACCACCCTGGGCACGCTCGGGGGCGGGTTCCGGCTCCGCCGGCTCGTCGTCCACCACGACGATCGACACCGAATGGGCCGTGCCGTCCCGGAAGGAGTAAGCCTGCACGTTGACATTGCTGGCGCCCTCACTGGAGACGTAGACGCCGAGCAGCCCCAGCCGCTCGCACAGAGCGATCTCCTCGGGTATCGGCCGACGGTCCGCACGGGCGAAGTAGAAGGCGCGGGCCTCGCACCCCTGGTCGGCCACGTGCTGGATCACGGTGCGCCACTGCGCGACGCTGACCCGGTGCGGTCGCGTGTCATCGGTATCACCGCTGACCGGGAAGACCCGGGCGATATACCGGGCGCGGGCTTCACGTGCCAGCAACCCGAAGGCCGTGGCGGGTGCCGCCTGCACCTGCCTGGCGAGCAGGGTTCCCGCCGTGTCGCCGATGTGCAATTCCGTCGTCCCGGCTGCCCGAGCGAGTCCATCGCGTTGCTGGGACAGCGTGTCGTACTCGGGAGAACCCGGGCCCTCTCCCCGTAGCTCCATGCACGCGAGCACTTTCCCGAAACAGACAACGGCTTCGGCCAGGCCTTCTGGGTCATCCGTCTGCATGGCCACCTTCGCCTGCGACACTAGCGCGCCGAGCCTCCGGCCACTGCCCGCGCCGTACAACTCCTCACATTTCTCCGCTATTTGACCGTACATGCGGGCGGCCCTCCGCAGGTCACCGCTCCGCTCGATCTCCGCGGTCGCCGCGACGAGCCCCTCCAGGCTGTCGTGCCCCCGCTCATGACCGAAGGGCAGCCCGCCGGCGAGTTCGGCATAACGCTGTCGGGCGATACCGGTGAGCCGGTGCTGCGAACCGAGCTCGCCCTCGGCGGTCTTCAGCATCCGGGTGAAGGTGCGCAGCGCCGCCGCGTTGTCGCCGGCCTGCTGCTGCCAGTGGCCCATGTCGCAGAGCAGGTTGAGCGCGGCCTCGGTACGGTCCTCCTGCTCGGCAAAGCGGTGCATCTCCTCGTAACGGCGTACGGCTTCCTCGGCCCGCCCTGCCCGGCCATGCCAGTGGGCGAGCTGGTGGCGGGCCAGGCCGGTGTCCTGATGCCGCGGCCCCTGGAGCCGCTCACGGTCGGAGAGGAGCTGCGCGAACAGCTGCACCGCGCCCTCCGGGTCGCCCGACTCCCCTGTCCAGTGAGCGAGTTGGTGCCGCAGGGCCAGGGTGTTGGGGTCGTCCGGCCCGGGCGCAGCCGTCGCACGAACGACCAGTTCGCGGTACCGCTTCACCGCCTTGCCGGGCCTGCCCTGCCGACCGTCCTGCTCGGCCGAGGTACTGCCCTCCCGCAATCGCGCGACCACCTCGGCCGCCGACTCACCGGACTCCGGAGTGCCGTTCCGTCGCTTGCCGATCCAACGCATACAGACCCCCCGGAGCTGTCGATCGGCCGACATCCCGCCCTGCCGGCAGTCCGGATGTAGAGCCCGTACACGGCAAAGTACCGTTCCCACATAGTGAGCGGGAGTGGGTCGTAGATCCATTCCTGTTCACTGCGCCTGCCTCGAACGGTGTTGGGCGGGCTGGGTTACCGCGTTCGCGTCCACGGCGGCGAGGCGGCGACACCACTCCCCGTGGTGGTCCGGTCCGGGGCGGGCGGTTTCCCTTACGCCCGGGGTCTCGAGGTGCGGTCCCATGCCGAACACGATGACTCCCTTCTTCTACCGCCACCGTGACCTGGTCGAACGCGTTCACGCCACCACCCTCGTGGAGGGGGCCGCAGCTTGGGAGAGCCGCGCGCCGCGGTCGAGTCGCGAAGGGCTCCGGCGCGTTCGCCGACACAGGCACGTAGCAGTCACACCCAGAGGTGAGCGCGCTGGACACAGGCACAGTGGTACTGCTCAACTGATCAGGCAACGGGCTTCCTTGGTCATGCTGGGTGTCATAACCGCGTCACTACCAAGAGGCCCGTTCTTCCATGCCCACCGCCGCGCCCCTACCCCTGTCCAGATGATCACCCGCACCGCACACCTCGAACAAAATCCGGTTTGCCACAACGCACTCAGCGACTTCTGCTGCTGGTGCGTCAGTTCCTCGTCGGGGCCCGAAGCTTGAACCGTTGTTGCTGTCCGCGGAGGAGCGGGCGGAGCTGGAGCGGTGGACGCATCGGGCGACATCGGCCCAGTCCCTGGCTTTGCGGGCACGGATTGTGCTGGCGTGTGCGGGTCCGGAAGCATCGCCGATCATCGCGGTGGCCCGGGAGTTGCGGGTGGCCGCGGACACGGTCCGCAAGTGGCGTCGGCGTTTTCGCGCCGAGCGGCTGGACGGGCTGGTCGACGAGCCAAGGCCGGGCCGACCTTGCCGGCCGGCAAGGCGAAGGCACGGGGCGCAAGTGACCGGGACGAAGCAGGCGGCGACCACATCGCGCGCTCTACTCGGCTGCGCCCTGCTGGCCGGAGTCCACATGCTCGCCGTCGCCGTCCTGGCCACCCAACTCCTGCTGCTCATCGCCATCCTGACCACAGAAATCTGGCAATTCGCCGTGCTGGGCTCCCTCACCGTGGTCCCCGCCTCCACCCTGGCCTACGGGCTGCTCGCCGTGACATCCGCCAACGTGGCCGAAGGCCCCCGGATCGTGCTGACCCCACAACAGCAGCCCGAACTGTGGGCTCTGACCGTGCAGCTCGCCGACGAGCTGGACACCGCCGCACCCGCGACAATGCGCCTGGCCGACAGCGTCAACGCCTACGCCTACGCCAGCGAACGCAGCAAGCTTCTGGGCCTGGTCGGAGGCCCCCGCACCCTGGACCTGGGCTTGCCCCTGCTCCTCGGCCTCACCAGGGACGAGCTGCGCGCCGTCCTGTGCCACGAACTGGGGCACTACGCGGGCCGGCACACCCGGCTGGCGGCTGTCAGCCACCGCGGCAGCCTCGCGCTGGAACGTACGGTCCGTCTTCTGAAGGTGATGGAGACCGACCGGACCAGCGTCAAAACGCCGGTGCGACTGCTCCTGAATCTCACCGAGGCGTACAACAGTGTCTACCTGCGCCAGACCTTGGCCGTACGGCGCAGTCAGGAGCTCGAAGCGGACGCCGCGGCGGCCCGGATCGCCGGCGCGCACACGTTCGCGCAGGCCCTGCGGACAGTGCACGCCCTGGCACCGCTCTGGGACGAGTTCATCGAGAACCGGGCCCAGCCGGAGGGTCCATCGGCGCCGGCGGCAGGGAAAGGCGGCGCCGGGTCGCTGCCCCGGTTGATGCTTCCCGACGGCGTGTTCCGGGACTTCGCGGACCGGCTCGCCGATCCGGCGGGCCGGCCCTTCGCGGACGGCAGGAGAACCTCGGCACTGAAGGTCGTCTCCAAGGACGGGCTCGGCAGTCACCCGCCGCTGGCGGTCCGGCTGGCGGCCCTGTGCCCCGACGGCGATCCGGACAGCGCCCACCGACCGACCGTGAGCACACGCCCTCCCGCCGCGGGTCTTCTGCGGGACCTCCCCGAACTGGTCGAGGCCCTACAGGACGCCATGCGCCCGGTCGGTGGCGCGGACCCCGCACACGCCGGCGCCACAGTGCCGATAGAACCACCGCAGCTCAACAGGGCATTCCTGCTGTTCAGAGCCAAGACCATGCTGATCGGAACGTTCCTGGTCCTGGCGGCGAGCATCTTCGTCCACACCGTCATCTCCCCGCCCCGCACCGATCCACCACCGTTCTCCCCACTGCCCAACACGCAGACCGTCTGGCCTGAGGCGACGCTTCCGCCGCTGACCCGTCCGACGTTCACCCTTCCGCCCGTCCCGCCGCCCGGCGGGCTCACCGCTCTGCCGCTTCTGCCGGTGAAGTAGTCGGCAAGCGACCGGCTGCGGTCGTCGGCGCTCAGACGTCGGCCGCGGGACAACTCACTGTGGAATGACAATGTGTGGACGACCGGCTCCAGCCAGGTCGGCCGCAGATGCTCCCGCGGGACGGCCAGACGCTCGGACCTGGCGGACTGACAAAAGGGGGCCGAACGAGAGCTGCCCTGAACAGCAACCATCAAGGGTCCGACGGGCATATTGCGGGGCCTGAGTTACCCAAACGTCCGGCGGGCAACTCGAACAGGTTATAGCTCTTGCCAGCTACGCGCGGACGGCCCCGGGGCGGGGGATGGCACCCGTCTCAAATCTGGTGATCAACGGGGTGCTGTTCCGGGCCCGGACGGGGGTGCCCTGGCCGGATCCGCCCGAGCGGTACGGGCTCGACCTTCGCGGCTGCCTCCGGCGTACCGGCGGCCCGCAGCATGGTGGCGATATCGGTGAGCTGAACGGGTATGGGCAGGTTTGCCGCTCCCGTCTGAGGGCCATTGCTGAGGACGACCCTTCAACTCATCGAACAGGGAGTCTTTTCATGCGCATGCGTACCATTATGGCGGCCACGGTTCTGTCGGCCGGTCTTGTTCTTGGCGGTTCGGCCTCGGCGCTGGCGCACGGCGGGGACGGACAGGGCGACGACGGCCACTCGTCGAGCGCGTGCTGGATCGTGGCTGGTGCGGGCCACGGCCAGGGCTACTACGCCCAGGGATGTCAGCGCTCCGACGACGAGGGCAATGAGCGCCAGGGCCACGACGGCTCCCTGTCCGGCCCGGACTTCGGCAACCATCAGCACTGATCGTCCCGCCGCGCCTCCCACCTTGGCGGCCAGCGCCGGACAGCGGGTGCCACCCCTGGCCCAAGCCCGCTGCGAAGCAGCGCGCCAGGGTGGGTAGGGCGCACAGGACATCCGCTCCCCGCGGAGGCACAGCACCGGTCCCGTCACCTCGGCCGTAACGGGACCTGCCAGTACCGGCCACGGTCCCGGACAGGCACGACTTGCCGCACTGCTGTACTTCCGGCCAGGTCGCAGCGCTGATGCACTGTGCACGGACATGGACCCGGCCAGTC
This sequence comes from Streptomyces sp. NPDC050535, assembly GCF_044457665.1. NCBI lineage: Bacteria > Bacillati > Actinomycetota > Actinomycetes > Kitasatosporales > Streptomycetaceae > Streptomyces > Streptomyces sp. NPDC050535. Next base: position 7,753 of record NZ_JBITHE010000051.1, read on the forward strand.
CCTGGACCGCCGCCACACTCAACGCTCGGATGCGAGGCCCGCGCCGGGCTCTGGGCAACGACCCGACACGCCACGCCTACGTGCCACGACGCCGTAGTTCCGGGGAGGATCCCCATCAGCTCGCCGCGAGCGTGCGATGCGACTGGACACGCTTCGTCGAGTTCGCCGAATGCGCCCTCTCGCACGGCCTGGCGGCACTGCCCGACCTGGAGAGAGCGCTTGGCCTGGTGCAAGGCCGGCCGTTCGGAAGCAGGCCGCTGCCCTGGGCCGAGCCCCACCAGCAGGAAATGATCACCCGGATCATCGACGTCGCCCACACCATCGCCACCCACCGCACCCCGCCGGGCCCCCACCACGACCTCACCGCGGCCCGCCACGCCATCACCACCGGCCTCAGCGCCGACGACAGCGCCGAACTCCTCTACCGCGACTGGATATGCATCGAGCACGCCGCCGGGAACCGGCCCGAGCTGCACGCCGCCATCACTCGGATCCAGCAGATCAACCGCGCCCTCGACTGCTACCTCGAATCGGAGACTGAACAGCTTACCCACGCCCTCCTGCGCCCCACTCACGCCGAATAAGCACTGTACGATCCACGTTTTCATGAGCATTTCCGCGTGATCATGAGGAGTCACTACGTTCAGTAGCTGTCGGCCCCCTTGGACAGCTCGACGCTCCCCGCGAACGCCTCACGGTCGCCCTCGTCGCCATCTACGCCCGCTTCCCCGAACAGTTCGTCTACCTCGAGCGAACGGACCTCGATCGCAGCAAAGGTCGACTACGCCTACTTCGGGCAGGAAGCATGGCCGACATCGTCTACCTCGACGCCTTCACCCTGCGCCTGGCCACATCATGGGAACTCCAGCGCCACCACCGCTGGCCCGACAGCTCCAACCCCCACCTCTTCGTCAACCGCAACACCGCCGTCGACGATTCCATCCCCGCCCAATAGCGCCGCCGTCCAACTGATCTTCCAGCGAGTCGGCCTTCCCCGCCTCCCGCCTGCGCGTGGACCTCATCGTGGACGAGGACCGGCACAGCGCCGACCCCATCCGGCTGATGTTTTCCCCACCCCCTTGCTGCACCCGTTGAGAAAGAGACGGGTCGTGCTGGCGCGGACGGGGTCGTCGATCGCGGTCAGCGGAGAAGCTACCGCCAGAACGCGGGAATCGGACGACTGAGCCAATGGTGACAGTCACCCGATTGGCCGGTCAGGACTCTTTCGCGCCGTCAGACTCTGGGAGGGAACACGCCGGTGGGGCGTGGGTATGGGCGAGACGGGGTGGGCGTGACCGAGCGCGGTAGGGCCGACCGTGCCGTTCCGGGTGAGACGGGGCTGGGCGTGACTGACCACGGCGTCCCGCCCGCCCGGCCGGCCACGAAAGACCGGCCGGGCGAACAGTACGGCGACGAGCTGCGGCAGGACGACAGGCCGATGCGTGCGGTGCCGCGACACGTAGCCTGCGTGATGGACGGCAACGGCCGCTGGGCGCAGCGGCGTTCGCTTCCCCGGACGGCGGGCCACCGGGCTGCGGAGACGACCGTCATCGACATCATCGAGGCGGCCCGGGCTGCCGGTGTCGAGTGGCTCAGCCTGTACGCCTTCTCCACCGAGAACTGGGACCGACCAGGCACAGAGGTCGACTATCTGATGCGCTTGGTCCGCCGGGTCGTGCGGAAGCATGCCCCGTTGCTGCTGGCCCGTGGCATCCGCTGTCGCTTCCTCGGGGTCGCCGACCCGCGTATCCCCCGTGAACTGGCTTGGGACTTCGACGATCTGGCGGCGCTGACCGCCGACAACCGGGGGATGACGCTGACCGTGGCCTTCGACCACGGCGGGCGCCGGGACATCGTGGAGGCCGCAAGGTCGCTGATCCGCAGCAAGACGCCCGCTGATGAGGTGACCGAACGGCTCTTCGCGGACCACCTGCCGTTCCCCGACACCCCCGACGTGGACCTCGCCATCCGCACCTCCGGCGAGCAGCGCATCTCCAACTTCATGCTCTGGCAGGTTGCCTACGCCGAGTGGATCTTCCCCGAAGTGCTCTGGCCGGACTTCCGAGCCCCCGAGTTCCTCACTTGCCTACATACCTACCGGCGCCGCGACCGCCGCTTCGGCGGCGTGCCGCCCCGGACGAACGGAGAACCATCATGACCACCGAAACCACGGACACGGCCGACGAGGCACCCCTGTTCGCCCCGGAATCGCAGTTCAGCGCCTTCTTCGACGACCCGCGCTGGGCGCTGGCCATCATCCGCGCCACCGTGTTGGAGGCCGCTCACCCGCAGATCGGCGCTGCCCTCGTCGACAACTCCACCTTCGTCGCCCACCCCTGGCGCCGACTGCGCAACACCTTCCTCAGCATGCGGCGCATGTTCGCCACCGACTTGGCGGAACGCGAACGAGAAGCCGCCCGGCTCAACCGGCTGCACGCCCGCATGAGCGGCTCCGACTCCCGCGGGCGCGCCTACGACGCGATGGACCGCGCGACCCGGGCCTGGGTGGTCGCCACCCTCTTCGAGAGCGCCGTCACCATGTGCCGACTGAGCGGCCAGCCGCTCGACCAGGACACGATGGAACGGATGTACGCCGAATACCGCACGTACCTCGCCGCGCTCGACGGTGACGCCGCAGAACTCCCCGAGGACCTGAACGACTTCTGGCGATACTTCGACAGGGTCGTCGAAAACGAGCTCGAGAACACCGAAGCGGCCCGCGTCATCCTCTACCGGCTCTTCGACCACCTGCCCGCCCCAGCACTGCTCGACGGCGCACCGACGCTGTGGGCGGCCGGCCGGGCCGTCGCCGGCCCGCTCCTCGGCGCGATCACCGTCGCCTCGCTCCCCGAGCCATACCGGCGCAGGGCCGGGCTGCCGGAGATGCCCGGTGCCCAGACCCTCATGCAAGGCGCCTACCTCACCGCCGGGCTCGCCCGCTTCCTACCCGAGGGCTGGATCAGCGCCGAAAGCATCATCGAAGTCCTCTCCCTCTCGCCTGGCAGCGACGACCCCCGCGCCCGCACCGTGGCCGCTCTGCGCGCCCGCATGAAGCGGGCGTCGGCCCTGCTCCGTCTCCTCACACCACTGGGCGGCGACGCTGGCCCCGGCCCGGACCCGGCGCCTTACGCGGGCACGGGAGAGGGCCGACGCTCGGCGGGGGAGTTCTTCCGCCAGGTGCTGGACCAGACCGGCGACGGCCACCTCGACTGGCCTGACCTCGCCGCCATGGCACGTGAACTGTCCACCCGCCTCGACCTGGACGAACCCGAGGAGACCCGGCTCTACGACGCCTTCGCCGCCTGGTGGCGCGAGCTCCAGGCCGCCCTCGACACGGACGGCGACGGCCGCGTCAGCGCCGACGAGTACGCCGCCGCCATCCCCTACCTCTCCGGACCCGCGCTCATCCGCGTCGCCGAGGTGCTCTTCGACGCCACCGACAAGGACGGAAGCGGGAGCATCGATGCCGACGAGTACAGGACCCTCTTCCGCACCGCCTTCCACCGCGACCTCACCGCCACTGACGGCGCCTACGGCCGGAGCACCTTCGTGGGTGACTTCCTCTCCTTCATGTCGGGCCGCCGCACGAGCACCCCGTACGACCCCCTTCTCGCCGACGCCTAACGAACTCGCGCACGTGGCGGCCAACGGCTGCACGCTCCTGTCCCCACGTCCGGACTTGCGGCTCAGGTGCCCGTGAAACTTCCACGACGGCTGGGACTCCTCAACACGCGCTTACCGTCGGGAATCTGGGGGTCGGTCAGTTCCTGCCGCCGTGGGCACCTCAGCGGGGCATCCTGCTCATGATCAACACCCCCGAGCAGTGCTCACCACACGCGGAATCCGACGTTTCCGCAGGACGCAGTGCTCACGGAACCGCGGTCCCTACAGGCACACAGCCTGTGAGTAGGCCACCCCGACCCAACTCGGCTGCCTCATCCGGGACCACTGGAAGGTCGAGGCCCTGCAGCACGTCCGTGACTCCCCCTTTGTCGAGGACGCCTCGCAGGTGCGGACCGGCAACGCGCCCCGAGCCATGGCCACCTGGCGCAACCGCGGCATCGGAACCCTGGAGCGGTCGGGGTGAACAACATCGCGACCAGCCTGGGCCGCAAAGCCCGCGGCGCCCCCTCGGCCTCGGATGATCACAAAGCGGGCGTCACGCGACTACGCCGAAGCCCTGACCTGGACCCGCGCAAGACTCACCCCAGCAGCAAGACCCCGCCCCAAGCCCCTGAACACCCCGCTTACCGCCACCACCACTGCCACGAGCAGTAAGTTCTCTCCGCAGCGACACTCCTGCGGCATGGCGATGGATCCCGGGCCGACCGTGTGTGACTGGGGTCACAGAAGAGGATTGCCGGTCGGCCTGCCGCTCAGGACCGAGAGAGGAACTCCCCCTACACACGCAGGAGTACACCCCATGCCTGGTTTCAACCTCCGGCCCATGACCATGACGACGCCCCGCTTCCGCAAGCGTTCCCGCGACCCAGGCCTCTCCAAGCGCATACGAGAGAGCGCTGTCTATTGGCGCGCCCTTCCATTTCCCACGGATCTCGGTGTGATCAACGGACGCCGGTCGGTCGAGACCTCCGTCCGGCTTGCCGATCGGATGGGACTCACGTGGTTCCGCCCGCGCCGCAGCGATGGGAGCGAAGCCCTGCGGTGTCGCTACCTGCTCACCACCCCGGTCGACGAGTTCCTCGGGACCACAACCGCATACGTGATCGACCGGAACATCGACGCACTCTGCGCCAAAGCGTTGGCACTCCCCTCCAGCGAGCGATGGCGAACCGCCGTGTCGACCGCCCTCCTGGGCCCATGGTGCAAGCTCGAACATCCCGGATCAGCCGGGCAGTTCGCGTCCATTGCCGCCCTACGGGCAGAGACGCGCGCGCTCCACACACAACTCGTACCGCTCTGGCGGCGGCGTATCCGGCACGGTCGCGTGCTGTCCCTCGACGCCGACCTCGGCGGGCTGTCGCTGCACGACCTGGTCGCCGCCGACGTCGACTACCTGAGGCACACAGCAGGCGGAGTGTTCGACGACGAGCGGCTCAACGCCCTCCTGCTCGGCCTCGATCCGCTCGAGCGGCAGGTCGTGTTCGCGTATGCCGAGGGAGAGGGCACCACCTGGACCGAGGCCGCAGCCGCAGCTGGCGCCACTGACCCAACTGCCTTCGGGGAACGGGTCCGCCGCAAGGCAAAACGCCTCGCCGCGGAACAACGCCGCCGCATCGCCCAAGCCCCGGAGGCAACTCGTCGTCCGCTTAGGGTCAGCCCATGGTGACGCGACTGCGCAGGCTCGAAGATCTGCTGGGCGGACGGCTCGACAGCGTGGACTACCGCAGCATCGCCGATCTGATCGACAACGTCGACGCAGCCAAGGCCGAAGACCTCGACTACAAACGCGAGCACTACGGCAACGGTGACGAAGCCCGGGAAGAACTGGCCAAGGACGTCGCCGCCTTCGCCAACCACACCGGCGGCCTTCTCGTGCTGGGCATGGCCGAGAACAAGGGGGTGCCCAGCAAGGTGTTCGACGTCGACCTCGACGACCGGCACCTGCGGCACAGCCGCCAGGTCATCGCGAATAACACGGCACCGCCTGTCCCCTACGAGGCCATCCCCGTCCACAACCCGGTCGCTCCCGGAACCGGTTTCCTGCTACTCGCCGTTCCTCGCAGCCCTTACGCCCCACACGCCGTCACGGCCCGTCCGACCAAGCTGTCCAGGGATACCCTTCGTTATCCGCGGCGGGGCGGCAGCCAGACCGAGTGGCTCACCGAGACGGATGTGGCCACCTCCTACCGGGCCCGCTACACAGCAGCCGCCGAGCGCGACCGGCGCCTGGCCGACGTCGAAGAGGACCTCGTCGATGCCGTGGCATCGCGGACCACACCGCATCTGATCGTCATCCTGGTCCCGGAGCAGGCCAGCGACATGGTCATCGACTCGGACCGCTTCATCCGCTACCGGGAAGAACTCCTGGCCACGCAACTCCATCTCGGCCAGGAAGGACGCAACTTCGGGAGCGTGACCGTCGGCCCCCGCCGACTGATCGTGGCGGAAGGCAGCGGCCGGTACTCCGCCCGGGCAGAGCTGCACCGCGACGGTAGCGCCGCCGTCGCGATCAGCCTGAACGGGCGGATCCACGTGGACGAATACGAGGACGTCCAGCTGCACACCGCAGAACCCGGAGACGTGGTGTATCCGTTGCTCTGCGCGCTCCCCTTTCTGGCCGCCCACGCACGCGACCGCGCGGGTGCCAGCGGTCCCGCACACGTCAGGGTCGCCCTGGTGGCAGACATCGCCGCTCATCCCACCCAGGCCAGAGTCCTGGACCTCGACCGACCGCCCGTCGCGCCCTTCCGCGTCGACCGGATCGATCCGGCAACAGGCCGTCCGCGGCCCCTCACAGGTGATTCCCACCCCTGCGCGACCGCCGATGCCGGCGTGCTCGTGGACAACCTCGCCGACCTCGACCGCGGTCTCCTCCAAGCCACTGCCGCACTCGCGGACGAACTGCTTCAGGCTTACGGCTATCCCGAGACCGGCCTCATCACCCGCACCGGGGAACTCCGGCCCGACCACTTCTCCCAGCGCAACTCCGGGGCCGTCGCCCAGTGGGCACAGCAGCGCGGGCTCCTGTAGAGCGGCCATCCGCACCGAGCTGGTCCACGCCGCAGCCGCCACCGACTGGAGCACCTCGACCTCCTGGTACCGCCTCCTTTCAGGCCGTGACCCGGATCACACCGACGCGGCGAAGATTCATTGCCAGTGGCCCCGTTCCTCGGGACCGAGAGATGGAAGGTCCCGACCGGGCAAGGAGCAACACGTAATGAACCCCGAGTACTACCTCGTCGTCCCCGGACACCGTGCTGGAGACAGGAACGAGTTCATCGCCGCCACACCGGACGGCATCCGCTTGAAACGCCGGGACGGATTTCCCCGTCCTCTCAGCGCCCTCGGGCTGGTCATCACTCTGCCGAGGCTCATGGGGCTTCCAGGGTGTCCGCCGGACCTCGCGCAGGCCATCATGATCCGCAGCGCCGTCTACGGCCGGAGGACCGGCGCAACGAGAAGCCCCCTCCCTCCGGCCGATCAGGACGCCTCCATCGACCACATCGCCGCCGGGGTGCTGATGGTGCCCCGCAGCGACCGGTGGCGGGAGGCCGTCTCCACCGCCCTGGCCGGCCACTGGTGCGATCCGCTGTGGCAGAGCGGGCAGTTGCCCTTCACGGCGCTCGGCGCTCTGAAAGCGGAAGCCTGCACGGTGCACCGCCGACTGGTGCCCCTGTGGCGGCGCAGGACCCGGCACGGGCGGGTCCTGTCGCTGGATGCGGACCTGGGCGACGGGTTGTCGTTGTACGACCTGGTCACCACCGAGGTGGACTACCTGGCCCACACATCGGACGGAGTGTACGAGGACGAGCGGCTCAACAGGGTGCTGCGTGGCCTCGACCCGCTCGAGCAGCAGATCGTGTTCGCCTACGCCGCGGGTGAAGGCACCACCTGGACCGAGGCCGCGGCCGGCGCCGCCGACCCCGAGGCCCTCGGCGAACGCGTCCGCCGGAAGACCAGACGGCTGGCTGCCGAGCAGCGGCGCCGTGCCGTTCAGCGGGACTCCCGGTCAGACTTCTGAGATTCTTTGCCGGTGGGGCTGGAGCCCGGGACCGAGAGGTGAACACCCTCTCGTCGAAGGAACACAGCCATCATGATCGTTCTCCTCCTGCTGGCCCTGCTGATTCTGGCGGTCATCGTCACGCGGGCCATGGACAAGGCCAAGGACACTGAGGTCACCGGCATCGTCCGGATCGCCCTCACTGCGATCGTCACCCTCGTGCTCACCTACGTGGCCATGCGTGTCGTACCGCCCGAGACCGTGCCCGAACTTCTCAACGCAGCCCTGCGGACCCCTGCGCGCTGAGCGGAGGATCGGGCCTCCGGCCGGCGGAGCACCGATCCCCGGCTCAGTAGAAGTCGGTGAGAAGTAGGAGCAGTTCAGCGGCCGCGACGCCGATGAGCAGGGTCGGCAGATGTTCATGCACGAACATGCTGGCCGTCGGCCTGGCTGCCTCTAACTGGCTCTAACAAAAGCGGGTTGATCATGTGACTGTCCGCTTGATCGCTCGTTGATGTGAGCATGGGGAAGCGTCAGTCGCGACCGTGG
>NZ_JBITHE010000052.1:0-15171 GCF_044457665.1 Streptomyces sp. NPDC050535
ACGGGGGAGTGGGTAAAGGAGGCGGGTGTGCTGGGCGGCGGCTACTGGTATCGCAATCTGCGTAGCCAGGTTCGTTTCGGTCCCGCGGTCGCCGATCTTCTGGCCGGCGGTCACACGGTGTTCGTGGAGTCGAGTGCTCACCCGGTTCTGGTCCAGCCGGTCAATGAGATCGTGGATGAGGCGGATGACACGGTCCGGCTGCGTGCCGTCGTCGGTGGCACGCTGCGCCGTGACGAGGGCGGCCTGCGCCGGCTGCTGACCTCGATGGCCGAGCTATTTGTCCGGGGTGTGCCCGTGGACTGGGCGGCGATGCTGCCGGCCGGTGCTGGGAGTGGGCAGGTCGATCTTCCGACGTATGCCTTCGACCGACGTCATTACTGGTTGCAGGAGGCCGAAGACGCCGACGACAGTGCTACCTCGGGCGAGGACACCGACGCGGACTTCTGGAGCGCCGTCGAGCAGACCAACGCCGATTCGCTCGCCGGGCTGCTTGCCTCGGACTCCGCCACTCTGCGAGATGCCCTGCGTACTGTCGTGCCGGTGCTGGCGGACTGGCGCGGTAGTCGCCGCCGGCGGTCCAGCGCTGAGCGCCTCCGTTATGCCGTCACCTGGCGGCCCCTGGAGGGGGAGGTGTCGGGGGTACCCGCGGGCCGCTGGCTCGCCATCCTGCCGCCGGGACATCCGTCCGAAGGCGCGACCGATTCCACGGACGGCTCCCAGGTGGCCGAACTCCTCGCGGCGCTCGCTGCCCAGGGACTCGACGTCGAGCCCCTGGAGATCACTCCCTCCGCCTTCACCCGCACTGGACTCACCGAGCAGTTGAGCGGCGTCCGGACCGAGTACGAGCCGGCAGGAGTTCTCTCCCTGCTCGCCCTCGTCAGCCCGCAGGACGCCACTGCCGCCGCCGCCAGCACCCTCGCGCTGATTCAGGCGCTCGGAGACGCGGGCATCAACGGCCCGCTGTGGTGTCTGACCCGCGGCGCGGTGAAGACCGGTATCCAGGACACCGTTATCGAGCCTGGCGAGGCCGGACTCTGGGGTCTGGGCCGCGCTGTTGCTCTTGAATACCCCGGCCGGTGGGGCGGCCTGGTCGACCTGCCGCAAACCGCCGACGACCGCACCGCGCAGTACCTCGTGGGCGCGCTGAACGGCGTCACGGGGGACGACCAGATCGCCGTACGCCGCTCCGGCGTCTACAGCCGGCGGCTCACACGCAAGCCCGCGCCCGAGGCGCCCGCCGACGGTGGCTGGCAGCCTCATGGCACAGTCCTTGTGACTGGCGGCGCCGAGGCCCTCGGCGCACATGCCTCGCTCTGGCTCGCCGGGTCCGGCGCGCGCCGTCTTATCGTCACGACCACGGCTCAGGCGCCCGCCGACGCCGTCACCGAGTTGCTGGACAAGCTCGCGGCCACCGGGGTGGAGACGACAGTCGTCTCCTGCGCAGACGCCGACCGTGAGACGCTTGCCCGTCTCATCGCCGAAACCCCGGAGGAGCAGCCGCTCACCGCCGTCGTGCACGCCGCCGACACTGCCTGGGCAAGCAACATCGCCGACACCGGCCTCGCCGACCTCACCGAGGTCTTCGCGGCCAAGGTCGACACCGCTGTATGGCTCGACGAACTGTTCACTGACACAGCCTCTGGCGGCGCACCGCTCGAAGCGTTCGTGGTCTTCTCCTCGATCGCTGGAATCTGGGGCGGTGGTGGCCAGGGCGTCGCAGGCGCGGCCAACGCAGTCTTGGATGCCCTGGTCGAACGGCGCCGCGGTCGTGGCCTCGCGGCCACCTCGATCGCCTGGGGAGCCCTCGACGAAGTCGGCCTCGGAATGGACGAGGCCACCCTCGCGCGGCTGCGCCGCCGCGGTGTCCTGCCGATGTCCCAGCAGATCGCGATGACGGCGTTCGAACAAGCGGTGGAAGCGCGGGAGAAGGCCGTGACGGTCGTCGATATGGATTGGGAGACGTTCATCCCGGCATTCACCTCTGTACGAGTCAGCCCGCTCTTCGCCGACCTGCCCGAGGCCGTCGCCGCACTGCGTGCCTCCCAGCCCGACGCCGAGAACAGCAACATCACCTCGTCCCTGGTGGACTCCCTCCGCAACGTCCCCGAGGCCGAACAGAACCGTCTCTTGCTCCGGCTGGTCTGTGGACAGGCCGCGACCGTCCTCGGACACAGCAGCGCGGAGAACATCGGCCCGCTCCAGTCCTTCCAGGAGGTCGGTTTCGACTCGCTCGCCGCCGTCAACCTTCGCAACAGCCTGCACGTGGCCACCGGTCTACGACTGCCCGCGACCCTCGTCTTCGACCATCCGACCCCGGAGGCCCTCGTCGGTTTCCTGCGCTCTGAGCTGTTGACCGGAACGGGCGACGACGACCTGGACGGGCGGGAGGACGACCTGCGGCGCGTACTCGCGCAGGTACCGCTCGCCCGGTTCCGGGAGGCCGGGCTTCTCGACACACTGCTCAGCTTCGTAGGTCCCGGGGACGGCCCCGCCCCTGGGGTGGCGACGCCCGAACCAGACCCGGTTGTACCCGCCGCTGAGGACGACGCCGACCTGATCGACGTGATGGACGTCGCTGACCTCGTAAAGCGCGCCCTGGGTAACGACACCAACTGAAGAGCCGAAATACGAAAGCGTCCACAGCCCACGCCTTGCTCTCCGCTATGACCGCACTCTCGCGCCCTTCACCCTGGCAGAAATCCGGAGACTCCTGGAAGCTCTCCGTCCCAGCCCGGCGCGGCACCGGCATCCCGACCGCGCACCGACCTGGTCCCGCTTCAGGAGACGCCACCAAGCCACCGCCAAACGCTGCCACTCCGCCCGTCGCACCGCCGGTCACGAACTGCCACAATATGGCGCACCGTCAGTCAGTCAGACTCAATAGCAAGCTGCTGACCAGGGGCGATAGCGAACTACTGCTGGAGTACTAGGCGGGCGCGCAGGTCGTCCACCAGCGCCGCTGCTGCCCCCAGGCCTGAGGCCGCCCCATACACGTGGTAATCCGGACGGATCAATACCGCGTCGGCCCCGTGGCGAGCCAGGAAAGTGCGATAGACGCCGCCCACGTCGGCCACCGACATGTTCTGCGGCGTCCCGTCCTCGGGGAGCAGCGTCACCACGTGTGTGCCCAGGTCCGTGAGGAATGCCGACTGCTCCGCGTCGAGGTCGGCGTCCGTGCCCTCTGCCAGCATCAGGACGAAGCCGCGGCCGACCACATCGTCGAAGAGGCCAGTGCCTTTGAGGCCGCGTATCTGGCCCTGGGGGACCACCTCGCCGGCCGGGGATATGGGCGACCCGTCCACTCTCCGGTGAAGGAGCCCCTGTGTGAGGGGCAACGCCGGGTCAGGGACCGCTGGACCGCGGCCGCGGCGGCCCGCCAGGATCGTGGTATCGCGTTGAGCCGCAGCCACGGGGTCCGTCACGCAGATCACCCGGCCCAACTGGACCGAGGACAGAATCGACTTGTGTACCTGCGCGCGGCGTTCCTCTGCGTAGGTGTCGAGGAGCGACTCCGGGGCGAGGCCGCCCAGTACCAGGTCCAGCTTCCACGCCAGGTTGACGACGTCGCGGATGCCCGAGCACATGCCCTGCCCGGCGAAGGGCGGCATCAGATGGGCCGCGTCCCCGGCCAGTAGTACCCGACCGACCCGCCACTGCTCGGCCCAGCGGGAGTGGAAGATGTACGTGGTGCTGCGCAGCAGCGTCGCGGTGTCGGGGGTCACCCCATAGGGGGCGAGGAGCCGCCAGGCAGTTTCCTCCCGGTTGAGCTCAGCGGCACGCTCGCCGGGCAGCCGCATGAATTCCCACCGCCGATGCCCCGGACCGCTGCCGACCAGGGTGGTAGGCCTGGCCGGGTCACAGATCTGGACGTTGGTGGGGACGAACTCGCCCGGCTCGTGCAGCTGCACGTCGCACAGCAGCCACTCGTAGGAAAAGCCGAGATCGGTGACCGGCACGTCCAGATGGTCCCGGACGAAGCTGTTGGCACCGTCGCAGCCCACCACCCGCCTCGCGGTGTACGTCTGGGCTGCGCCGTCCTCATCCTCGGCCGTCACCACGACCCGGTCGTCTTGCTCCTCGATTCCCACGACTTGGCGGCCCTGCACCACAGTCACTCCGGGCAGCCCGGCAGCCCGCGAGGCCAGCAGTTCCTCAAGGGCGGGCTGGTGCATGGTACTGACGTCCGGCCACCCGTACGGGCCTTCCGCGCGAAAGGCGATGTCGAGGAGGACCTCACCGTCGGCGGACTGCCACTGGTAACCGGTGGCGGGCTCGGTGATCCGGCCGAGACTCGGGCCCGTCCCGCAGCCGGCGAGCAGCCGTGCCGTCTCGCCGTCGAAGCTGGTTGCCCTGGGCAGGGTGTAGGGGCGGCGGCGCCGTTCCAGGACGATGGTCTGTCGGCCGCGCTGGGCCAGCAGGATCCCGAGAGTGGCCCCGACCGGGCCGCTGCCGACGACGATTACGTCCACATCTGTCTCGGGGCTCGCGCTGGCGGGCTGCTTGCGCGGTGACGTCTCGGGCACGGGAAACCCCTCATCGCAGGGTGGCTGGCGCAGGCACAACTGCCGAAAACGGAACGGTGCAAGGCTAATCATCCGTACCGGCGCTCGGGCCGCTCGAGGGCTTGGACTATCAGATCTGGGGATACGCGCTTCCACCTGCACGAAATAGGCTTCCGATACTCCCTCACCAACCACGAGGAGCTCCGTCCGGCATGCCTCAAGCAACGGCGCAGTTCGAGAAATGGGTTAATGTCGCGCACCCCGCGCCGCAAAGCAATGTGCGGCTTGCGTGCCTGCCGTACGCGGGCGGCTCTGCAAGCTTCTTCTTCCCGGTGTCCAAAGAACTGCAACCATCGGTGGAGGTGTTGGCCCTCCAGTACCCAGGTCGGCAGACCCGGCTCCACGAGCCGAGGATCGACAGCATCCCCGAGTTCGCGGACCAGATCTTCGCCGCGCTGCAGCACCTGGACGACAAGCCACTGGCCCTGTTCGGTCACAGCATGGGCGCTGTCCTCGCGTACGAGGTGGCGCTGCGCATGCAGGATGTCGGACTGCCTGCGCCGGTACGGCTGTTCGCGTCTGGTCGGCGGGCCCCGTCCCGCTATCGCGACGAGCGGGTGCATACGGCGAGCGACGCTGAACTCGTGGCCGAGCTCAGGGCGCTCAGCGGCACCAACGAGATGCTGCTCGGTGACCCGGAGGTGCTGGCGATGATCCTGCCGGCCATCCGCAGCGACTACACCGCCATTGAACGGTACCGGCACGAGCCCGGCCGACGCCTCGACTGCCCGGTGACCGTGCTCACCGGAGACAGTGACCCCCGGGTCTCCCTTGATGAGGCTGAGGCATGGGCCGAGCACACCACCGGGGCGAGTGAAACGGAGGTCTTCCGTGGCGGCCACTTCTTCCTCGTCGACCGCGCAGCCGAGGTTACCGGCCTGGTGGCCCGGCGGCTGGGGCCGTTCTGATTGACCTCCGCGATGTCGCGGCTTTTGGCTGCTTCCCCGCTGCCTCAAGGGCATGTGGGGAACTCACCCTCACTCAACACACCGCTCCGAGACCCCGGCAGCGCACGGCGAAAGCACGCACCGAACACCGCGCCGCTGCTTCTCGCCCGAAGGTCACCGGAGGTCACACGAGAGAGGCCCCCGGCCTGCAGACCAATCCACCCCTTAATCGGGAGGGAGGCCGAGATGCCCCTCGCCGCCCCCGTGCCGATCATCGGACACCACGCCCTGCTGGTGTTCTTGCTCCAAGTTGCGTTCCTCCTACTGCTCGCCCTCGTCCTCGGCCGCCGTGCGATGCGCTTCAGTCTGCCCACGGTCACCGGCGAACACTGGCACCGGACCGCAGCAGCCGCGAGGGCGGCCCGGCAGACGGCCAACGCCGCGCTCGCCACCCGGATACGCACGGTTCACCAGGACTCGGACGGGACTTACGGCGTCCCCAGGATCACCGCAGAACTGCGCGCGACAGGCGAGTTGGTCAACCACAAGCGGGTCGCCCGCGTCATGCGCCAGGTCGGCCTGGCCGACTTGCGACTGCGCAGAAAGCACCGCACCACCATTTCGGATCCGGCCGCCGTGGAAGCCGCCGACCTCATCGGCCGCGACTTCACCGCCGCGGCGGTGAACACGAAGTACGTCGGCGACATCACCTGTCTCCCGTTGGTCGGCGGGAAGTTCCTGTATCTGGCCACGGTCATCGACCTCGCCTCCCGGCGCCCGGCCGGCTGGGCGATCGCCGACCACATGCGCTCCGACCCTCCAAGATTCCGGGTCAAGGCCCCTCGCGGGGGGTGGTCGAGGTGATCGTGGCAATGACCGGCCTTCGTCTCGGCGTCCTGAACACCGAGACGTGCACGATCGTTGTCCTGGCCGCCTTCGTGACGTCCCTGATGGCGCCGCCCATCCTGCGGTACTCGATGGCTCACGTCGAGGAGACCGCCGGGACCATGCTCGGAACGGACACCCTGACGACCGCCCCCGATGGGGCCCCGGATCACGGACCGGATGCGGTTCGGACCTTTGAACGGCGAGGTGACACATGAGCACGATGCTCCTACTGAACGGTCCCAACCTCGGAATCCTGGGCCGCCGCGAGCCCGAGATCTACGGCACCGACACCCTGGCCGACATCGAGCAGGCAGTCGCCGACGAGGTGAGCGCGCAGGGCTGGAAGGTCCTCGCTGTCCAGCGGGAGTCGGAGGGCGAGCTGGTGAGCGCTATCCACGAGCACGGGCCCGACAGTGTCGGTGCGGTGGTCAACCCGGGCGCCCTCATGATCGCCGGCTGGAGCCTGCGGGACGCGCTCGCCAGCTACGAGCACCCGTGGATCGAGGTGCACCTGAGCAACGTATGGGCGCGGGAACAATTCCGGCACGAATCGGTCATCGCCCCGCTGGCCTCAGGCGTCGTGGTAGGTCTCGGCGCGTTCGGCTACCGCCTGGCTGCCCGCGCCCTGCTGCATGTGACTGACGCAGGCAGATGACCAAGCCACGTGAAGAAGGAGACGGCCCCGCCCGCTTAGCCTGCCGGGTCAGGCCCGGCCGCCGGCGGTGGGTGATCCCGACGATCCGGTGCTTGCGCATCAGCCGCTCGATCTTCTCGGAGTTCACCGCCCGCCCGGCCCGCCGCAGGGCGGCGTGGATCCGCGGGGCCCCGTAGGCACCGCGAGATCCGGCGTTCCTCACACAACCGGGAGCTACCAGACCAGGGGATGCCCGCGAAGGCAGCCTTGTCTAATCTCGTGAAGGCCAGCCCTCGATCTTCGCAGACCATCTGCGGTCTTACGCATGCCCGGCAAGAAATTCAGGGGTCTTTTTTTGTGTCTTCTCTTCTTCACATCGACGCGAGCATCTGATGAGGGTTCCGAGTCGTGCCAACTGACCTCGTACCTCGCAGCCGCCCGCGACACTCATTTTCTACTATCCGACCCCGGACGCCCTCGTCGGTTTCCTGCGCTCTGAACTGCTGACCGAAACGGGCGACGACGACCTGGACGGGCGAAAGGACGACCTGCGGCACGTACTCGCGCAGATACCCCTCCTGAACCAGACCCGGTTACCCGCCGCTGAGGACACGTCGACCTGATCGACGTGATGGACGTCGCTGACCTCGTAAAGCGCGCCCAGGAAAACGACACCAACTGATCACCTGACTTACCGGAATGTGGTTCATCAGCAGCGCAAAGACGGAGGACGTACCGAGATGACGGCACCGGACGAGCAGATAGTCAACGCGCTGCGTGCCTCGCTCAAGGAGAACACGCGGCTCCAGCAGGAGAACCAGCGTCTCTCCGAGGCCTCGGGCGAACCCATCGCGATCGTTTCGATGGCCTGTCGGTATGCGGGCGGCATTCGCGCTCCTGAGGACCTGTGGCGGGTGGTGACCGACGGCACGGACGTTTACACCACCTTTCCCGAGGACCGCGGTTGGGACCTGGAGGGCCTCTACCACCCCGACCCGGACAACCCCGGCACGACGTACGTCCGTGAGGGCGCGTTCCTGCACGATGCCGGCCAGTTCGACGCCGCGTTCTTCGGGATATCGCCGCGCGAGGCGCTCGCGATGGACCCCCAGCAGCGACAACTCCTCGAGGTCTCCTGGGAGGCCCTCGAACGAGCCGGTATCGACCCGCACTCGGTACGCGGCACCGACATCGGTGTGTTCGCCGGCATGGTCCACCAGGACTACGCGCCCGACCTCAGCGGCCTCGAAGGCTACCTCAGCCTGGAGCGCGCCCTGGGCACCGCGGGCGGCGTCGCCTCGGGACGGGTCGCCTACACCCTCGGCCTCGAAGGTCCCGCCGTCACCGTCGACACCATGTGCTCCTCCTCCCTGGTCGCCATCCACCTGGCCGCCCAGGCACTGCGGCGCGGCGAGTGCTCCATGGCTTTGGCCGGCGGCGCCACTGTCATGTCGACCCCCGGCGGGTTCGTCGGCTTCGCCCGGCAGCGCGGCCTCGCCTTCGACGGCCGCTGCAAGTCGTATGCGGCCTGCGCGGACGGCTCCAGCTGGGCCGAAGGCGCCGGTGTGGTCCTCCTCGAGCGGCTGTCGGAGGCGCGTCGCAACGGACACCGGGTCCTCGCGGTGATCCGCGGCTCCGCCCTCAACCAGGACGGCGCCTCCAACGGCCTGACGGCGCCAAACGGCCCCGCGCAGCAGCGCGTCATCCGCAAGGCGCTGGAGAGCGCCGACCTCACCACGGCCGACATCGACATGGTCGAGGGCCACGGCACCGGCACCGTTCTGGGTGACCCGATCGAGGCGCAGGCCCTGATCGCCACGTACGGACAGGACCGGTCCGAGGACCGGCCGCTGTGGCTCGGCTCGGTCAAGTCGGTGATCGGCCACACCCAGGCCGCCTCCGGCGTTGCCGCAGTGATCAACATGGTGCAGGCGCTGCGGCACGGTGTCATGCCCGCCACCCGGCACGTCGACGCCCCCACCTCGCAGGTGGATTGGACGGCGGGCTCGGTGGAGCTGCTGACGGAGGCCCGCGCGTGGCCAGAGGTGGGCCGGGCGCGCCGGGCGGGTGTGTCTTCGTTCGGTGCCAGCGGTACGAACGCCCACCTGATCCTGGAGCAGGCGCTGGAAGAAGAGCCCGCCGCTGAAACTGCCTCCGGCCCCTCTCCGGCTCCAGCGGTCGACGGCGTGGTGCCGCTGGTGCTGTCGGCGGCCACGGCCGCCTCGCTCACCGGCCAGGCGGAGCGTCTGCTTTCGTTCGTCGAGGCGTCCGGCACGGTCGCGCTCGCCGACGTGTCGACCGCATTGGCCACCGGCCGGGCGACGCTCGCCGAGCGCGCGGTCGTCGTGGCCGACTCGCCCGAGGAGGCCCTGGCGGGCCTGGGCGCGCTGGCGCGCGGCGAGGCCGCACGCGCGGTGGCCGTCGGCAGCGCGTCGACGCCGGGCGGGGCCGGAAAGGTCGTGCTCGTCTTTCCGGGGCAGGGCTCGCAATGGACCGGCATGGGCCGCGAACTCCTCGACTACTCACCGGTGTTCGCGGAGCGGATCGCTGAGTGTGCGGCGGCGCTTGAGCGGTGGGTCGACTGGTCGCTGGTGGATGTGCTGCGGGGGGATGTTCCGGCCGAACTCCTGGAGCGGGTGGATGTTCTGCAGCCTGCGAGCTTCGCTGTGATGATCGGTCTTGCCGCCGTCTGGTCGTCGGTCGGTGTGGTGCCGGATGCGGTGGTCGGTCACTCGCAGGGTGAGATCGCTGCCGCGTGCGTGTCGGGCGCGCTGTCCCTGGAGACCGCTGCTCGCATTGTGGCCGTACGCAGTCAGGTCATCGCCGCAGGTCTGGCGGGCCGTGGCGGTATGGCGTCGGTGGCGCTGTCCGAGGCAGAGACCGTCGAGCGTCTGGAGCGGTGGGCCGGCCGGATCGAGGTCGCGGCGGTCAACGGTCCAGTGTCAGTGGTGATCGCCGGTGACGCCGAAGCCCTCGACGAGGCCGTCGACGCGCTGGAGGACCAAGGCGTACGCGTGCGCCGCATCGCAGTCGACTATGCCTCGCACACCCGGCATGTCGAAGCCGTCCAGGAGATCCTGAGCGAGGCCTTCGCCGACATCCGTAGCCAGGCTCCTGCCGTGCCGTTCTTCTCCACCGTGACCGGCGAGTGGGTTCGCGAGGCGGGTGTCCTCGACGGCGGCTACTGGTACCGCAACCTGCGCCGGCAGGTCCGCTTCGGTCCCGCGATCGCTGACCTCCTGGCCGACGGCCACACCGTGTTCGTGGAGTCCAGCGCCCACCCCGTCCTGGTCCAGCCGATCAGCGAGATCGTGGTCAGCGCCGAGGCCGACGCCGTCGTGACCGGCTCCCTGCGCCGTGAAGACGGCGGCCCGCGCCGCCTGTTTACCTCGATGGCCGAGCTCTTCGTCCGAGGCGTCCACGTCGACTGGAGCGGCGTCCTCGCGGCCGGAGCCGACGCTGGCCGCATCGACCTCCCGACATACGCCTTCGACCACCAGCACTACTGGATCCAGCTGACCGGCACCGCCAACGACGCCGCCTCGCTCGGCCTGACCGGCACCGACCACCCGCTGCTCGGCGCGGTGGTCCCGCTGCCACAGTCCGACGGTCTGGTCCTCACCTCCCGACTCTCCCTGCGCACCCACCCGTGGCTCGCGGACCACGCCATCGCAGGCGCGGTCGTCGTACCCGGAACCATCTACGTCGATCTGGCGGTCCGAGCCGGCGACGAGTTCGGCTGCGGTGTCCTGGAGGAACTCGTCATCGAGTCACCGCTCGTGCTCCCCGAGCAGGGCGGCGTCCGAATCCAGGTCGCCGTCAGCGGCGCCGGCCACAACGGCTCGCGCACCGTGGATGTCTACTCCCTCCGCGAGGAGACCTCCGACGAGGCGGGACAGGGGGGATGGACCCGGCATGCCACCGGCCTGCTCTCCAACGCCGCCTGGGCCGAAGGCACGACGCCCGCCGTCGACTTCGCCGCCTGGCCCCCGGTCGGCGCGCGGCCCGTCGCCATCGACGACTTCTACTCGGATCTGGCCGCCCGCGGATACGCCTACGGTCCGGCCTTCCAAGGCCTGCGCGGCGTGTGGCGGCGCGGCGACGAACTGTTCGCCGAGGCTGTCCTGCCACCCGAGCAGCGCGAGAACGCCGACCGGTTCGGCATCCACCCGGCCCTGCTCGACGCCGCCCTGCACACCAACGCCTTCGCCAACCCCGACGACGACCGCAGAGTTCTGCCCTTCGCCTGGAACGGTCTCGTCCTGCACGCCCTGGGCGCCTCCGCCCTGCGCGTACGAGTCGCCCCGAGCGGCCCGGACGCGCTCTCGTTCCAGGCCGCCGACGAGACCGGCGACCTCGTCCTGACCATGGACTCGCTGGTGTCCCTGCCGGTAACCGCCGAGCAGCTCGGCGCCGGCGCGGCCGGCCGGGAGAGCCGCGACTCGCTGTTCCGCGTGGAGTGGACCCCGCTGCCCGCCCCCGAGGGCGCCGCCGCCCCCGCCTCCTGGGCGCCTCTCGCCACCGTCGACGACGTGACGACGCTCGCCGCCCGCGAGACCCTGCCGCCGGTCGCCGTCCTCACGGCGACGACCGGCGACGGCGAGGACCCGCTCGGCCTCACCACCCGCGTCGTGGCCGTGGTCCAGGCGTGGCTGGCCGCCGCACCTGCCCTGGACGCCGTACCTCTCGTCGTCGTGACCCGGGGTGCGGTGCCTGCGGGTGGTGACGCTGATGTCACGGATCCGGCCGGTGCCGCTGTGTGGGGTCTGGTTCGGGCTGCCCAGGCTGAGAATCCCGACCGGATCGTGCTTGTCGATCTCGATCCCGTCGGCTCCGCCGGGGCGGGTCCCGTCCTTGGGTCCGTGCTCGCCGCGGCGGAGCCGTTGGTCGCCGTGCGGGGCACGGTGTTGTCCGCCCCGCGTCTGGTGCGCGTGGCGGCCGTCGAGGCCGAGCCCGCTGTCGGTGCCGACGTTGGTGCCGGGACCAGGACGGAGAGTGCGTACGCCTTCGCCCCCGGGGGCACCGTTCTGGTCACCGGCGGCACCGGTTCCTTGGGCGCTCTGGTCGCCCGGCACTTGGTCGACGCGCACGGTGTGCGGCACTTGCTGTTGGTCAGCCGGCGCGGTCTGGAGGCCGAGGGGGCGCGGGAGCTGGTTGCCGAACTCGGTGAGTCGGGCGCGGTGGTGAGGGTCTGCGCGTGTGATGTCGCCGACCGGGATGCCGTGGCGGCTCTTCTGGCGGCCGTACCTGTCGAGCACCCGCTCACCGGTGTTGTCCACCTCGCTGGTGTTTTGGATGACGGTGTGATCGGCGCGCTGACACCGGAACGTATCGAAGGGGTTTTCGCCCCGAAGGTCACCGCCGTCCGTCACCTGGACGAGCTGACTCGTGAACTCGCTCCGCAACTGGCCTCGTTCACTGTCTTCTCGTCCGCTGCCGCTCTGCTCGGCTCCGCCGGCCAGGGCAGCTACGCCGCCGCCAACTCCTATCTCGACGCGTTCATGGCCCACCGGCGGGCGGCGGGCCTGCCCGGTGTCTCGATGGCCTGGGGCCTGTGGCAGCAGAGCACCGGATTGACCGCTCACCTCAGCGAGATCGACCAGGCCCGTATGAACCGCGGCGGTGTCCTGCCCCTCACCCCCGCCGAGGCCCTCGCCCTGCTCGACACCGGCCTGCGAGCCGAACACACCCTGCTCGTGCCGATCAAGCTCGACCTGCGGTCCTTGCGTGCCGACGCGGCCTCCGGCGGCACCGTCCCGCACCTGCTGCGCGGCCTGGTGCGCGGTGGCCGCCGCCTCGCACGTGTCGGCGCAGGCGACGGCAGTGACCTGCTTCGGCGCCTCGCCGGACTGCCCGAGGCCGAACAGGAAGCCGTCCTCCTCGGCATCGTGCAGGCCGAAGCCACCGCGGTCCTCGGCTTCAACGCCGCCGAACTCGCCCAGGGCACACGAGGGTTCAACGAGATCGGCTTCGACTCGCTCACCGCGGTCGAACTCCGCAACCGGCTCGGCGCCGCCACCGGCGTCAAGCTCCCCGCCACCCTCATCTTCGACTACCCCACCCCGGTGGCACTCGCCCGCTACCTGCGCGAGGAACTCGGCGACGACACGGCCGGTGCCACCGCCACCCCCACCGTCCTCGCCGAGCCCGACGAGCCCATCGCCATCGTCGGCATGGCCTGCCGCCTGCCCGGCGGCGTCGACGACCCCGACGGCCTCTGGCGTCTCGTGGCCGAGGGCCGCGACGGCATGGTGGCCCTCCCGGACGACCGCGGCTGGGACCTCGACGGCCTGTTCGACGCCGACCCCGATAAGCCCGGCACGGCCTACGTCCACAAGGGCGGATTCCTGCACAGCGCCGCCCAGTTCGACGCCGGCTTCTTCGGTATCTCGCCGCGCGAGGCGCTCGCCATGGACCCACAGCAGCGGCTCCTCCTCGAAACCTCGTGGGAGGCCCTGGAGCGGGCCGGCATCGACCCTTTCTCCGCGCGCGGCGACAACATCGGTGTCTTCTCGGGCGTCTCCATCCACGACTACGTCGAGTCCCTCAGCAACATGCCCGCCGAACTCGAAGGCTTCGTCACGACGGCCACCGCCGGTAGCGTGGCCTCCGGCAGGGTGTCGTACGTGTTCGGCTTCGAGGGCCCCTCGGTGACCGTCGACACGGCCTGCTCCTCGTCCCTCGTCGCCATCCACCTCGCTGCCCAGGCACTGCGTCTGGGCGAATGCTCGCTCGCCCTCGCAGGCGGTGTCGCCGTCATGGGCTCACCGATCGGTCTGCGTGGCATGTCGCGCCAGCGCGGCCTCGCCGCCGACGGCCGGGTCAAGGCGTTCTCGGCCGGTGCCGACGGCACCATCCTGTCCGAGGGCGTCGGCATCGTCGTCCTGGAACGTCTCTCGGAGGCCCGCAGGCGCGGCCACCGGGTGCTCGCGGTCGTCCGCAGCTCGGCCGTGAACCAGGACGGCGCCTCGAACGGCCTGACCGCCCCCAACGGGCCCTCGCAGCAGCGGGTCATCCGCAAGGCGCTCGCCAACGGTGGCCTCGCAGCGGCCGACATCGACGTCGTGGAGGCGCACGGCACCGGCACGGAGCTCGGCGACCCCATCGAGGCGCAGGCCCTGCTCGCCACGTACGGCCGGGACCGGGACCCGGAGCGCCCGCTCTGGCTGGGCTCGCTCAAGTCCAACGTAGGTCACACGCAGGCCGCGGCCGGTGTCTCCGCCGTGATCAAGATGGTGCAGGCGCTCCGACACGGCATCATGCCGCCCACGCTCAACGTGACGGAGCCGACGCCCCAGGTCGACTGGACGGCGGGCGCGGTCGAACTGCTCACCGAGTCCCGCGCTTGGTCGGAGGAGGGCAGGCCGCGCCGCGCCGGTGTCTCCAGTTTCGGCATCAGCGGCACGAACGCGCACCTGATCCTGGAACAGGCACCGGAGGAGCAGCCCGCGGCGCCGGCCGCATCGCCCGCCGGAGTGGTTCCGCTGGTCGTGTCCGCCGCCTCGACGGCATCCCTGGCAGGGCAGGCCGCACGCCTCGCCTCGTTCCTCGAGACGGCGGAGACGTCGGAGACGGCTGAGACCGCGCCGCTGGACGCCGTGGCGGCGACGCTGATGACACGACGGGCGCTGCTCTCCGACCGCGCGGTGGTGGTGGCCGACTCGCGGGGTGAGGCTGTGGCAGGTCTGGAGGCGCTGGCGCGGGGCGAGTCTCATCCTGGTGTGGTCACTGGCGGATTGTCGCCGGCCGCGGTCGGGGGGCGGATCGTGCTGGTGTTCCCCGGTCAGGGTTCGCAGTGGGTGGGCATGGGCCGTGAACTCCTCGATTCCTCGCCGGTGTTCGCGGAGCGGATCGCCAAGTGTGCCGTGGCATTTGAGCCTTGGGTGGACTGGTCGCTGGTGGATGTGCTGCGGGGGGATGTTCCGGCTGCGCTGCTGGAGCGCGTGGATGTGGTGCAGCCGGCGAGTTTCGCGGTGATGGTGGGTCTGGCGGCGGTGTGGGCGTCGGTGGGTGTGGTGCCGGATGCGGTGGTGGGTCATTCGCAGGGTGAGATCGCGGCGGCGTGTGTGGCGGGTGCGTTGTCGCTGGAGGACGCGGCCCAGATTGTGGCGGTACGCAGCCAGGTCATCGTGGGCGATTTGGCGGGCCGGGGTGGTATGGCTTCGGTGGCGCTGCCTGAGGCTGAGGTGCTCGAGCGTAT
>NZ_JBITHE010000053.1:0-13353 GCF_044457665.1 Streptomyces sp. NPDC050535
GATGAGCGACCACAGTTCATCCGACACGATCCACGGTCGCGACTGACGCTTCCCCATGCTCACATCAACGAGCGATCAAGCGGACAGTCACATGACCAACCCGCTTTTGTTAGAGCCAGTTAGGCGGGTCGGCTCTGCAGGTCCTGGAGTCCGACGACTCGTAGCAGGTCAAGCTTCCGCTCATCCTCGGAACCCGGCGCGGCCGTCATGATCACGATCGTCTGGTCACCTGGACCGCCGGTGAAAGTGTCGCAGTCCACGACGATGTCCCCAACTAGGTCTGTATGCACAGTCTTGCGGCTGCTGCGTAGTTCTCCGACTGTCCCTACCTTCCAGCGTCGGGCGAAATCGGGGGAGGTCTTGATCAAGCGATCGATCAGCTGCGGGATCTCCGGATCATCCGGATAGCGGCCGGCTGCGGAACGCAGGTGGCCGACGAGGTCCCGCGCGTAGGCTTCATCGTCCTCAGGTGTGTGCGTCACCGGGATCGAACCCTCGAAGTAGCGCCAGGCGACATTGCGCTCCAGCCGAGTCTGGCTGGACGGGTCACCGAACAGGGTGGCCCAGAGCGGATTCCACAGCACCAATTCGTAGATCGCGGTGTGCACGGCCACGGCCACCGGGGCATTGCGGAACCGGTCCACCATCCGCTGCGCGCTCGGCGTGACGTGCCTCGGCACGTGTCCGGCCGGGGGGACGGCCGCGCCGGCGACGCGGAACAGGTGGTCGCGTTCGGCGTCGGTCGTACGCAGCGCCCGGGCCAGAGAGGCCAGTAGTTGCGGGGAAGGGTTGCGGGCGCGGCCCTGCTCCAGACGGACAATGTAGTCCACGCTCACCCCGGCGATCAGGGCCAGCTCCTCGCGGCGCAGTCCGGGCGCGCGACGGTCCAGCCCGGGGGCTAATCCGACATCTTCCGGGCGAACTCGGTCCCGCCATGCCCGAAGGATCTGCGCGAACTCGTCCATGCCCTCCATGATGCCTTGGGATCAAGGGAAGCGGGTGGTACTGCTGTTCCCACCGTCGAACAGTGCCTGTCAGCCGGCCCGTCGGCGGCGCAGAGTGGCGGCATGACCACAACCCTGGTGACCGGGGCCAACAAAGGCCTTGGTCTGGAAACCACCCGCCGCCTGATCAGCGCAGGCCACACCGTCTACGCCGGTATGCGTGACCTGGCCGCCGGAGGCGCCGCCCGGGAGTTCGGCGCGATCCCGGTCCAGCTCGACGTCACCGACCAGGACAGCGTTGACAAGGCGATCGCGTCCCTGCCCGAACTCGACGTGCTGATCAACAATGCGGCCATCGGGGGCACGTCGTGGGGCCTCGACGACCTGGACATCGAAGCGATGCGCATGGTGTTCGAGACCAACGTCTTCGGCATCGTCCGAGTCACCCAGGCCGCCCTGCCCCTGTTGCAGCGCTCGTCCAATCCAGTGATCGTCAACGTCGCCTCGGGGCTGGGCTTTCCCCGTGCCCTGCTGGACCCGGACGACGATTCCTTCACCGGATACATGGTGCCTTACGCCAGCTCGAAGGCGGCTGTGATCACGCTGACCGTGCAGTACGCCAAGAGCCTGCCCGGGATGCGGATCAACACCTCCGACCCCGGCTACACGGCAACTGACCTCAACCAGCACAACGGTCACCAGACCGTCACTGAGGGTACGGACGCCACGGTCGCCTTGGCCCTGTTGGGCCCAGACGGTCCGACCGGTGAGTTCCACAGCCGGCGGAGCCAAATCACTTACTGAACTTGGCCTCGACGAACAAACTGTGGCGACCAATCTCGCACGAGATCCGAGCATACGCGTACCTACCAGCTGCATCTATGCGCAGCCGGGCGATCTCGCCCAGGGTAGGAGAGGAAGAAGGAAGATTCCAATGACTGACAGCGACCTGCGTAACTGGTACCTGCGGTACGTCGCGACGCTCGACGCCCATGAGCTCGAGAATATGGACGAGTTCATCGCCGACGAGGTCATGTTGAACGGCGAGTCGGGGACCAGGGACAACGTCATTGCCGAAATGAAGCACAGTATCGATGCCGTTCCAGACCTTCACTGGGAAGTCAAGGAACTGCTGCTCGACCGCGACCGCATCGCTGTGCGCGCCGTCAATACCGGCACTCCGGTAAAGGAATGGCTTGGCGTCGCTCCGACCGGCGCCTCCTTCGAGATCGTCGAATACGCCATCTACA
Source organism: Streptomyces sp. NPDC050535 (assembly GCF_044457665.1). Classification (NCBI taxonomy): domain Bacteria; kingdom Bacillati; phylum Actinomycetota; class Actinomycetes; order Kitasatosporales; family Streptomycetaceae; genus Streptomyces; species Streptomyces sp. NPDC050535. The sequence goes on from NZ_JBITHE010000053.1 coordinate 2,195, forward strand.
AGGTCAGCCACGGCCGATTCGTGCAGATGACGAACCTGCATGATTCGGCCGATGCACGTCGGCAGTTGACCGCCTGACCTTGGGACAAGGGGCGGCGGACGCCCAAGAGGTGTGTGGTTACGACGCCGCTGGCCAGCCACATCCCGGGCAGTCGCAGCCAATGCCGCACGGCTGACCGGGAACGTGGCCGACTCGTGATCACGGACGGGACGCCTGGGCCATGGCCGTCTTTATCCTTCGCTGCACGTAGAACACTAGGCTTCTGGCCCGACGCGCCGTTGCCGTGACGGCAGTCGATGCCGATCCGGTGATCAGGGTCCAGGCGCAAAAGCTGCATGCAGGAGCCCTGCGCGCCGTTGCGGCACAAGATCGGGACCCACAGCGTCTCTACGAGGGACTGGACGTCCGGCGACGGAGCCCGTCTGGTCGGCGGGCCTACCGAAAGTCTCCGCGGCACGCCTCGGCCGGACCCGGCGGTGTCGTCAGAGACCGCAACTCGTCGCCGTCGCGGCTTGTTCGGTGTCAGTCCTGCCGGGCTCGTACTCGTCGCACGGCGCGGGTGTATATCCGGTCGCGGCGCTTGGCGGCCAGCAGGAACAGAACGGTGGTCACGAGGCATACCAGAACAGCGAAGATGCCGGCCTCAGGACCGAGGTCGCCGCCGGTCAGCGTCTGGGGACCCCTGACGGAAGCCTGCAGCAGGCCGCCGAAGCCGCTCCCGGATCCGGAGACGGTGATGCCGTAAATGCCCTGCTCGGCCAGGTTCCAGCCCAGGTGCAGGCCGATCGGCAGCCACAACGAGCGTGTGGCGGCGTAGACGGCACCGAACATCAGTCCTGCCCCGACGGCGATGGCCGGCGCGCCCCAGATCGTCCCGTCCGGGTTGAACAGGTGCAGAGCACCGAAGGCGAGTCCGGAGACAGCCAGCGCCCCCCACGTTCCGGTCTTTTCCTCCAGCACCCGGAACAGCGCACCACGGAAGGCCAGTTCCTCGGTGACCGCCACGCAGCTCATCACTCCCAGCGTGGTCAGCGCGCCATCGATCGAGCCCCATCCGCGGATGTGATAGCCGCCGGTCATCGCGACCAGTGCGATGGTGACGGTGAACAGGCCAAGACCAAGGGCGCTCCCCCGGCGCAGCCCCTGCCGCGCCTGAGCGAGCGACAACTCCTGCGGCCTGCGGCCCTCCAGGTGCCGCACCAGCCAGGTGTAGGCGGCCAGGGCGAGCCCGCTGGTGACCGTCCCGGCGATCAGGGCGGTCAAGGGAGTGACGTCGGCGATGCCATTGATCATGCCGGTAATGCCGCCCACGGCCAGCATCAGTACGAACAGCACCGGCAGACGTGCCCACGCCGATGACGCCCACCGCGCGCGATGCCCGGCGTTCTTCCCTGCCGGTTCGGCCGAGTGGTCAACGGGACCGTCGAGTCGCGTCGGTGACTGATGGCGGCTGGACGCCATGGTGTTCTCCTCAAGACGCGCATGCGGCGGGTAATTGTCGGTTTCGACACCGGAAAACTACGGGCCGTGAACACCTCGTAACGTCACCGCCGAGTGGGCACTTTCAGGGTCCGGCTGTCCCCCGAAAGAGCCACCCGGCCGTTCTCTCCCGGAGTACGGTCACCCACCGCCAGGCGCTACATTCAGCGGGCGGGACGGTCCGGCCAGGCGGATGCCGTGCGGTGCGCGTGCCGGGCGGGTCGTACCGGATGAGGGATCGTGCGCCACCTGCCACGACCTGCTCCTCATACCGCTCAACACTGGATTTGATCGATCATGGGTGATGATGGAAGACCAAGCAGTTCGTGGACCATCGGGTTCGGCATCACCGGCCCGGCCGGGCTCCGGTCCCCGCCCGATCCGGTCGAGCCTTCCCGAACGCGCGAACCGGCCGGCCGCCGCGACTGCCCGGCTGCGCCTGCTGGTGCGGTGGTGGGAAGCACGCCCCACCGCCGTCAAGGACCGCGAGTTCGCGCTCGTCTTCACAGTGCTGTCCTTCACGTCCCCGCTGTCACGGATCGGGCCACAGTTCGGTGACCTTCCCGTTCACGGCGCCTCCGTCGCGAGCGTGCTGCTGACCTTTGGGCAGACCCTGCCGCTCATGGTGCGGACCCGGTGGCCGGCCGCCTGCCTCGCGGGGGTGGGCACGTCGTTCGCGGTCCACCAGTGCCTCGGCTGCCCCCCGACCTTCGGCAGCCTGGGCCTGTACATCGCGCTGTACTCCGTTGGTGCCCACCAGGATCGCCTCCGGCGGACCGTGCCACTGACGGCGATGGGCGGATACATGATCTTCGGCGTCGCCCTACACACGCTGGGCTCGCCCGACGGACTGATCGACTACCTGCTCATCTACATGGTCCTGGCGGCGGTCTGGGGGCTGGGCGTCCTGATCCGCAGACAGCGGGGGCAGGAGGCCGCGCGTCGGCACCTGTCGGCGCAGGTAGCGATCGCCGCGGAACGCAGCCGTATGGCAAGAGAGTTGCACGACGTGGTGACCCACCATGTGACCGCGATGGTCGTCCAGGCAGGCGCGGCTCAGTACCTCACCGAGTCGCCTGACCGGCTCAACGACGCTCTGGACGCCATCAATGGCACCGGCCGCCGCGCACTGGCCGAACTCCGTTTCCTCCTCGGCGTGCTGGAGGCGACCGGCGATGCGGAGCCCCAGGAGCGGACGCCGATGCCGGGCCGGGTGGCTGACCTGGTCGAGCAGACACGCGCGGGCGGCCAGCCCATCCAGCTGGTCGAGGACGGGGAACAGCCGGCCACGGCCATAGGCGCCCGACTCGCGGCCTATCGCATCGTGCAGGAATCCCTCACGAACGCCGTGAAGTACGCCGCGGGCCACCAGACACTGGTACGCCTCGCGCACACCCCCGGCTGGACGGAGGTCGAGGTCACCACCGCCGGGACGGCCGACGACACGCCCGAGTCCGCCGTCCTGCGCAACGGCGGCACGCACATCTCAGGAGGCCGGGGCCTGGTCGGGCTACGGGAACGGGTGGAGATGCTGGGCGGCGAGTTCGCGGCAGGTTTGCGCCCCGAGGGCGGGTTCCGCGTGCACGCACGCATCCCTACAGGAGGTGCCTCGTGAGTGTTCCACCCACTGCTGCGATCCGAGTGCTGATCTGCGAGGACCAGGCCCTTGTACGCGCCGGCTTCGTCACGATCCTCTCCGCCCAGCCCGACATGGAGGTCGTCGGGGAAGCCACGGACGGCCGGGCGGCGATCCGCAGCGCGGAAGAGCTGAAACCGGACGTGATCGTCATGGACATCCGCATGCCCCTGCTCGACGGGATCGAGGCCACACGTCACCTGGCCGGCCCCGCTTCCCTCAGCCCCGCAAGGATCCTGATCGTCACCACCTTCAACGTCGACGAGTACGTGTACGAGGCGCTGCGCGCCGGCGCCAGCGGCTTCCTGCTGAAGGACGCCGCACCGTCCGAACTGATCAACGCCGTACGCACCGTCGCCCGCGGCGAGTCCCTGCTGGCCCCCGCCGTCACCCGCGCCCTGATCGGCCGCCACGCCGAACACCTGCGCCCCGCCACCGCCCCCGCCTCCCCCGAACGCGACCGCCTCAAAGCCCTCACCAGCCGCGATCACGAGGTCCTCCTCCTGATCAGCGAGGGCCTGTCGAACGCCGAAATCGCCGCCGCGATGGTCATCAGCCCCGAGACCGTGAAAACCTACGTCTCCCGCATCCTCACCAAACTGGACCTTCGCGATCGCGTCCAGGCGGTGGTCCTGGCCTACCGGGCCGGCTTGGCGGGGAACGGCGACCGGACCTGAACGACCGGCGGTTCTGTGCAGGAGGAAGGGAGCACCGCCGTGGTCGCGCTCCCTTCCTCCTGCGACGGTGACCACAGGCCGACTCGACCTGCCGGGACGCCCAAACGTCCGAGCAGCCCGTAACACCAGGAACGTCGTACCAGGAACGTCGCACCTGAAATCCACGGCACAGGAGGCGGCAGCGCGGGGGCAGAGCCGGTCGCGGCCACACCTTCCGTGGGGTGTCCGCCCCCGATCGCCTCCAGCGGACTCCGTGAGCATCTCGTCAAGTGCCCGGGGCGGCGCCGGCCCCCTTCCACAATGCCGGGAGGCCCTCGGACAGTGCCCGGAAGGAGACCGGCGGTCGCAGGACGCCGGATTCCCGCTTCCGGACGGCTGGCGAACGGCGGCGGGCGCCTCCGAAGACGGCCCCTGTCCGTTGTCCGTCCGCCGGGACCCTCGACGCGTGCGCTGTCACCCGAGCGAGCTACCCGAGGTGTCCACCCGGGGGTGAAGCGCCCCGCAGGTGGTCTCCAGTTGACTCACCGACTGTCCATACAGCAGCTGGACCGATGGTCCGGCCGAGTCGAGCAGCGGGAGAGCAACACGATGAGGACGACACGCAGTTCCGGGAAGTCCGGTTTCCCCGGAAGTCGCCGGTTCGCGGCGGCACTGGCCATTTCGGCGCTGGCCGGAGCCGGACTGGCTGCATGCGACGAGAGCACCGAGAACCCGTCGTCGACGCGGAGCAAGGCAGCCCCACAGACCAAGGCGGCCACTCAAAGCGCGGGCACCGCCAGGATCGTCTGGGGCGAGTGCCCGCAGCCGGCCAAGGGCACGAGCCGGGACTCCCGGCTGTCCTGCGGCACCCTGAAGGTCCCACTGGACTACCGGAGGCCGACCGGCGCGAAGATCGACGTGGCGGTCTCACGGCTGGCCACCGCCACACCCGGCAAGCGGCACGGCGTCCTGCTGCTGAACCCCGGCGGACCGGCCCTGGGCGGTCTCGACATGCCCGCGACCATGGCGCCCACCCTGCCGAAGTCCGTCCTGGACAGCTACGACCTGATCGGCTTCGACCCGCGCGGCGTCGAGCACAGCACCCCGCAGAGCTGCGGCCTCCAAGACCCTGGCGTCGCCGCACTCTTCCCCTACCCCGCCGCGGACGGCTCGATCACCAAGAACATCACCCTCGCCAAGACCAACGCCGACAAGTGCGCCGACACCGCAGGCGACAAGCTGAAGTACTTCACCACCGCCAACACGGCCCGCGACATCGACCGCATACGCCTTGCACTCGGCGAGCGGAAGATCTCCTACTGGGGCCAGTCCTACGGCACCTACCTCGGCGCCGTTTACAGGTCGCTGTTCCAGAACCGGACCGACCGGATGATCCTGGAGGGCAACGTCGACCCCACCAAGGCGTGGGCCGACGAGGTCGCGGACACCTGGGGCAAGGGCATGGCCGACCGGTTCCCCGACGCTGCCGCCGTCGCCGCTGCCCAGGACAGCACCCTCGCACTGGGCGACAGCGTCGAGCAGGTGACCCGGACCTACCTCACCCTCGCCGACCGGCTCGACCGCAAGCCCGTCGCCGTACCCGGTACACCGCTGTCACTGGACGGGCCGCTGTTGCGGAACATCACCTACAGCATGCTCCTCCACAACGACACCCTCCCGCCGCTGACCGCCTTCTGGAAGGCCGCCGCCGACCTGGCCGACGGCAGCACCACCGAGGCCGACAACGCGGTTCTCCAGCAGATCTTCGCCGACACCCCAACGTCCCCGGGCGTCCCCGCGGACAACCAGGCCACCATGTTCCTGGCACTCACCTGCGGCGACGCCGAATGGCCCCACGACCCCGACAGCTACGCCGCCCGCACCGCCGCCGACCGCAGGGCGTGGCCCCTCACCGCAGGAATGCCGGCCAGCATCTGGGCCTGCGCCTACTGGACGAAACCGGCGGAGCAGCCCGTCACCGTGACCGCCAAGGGCCCCCGCAATACCTTGATCCTGCAGAACCGCCGGGACAACGCCACCCCGTGGGAAGGCGGCGTCGGCCTGCACAAGGCCCTCGGCGCGAGTTCCGCGTTCGTCGGTGTCGACAACGGCGGGCACTACGTCTACGACGCAGGCTCCACCTGCGCAGACAAGGCCACCGTCGGCTTCCTGACCACCGGTCGGTTGCCGGGCGAAGACACGCACTGCACCGACGTCAAGCAGAAGTGACACCGCGCTCGGCGGTCCTCGGTCGCCCGAGGCCGCCGAGGCCGCCGAGGCCGCCGAGGCCGCCGAGGCCGCCGAGGCCGCCGAGCGCAAGCGTCCCGCCGGCCTTGAGACGCGGCGATCTCCTTGTGGTGCGCAGGGGCCGCCCCTTCACCACAGGCAGAACCTGACGAAGCATCAGGGGAGTGCCGACATCCGTTCGGTGCCGATGACTCGCAGTACGTCGAGTGCCGATTCCTCCCGCGTACCGGCTGCGGCGGAGTAGACGATCATCGACTGGTCGGTGTCCGGCAGCAACAGGGTGTCGCAGTCCAGGAGGAGACGTCCCACCTCGGGGTGGTCGATCGTCTTGCGCATCGACCGGTGCACCGTCGATCGCCCCTCCTCCCACATGCTCCGGAATCGCTCACTGCCGGTGGTCAACTCCTCGATCAGCCCACCGAGTTCCGGATCGTCCGGGTAGCGCGAGAGCGCGGTGCGCAGCAGACCGACCGATTGCTGCGTCCAGGTTGTCTCTTCCTCCGGAGTGAAAGTCACGCGAGCGTGGCCGGTGCCGAGGATCCGTTGCCAGATGATGTTGCGACGCCCCTCGGGCCACCGGCTCAGGTCGCCGAGGAGCGCGCAGGCCATCGGATTCTGTGCCAGGACGTCGCCCTTGGCCGACAACACCACCGTGGGAAGGTCGGTCAGCCGTTGGAGCAGCCGCAGCACGCTCGGCCGTATCGACATCTCGATCCCCCCGGCGAGCGGTGGTGTGCTGCCGGCGAGGCGGAAGACCTGGTCGCGTTCGTCAGGTTCGAGTCGCAGAGCCTGGGTCAGTGCCTTGAGTACCTGGGTGGAGGGTCGCGGTCCGCGTCCCTGTTCGAGGCGGACGATGTACTCCACGCTCACCCCCGCGAGCAGGGCCACCTCCTCGCGGCGCAGTCCGGTGACCCGCCGCCTCGGGCCGGCGGTGAGACCGACCTCGCGCGGTGCGATGCGTGCCCGGGCGGACTTGAGGACACGGGCCAGTTCGAGACGATCCATGCACCCATCATCCCGCTGACGGCACAAGACATCCTGGTACAGCCGCTCCTACCCTCGGGCGTACCTGTATCGGCTCCCGCCACCCGCGCATCATGGACGCATGAGCAGAACTCACACCTTTTGATGACGGGAAGTGCGCTCGCGAGGACGCCGGGCAGGTGACGGCTGACATGACGTGTTCGCCGCTGCACGTTCCTTCCAACGCCTTGGACACCACCGTCGTCCGCACCGTCCGCGCGTACTCCGGCCGTCTCGACGCCCCTGCCCCTTCGCCCGGGCGGACCGAGCAGTAACACCAGCCACCGCGACGACTTCCTCCCCCGTGGCGGGCAGACCGGGCACAGGCTCGGTTCGCCGTGAGTTCGACACCGCCGAAACCTGCGATTTCTCACGTTTCACCGAATCTTGGAGAAAGCGATATGTCTGAGTCAGTGGTACCGACGTTTTCATTGGCGGAGCGTGATCGCCGATGGCACTTGGCGCGTACGTTCATGGAACGGGAGGGTCTCGACGCGCTGTTGGTCTTCGGTGAGCACGAGGACGCAGGCCCGGCTCCGGTCGCTTACGACACCTGGTTCACCAACGGCCGACCCGGCACGACGGTCGTCTTCCCCCGGACCGGCGAGCCGATCTCGCTGCTGCCGGGGCCCATGTTCATCATGGACCACCTGGAATCCTCCCGCCGAGGCGACATCATGTGGATTCCCCCGCGCAATTTACGCGGTACCCGTCAGTCCGGCATGATCACCGCGACGCTCGACGAGCTCGGGTTGGCCGAAGCGGTCATTGGCGTTGTCGGCCTCGGCCCGCACATGCCGTGGCACCCCGAAGGGATCATCCCGCACGGGCTTTGGAGCAACGTCCTGACGCGTTTCCCCGAGGCCGGCTTCCGGCCGGTGGATGTCCCCTTCGGTCAACTCATCATGCCACTGGGCCAGGAGGAGCTCGCCGCTCTACGGCACTCGGCCAGGATCGGTGACGCCATGGTGGAGGCCATGGTGGCAACCGCCGCTCCCGGCGTTCCGGAAAGCCGGGTGTACGCAGCGGGTATGTCCGAGGGGTACAGCCAGGGATCGCTGCCCGCGGCCATGCACTTGTGGTCGGGACCGGATGTGGTCGCAGCGGGGCCGCCGGCCTGGGGCCATCGTCCGCAGGCCCCCCGTGTTCTCGAGGACGGCGACATCATCTACGCCGAGGTGTTCTCCAACTTCGGAGGGCGTCACACCCAGAACCAGGTCACCATCACCGTCGGCGACGTGCACGAGGACTTCCACCGCGCCGCGGAAGTCGCCCGCGCGGCCTACGACGCGGGCCTGAAGGCACTGCGCCCGGGCCGGACATTCGGCGATCTCGTCGATGCGATGCACGAGCCGATCGACGCCGCCGAAGGATGGCCGTTCCTGATCGCGGTGCATTCGCTCAACCCCGGCCTTTCCGTGGGCAAGGGCCGCGGGCTCTTCAGCCGTATCCCCGGCGCCGAAGGATATCCGCGTGTGCCTGACCACCCCACGTTCCTGTCCGACATGGAACTGGTACCGGGAATGAGCTTCGCCTTCGAGCCGAACTACGCGTTCGGGCGTCATCTGGTCCACCTCGGGGGAACGGTGGTCGTCGGCGACGACGAACCGATCGAGCTCAGCCCGTACACAGCGCGGGTCCTGCGGGCGACAGGAACTGCCGCTTCCTCACCGATGTAATCCACCGGCCGGCCCGCCCGCACGGGCTGTACCGACATTTCCTTCACGTCTCAATTCAAGCTGACCGCCGCCAAAGCTGGAGCAATTGATATGACCACGATTCTGATCACCGGCGGCCACTCGGGTATCGGCCTCGCCGCGGTGCGTACGCTCGCCGCACGAGGCATCGACATCGTGCTGGCGGGACGCAGCCTGGAGCGCATGGCAGAGTTCGCGGACGACCTGCGCGCGACACACGGCGTGACCGTGACCACGCTGACGCTCGACGTGTCATCCCTTGCGTCGGTCCGGGCTTGCGCCGCGCAGTTCCGGACGGCGGTCGAGGCCGGCGAGATCGAACCGCCGGACGCGATCCTCTGCAACGCGGGGGGCCGCTTCGACGGTGAGATCTCCTACAGCCCCGACGGGTACGAGACGACCTTCGCGACGAACTGCCTCGGACACTTCCTGTTCGTCGAGCTCCTGCTTCCGATTCTGGCTGAGCAGGGCCGGATCGTGTACACCACCAGCGGTACCCACGACCCCGACTCGATGGACGGAAAGGCGGTCGGTGCCGCCGTGGAGCCGGACGCCTTCGCGCTGGCGAACAACGGCAGGAACGGCAGCAAGGCGCTGTCCGCCGGGAAGCGCTACTCCACCTCGAAACTGTGCACGATGCTGTACGTCTACGAGTTGGACCGCCGGCTGCGCCGTGCCGGCAGCTCGGTCGCCTCGATCGCTTTCGACCCGGGATCAGTTCCTGAGACCGGCTTCCTCCGCGGAATGCCGAAACCGGTCCAGTGGTTCTCGAACACATCTGTCATGAAGTGGATGTCCAAACGCATCGGCCTCATCACGTCCGACGTCGAATTCTCCGGCGCGTCCCTGGCTGCGATCGCGGCCGACCCCGACTACGCGAACCACTCCGGCACGTACTTCCAAGCGAACGACGGAACCCTCTCGGCCGTGCGATCGGCACGGATCTCCTATGACGAACAGCGCGCGGCGAAGCTGTGGGACGACTCCAGGCAGCTCGTCCACCTGACCGCCGAGGAGGAGCCTGCGCAGCTGCGATAAACGCAGTCGAGCAGCTCAACGCGGCGAGTGAGCTCGACTGGTCCGGCGGGCGTGTGAACGGCTCCCACATCTGCGCGAAAAAGAGTGCCTCTATGGCTTTCGTCAAGCCGTAGCTGGTGTTGTGGGTGGTTGGTGGAAGGTGCCGTCGCGGAGCATGGCGAAGAGGTCGTCGGCGCGTCGTCGGGCCAGGGCTGTGAGAGCGGCGATGTGGTGTTTACCTCGCGGCGTTTGCGGTCGTGGCAGGCACGTGACTCGGGCTGGGAGAGCGAAGCGAACGCGGTCAGCCAGAAGGCGCGTTTGAGTTGGTTGTCGCCGGGTTCGGAGGGGTGCTCGCCGCGGATGGACGATCCGGAGTTCCGGGTCGCGGGTGCCAGGCCGGCGTAGGTGGCGAGGTGTCCGGCGGTGGCCAGGCCGCTGCTGTCGCCGACATCGATGAGGACGCCGGCCGCGGTCCTGACCCCGATGCCGGTCATGGAGATCAGGACCTGGGGGCAGCGGGTGGGCCTCCAGGAGTTCCTCGATCCGGACGGCGAGGAGTTTGCGCTGGTCGAGGACGGGCTGGAGAGACCTGACGAAGCTGGGGACGATCAGCGCGGCCGCGTCGGCGCCCGCGACGACGACAGTCTGTTCGTCGAGTGCGGTGAAGATGTCCTCGATCAGCCGCTCGGCCATCCGCGGCGCCTTCGGCCGCATCAAGGTGATCAACCGTCGCCTTCCGGCTTTGCGGATCTGGGCCGGTGAGCCGAACTGGTCCAGCAGTCTGAGCACAGCCGGGTGCTGGATCGGTGGGCCCAGGAGACGCTCAAGTGACGGGTGGATCTGGGTGAGCAGGCCCCGCAGTCGGTTTGCGGTCCGAGTGGACTCGCCCGCCAGGTCGTCGTCGAACCCGGCGATCATGGCGAGTTCGGCGACGGTCTCGTCGTCGGGATCGATCGTCAGCAGGGTGTGGGGCATCGTTCTGGCGGCGTCCGCGATGACGAAAGCGTCACGGGCGTCGGTCTTGGCCTCGCCAGGGTGAAGATCGGCGATCCGTCGCATCGTCAGGCCGGGCAGATACGCGACCTGGCAGCCCGCATCCCGGGCGACTGCCAGGGGCAGAGCCCCGATGGAAGCCGACTGGTCAACGACAACCAGCACACCCGGTCCGTCGCCGGTCGGTCCCCGTGATAACGATGATTCTGCGCTGCCCCATGGCTTCCTCCTCTGCTGGTAGACCATCGGACGACAACAAGGCCCATGAGCCCTCGCACACCCCGAGGGTTCACAGGCCGGGTTCATGAGGTGACGTGTCAGGACAGTGCGCGCGTCCCCTCGGAGCGGAGCTGGCCGCGGGTGTAGAGGCGCCCATTGCGTTGGGCCGAGCGCAGGAACATGACCGTGGGG
>NZ_JBITHE010000054.1:0-7412 GCF_044457665.1 Streptomyces sp. NPDC050535
CTGGGGCTTGGTGGGTGGGGTGTGTTGCGTGGGGGGGTGTATGTCGGGGTGTTGGCGGGTTCGGGTTGGGGTGTGGGCTGTGTCGGGGGTGGGCTGGTGGGCTGGTTGTGGTGGGTGGGGTGTGGGTGGGGTGTGGGTGGTGGTTAGGGGTGGTGGGTGGGGGTGGGTGTGGTGGTGATGGTGGCGTGGAAGGTGGGGGTGCCGTTTTGGTGGGCGGTGATGTGGGTGGTGCGGGTGGCGGGCCGGCCGGTGTCGCTGTTGCTGGTGTTGCCCCCGTCGGTGTTGTTGTTGCGTGGGTGGGTGGTGGTTGTTGTGATGGTGGTGGGGGTGTGGAGTTCGGTGTATTGGGTGTAGTGGGTGGTGATGGTGGTGGGGAGGTGGGTGTAGGCGGGCTGGCTTGTGTCCGTGCCCATGGGGTGCTGGCTGGTGTCCATGCCCGTGTCCGTGCCGGTGCCGGTGTCCATGCCTGTGCCTGTGCCTGTGCCTGTGCCTGTGCTTGTGCTTGTGCTTGTGTCCGTGTGGGTGCCGGTCTCCGTGTCGTTGGTGTGGTGGGTGGCGTGGGTGGCTTGGCGGGCGGCTTCGAGGAGGAGCATGCCGGGGACGTGGTCTTGGGGGTGGTCGAAGAGGGTGGGGTGGCTGGTGTTGAGGCGGAGGAGCCAGCTCCGGGTGGTGGTGTGAGGGCCCGCCGCGGTGGCCTCGGGGGTTCCGGTGGTTTGGGTGGTGCTCGTCCCGGTGGTTGCGGTGGGGTCTGTGGCTCTGGTGCCGGTGGTTTCGGTTTCGGCTCCGGTTTCGGCTCCGGTTTCGGTTTCGGTGTTGGTGTGGGGGGTGTGGGGGGTGAGGACGACGTCGTGGGGGTGGGTGCGTTGGACGGTGTGGGGTGGGACGGGTGTGGTGGTGGGGAGGGTGCCGGGGGTGTGGGGTGTGCTGGCGATGTCTGGGGTGGTGGGTTGGTGGGGTGTGAGGTGGGGGGTGCGGAGGCGGGTGTAGATGGTGGGGGTGATGCAGGTGAAGGTGCCGTTGCCGGTGGCGGCGGTGTGTCCGTTGCGGGTGATGGTGACGTGGATGGTTGCGTGGGTGAGGGTGTTCCGGCGTTGTTTGATGTTGGTGTAGGTGATGTGGAGTTGGAGGTTGGCGGGGGTGGGGCCGATGCGGGTGTGTTCGGGGTGGGTGGTGACGTTGAGGTGGGTGAGGAGGAGGTGGGTGTCGAGGGGGACGTGGTATTCGGTGTGGGCGAGGAGGATGCCGGCTTGGCGGATGGTTTCGGCGGCGATGAGGGGGTCGTGGTGGCCGTTGATGGGGGTGTAGAAGGGGTGTGAGCGGGGCCATTGGGCGGTGACGGTGAAGTGGTGGTCGCTGGTGCGGTGCCAGCCGGTGAGCAGGACTTCGGCGATGCTGGCGCGGTGGACGTATTCGGTGGGGACGGTGGTGGTCAGGGACGGCCCCCGCGCCGGCCTGCCGTGGGTCTGGTCCTGCCGGTGGGTCTGGTCCTGTGGGTGGGTCTGGTTTTGGGGTGGGGGTGTCCGGTGGTGGGGCGCCCGGGTCTGGGAGGGGATCTGGATCCGCGCCGGGCTGGGGTCCTGGACCTGTGTGGGGGTCTGGGTGTGGGGTGACGCCGCCTGGGCCGGGGTGTGAGCGGGTGCCGGCAGCGGGGCGGGGGTCTGGGTGTGGGGCTGTGCGGGTGCGGGTGCGGGTGCGGGTGCTTGGGCTTGTGCGTGGGCGTGCAGTTGGGCCTGGGTGTGCGGCTGAGGCTGGGTGTGGGTGTGTGGCTGGGTGTGGGGTTGTGCGGGTGGGTGGGTGGTGTGTGCTGCGGGCCGGGTGGCGGGTGTCGGGTGTGGGACACGGATCGTGCTCGCGGGCATGTCTGGTTTCCCCCTGAGCGGCGTTGGCGTGAATGGGCTGTGGGCTTCTCAGGCCAGTGAAGATACATACCACCCGGTTTATTATCTAGCGGTATGGAGGCTTCCGGCGGCACGTTTTTGCGGAACGGCCCCTTCCCTGGCTGTTCCCTGCCACCCCCTTGTGCGGGGCCGCGGAGGCGGCCGTGCGGGGGGCGGGGCCGGCGGGGCCTCGCGGGGGGCTGGGCGGGGGTCCGGGTGTGCGGGGTGCGTCTACCCCGATCCTTCTCGGCTACCGCTCCGGTAGTCGACCCGGCGCGCCGGGGGTGGTGTGGGCTGGTTCTCCAGCGATCCCTCAGTGCTTCTCGAGCGGGGGCGCAGACCCTGGCTCGAGGCTGTGAGGAGGGGAGGGATGTGATGGAGAGGGTGCAGGCCGTGCTGCGGGTGGAACGTGGGGCGGCCAGTGAGGAGGAGCTGGCCGCGCTCGCGGCGGTGCTGCTCGCCCTGCGTGCGCGCGACGGCGCGCCGGTGGGCGGGCCGGCGTCGCCGGGGGCGGGGCTGGGGTGGAACTGGTGGCGGCGTCCGCACGGTTACGCGCCGCCCGGCAGCTGGCGGTGAGGCGGCCAAGGGGTCGACCGGGGGCCGGCGGGTGTCTTGCACCACCGTGAACAAAACCGTATGGGCGGTTTGGATATGTTGTTCAGGGAGCCGGGGAACCGGCCCGGTCGTGTCCCGGGAAGGGGCCCAGTGATGGCGACGGCGATGACGGCGGTTCCCGCGCAGGCCGCGAAGGCCGCGCAGGCTGCAGCGGCTTCGGAGGCTTCTGCGGGGGAGGGTCTGGCAGGAGTGCCGGACCGGAGGGCCCCCGCAGTGCCTGTGGCAGTGTCCGCAGCGTCCGCGGGAGCGGAGCCGGCGGAGACGGTTTCCGCGGACGCTGTCCCGGCGGCGTCGGTGGCGGCGGCCGGGGCAACTCCTGCGGGGGCGGCGCGTGCTGGTGCGAGCTCACCGGCCGCGACGCCTGCGGCCGCGACGTTTGCTGGGGCGGCTTCTGTAGGGGCGGCGGGCGTGGGGACGGACCCGGTGGGTGCGGTGTCGGTGGAGGCGGCTGGGTCGGGAGGAAGCGTGTTGGCCGCTGCATCTGCGGGGCCGGTGTCCGCGGGTCCCGTGTCCGCCGCGGTCGTGTCTGCGGGGGGTGTCCCGGCAGGGGTGTCTGCTGGTGCGGGCCGGGCCGGGCCGGTGTCGGTGGGGTTTGGAGGGTCTGAGGTGTCTGGAGGGGCTGGGGTGTCGGGTGGGTTGCGGCGTCGGGTGGCGGAGTTGGGGGCCATCCGGGGTGTGGCGGTGGCGGGGCCGGGGGAGGGGGCGACGGCGGCGCAGCATGCGAAGGGGAAGCTGACGGCGCGGGAGCGGATCGCTCTGTTGGTGGATGAGGGGTCGTTCTGTGAGGTGGAGCAGTTGCGCCGGCACCGGGCGACGGGGTTCGGGCTGGAGGCGAGGCGGCCGTATACGGATGGTGTGGTGACGGGGTGGGGGACGGTCGAGGGGCGCACGGTGTTTGTGTATGCGCATGATTTCCGGATTTTCGGCGGGGCGCTGGGTGAGGCGCATGCGGAGAAGATCCACAAGGTGATGGACATGGCGATGGCGGCGGGTGCGCCGTTGGTGTCGTTGAACGACGGTGCGGGGGCCCGTATTCAGGAGGGGGTCTCGGCGCTGGCGGGGTACGGGGGGATTTTTCAGCGCAACAGCCGGGCGTCGGGGGTGATTCCGCAGATCAGTGTGATGCTCGGTCCGTGTGCGGGGGGTGCTGCCTACAGTCCGGCGCTGACGGATTTCGTGTTCATGGTGCGGGAGACGTCGCAGATGTTCATCACGGGCCCGGATGTGGTGAGGGCGGTGACGGGGGAGGAGATCAGCCAGAACGGGCTGGGCGGTGCGGATGTGCACGCGGAGACCTCCGGTGTGGCGCATTTCGCCTATGACGACGAGGAGACCTGCCTGGCGGAGGTCCGTTACCTGCTGTCGATGCTGCCGCAGAACAACCGGGAGCCCGCTCCGCGGGTGCCCAGTGCCGATCCGGCCCACCGGCGCAGTGAGGTGCTGCTGGAGCAGGTTCCGGTGGACGGTTCCCGCCCCTATGACATGGGTGCGGTGATCGGGGAGGTGGTGGACGACGGGGAGTTCCTGGAGGTCCATGAGCGGTGGGCGCGCAACATCATCTGTGCGCTGGCGCGGCTGGACGGGCGGGTGGTGGGGATCGTCGCCAACCAGCCGCAGTCGCTGGCCGGGGTGCTGGACATCGAGGCCTCGGAGAAGGCGGCGCGTTTCGTGCAGATGTGCGACGCCTTCAACATTCCGATCGTCACGTTCCTGGACGTGCCGGGGTTTCTGCCCGGTGTCGGCCAGGAGCACGGCGGGATCATCCGGCACGGGGCGAAGCTGCTGTACGCCTACTGCAGTGCGACGGTGCCGCGGATCTCGCTGATCCTGCGCAAGGCGTACGGGGGCGCCTACATCGTGATGGACAGTCAGTCCATCGGTGCGGACCTCACCTACGCCTGGCCGGCGAACGAGATCGCGGTGATGGGTGCGGAGGGGGCGGCCGGTGTCATCTTCCGCCGCCAGATCGCGGAGGCGGAGGATCCCGAGGCGATGCGGGCCCGTCTGGTCAAGGAGTACAAGGCGGAGCTGATGCACCCCTACTACGCGGCCGAACGCGGTCTCGTCGACGACGTCATCGACCCGGCCGAGACCCGCGAGGTCCTCATCCGCTCGCTGGAGATGCTGCACAGCAAGCACGCCGACCTGCCCTCCCGCAAACACGGCAACCCCCCGCAGTAACCCCCGCCCGACGCGGTAACCCCCGCCCGGCCCGGCCGCCCCGGCCGGCTGGTTCGCCGGGGACGGCGGCGTCAACGTGCCGAGCGCGCACCTGCCGTGATCCCCCGGCAGCCCCGGTGGGGCCGCGGGTACCGGGATGCCCCGGGGCCTGTGGGTCGTGGCTTGCGGGTATGTCCGCGGCGGCCGGTGAAGCGGAGAGCGGGAACGCGGGGCGGGGCGGGCCGGGTTGCGGTGTCCGGACGCGCGGGCCCGGCCGGTGGGGCACGGGCCGGGCCCGCCCTGCTCCGCCGGTCCGCCTCAACCGCGCACCGGTTCTGTTATCGGCCTCGTACGCGCACAATCCGCCTGCCTCGCTGCCCGTTTCCCGGGAGGGATCTTCCCGGTAAGCGGCGGAGATCCATCCCCTTACCTGTCGCCCGGACACGACGTGAAGAATGAATCGCCACGTCAGGAGCAGGTGTGTGAAGACGGCCTTCGCACGGCTGTACGGTGCACCAAAACAGCATGGCTGGTTTGGTGTTGACAAACCGTCCGGCCTGTTTTGTACTCGTGAAGTGCCGGACACCATGTGCACACTCACCTAGGGGGCAGCGGCGTGCAGATCGACGTACTGGGCATATTGGACGTCAGGGAGAACGGGGTGTGCATCGCTCCGTCCGCGCCGAAACCCCGGCAGGTGCTCGCGCTGCTGGCGCTGCACGCCGACCAGGTGGTGCCGGTCTCCTCTCTCATCGACGAGCTGTGGGCGGGGCGCCCGCCGCGCAGCGGGCGCACCACCCTGCAGACCTACGTCCTGCAGCTGCGCGACCTCATCACCCTCGCGCTCGAGCAGGACACACCCCCCGCCGCCTCCGGCCCTGCTGCCGCTGCTGGCGTTCCCGCGGCGGCGGGTGAGGGCGGTGTGCGGGGGGCTGTGACGGCGCGGCGCAGTGCGAAGGACGTCCTGGTCACCGCGCCGGGCGGCTACATGCTGGTCTCCGGCGGCGGGAGCAGTGACGTGCGGGAGTTCGACCGGCTCGCCGGGATGGGCTACCGGGCGCTGGACGCGGGGGACGTCAAGGACGCCTCCCGCCTGCTGCGTGAGGCGCTGGCCCTGTGGGGCGGCGCGGCCTTCGCCGACGTACAGACCGGCGCACGGCTGCAGATGGAGGCCATGCGGCTGGAGGAGAGCCGGCTGTGCGCGCTGGACCAGCGCATCGAGGCCGACCTGCGGCTGGGCCGCCACCGCGAACTGCTCGCCGAACTCACTGTGCTGACCAGCCGTTACCGCACCCACGAGAACCTGCACGCCCAGTTCATGCTGGCGCTGCACCGCTCGGGCCGGCGCGGCGAGGCCCTGGACGCCTACCACCGGCTGCGCACCACCCTGGTACGGGACCTGGGCCTGGAGCCCTCGGCCCGGCTGCGCCGGCTCCAGCAGTCGATCCTGACCGCCGCACCGGAGACCCCCCTGACGGAACAGCCGGCCGCGGCCGCGCTCTCCGCCGCCCGCGCCGGCGCCACCGGCTGACACACCGGCCCGCCCGGCAGCGGCCGGGCACCCACACCACCCAGGCAGCAACCACCACCGCAACAGCGGCCACCGCAAGGGCAGTCGCGGGCAGCGACCGTGGCAGTGATCGGCGCCGCGGCGCCATCCCCGGCAGCCGCAGTCGCAGCGGCAGCAGCCACCGGCCGGTGCGACGGCAACCGAACCGCGGGCAGCGGCCGCGGCAGTGACCGCGACGGCGAGTGCCGCCCGCGTCGGGCGCCGGGGCATCAACGGCAGCAGTCACCGCCACGGCAGTCACCGTCACGTAGTCACCGTCACGGCAGTCACCGTCACGGTTGCCGCCGTGGCGGATGTGAGGGCAACGGCGGTTGCGGGACTGTGGCTTGGACTGTGGCTGTGGTGCGGTGCGTGGAGTGGGTAGCCTCGGGCCGAACGGTTAAGTTACCGCTTAGTAGCCGACTGTTGCCGGTTCGAGGAGTCCACTCATGCAACTCGTCGCGATCATCGTGTCGCTGGCCCTGATCGTGGCCGGCTTCGCGCTGTTCGGCCGGGCCATCTCAGGGATCGTTCATTTCCTGCGGCTGGGCCAGCCTGTTCCCCCCACTCTGCGGACCCGTGATCCTTTTCGGCGCAGCGTGACGCTGGCCAGGGAGTTCGTGGTCCATACCCGGATGAACCGCTGGGGTGTCATCGGGATGGCGCACTGGTTTGTGGCGGTGAGTTTCTACGCGCTGCTGCTGACGCTCGTCAACGCCACCGGCCAGCTGTTCGCCCCCGACTGGGTGCTGCCTTTCCTGGGTCACTTCACGCCCTACAACGTCCTGGTCGAGTTCCTCGCCGCGATGACGGCGCTGAGCATCCTGGTGCTGATCGCCGTCCGCCAGCTGGACCGGCCCTCCGGCGCGGGCCGCAAGTCGCGCTTCACCGGCTCCCGGACGGGCCAGGCGTACTTCGTGGAGAGCGTCATCCTCGTGGTGGGCCTGTGCATCGGGGTGCTGCACGCCCTGGAGGGCGCCCTGCACCACGTGGAGCACTACCAGGCCTCCTACTTCCTCTCCTACCCCCTGGTCCGCTGGTTCGCGGGGATGGACACCTCCACCCTGCACCGCCTCGTCTACTGCGTCGCCGGCCTGAAGATCACGACCTCGTTCGTCTGGATGATCGTGGTGTCGCTGAAGACGGACATGGGGGTGGCCTGGCACCGTTTCCTGGCCTTCCCCAACATCTGGTTCAAGCGCGACGCGCGC
>NZ_JBITHE010000055.1:0-4275 GCF_044457665.1 Streptomyces sp. NPDC050535
CCCGGTGCGTTGTAGTACTCCTCGACTCCTTGGACGAGTTTGTTCCAGGATGCGGTGCTGTCGCCGCCGTTGAAGGCGATGGTGACGGTGAGGTCTGTGACCGTGTCGCCCTTGTGCTGGAATCGGCGGACGTCGAAGCGGGAGGGGACGATGAAGCGGGGTGTGCGGTCCAGCCGCATCCGGGGCGGCGTGGACGGCCCGGCCCCAGTGTCGTTCTGAGGCACGGGTCGCGATTCCGCGAGGGCGAGTTCGACCTCGTGGAGGGCGTCGGCCAGGACGATGGCGTGCCCCTCCAACTCCGCCCGCAGCGCGGCCTTTTCCCGCGGGTCGAGGGTGGTGTCGATCCTCTGCTGCAATTCGTCGGCACGCAGGCCGGCAGCTTCCAGCGCCACCTCCGCCGAACGCAGGCGCGCACGGCCGGCGATCTCCTCCGCCCTCCGTGCCTCGTCGCCCGCTGCTTCCACGGGTTCCTGTGGGTGCGGCTGCCCGACCGTCACCGGTGCGGTCCGCTGTCCGGGCCTTGGTGCCTGGGCGGCAACGGTTCCCGGAGCGGTGACGGGGAGGTGGGGTGGGGTGTTGGTGCCGTGGTAGGTGATGGGCGCGCCTTCGCCCAGGGCCAGGAACTCGTTCTCACCCTCGCCGAGGAAGAGCGAGCGATCCGGATCGGCGTCGGGCCGGCTCTGTAGGAAGGTGCCGAACACGTGGTGGAGCGGCACCTCTTGGGACGTCACCCAGAAGGGGCCGAGCGTGTGGCTGCTCTCGTCCGTGGGGTCCTTGTACGGCGTCAGGAGGCTGTACGACTCCGCGGGACCCCGAGACATCTCCACCGACTGCCCCAGGGTCAGCGTGCCGCCGTTCTGGTCCTCCAGCAGGTCCCGCTTCTCCAGGCGGATCAACTGCACGACACCCCGCTGCGCGTCGACGTTCGGCATCTGCACCCGCTTCAGCACCTCGTAGGTGAAGGCGTGCTGGGCGGCGGCGTTCCGCACCATCCATGGAGCGAACATCGTGACCGGGTAACTGTCACTGCCGTCAGGGGACCACGAGTGGTCGGCGTCGGGCCCACCGAGCAGGAAATAGCCGTTCTCGGCCGTCGGCGGTCGGAGGTGGCTGACCAGCGCTTTGAAACGTCGGGACTCTTGGTTGACGGAGCCGCCGGCCTGGTCGAACGCCCAGTTGCCCAGGGCGACACTGCTGCCGCCCTCGTCGTCGAGCCACCGGTGGAACCGGGCGGACACTCCTTCGGTGCCGCGCAGCGAACCGCCCACCGGGCCGGTCGGGTCGGCGGGGTCGACCAGGGCCCACGGCGTGTCCTCGGGGTTCGGCACATCGCGGTCTCGCTCCCAGTTCGGGTTGACCACAAGTTGGCGGGGCAGGTCGTCGAGCACCCCGCTCTCCCCGAGCAGCATCTGCATCCGCAAGAACTCACTGCGGTACTCGGGACGCCAACCGCTGTTCGCCAGAGCGGAGTTCGTCTCCAGCCACCGGGTGGCCGCCACCTTCTCCGCGGCGGACGCCGTGGTCGACTGGCGGGTTTCCTCGGCGCGCTGCGCGATCTTGTCCAGGTACCGCGCTGTGCTGTCCGCCATGTCGTTGTACTCGCGGTGACCCTGCTCGGGGTCGCTCCACGTGTCCTCCGGGCTGGAATCCGGATAGGCCAGCGGGAAGGTGCGCCCGCTGCCCATGCTGATCACCCCGAAGGCGGGCAGTTCGGGTGCGTTCGACCAGAGAGTCGCGACACTGAAGGGTCCCGCCGGTACATCGGCGTCACTCGGGTGGAGGCGGGCGGCCACCGCGTCGGTGTGCTGTGAGACCAGGGGCCGGGAGACGGGGTCGACCCACGTGTGGGAGCGGGTTGTGGGGGCGCTGGCGGCGCGTGCCTGCTGCCAGTTGGCGTTCCCATTGTGGGCGGGGGTGTCGCCGATGAGCGTGGCGAGGAGTTGTAGGTGGCGTTCGCGCAGGTGGCCTTGTGGGAGTGGGTCGGGGGTGGGTTGGTGGTAGTTGCCGAGGAGGCTGCCTTTGATGTCGGGGCGGTGGGGGGCGGTGTCGTCCTGGTATTCGTCGCGGAGGCCCAACTGGTGGCCGAGTTCGTGGGCGTAGTCAATGGGATTGGCGTTGCGGTGCCAGTTGTTCTGGTCCATCGGCCGGGTGTGGTCGGTGAGGTTGACGGTGAGGTGGGGTGTGTCGCCGGGTTCGGCGGGTTGGACGGTGATGTGGAGGAGGTCGCCGTTGGGCAGGCGGTGGCCCGGTGCGTTGTAGTACTCCTCGACTCCTTGGGCGAGCTTGTCGTGGGCGGTGGTGGCGTCGCCGCCGCGATAGGCGATGGTGACGGTGAGGTCGGTGACCGTGTCGCCCTTGTGCTGGAAGCGGCGGACGTCGAAGCGGGAGGGGACGATGAAGCGGGGTGTGCGGTCCAGCCGCATCCGGGGTGGCGTGGACGGCCCGGCTCCGGTGTCGTCCTGACGGGAGGCGGGACGCGTTTCCGCGAGGGCGAGTTCGACCCTGTGGAGTGCCTCGGTGAGGACGCCGGCGTGCTGGTCCAGTTCCGCCCGCAGCGCTGCCTTTTCCCGCGGGTCGAGGGTGTTGTCGATGTTCTGCTGGAGTTCGTCGGCACGCAGACCGGCGGCCTCCAAAGCCAACTCCCCCGTACGCAGGCGCGCTTGGATCGCGAGCACCTCCGCGCTCACTGCTTCCGCGGGTTCCTGCGGGTGCGGCTGCTCGACCGTCGCCGGAGCGGATCGTCGTCCGGTCCGCTGGGGTGCCAGGGCGGCGACGGCTCCGGGCGTGGTGACGGGCAGTTGGGGTGGGGTGTTGGTGCCGTGGTAGGTGATGGGCGCGCCTTCGCCCAGAGCCAGGAACTCGTTCTCACCCTCGCCCAGGAGGAGCGAATGATCCGGCTGGGTGTCGGCCCGGCTCTGGAGGTAGGTACCGAACACGTGGTGCAGTGGCACCTTTTGGGACGTCACCCAGAAGGGGCCGAGCGTGTGGCTGCTCTCGTCCGTGGGGTCCTTGTACGGCGTCAGGAGGCTGTACGACTCCGCGGGTCCCCGTCTCATCTGTACGTCGTCGCCCAGGGTCATGGCTCCGCCGTTCTGGTCCTCCAGCAGGCTCCGCTTTTCCAGGCGGATGAGCTGGACGACCCCCTGCTCGGCGTCGACGTTCGGCATCTTCACCCGGTTCAGCAGCTCGTAGGTGAAGACGTGCTGGGCGACCATGCTGCGTATGTACGTCGTGTGGTCCAGGTACCGCGGGTCGAATCGCGTGACCGGGTACTCGCGGCCGTCCGACTGCCAAGTGTCGTGCTGGAGGCCGCTGTTCAGCCCCGCCGTGTGATACCCGTCGCCGGACTTGGGCGGACGGAAGTGGCTGATCATCACCTTGAACCGCTGGGACTCGGTGTTGATCGACCCGCCCGCCTGTTCATCCGCCCAGACGGACAGCCAGCCGCTGTCGCCGCCGGCCCCGTTCAGCCAGGTGTGGAACCGGGCGGACACTCCTTCGGTGCCGCGCAGCGAACCGCCCACCGGGCCGGTCGGGTCGGCGGGGTCGACAAGGGCCCAGGGCGAGTCCTCGGGGTCCGGCATGCCGTGCTCCCGCGACCAGTTGGGGTTGATCACGAGTTCGCGGGGCAGGTCGTCGAGCAGCCCGCTCTCCCCGAGAAGCATCTGCGTTCGCAGGAACTCACTGCGGTACTCGGGGCGCCAGCCATCGTCCTCCAGCAGTTTGTTGGTTTTCAACAAGTGCTCCGCGGCGTCCCTTTCCTCCTTGGCGGCATGGGGGTCCGTCCGGGTGCGCTCAGCTCGCTCGACGACGAGGGCGAGGTACTTGTCGGCCGGTTCCATCACGGCGTTGAAGGCGTCGTTGCCGTCCCACGGGCTGTCCCACTCGGCGGTCGTACGGTCGTCCGGGTACCGCAGCGGCACCGTCAGACCCTGGGCGGAGGAGGTGACCACCGCGAAGGATTCCAGCGCGGGTGCCTGCGCCCACAGTGTTCCCGCGTCGAACGGCCCCTCCGGAAGGCTGTCCGGCAGGACGTAGGTCACCAGGGACGAGGCGTCGAACGGCTCGCTCTGTTCCGCCTCGTCCTCCCGTACAGGCTCGGGCGAGGGCGGTGCGTGCACAGGCGTGGGCGCGGCGATGGGCGGCTGCACCCAGGTGAAGGGCGGGGCCGTGGACGAACCGGCTGGGGTGGGGGACGGTGCGCTCCAGTCGGATTCGTCCGAGTTCGTTCCGTCGGAGTCGTCGTCGGAGTCGTGCTGTTGGCGTCCGGGCGGC
>NZ_JBITHE010000056.1:0-3971 GCF_044457665.1 Streptomyces sp. NPDC050535
CCCTAACCAACCCCGCGGGTTCTATGTATACGCCGGCCGATGGCTTTTTTGGGGGGTGGGGGGGGGCCGGGGGGGGGGTGGTGGGGGGGGGGGGCCCCCCCCCGGGGGCCCCCACTTCGAGTCCTTCAGGAAGGTCCGAGGACTCCAGTGCCTTGGGATAGTTCTGGAAAACGAAGATGGACCTGAAGAGTGGCTCGCCCTTTACCATGCCGCTCCAGCCCTGTATATCGGCCAGCGCGCTGTACTCGTACTGCCGCAGCCAGACCTGATGCTCCTGCAGGTCCCGCAGCCATTCGTCTACGCAAGCGTCCTGGCGGATGCGTACCCGTACCGGCAGCGTGTTGATGAGAAGGCCAACTATCGACTCCGCTCCGGGCAGTTCGGCTGGGCGTCCGGAGACAGTGCAGCCGTACACGATGTCGTCGCTGCCGCTGTAGCGGGACAGCAGTAGCGCCCAGGCGCCCTGCACTACCGTATTCACCGTCACCCGATGGGCCCGCGCGAACTCTTTTAGCTGTACGGACAGTTCGGTGTCGAAGTTCACGGTGATGTCGCCGTAGCCGACGTCACCGGTCGCCCGGTCCACCCCAAAGCCTGTCGGCGCCTCGAAGTTTCTCAGCGTGTCACGCCAGAACGTCTCCGCCTCCGACCGGGACTGCTTGCTCAACCACTCGATGTGCCGCGCGTAGGGAACGGGGGTCTCCAGCTGCGGTGAACCATCGGACAGCGAGGCACGGTAGTGGGCGTAGACCTCCTTCTGCACCAACTGCGCACTCCAGCCGTCCAGCAGCAAGTGGTGGAAGGACCACAGCACTACCGAGCGCTCATCGGCCAGCCGGGCCACCGTGAACCGTAGGAGGGGTGCGGCGGCCAGATCGAACCCGCGCAACCTGTCCTCGCGCAGCAGTTCCTGAAGCCTTGTCTCCTGCTCGTCCGCCAGACAGCCTCTCCAGTCCAGTTCTTCGAAGGGCACCTCGACCTGCCGTTGCACGACCTGGACTGGTTCGTCGAGTCCCTCCCACACGAAGGCGCTGCGTAACGCCGTATGGCGGTCGACTACCGCCTGCCACGCATCCCTCAGACGCGACGCGTCCAGAGGACCGACGAACTCGTCGCAGGACTGTGCGACATAGGGGTTCACGTCTGCGGACTCGTACAGGACGTGGAACAGCATCCCGGACTGCAATGATGTGAGCTTGTAGATGTTTTCGACGTTGCTCACTTCGAGAACCTTTCGAGAATTGATTCCAGAGCTGTCTGGTCAAGTCCTGCAAAGGGGAACTGATCGGCTGTGAGCGGGCCGTCATGGTGTGACGCCTGCTCGGTAGCCAACTCCGTGATGATCCGCTCCAGGGACTGGGCGAGTTGTTCGACTCTTTCCTTTTCGTGGACCTTCGGTGAGTACGCCAGTTCCACAACGAGTCGCCCGTGGTATACGCGGGCAGTGATGCTGATCGAGTGGATGACCGGGTTGCGATGGCCAAGAACTGCTGGTACCTCGTCGTCGGGGAGCGTCCCCAGGCGGGTAGGGGGTACTTCCGTCTCTCCCAGGCAAGCCAGGCTGATGACCGCCGACTGTGAGCCCGGCGACTCGCGTCCGGCGTCGACGTTAGTGACTCGGAGGAGACCTGACTCCCGTCCTCGGCTCAGCGGACTCGCGAGCGCGTCACGTACAACCGTCCGGGTGGAACCGGGGTGGTCTGTGGCCAGGGCCGCGAGATCAGCGGTGCAGACGAGGTCGAAGCAGCCAACTGTCCGTGAGAGATCCACGTCGTCAAGCGGCATGCTCCGGCCTGACACGGTCAAATCGACGCACCGCTCGCTGGCGGCCCAATCCCCGGTCACGTGGGCCAGCGCGGTGAGCACCACCTCGGTGATCCGAGCCGGAAGCCCGACCTTTGCTTCGTCGAGAAGCCTGCGGGTCTCGGCCTCGCCGAACTCCAGAGTGATGGCCGCCTCAGGGCCGTCCTCGTCCATCGCCCCGCGGCCGTGAGGCATGCTCCCCGGCGCTGGTTCAGCGGGAAGGTGGGTTCGGCTGCCGCCCTGAGTGCCGACGGAGTGCCCCAGGTCGTGTAGTCGGTCGGCCCACGCCTGGAAGGACGTGCTCTTCATCGGGAAGATGATCTCCCGGCCGCCGGCCAGGGCGTCGTACGCGGACGTGAGGTCCTCCAGAATGATCTTCCAGGAGGCCTGGTCCACGACGAGTTGGTGGGCGACCAGCAACAGGCGGTGCCCGAAATCGCTGCCCAGATCGAACAGGCCGCACCTCATCATCGGCCCGGGTTCGGTGTCCAGGCTTGCCTGGAGGTCCTGAGTAGCTTGCTCAAGGTGCGTGCGTATCGAGTCCCACGACTGGCCGGACAGGTCATGGCGGTACACCGGATGGTGCTCGGAACTGGCGGGCATGAACTGGCGCCATGCGTTGTCCGCAGCAGGCGCGAATCGGGCCCGCAGTGCGTCGTGGTGGTCGATGACCGCGGCCAGCGCCTGCTCCAGCAACTCGAGGTCGAAGGCCCACCGGGTTATAAGATATGTGGGATGCCGGTCTCTGAAAGAGGTGTGGGTAAGGACGGCCCGCTGGTAGGGCGTCAGGTGCACGTCCCCCGTCACCGGTCCCTGTTCGGCGAGTATCGGCTCCACATGTACGGCCAGTTCTGCCACGGTCGGGTACTGGAACATCATCGGAGGCGTCAGGACCAGGCCGAGGGTCCTCGTCCGGGAGATGACCTGGAGGCTAAGGATCGAGTCCCCACCCAGCTCAAAGAAGTTGTCGTGAACGCCGACCCCGTCAGCGTTGAGCACGTCGGCCCAGACGCTCGCCAGGGCCTTCTCGACAACAGTGCGCGGAGCGACGTATTGCTGTTCCAGCAGCGGGCGCAGGTCCGTGGGCTCCGGGAGTGCCTTGCGGTCGACCTTCCCGTTGGGCATCAGCGGCAGCTGCTCCAGGTGGACGAAGGCACTGGGCAGCATGTAGTCGGGGAGGGTCCGGGCACACCATGTGCGCAACTCGGTCACAGTGGGCTCCGATCTGCCCGCTGTCGGCACGCAGTACGCGACGAGCCGCTTGTGCCCCTTCTCGGTGTCACGTGCTAGGACCAAGGCCGACTCGACACCATTGTGGGTCAGGAGAGTTGCCTCGATCTCGCCGAGCTCGATGCGGTGCCCTCTGACCTTGACCTGATGGTCCATCCGTCCTAGGAATTCGAGACTCCCGTCGGCACTCCACCGGACCAGGTCTCCCGTGCAGTACACGCGTGCCTGCTGGTCAGGGGAGAACGGGTGCGGGACGAACCGTTCGGCCGTCAGCTCGGGGCGGTTGAGATAGCCACGCGCGACGCCTGCGCCGCCGATCCAGAGTTCACCGGCCACGCCCACCGGGACCGGGCTGCCGAACCGGTCCATTACGTAGACCTCGGTGTTGGCCAGGGGACCGCCGATCGACACGGATTCCGCTTGCGGGTCAACATCGGCGCTCAGCGACCAGATGGTCGTCTCAGTCGGGCCGTAGAGGTTCGTCACGCGCGCGGCTCGGTGCGTCAGCTTCCGAGCGAGGTCGGGCGGCAGCGCTTCGCCGCCGACCAGGACATGGACGCCAGCGAGTTCCACGGTCTCCGCGTCGGCCAGCATTCGCCACACGGATGGTGTGGCCTGCACGATGGTGGCGCTGTGCCGGGCCATCAGTGTGCCGAGGTCGGCGGGGGACCGTGTCTGGTGTCTGTTCGCGACAATCACCCGGGCGCCCGATATGAGTGGCAGAAAGATCTCCAGGTTCGCGATGTCGAACATGATCGTGGTG
The DNA here is from genome assembly GCF_044457665.1 of Streptomyces sp. NPDC050535. Classification (NCBI taxonomy): domain Bacteria; kingdom Bacillati; phylum Actinomycetota; class Actinomycetes; order Kitasatosporales; family Streptomycetaceae; genus Streptomyces; species Streptomyces sp. NPDC050535. The sequence continues at coordinate 3,797 of NZ_JBITHE010000056.1, forward strand.
ACGGACACCAACCGGTCGTCCGATGTCAGCGGCGCCTCCTGCCTCATACCGAGAAGGAGGTTCGTGAAAGCCCTGCGGGGGATGGCGACGCCTTTGGGGGTGCCAGTGGAACCGGATGTGTAGATGACGTACGCCAGGTCGTCCCCGCTCACCCCCGACTCCGGATCCGTGACCG
>NZ_JBITHE010000057.1:0-1432 GCF_044457665.1 Streptomyces sp. NPDC050535
ACTAACCGGTCCCCTTAACGTTCCAGCACCGGGCAGGCGTCAGTCCGTATACATCGCCTTACGGCTTCGCACGGACCTGTGTTTTTAGTAAACAGTCGCTTCTCGCTGGTCTCTGCGGCCACCCCCAGCTCGAGGAGCAAGTCCTCTCACCAGTGATGGCCCCCCTTCTCCCGAAGTTACGGGGGCATTTTGCCGAGTTCCTTAACCATAGTTCACCCGAACGCCTCGGTATTCTCTACCTGACCACCTGAGTCGGTTTAGGGTACGGGCCGCCATGAAACTCGCTAGAGGCTTTTCTCGACAGCATAGGATCATCCACTTCACCACAATCGGCTCGGCATCAGGTCTCAGCCTTAATATGTGACGGATTTACCTGCCACATGGCCTACACCCTTACCCCGGGACAACCACCGCCCGGGATGGACTACCTTCCTGCGTCACCCCATCACTCACCTACTGCAGGTCTGGACCGTCGGCTCCACCACTCCCCTTTGCCCGAAGGCTCCAGGGCGGCTTCACGGACTTAGCATCGCCTGGTTCAATGTTTGACGCTTCACAGCGGGTACCGGAATATCAACCGGTTATCCATCGACTACGCCTGTCGGCCTCGCCTTAGGTCCCGACTTACCCTGGGCAGATCAGCTTGACCCAGGAACCCTTAGTCAATCGGCGCACACGTTTCTCACGTGTGTATCGCTACTCATGCCTGCATTCTCACTCGTGAACCGTCCACCACTAGCTTCCGCTGCGGCTTCACCCGGCACACGACGCTCCCCTACCCATCACAGCGGGCGTTGGCCCTATAGCTGCAATGACACGACTTCGGCGGTACGCTTGAGCCCCGCTACATTGTCGGCGCGGAATCACTAGACCAGTGAGCTATTACGCACTCTTTCAAGGGTGGCTGCTTCTAAGCCAACCTCCTGGTTGTCTGTGCGACTCCACATCCTTTCCCACTTAGCGTACGCTTAGGGGCCTTAGTCGATGCTCTGGGCTGTTTCCCTCTCGACCATGGAGCTTATCCCCCACAGTCTCACTGCCGCGCTCTCACTTACCGGCATTCGGAGTTTGGCTAAGGTCAGTAACCCGGTAGGGCCCATCGCCTATCCAGTGCTCTACCTCCGGCAAGAAACACACGACGCTGCACCTAAATGCATTTCGGGGAGAACCAGCTATCACGGAGTTTGATTGGCCTTTCACCCCTAACCACAGGTCATCCCCCAGGTTTTCAACCCTGGTGGGTTCGGTCCTCCACGACCTCTTACAGCCGCTTCAACCTGCCCATGGCTAGATCACTCCGCTTCGGGTCTTGAGCGCGCTACTAAAACGCCCTATTCGGACTCGCTTTCGCTACGGCTTCCCCACACGGGTTAACCTCGCAACACACCGCAAACTCGCAGGCTCATTCTTCAAAAGGCACGCAGTCACGAGA
>NZ_JBITHE010000058.1:0-2932 GCF_044457665.1 Streptomyces sp. NPDC050535
GACGACCTCGTCCTGTGCGTCCACAACTTCTCCCGCTTCGCCCAACCCACCGAACTCGACCTCAGCGCCTTCAACGGCAGACACCCGGTCGAGCTGATCGGCGGGGTCCGCTTCCCCGCCATCGGCGACCTGCCGTACCTGCTGACCCTCGCAGGCCACGGCTTCTACTGGTTCCGGCTCCGTAAGGACGCCGCGTAGATCTCAGGCGGGGCGGTTTCCCCCGCCCCGCCCGGGGCACGCATGAGTAACACCCCGACTCCCCCGGCCTCCCGGGATCTCCGGGTCCCTGGGTTTCCGGCTCTCCGGACCCCAGCTTCCTAGAGTCTCCGGGGAAAGGACGCGACGCCATGTCGGAAGCGGCAACCCACTCTGCCACGGCCCCGGTCGCACGCCCGGAGCTGCTCGCGTCCCTGGATCCCCTGCTGCGGGAATGGCTGCCACGGCAGCGCTGGTTCGCGGGCAAAGGCCGTCCTGTGACCGGCTTCTCGCTGGTGTCGGCCACGGAACTGCTGCCGTCGGACAGCCCGGTGGGCCTGCTCCACCTGCTCGTACGCACCCATCAGCCGCTCACTCCGGCACTGGGCGCGCTGTCGCACCCGAGCGACTGCTACCAGTTGCTGATCGGCGTACGCGAGGCACTGCCGCCGAGGCTGGCGCCCGCACTGATCGGGCATCTGGAGGACGGGCCGCTGGCCGGCCGTACGGTGTACGAGGCGCTGCACGACGCGCGCCCGGCCGACGCACTCCTGGAAGCCCTGCGTACTCGGGCCGACCTCGGCGAGCTGCGTTTCGAGCGCGCCTCCGGCCAGGAGATCGGGAGCGATCTGGTGCCGCGCCTGGTGACGTCGGAGCAGTCCAACTCGTCCGTCGTCTACGGAGATACGTTCATTCTCAAACTGCTGCGGCGGATCGTGCCGGGGATCAACCCGGACCTGGAGCTGCCGCTGGCGCTGGCCCAGGCGGGCTGCGCGCGGGTGCCGGCGCCGACCGCGTGGATATCCGCGGAGCTGGGCGGGGAGACGTACACCCTTGGTGTGTTGCAGCCCTTCGTCCGGGGTGCGAGCGACGGCTGGGAGCTGGCGCTGCGCGAACTCGCGAAGGGCGGGGACTTCGGCGCCGAAGCGCGGGCGCTGGGCCGCGCCACCGCCGAGGTGCACCTCGCGCTCGCCCGCGCGCTGCCCACGGTCACCCTGGGTCACGCGCAGATGAAGCCGCTCGTCGACGGCATGACCCAGCGCCTGGAGGCTGCCGCGCAGGCGGTACCCGCGCTGCGTCCGTACGCTCCCGGCCTGCGCACCGCCTTCGAGGCGCTGGCCGATCTGGCCGCCGAGGGCCGTACCTGGACGGCGCAGCGCGTCCACGGTGATCTGCACCTCGGGCAGTGCCTGCGTTCGCCGTCCGGGGAGTGGTCGCTGATCGACTTCGAGGGCGAGCCGTCGAAGCCGCTCGCCGAGCGCCGGATGCCGCATCCCCCGGCGCGGGACATCGCGGGCATGCTCCGATCCTTCGACTACGCGGCGCACACGCACCGCCCTCTGGTCCCCGGCTGGGCCGACACCTGCCGGGCGGCATACTGCAGCGGTTACGCCGAGGCCTCCGGGCTCGACCCGCGCACCGATCCCGTACTGCTGCGCGCCTACGAGACGGACAAAGCGGTGTACGAAGTCCTGTACGAGGCCCGGCACCGCCCCGACTGGCTCCCCGTGCCGCTGGCGGCGGTCCGCCGGCTCGCGGCGGACGCCACCACCCCCTGACCCTTCCCATCCCTCATCCTTTCGAGGAGGCCCTGCCCGTGACGCCCCGCCCGTCCGACGACAGTCCGAAGAAGACCGGTGCGAAGAAGAAGGCTGCCGACGAGGCGAAGCAGACGGCCAAAGCGCCCAAGCCGTCCGACGGCAAGAAGGCCGATCTCAAGAAGGCCGACTTGAAGAAGGCCGCCAAGGCCCTGAAGAAGGCGTCGGAGGCAGTGCCGGAGCCTGTCGCCGACAGCGTCCCCGTGTTCGCGGGTGTGCACCCCGGCGACCGCGAGCGGCTGTTGAGCGGCACGCACCACGATCCGCACGGGGTGCTCGGGGCCCATCCCGTGCCGGGCGGCGTGGCCTTCCGGGCCTTCCGCCCGTACGCGCTGGCGGTCACCGTCGTGGCGGACGACCTGCGGGCCGAACTGCACGACGACGGGGACGGTTTCTTCTCCGGTCTGCTGCCACTGCGCGACGTACCGTCCTCCTACCGCCTGCTCGTTTCGTACGAGGGGACGGTCCAGGACACCGAGGACGCGTACCGTTTCCTGCCCGCGATCGGCGAGTTCGACCTGCATCTGTTCGGCGAGGGCCGCCACGAGCAGCTGTGGCGCGCGCTCGGCGCGGAGCCGATGGTGCACCAGGGCGTGACCGGCACCCGCTTCACGGTCTGGGCGCCGAACGCGCGCGGGGTCCGGGTGGCCGGCACCTTCAACTTCTGGGACGGCACGGCGTTTCCGATGCGGTCGCTCGGTTCCTCCGGGGTGTGGGAACTGTTCGTGCCCGCGATAGGCGAGGGTGAGCTCTACAAGTTCGACATCACCCGCTCCGACGGCTCCCGGACCCTGCGCGCGGACCCGATGGCCCGGCGCACCGAGGTCCCGCCCAAGACGTCGTCGGTCATCACCGAGTCCCACCACCAGTGGCGGGACGAGGCATGGATGGCGGACCGGGGTGTCCGGCCCGTGCACGAGGCGCCGTTCTCCGTCTACGAGGTCCATCTGGCTTCCTGGCGACCGGGCCTGACGTACCGTCAGCTCGCGGAGCAGCTCCCCGCGTACGTGGCCGACCTGGGTTTCACGCACGTGGAGCTGATGCCGGTGGCGGAGCATCCCTTCGGCGGGTCGTGGGGCTACCAGGTCACCGGCTTCTACGCCCCCACCGCCCGCCTCGGCACCCCCGACGACTTCAAG
>NZ_JBITHE010000059.1:0-2723 GCF_044457665.1 Streptomyces sp. NPDC050535
GACGACCTCGTCCTGTGCGTCCACAACTTCTCCCGCTTCGCCCAACCCACCGAACTCGACCTCAGCGCCTTCAACGGCAGACACCCGGTCGAGCTCATCGGCGGAGTCCGCTTCCCCGCCATCGGTGAACTCCCCTACCTGCTGACCCTCGCAGGCCACGGCTTCTACTGGTTCCGGCTCCGACGTGCTGTCGCCCCCAGCGTCATCCGGCGGCCCTGACCGTACGCCGCTCCTCCCGGCCAAGTGCCCCCGCAAAGACCGCCTGTCCCTGAAAGGACGTGTCGCCATGCAGCAGACCGCGCCGCACCGTCCGAGCGGGCTCAGCCCCGCTCCGCTGCTCACCTCGCTCGCCGAGCTGCTGCGCGCGTGGCTGCCGCGGCAGCGCTGGTTCGCGGGCAAGGGCCGGCCCGTCACGGATCTCACGCTGGTGTCGACGACCGAGCTGTACCCGGGGTGCCTGCACCTCCTGGTCCGCACCGAGCACTTCGCGCTGCCCGCCCACGGCGGCACCGCCACTCCCCCGCCCGACGACTGCTATCAGCTGCTCCTGGGCGTGGAGAAGGCCCTGCCGCCCCGTCTCGCCCACGCCGTCATCGGACGCCCGAGCGCGGGCCCGCTCGCCGATCTGATCGTGTACGACGCCCTCCACGACCCCAAGGCGGCGGGGATACTGCTGGAGCGGTTGCGCACACCGGGAACCGTGGGCCCGCTGCGTTTCGAACGCGACGCGCGAGTCGAGGTGCCCGGCGGTCTCGCCCCGCGCCTCCTGGACGCCGAACAGTCCAACTCCTCGCTGGTGTACGGGGATTCGTTCATCCTCAAGGTCTTCCGCCGCGTCCAGAGTGGCATCAACCCGGACCTCGAAGTGCCGTGGGCGCTGGCCGGGCAGGGCTGCACCCGCGTACCCGCCCCCGCCGCCTGGATCCGGACCTCGCACCCGCGCGAGGCGACGCTGGGCGTCCTCCAGCCGTTCCTGCGCGACGCCGACGACGGCTGGACCCTGGCGCTCAAGTCCCTCACCTCGGGACGGGAGTTCACCGAGGAGGCGTACGAACTGGGGCGCGCCACCGCCGAGGTGCATCTCGCGCTGGCCACGGCCTTCCCCGTCGACGCCCCGAGCCGACGGCAGAACCGGCGGCTCGCGGAGGGAATGACCGAGCGGCTCAACGCCGCCGCGCGTTCCGTGCCCGAGCTGCGGCCGTACGCGTCCGGGCTGCGGTCCGCCTTCGACACGCTCGCCGCCCTCGAGTCGGCGGTCCGTCCCGCCCAGCGCATTCACGGCGACCTGCACCTCGGGCAGGTACTTAGGGCCGGCCGGCAGTGGTCGGTCATCGACTTCGAGGGCGAGCCGGCCCGCCCGCTGGCCGAACGCCGCCGCGTGCAGTCGCCGATACGGGATGTCGCGGGCATGCTGCGCTCCTTCGACTACGCCGCCCGGTCCCGTCACCCGTGGCGTCCGCAGTGGGCGCGACAGTGCCGGGAGTCCTTCTGCGCCGGCTACGCCGCCGAGGCGGCATGGGACCCGCGCGATGAGCCCGAACTGCTGCGCGCGTACGAGACGGACAGGGCCGTGTACGAAGTGCTGTACGAGGCGCGGCACCGTCCCGACTGGCTGCCCGTGCCGATGGCGGCGGTCGAGCGCCTCGCGGAAGGCCGCTGACATGCGCCGGTCGACCATCCCCACCGATGTCCCTTACCCCCTTGAGGAGGCTGAAGCCGTGACAGTCCGCACCGCATCGGTCGGCGTTCGGCCGGCCCCTTCACTCGACGTTTCGATGGACGCTTCGATGGACGTTTCGCTGGACGCGACGGACCGGGCGCGCCTGCTGTCGGGCACCCACCACGATCCGCACGCGCTGCTCGGCGCGCACCCGGTCGCGGACGGGGTCCTGTTCCGCGCGCTGCGTCCGTACGCCCAGGCCGTGGCCGTGGTGGTGAACGGCCAGCGCAGTGAGCTGGAGGACGTGGGTGACGGGCTCTTCTCGGGCGTCCTGCCCCTCGACACGATCCCCGAGTACACGCTGTCGGTCACGTACTCCGGCTCGGAGTTCGAGGTGCAGGACCCGTATCGCTTCCTGCCCGCGCTCGGCAGGCTCGATCTGCATCTGATCCACGAAGGGCGACACGAGGAACTGTGGAAAGCCCTGGGCGCCCACCCGATGACCCACGAAGGCGTCGCCGGCACCCGCTTCACCGTGTGGGCGCCGAACGCCCAGGGGGTGCGGGTCTGCGGAGGGTTCTGCCACTGGGACGGCGCCGCGGGATTTCCGATGCGGTCACTCGGCGCATCCGGAGTGTGGGAACTGTTCCTCCCCTCGATCGGCGAGGGTGAGCTCTACAAGTTCGACATCACCCGCCCCGACGGCTCCCGGACCCTGCGCGCCGACCCCATGGCCCGGCGCACCGAGGTCCCGCCCAACACGTCCGCGATCGTGACGGCGTCGTCCTATACGTGGGAGGACACCACGTGGATGGCGAACCGGGGCTCGCGTGCGGTGCACGAGGCTCCCTTCTCCGTCTACGAGATCCATCTGGCGTCCTGGCGACCGGGCCTGACGTACCGTCAACTGGCCGCTGAACTCCCCGCGTACGTGGCCGACCTGGGTTTCACGCACGTGCAGTTCATGGCGGTGGCGGAGCATCCCTTCGGCGGGTCGTGGGGCTACCAGGTCACCGGCTTCTACGCCCCCACCGCCCGCCTCGGCACCCCCGACGACTTCAAG
>NZ_JBITHE010000060.1:0-1160 GCF_044457665.1 Streptomyces sp. NPDC050535
GACCTCTCGACTCTTCCGAACTTTCCCGCCGAGATCCGGGCGCCCGCAGGAACCCTGCCGGGCGTTTCGTCTTTTCAGCTGCATTTCGCCGATCACGACATCCTGACCCCGGGGGATGCGCCCAATGTGCTGGTCGCGATGAACCCGGCGGCTCTGAAGGCGAACATCGGCGATGTGCCGCGTGGTGCGGAGATCATCGTGAATACGGACGAGTTCACGAAGCGGGCGATGGCGAAGGTGGGTTATGCCGCGAACCCGTTGGAGGACGGTTCGCTGGAGGGTTTCAGTGTCCATCCGGTTCCGTTGACGGCGATGACGGTGGAGGCGTTGAAGGGCTTCGATCTGTCGCGTAAGGAGGCGGAGCGGAGCAAGAACATGTTCGCGCTGGGGTTGTTGTCGTGGATGTATCACCGGCCGACGGAGGGGACGGAGCGGTTTCTGGCGGCGAAGTTCGCGAAGAAGCCGGAGATCGCGGCGGCGAATCTGGCGGCGTTCCGGGCGGGCTGGAATTTTGGGGAGACGACGGAGGATTTCGCGGTCTCCTACGAGGTCGCGCCGGCTGTGCGGACGTTTCCGGCGGGTACGTATCGCAATATCTCGGGGAACCTGGCGCTGTCGTACGGGTTGATCGCCGCGGCGCGGCAGGCGGATCTGCCGTTGTATCTGGGGTCGTATCCGATCACGCCGGCCTCGGACATTCTGCATGAGCTGTCGCGGCACAAGAATTTCGGGGTGCGTACGTTCCAGGCGGAGGATGAGATCGCGGGGATCGGTGCGGCGCTGGGTGCGGCGTTCGGCGGTTCTCTCGCGGTGACGACGACGTCGGGGCCGGGGGTGGCGCTGAAGTCGGAGACGATCGGGCTGGCGGTCTCTCTTGAACTGCCGTTGCTGGTCATCGACATTCAGCGGGGCGGGCCGTCGACGGGGCTGCCGACGAAGACGGAGCAGGCGGATCTGCTGCAGGCGATGTTCGGGCGCAATGGTGAGGCGCCGGTGGCGATCGTCGCTCCGCGCACGCCGGCGGACTGTTTCGAGGCGGCGATCGAGGCCGCGCGGATCGCGGTGACCTATCGCACGCCGGTGTTCCTTCTGAGTGACGGGTATCTGGCCAATGGCAGTGAGCCGTGGCGGGTGCCGGACACCGGTGAACTGCCCGACCT
>NZ_JBITHE010000060.1:1256-2391 GCF_044457665.1 Streptomyces sp. NPDC050535
CCTGCGGGTCCAGTTCGCGCAGGGGCCCAATCACACGCTGGATGACGGCACCGAGGTGTTCTGGCCCTACAAGCGTGACCCGCACACCCTGGCCCGGCCGTGGGCGATCCCGGGCACACCGGGTCTGGAGCACCGTATCGGGGGGATCGAGAAGCAGGACGGCACGGGCAACATCTCCTACGACCCGGCCAACCACGACTTCATGGTCCGTACCCGCCAGGCGAAGATCGACGGGATCGACGTCCCCGACCTGGACGTCGAGGACCCGTCGGGGGCGGCGGACACCCTGGTCCTGGGGTGGGGTTCGACGTATGGGCCGATCACGGCGGCGGTACGGCGGCTGCGTGCGGCGGGCGAGGTGATCGCGCAGGCCCACCTGCGTCACCTCAACCCCTTCCCCCGCAACCTGGGCACCGTATTGCGGGGCTACGACAAGGTCGTGATCCCCGAGATGAACCTCGGCCAGCTCGCCACCCTCATCCGGGCGAAGTACCTGGTGGACGCCCACTCCTACAACCAGGTGAACGGCATGCCGTTCAAGGCCGAGCAGCTCGCCACCGCCCTCAAGGAGGCCATCGATGGCTGAGACGACTGCCGAGACGACCACCTCACACAGCACAGCCACAGCCACCGCCACAGGCGCGGGGACGGGTGGCATCGAGGCGCTGTCGCTGGTGCCCAAGGCCGAGGCCGTGCAGTCCATGAAGGACTTCAAGTCCGACCAGGAGGTGCGCTGGTGCCCCGGCTGCGGTGACTACGCCATCCTCGCCGCCGTCCAGGGCTTCATGCCCGAACTCGGCCTGGCGAAGGAGAACATCGTCTTCGTCTCCGGTATCGGCTGCTCCTCCCGCTTCCCCTACTACCTCAGCACCTACGGCATGCACTCCATCCACGGCCGCGCCCCCGCCATCGCCACCGGCCTCGCCTCCAGCCGGCGCGACCTGTCGGTGTGGGTCGTCACCGGCGACGGAGACGCCCTGTCCATCGGCGGCAACCACCTCATCCACGCCCTGCGCCGCAACGTGAACCTGAAGATCCTCCTCTTCAACAACCGGATCTACGGCCTCACCAAAGGCCAGTACAGCCCCACCAGCGAAGTCGGCAAGATCACCAAGTCGACGCCGATGGGCTCCCT
>NZ_JBITHE010000061.1:0-2262 GCF_044457665.1 Streptomyces sp. NPDC050535
GTCCCGGGGTCGATCCCGGCCTGTTCCAACGCCTCCCACGAGGTCTCCAGCAGCAACCGCTGCTGCGGATCCATCGCCAGCGCCTCACGCGGCGAAATCCCGAAGAAACCCGCGTCGAACTCCCCCGCGTCATACACGAACCCGCCCCGGGCCACGTAGGCGGTGCCGGCCTGGCCCGAGTCGGAGTCGGAGTCGAACACGCCCTCCAGATCCCAGCCACGATCGGACGGGAAACCGGACATACCATCCCGGCCCTCACTGACCAGCCGCCACAAATCCTCCGGACCCGCCACACCACCGGGCAGACGACACGCCATACCCACAACCGCAACCGGCTCCCCGGAGGCCTCCAAGAGCTGGCGGTTCTGCTTCTTCAGCGAGCCGACCTCTTCGAGCGATGCTCGGAGCGCTTCGACGACCTTTTCATAAGGAGCACTCACTTGAAATCCCCAACCATCAGGTGCCGCAGAGTCACTTGTCGCGGAGCGCCAGCTGCACGAGATCGTCGACGTTCAGGTCGGCGATCGCGGTCTCATCATCGGCGTCGTCCAGCATGCCAATCGGCGGTTCGTGGTCATTGAGTTCAGCCAGCCTGACCAGCGCGTCCAACAGTCCAGCCGCCCGGAATCGGGCGAGTGGGAGCGATGCGAGCGCGCGCCGCAGCCGTGCCTCGTCAACGTCCGGGTCGGCCGTGACGCCGTCGGGAAACACTTCGCGGTGGAGATAGCGGGCGAGGGCGAGCGGGTTGGGGTAATCGAAGACGATGGTGGCGGCAAGCTTGAGGCCAGTGGCCCCACGAAGGCGGTTACGCAACTCGACCGAGGTAAGCGAGTCGAACCCCGAGTCCTTGAACGCCGTTTCCGCCCCGACCTTCGCAATCCCCGCATGACCCAGGACCATCGCCACATGACCACGGACGAAATCGAGCAGCAACGCCTCCTGCTCCTGTGATGTGAGCCCGGCAAGCCGCACAGCAAGACCGCCACCGCCGTCCCCCGCCCCTGCCTGCCCGTCCCCCGCCCGTGCCCGGCGCCGCCCGCCATGCACCAGACCACCCAGAAGCCCCGGGAGACCCCCGCCGGCCACGGCATCAGCACGCAGCCTCCGCAGATCCAGCTTGATCGGCACCACCAGAGCCGCGGGAACCCGCAGGGCCGCGTCAAACAGCCCCATCCCCTCCGCGGGGGTAAGGGGCAGGACACCGCCGCGGTTCATACGGGCCTGGTCGATCTCGCTGAGGTGAGCGGTCAATCCGGCGGCCTGCTGCCACAGGCCCCAGGCCATCGACACCCCAGGCAGGCCCGCCGCCCGCCGCCGGTGAGCCACCGCGTCGAGATAGGCATTGGCCGCCGCGTAATTGCCCTGCCCCGCCGCACCGATCAAACCCGACGCGGAAGAGAACACCGCGAACACCGACAGATCCATGTCCCGCGTCAGCTCGTCCAGATGGCCAACAGCCGTCACCTTCGGCCCGAACACATACGCCAACCGTTCGGGCGTCAGCGCGCTGATCACACCGTCGTCCAACACGCCAGCGGTGTGGACAACACCGGTCAGCGGATGCCGCGCCGACACAGAAGCCACAAGCGCGGCCACCGCATCCCGGTCTGCGACATCACACGCCCTCACAGCCACCGACTCGGCACCCAACTCACCAAGCTCGGCAACCAGCTCCCGCGCCCCCTCGGCCTCCAGACCACGCCGGCTGACCAGAACCAGATGCCGCACACCGTGCTCAGCCACCAGGTGCCGGGCCAACAACGCACCCAGCGAACCCGTACCACCCGTAACCAGAACCGTCCCCTCAGAGTCGAAGACGGCGGGGACATCAGAGATGTCGGGGACGGCGGCACCGGTCGTGTCACGGACCAGACGTGGCGCGGACAACACTGCGCCCCGCACGGCGACCTGGGGCTCACCGGTAGCGAGTACAGCGGCGAGGACCGGTTCCATTTCGATGCCGGTGACGTCAAGGCCGGAGCCGGCAGCGGTGTCGAGCAGAATGATGCGGTCGGGGTTCTCGGTCTGGGCAGCCCGGACCAGACCCCACACAGCGGCACCGGCCGGATCCGTGACATCGCCGTCGCCGCCCGCGGGCACCGCACCCCGGGTAACCACCACCAGCCTGCCGCTCTCCAAAGCCGGGGCCACCAGCCAGGCCTGGAGGACACCCAGCACCCTGCTTGTCAGGGCGAGCACCCCATCGGCATCGTCAGCCCCGTCGCCGTAAGCCTCCAGGACGGCCACGGCCGGAGCATCCAC
>NZ_JBITHE010000062.1:0-1901 GCF_044457665.1 Streptomyces sp. NPDC050535
GATGCTGTTGGTGATCTTCACTCGGTGGGGTGAAGTCTGCTGACCGTGGCTGTGTTCATGTTCTCGCGATGCTGCGCTGGTGGGAGCGGGGCGGTTTCGGCGGTTGGCGGGGTGACCGCAGTGGCAATGGGTTCGGTTTCGGGGCGGGTGATACCGCCGTTGACGGTGCGGATGGCACGGGCGAGCAGTCCACGGGGCACGGCCGCGATGTGGGTGCGTGATCGGCTGGACGGCCTGTTCACGGATGCCGACTTCGCCGACTGGTATCCGGCTGACGGGCGGCGTGGGCTGTCGCCGGCTCAGCTGGCTCTCGTGTCGGTGCTGCAGTATGCGGAGAACCTCACTGACCGGCAGGCGGCGGACGCAGTCCGCTGCCGCCTGGACTGGAAGTACTGTCTGGGCCTGGAGTTGGACGATCCGGGATTCGACTTCACGGTCCTGAGTGAGTTCCGTGGCCGGGTGGCTGAAGGCGACCGCGCGGACCGGCTCTTGGCGCTGGTCGTGGACCGCCTGGCAGAAGCCGGTCTGGTCAAGCGGCGGGGACGGATCCGAACGGATTCCACCCACGTACTGGCGGCGGTGCGCCGTCTGAACCGGGGTGAACTGGTCGCTGAGACGCTGCGCTGTGCCCTGGAGGAACTCGCGCTGCAGGGCGAAGGGTGGCTGGCCGCTCTCGTGACGCCTGACTGGGCAGACCGGTACGGCCGGCCGGTGCGCTACGACCGCCTGCCCCGTGGCGGAGACTCATTGATCGCCTGGGTGCTGCGGGTGGGTGAGGACGGGCTGCACATCCTGCGCGCCGTCTATCGCGACGATGCCCCGCCTGGCCTGCGGGAGTTGAGGTCGGTGCAGGTCCTGCGGCAGGTCTGGGTCCAGCAGTACTGGCACGACGAAGCGGGCCAACTCCGCTGGCGGGCAGCGAAGTCGACCCGTGACCGGGCCAGCCGGAGGGCGACCGAGCAGAGGAACACCGGCAAAGCCTCAGCAGACGGCCGACCGGATCCTGCCTCAGCACGGGTTCCGTGGTCCACGATGGAGATCGTCACCCCACACGATCCCGAGGCCCGTTACAGCCAGAAGGTCACCGCGGCCGGCCAGCGCGACTGGATCGGCTATCGCGATCACCAGACCGAGACCTGCGACGAGTCCAGCCCCAACGTCATCGTCCAGGTCGTCACCCGCCCGGCGCCGCAACAGGACATCGACGCCCTCGACGACATTCATCAACAGCTGACCCGCCAGGGCTTTCACCCTCTCGAGCACGTCGTCGACGGCGGCTATGTCACCCCGGACAGCATTCACCAAGCAGCCATGACCTGGGACATTTCCATGCTCGGCCCGGTCCGCGAGGACCCACAAGCCGCCCAGCGGTCGGGCTTCACGAAGGAGGACTTCCACATCGACTGGGACAACCGCACCCTCACCTGTCCGAACGCCATCACCAGCCCGCCCTGGAAAACCACCCTGGGCGACGGACACCCTCGACTGTCCGTCCTCTTCCCCCGTAAGGCATGCCGGGAATGCAAGGACCGTCTGAAGTGCACCGGCAATGTGGACGGCAAAGGGCGCCACATCCTCCTGTTGCCCGAGCCCCAGCAGAAGATCCAGTCCCAGGTCAGGAAAGACCAGAAGACCAGCAACTGGCAGCGACGCTATGCCATTCGTGCAGGCTGCGAGGCCACTGTCTCAGAAACCGTTCACGCTCATGGCCTGCGTCACTGCCGCTACCGCGGCCTGGCAAAGACGCACGTCCAGCACGTACTCACAGCCGCTGGAACCAACATCGTCCGACTCAGCGAATGCTTCCCGCCCGGCACCACACCGGCTTCTCCACTACGACCACCAAGCCACTTCCGGCAGCTCTGTCAAAGGCTGACGGCCTAGAGATCACCAACAGCATC
>NZ_JBITHE010000063.1:0-1849 GCF_044457665.1 Streptomyces sp. NPDC050535
CGGGACCGCACTTTGGAGGCGTACGAGAACCAGGACGTGCCCTTCGAGCGCTTGGTCGAGGAAATCGCCCCCGAACGAAACCTGAGCCGTACTCCTGTGTTTCAGGCGATGTTCGCACCGCAGAGCCTGGGCGATGAGGCATGGAACTTAACCAGCCTTGCGACCGAGCGCACATCGCTGGACGTGCCCGTCGAGAAGTTCGATCTCACCCTCAGCGTTGAGGAAGGGGAATCCGGCGTTGAAGGGGTGCTGTCGTACAGCACCGACCTGTTCGAGCAGACAACTGCCAGACGCGTTGTGGATCACTTCCAGCGCCTGCTGGCGAGTGTGGTGGAGAATCCCGAACGGCCCCTTGGTCAACTCGACATGCTTACGGACGTCGAGCGATGTCAGTTACTGACTGGGTTCAATAATACGGATTTTCCGCTGTCGCTCAGTACGCTGCCGGACCTCTTCGAGAAGCAAGCGGAGTTGGATCCCGACGGTCTGGCCGTTTTGTCCCAGGACAGGCGTATCACCTTCCGAGAGCTCAACGTACGGGCGAACAGGATGGCCCACTGGCTGATCAGCTCAGGAGCGAAGGCCGGCGACGCCGTAGCTCTGGCGCTGCCGAAGACCCCCGATCTGGTGGTGGCCCTGCTGGGCATCCTAAAGGCCGGTGCTGCCTATCTGCCGATCGATGTGAGCTACCCGGCGGACCGCTTCGTATTTGTGCTTGAGGACGCCCGACCCGTTCACGTTCTGACAACTTGCGAGGTGGCAGCCGGGTTACCCGGCGAGTCAAGCACGTGGGTTGCGCTGGATGATCCGGCAACTGCCGCAGAGATCGCGGCCTGTCGTACAACGAACCCTGCGGATGCCGACAGACTTGCGCCGCTTTCCGTTTCATCGCCTGCATATGTCATGTATACGTCTGGATCCACGGGCACGCCCAAAGGCGTTGTGATGCCGCACGGGGGCCTGGTGAATCTGATGGGCTGGCATCGCGGGCAGGCGGCCGCGAGCGAACCGGGTGCGAGAGTTGCACAGTTCGCGAGCGTCAGCTTCGACGTGGCCGCGTACGAGATTCTCGGCTCGCTGCTGTACGGCCGGTGTCTTGTCATACCGGCCGGGGACGTACGCCTCGACCCCGCGACGCTGGTGGACTGGCTCGGGCGGTACGAAATCGCGGAACTCATGGCACCCAATGTCGTACTAGAGGAGTTCTATCAGGCAGCCAACGCCACTAGGGCGGTACTTACGCGTCTGCGTCTGATCGTCCAAGGAGGCGAGGCCCACGTACCGGGTGACGCTGCTCGGGAGTTCCACAGTCGTCACCCGGCATGTGCCGTACACAACGGGTACGGTCCGACCGAAACCCATGGGATAACGAACTACGTCCTTCCCGCAGACGTCTCCGCCTGGCCGACCACCAGCCCGATCGGAGCACCGATCGGCAACACTCATGTCTACGTTCTCGATACGAACCTGGGGCTGGTGCCTTTCGGCGTGCCAGGCGAGTTATACGCCCATGGTGCTGGGTTGGCGCACGGATACCTCGGGCGGCAGGACCTCACGGCGGAGCGATTCGTAGCCAACCCCTTCGGTCCGCCGGGCTCGCGCATGTATCGCACGGGTGATGTGGTTCGGTGGCGGCCGGATGGGAATCTCGAGTTCCTCGGCCGCGCCGATCACCAGGTGAAGGTCCGCGGGATGCGTGTCGAGTTGGGCGAGATCGAGGCCACGCTTCTGACCCATCCTGACCTGGTGTCCTGCGTTGTGGTCGCGCGTGAGGATGTGCCGGGGGACAGGCGGCTGGTGGCGTATTGTGTGCCGGCTGCGGGGCGGGTGCTGGGTGTGGGGGCGGTGC
>NZ_JBITHE010000064.1:0-1770 GCF_044457665.1 Streptomyces sp. NPDC050535
CCGCCCGGCACCACACCGGCTTCTCCACTACGACCACCAAGCCACTTCCGGCAGCTCTGTCAAAGGCTGACGGCCTAGAGATCACCAACAGCATCTCTTCCGTGATGACTACTCCTGGAGAAGTCGGCAGGTCTCAGGTTGGATGATCGGATGGAACGTGTCGAGGCTGAACTGTTCACAGATCCAGGGAATGACGCGGTCGTCCGTCTGCCCCCGCGTAATTTTCCGGGCGTCCTGATTCAGGGCGATTCCCTTTCGATCATTCGCGCCGACATCGCCGACATCGTAGAAGCCTGCGACCAGGGGGACGTCGGTGAGGCTCGCGATGCGGCGGCCCTCCTCCTGTCCAACCTCGACGAGCTGCTGGCCCGCTACACGGCGGCTCTGAAGGCTCACGACATCCCCATCCCCTTCTACCAGGCTCCCTGAGCGCTCAGTTGCAGCCCGTCGGACCTGGCAGCATGCGCTGAAGGTCGGAGATAGCAGGACCGTTCCGCCAGGGGATCACGTCGTCACGAAACCGAAGACGCTCCACGACATCCTCTTTCCGGGCCTGAGCCTTGTGGTGCGGCAGGCCGTGGTCGCGGATGACGGCTTGATGATCGACGCGACTGGCTGCGGGCCGCCAGGAGCATGTCCCCAGCGGCAGCATCCCGCCGCACGCGTTCACAGCCAGTAATGGCGTCACATAGCCGGGCTCGCCGTCAGCAGCCACCGGCTGATCATCCGTCTCCGCGTCTGCCGGTTCTTCTGTGATCAAGTCCGTCGCCTGCGTCGGACTTTCGTGGAACAGGTAGCGGGCATGACCGAGCCACGACGCCGTAGTTCGACAGCGATGAGGTCGGCGATGCAGTCGGTCGCCGAGGAGCTCGGAGGCCGACTGGGTGCACGCCTCTGCGCGAGTGGCGGA
This sequence comes from Streptomyces sp. NPDC050535, assembly GCF_044457665.1. Lineage (NCBI taxonomy): Bacteria > Bacillati > Actinomycetota > Actinomycetes > Kitasatosporales > Streptomycetaceae > Streptomyces > Streptomyces sp. NPDC050535. Next base: position 911 of record NZ_JBITHE010000064.1, read on the forward strand.
GGAAGAACTTTTCGCAATTCTAGGGGAAGATGGGACATTTCTCCGCCGGAAGGACCCCCATGCGTCTGACACGCACCGCAGCCTTGACCTCCGCCACCGCGCTCGCCCTACTGCTTCCCACCACCAACGCCCACGCCTCTGCCGTCGCCTGCGGCGGCTCCGTCTCCACCAAGGGCATCGCCGCCAACGGCTGCATCAGTGCCGAAAAGGGCAAGGAAGGACGCATCTACACCCGCGACATCAAAGCCCACGTCGTCCTGACCAACACCAGCCCTCACGCCGCCCACGTCGACTACGAAGCCTTCTTCCGTGTCGTCTCCGGCGGCCACTGGGTCAAGATCGGCAACGGACGCACCCTCGTCCCTCGCCGTACGACCACCGGACCCATCGAAATCGGCAGCACCACCCGCGTCTGCTTCGTCGTCAACGCCAAGGTCGAGATTCGCGTCCACGTCAAACCCGCAGGAGGCGCCTGGAGTAACTGGACCGGCGCCGCGACCTCCCAGTGCCAGACCTGACCGCCACAGTGCCCTGCGCACGCCGTCCCCGGGAAACCCCAGGCAGAATTATTGCGGGGGACGACGTGCTGTGACGTCAACTCCCAGATACACCAACAATTTTGACCTCCAACCTAGTCGTCCCAGGTCAGCAAGCTCCGCACGATTAACTTCGCTGTCGAAGGAGTGCGCCACGAGGCGCTATGCAATCGAGTGGAGGTGAAAGACCTTCTCCGCCGGGTCGTCGCAGCGGCCTGGTGAAGCTGGGGGCAGCCGTGCGACGTGAGGTCGCGCGATGTGAGTGATCGCAGCGGACGAGGGATCGGAGGAGGTGATGGTCGACGTTGCGATCGGGCGAGTGTC
>NZ_JBITHE010000065.1:0-1748 GCF_044457665.1 Streptomyces sp. NPDC050535
TGGCCTGGGGCCTGTGGCAGCAGAGCACCGGATTGACCGCTCACCTCAGCGAGATCGACCAGGCCCGTATGAACCGCGGCGGTGTCCTGCCCCTCGCCCCCGCGGAGGGGATGGGGCTGTTTGACGCGGCCCTGCGGGTTCCCGCAGCTCTGGTGGTGCCGATCAAGCTGGATCTGCGGAGGCTGCGTGCTGATGCCGTGGCCGGCGGGGGTCTCCCGGGGCTTCTGGGTGGTCTGGTGCATGGCGGGCGGCGCCGGGCACGGGCGGGGGACGGGCAGGCAGGGGCGGGGGACGGCGGTGGCGGTCTTGCTGCGCGGCTTGCCGGGCTCACATCACAGGAGCAGGAGGCGTTGCTGCTCGATTTCGTCCGTGGTCATGTGGCGATGGTCCTGGGTCATGCGGGGATTGCGAAGGTCGGAGCGGAGACGGCGTTCAAGGACTCGGGGTTCGACTCGCTTACCTCGGTCGAGTTGCGTAACCGCCTTCGTGGGGCCACTGGCCTCAAGCTTGCCGCCACCATCGTCTTCGATTACCCCAACCCGCTCACCCTCGCCCGCCATCTCCACCGCGAACTCGGGACCACAACGCAATCCGTGGCCATAACGCATCCGCTGCTGGCTGAACTGAGCAGGCTCGATGCCACCTTGGCCGGGACGCCTGCCGACGACTCGGTCCGCGCGCAAGTGACAGCCCGGCTTCAGGGCCTTCTGGCCTCCTGGTCGCTGGCGAACGGAACCCCGCCCGCTGAGGAGGAGCTCGACTTCGATGCCGCCTCGGACGACGAGCTCTTCGACCTGATCGACACCGAGTTCGGCAACTAGCAACCGCCGACCGTCACAGCCTCTAGGAGCTGAACTCCGATGGCAGATGAAAGCAAGCTTCGCGACTATCTCAAGCGCACCCTCGCAGAGGCACGCCGTTCCCATCAGCGTGTGCTGGAGCTTGAGGCCGAGAAGTCGGAGCCGGTTGCGGTTGTGGGGATGGCGTGTCGTCTGCCCGGTGGTGTGGCGGGTCCGGATGATTTGTGGCGGCTGGTCAGTGAGGGCCGGGATGGTATGTCCGGTTTCCCGTCCGATCGTGGCTGGGATCTGGAGGGCTTGTTCGACTCCGACTCCGACTCCGACTCCGACTCCGACTCAGGCCAGGCCGGCACCGCCTACGTGGCCCGGGGCGGGTTTCTGTATGACGCGGCGGAGTTCGACGCGGGTTTCTTCGGGATCTCGCCGCGTGAGGCGCTGGCGATGGATCCGCAGCAGCGGTTGCTGCTGGAGACCTCGTGGGAGGCGTTGGAACAGGCCGGGATCGACCCCGGGACGTTGAAGGGCCAAGAGGTCGCGGTGTTCTCCGGCGTCTATGAACAGGGGTACGGCTTCAGCACGGCGGAACTGGAAGGGTTTATCGGCACGGGGGCGATGACGAGTGTGGCCTCAGGCCGGGTGTCGTATGTGTTCGGTTTTGAGGGTCCGGCGGTGACGGTGGACGCGGCGTGTTCGTCCTCGCTGGTCGCGATCCATCTGGCGGCGCAGGCGTTGCGGCAGGGGGAGTGCTCGCTGGCGCTGGCGGGCGGGGCCACGGTGATGGCGACGCCGGGGGCGTTCGTGGCGTTCTCGCGCCACGGCGGCCTCGCCGTCGACGGCCGGATCAAGGCGTTCTCGGATGCCGCGGATGGTACCGGCTGGGCCGAGGGCGTCGGGGTGGTGGTTCTGGAGCGGTTGTCGGAGGCTCGGCGGCGTGGGCATCGGGTGCTC
>NZ_JBITHE010000066.1:0-1589 GCF_044457665.1 Streptomyces sp. NPDC050535
AGCTCGACCGGGTGTCTGCCGTTGAAGGCGCTGAGGTCGAGTTCGGTGGGTTGGGCGAAGCGGGAGAAGTTGTGGACGCACAGGACGAGGTCGTCCTTGTACTCCCGCAGGAAGGCGATGACGGCGGGGTTGGTGGAGGGGAGTTCGGTGTAGGAGCCGAGGCCGAAGGCCATGTTCTGTTTGCGGATCTCGATCATGCGGCGGGTCCAGTGCAGCAGTGACGAGGGTGAGGACATGGAGGCTTCGACGTTGGTGACCTGGTAGCCGTAGACCGGGTCCATGATCGTGGGGAGGAAGAGGCGGCCGGGGTCGCAGGAGGAGAATCCGGCGTTGCGGTCGGGGGTCCACTGCATGGGGGTGCGGACGGCGTCGCGGTCGCCGAGCCAGATGTTGTCGCCCATGCCGATCTCGTCGCCGTAGTAGAGGATCGGGCTGCCGGGGAGGGAGAGCAGCAGGGCGGTGAAGAGTTCGATCTGGTTGCGGTCGTTGTCCAGGAGGGTGGCGAGGCGGCGGCGGATGCCGATGTTGGCGCGCATGCGGGGGTCTTTGGCGTATTCCGCGTACATGTAGTCGCGTTCCTCGTCGGTGACCATTTCGAGGGTGAGCTCGTCGTGGTTGCGCAGGAAGATGCCCCATTGGCAGCCGGAGGGGATGGCGGGGGTCTTCGCGAGGATTTCGGAGACGGGGTAGCGGGATTCGCGGCGTACGGCCATGAAGATGCGGGGCATGACGGGGAAGTGGAACGCCATGTGGCATTCGTCGCCGCCGGCGGTGTAGTCGCCGAAGTAGTCGACGACGTCTTCGGGCCATTGGTTGGCTTCGGCGAGGAGGACGGTGTCGGGGTAGTGGGTGTCGATGTCCTTGCGGACGCGTTTGAGGAATTCGTGGGTTGCGGGGAGGTTTTCGCAGTTGGTTCCCTCGACCTGGTAGAGGTAGGGGACGGCGTCGAGGCGGAAGCCGTCGATGCCCAGGTCGAGCCAGAAGCGCAGTGCGGAGATGATTTCTTCCTGCACGGCGGGGTTTTCGAAGTTGAGGTCGGGTTGGTGGGAGAAGAAGCGGTGCCAGTAGTACTGCTTGCGGACGGGGTCGAAGGTCCAGTTGGAGGCTTCGGTGTCGACGAAGATGATGCGGGCGTCCTGGTATTGCTTGTCGTCGTCGGCCCAGACGTAGTAGTCGCCGTAGGGGCCGTCGGGGTTGGTGCGTGATTCCTGGAACCAGGGGTGCTGGTCGCTGGTGTGGTTCATGACGAAGTCGATGACGACGCGCATGCCGCGTTGGTGGGCGGCGTCGACGAATTCGACGAAGTCGGCGAGGTCACCGAATTCGGGGAGGACGGCGGTGTAGTCGGAGACGTCGTAGCCGCCGTCGCGGAGGGGGGATTTGAAGAAGGGTGGCAGCCAGAGGCAGTCGACGCCCAGCCATTGGAGGTAGTCGAGTTTGGCGGTGAGGCCTTTGAGGTCGCCGACTCCGTCGCCGTTGCTGTCCTGGAAGGAGCGGACCAGGACCTCGTAGAAGACGGCGCGTTTGAACCACTCGGGATCGCGGTCCTTGGCCGGGGTGTCCTCGAACGTATCCGGGACAGGCTCGTT
>NZ_JBITHE010000067.1:0-1586 GCF_044457665.1 Streptomyces sp. NPDC050535
GTGGCTGGTGTGATCAAGATGGTGCAGGCGTTGCGGCACGGGGTGATGCCGCCCACGCTGCATGTCGATGCCCCGTCGGCGAAGGTGGACTGGACGGCGGGCGCGGTCGAGTTGCTGACGGAGGTGCGGGAGTGGCCTGACACCGGTCGGCCGCGCCGCGCTGGTGTGTCGTCCTTCGGTGTCAGTGGGACCAACGCGCACCTGATCCTGGAACAGGCCCCGCAAGAGCAGCCCGTGACGCCGGTGGAGTCTGTGCCTGAGTCGATGGTGGACGTCGGCGATGGTGTGGTGCCGCTGGTGGTGTCGGCGAGGAGTGCCGGATCTCTGGCGGGCCAGGCCGAGCGGTTGGCGTCCTTTGTGGAGTCCGGCGAGAAGGTGCCCCTGACGGACGTGGCCGCGGCGTTGGTTGCTCGGCGGGCGGTGTTGTCCGAGCGTGCGGTGGCGGTGGCCGGCTCCCGTGAGGAGGCGTTGGCGGGTCTGGAGGCGCTGGCGCGGGGTGAGTCCGATCTTGGTGTGGTCACTGGCGGATTGTCGCCGGCCGCGGTCGGGGGGCGGACTGTGCTGGTGTTTCCCGGTCAGGGTTCGCAGTGGACCGGCATGGGCCGTGAACTCCTGGACTCCTCGCCGGTGTTCGCGGAGCGGATCGCTGAGTGTGCGGCGGCGTTGGAGCGGTGGGTGGACTGGTCGCTGGTGGATGTGTTGCGGGGGGATGCTCCGGTCGAACTCCTGGAGCGCGTGGATGTGGTGCAGCCTGCGAGTTTTGCGGTGATGGTGGGTCTGGCGGCGGTGTGGGCGTCGGTGGGTGTGGTGCCGGATGCGGTGGTGGGTCATTCGCAGGGTGAGATTGCGGCTGCGTGTGTGGCGGGTGCGTTGTCGCTGGAGGACGCGGCCCAGATTGTGGCGGTACGCAGTCAGGTGATCGCCGCAAGTTTGGCGGGCCGGGGTGGTATGGCGTCGGTGGCGCTGCCTGAGGCTGAGGTGCTTGAGCGTATTGCGCGGTGGGCCGGCCGGGTGGAGGTGGCGGCGGTCAACGGTCCGTCCTCGGTGGTGATCGCTGGTGATGCCGAAGCCCTCGACGAAGCTCTCGATGTCCTTGCCGCGGATGGTGTGCGGGTGCGCCGGGTCGCGGTGGATTACGCCTCTCACACCCGGCATGTGGAGGCGATCGAGGAGGTCCTGGGCGAGGCGTTCGCCGACATCCGTGCGCAGGCGCCGTTGATTCCTTTCTACTCGACTGTGACGGGGGAGTGGGTGCGGGAGGCGGATGTCCTGGGCGGCGGTTATTGGTATCGGAACCTGCGTAGCCAGGTCCGTTTTGGTCCCGCCATCGCCGACCTCCTGGGCAACGGTCACACCGTCTTCGTGGAGTCGAGTGCTCACCCGGTTCTGGTCCAGCCGGTCAGCGAGATCGTTGACCAGGCCGGCACAGAGGCTGTGGTCGGTGGTTCGCTGCGCCGTGACGAGGGCGGTCTGCGCCGACTGCTGACCTCGATGGCCGAACTGTTCGTCCGGGGTGTGGTCGTGGACTGGGCGGCAATGCTGCCGGTTGCCGGTGCTTCACACATTGAGCTCCCGACGTATGCCTT
>NZ_JBITHE010000068.1:0-1334 GCF_044457665.1 Streptomyces sp. NPDC050535
GAGGACGACGTCTTCGGCGTCTCCCAGATCGAGCAGTTCTCCTGGAAGGGCCTCCTCGATTTTTCCACGTGTACGGAGTGCGGGCGCTGCCAGTCGCAGTGCCCGGCGTGGAACACGGGCAAGCCGCTCTCCCCGAAGCTGCTGATCATGTCGCTGCGCGACCACGCCCACGCCAAGGCCCCCTACCTGCTGGCCGGCGGCGGCAAGAACGCCGAGGGCGAGGAGAAGGCGACCCCCGAGCAGCTCAAGGACGTACCCGCCGCCGCCCTGGCGGAGGCGGAACGCCCGCTGATCGGGACCCTCGAAGAGAACGGCGTCATCGACCCCGACGTCCTGTGGTCCTGCACCAGCTGCGGGGCGTGTGTGGAGCAGTGCCCGGTCGACATCGAGCACATCGACCACATCGTCGACATGCGCCGCTACCAGGTGATGATCGAGAGCGCGTTCCCCTCCGAGGCGGGCACCATGCTCAAGAACCTGGAGAAGAAGGGCAACCCCTGGGGGCTGGCCAAGAAGCAGCGCCTGGAATGGACGAAGGAGGTCGACTTCGACATCCCGGTCGTCGGCCGCGACCTCGAGGACCTGTCCGAGGTCGAGTACCTGTACTGGGTCGGCTGCGCCGGCGCTCTGGAGGACCGCGCCAAGAAGACCACCAAGGCCTTCGCGGAGCTCCTGCACATGGCGGGCGTCAAGTTCGCGATCATGGGCGGCGACGAGAAGTGCACCGGCGACTCCGCGCGGCGCCTGGGCAACGAACCGCTGTTCCAGGAACTGGGCATGGAGAACGTGGCCGCGCTGAACATGGCGTACGGCGAGTCCCTCGACGAGGACGGAGAGGTCGACCCCTCCACGAGGAAACCGAAGTCCGCCAAGAAGATCGTCGCGACCTGCCCGCACTGCCTCAACACCCTGGGCAACGAATACCCGCAGCTCGGCGGCGACTACGAGGTCATCCACCACACCCAGCTGCTCCAGCACCTCATCGACGACGGCAAACTCGTCCCCGTCACCCCGGTCGAGGGCCTGATCACCTACCACGACCCCTGCTACCTGGGCCGCCACAACAAGATCTACACCCCGCCGCGCGAGATCATGTCCGCCGTCCCGGGCCTGCGCCAGCAGGAGATGCACCGCCACAAGGAACGCGGCTTCTGCTGCGGCGCGGGCGGCGCCCGCATGTGGATGGAAGAACGCATCGGCAAACGCATCAACAACGAACGCGTCGATGAGGCCCTGTCGTTGAACCCCGACATCGTCTCCACCGCCTGCCCCTTCTGCCTCGTCATGCTCACCGACTCCGTCAACGCCAAGAAGAACGACGGCCAGGCCAAGGA
>NZ_JBITHE010000069.1:0-1048 GCF_044457665.1 Streptomyces sp. NPDC050535
GCGAAGCTGAGAACTTAAGCGCCAGTAAACGGCGGTGGTAACTATAACCATCCTAAGGTAGCGAAATTCCTTGTCGGGTAAGTTCCGACCTGCACGAATGGCGTAACGACTTCTCGACTGTCTCAACCATAGGCCCGGTGAAATTGCACTACGAGTAAAGATGCTCGTTTCGCGCAGCAGGACGGAAAGACCCCGGGACCTTTACTATAGTTTGATATTGGTGTTCGGTTCGGCTTGTGTAGGATAGCTGGGAGACTGTGAAGTGCGGGCGCCAGCCCGTGTGGAGTCGTCGTTGAAATACCAGTCTGGTCGTGCTGGATGTCTAACCTGGGTCCGTGATCCGGATCAGGGACAGTGTCTGATGGGTAGTTTAACTGGGGCGGTTGCCTCCTAAAGAGTAACGGAGGCGCCCAAAGGTTCCCTCAGCCTGGTTGGTAATCAGGTGTTGAGTGTAAGTGCACAAGGGAGCTTGACTGTGAGACCGACGGGTCGAGCAGGGACGAAAGTCGGGACTAGTGATCCGGCGGTGGCTTGTGGAAGCGCCGTCGCTCAACGGATAAAAGGTACCCCGGGGATAACAGGCTGATCTTCCCCAAGAGTCCATATCGACGGGATGGTTTGGCACCTCGATGTCGGCTCGTCGCATCCTGGGGCTGGAGTCGGTCCCAAGGGTTGGGCTGTTCGCCCATTAAAGCGGTACGCGAGCTGGGTTTAGAACGTCGTGAGACAGTTCGGTCCCTATCCGCTGCGCGCGCAGGAATATTGAGAAGGGCTGTCCCTAGTACGAGAGGACCGGGACGGACGAACCTCTGGTGTGCCAGTTGTCCTGCCAAGGGCATGGCTGGTTGGCTACGTTCGGGAGGGATAACCGCTGAAAGCATCTAAGCGGGAAGCCTGCTTCGAGATGAGTATTCCCACCAACTAGATTGGTTAAGGCTCCCAGTAGACGACTGGGTTGATAGGCCAGATGTGGAAGCCTAGTAATGGGTGAAGCTGACTGGTACTAATAGGCCGAGGGCTTGTCCTCAGTTGCTCGCGTCCACTGTGT